>JBKHDI010000005.1:0-104713 GCA_046541415.1 Phycisphaerae bacterium | reverse complement strand
AATCCGCCCGGAAGCGCATCGAGGGCATCCTGGCCGGCAGGCGGCCCGGCCGGTAAGCGGCTGCGTTGGCTTTGACCGTCGGCCCCGATACGATTCTGCAAACGCCCCGGGGCAGATGGGAGTCGGCAAGCGATGGAGAAACGACAGTTCGGCCGGACGGACATGCAGGTCACCGCGCTGGGTTTCGGCGGCGCTGAGGTCGGATCGGAGCAGATCAGCGACCAAGACGCAGGCCGCCTGCTGAAGCGCGTCATCGATGCGGGCATCAACGTCATCGACACCGCCGCCTGCTACGGGCGCAGCGAGGTCCGCATCGGCCAGGCCCTGGCCGACCGACGCGATGAGTTCTACCTCTTCAGCAAGTGTGGCCACGCCCGCGGGCTGGACGAGCCGCCAGAGGCAGAAGACTGGGACCCGGAGATGATGGCCCGGAGCATCGAGCAGTCGCTCCAGCGCCTCAAGACCGACACCATCGACCTGATGCAACTGCACACCTGCTCGATCGAAACGCTGAAGAAAGGCGATGTCATCGAGCCGCTGGCCAGGGCCAAGGAGCAGGGCAAGATCCGCTATCTCGGCTACAGCGGCAACGGCGAAACTGCCCTCGCTGCCATCGAGTCCGGCCAGTTCCAGGCCCTGCAGACCTCGGCCAACCTGATCGACCAGGACCCGGTCGACCAGGTTCTGCCCAAAGCGGGCAAGGCGGGGATGGGCACGATCATCAAGCGCCCCATCGCCAACGCCGCCTGGCTGTTGGATGAAAGGCCCGACAGCGACTACATGCGCCCTTACTACCAGCGCTGCCAGGAGATCGAGCTGGACCTCTTCGACGCCGACGAGCAGGAAAGCGTCGAAATCGCCCTGCGGTTCATCCTCTTCTGTCCCGGCGTCTCGACGGCCATCGTCGGCACGCGCAACGAGGGCCACTTCGAGGCAAACCTCCGGGCCGCCAACGCAGGCCCCCTCGCCCCCGCCCAGCTCGAAGCCATCTACAACGCCTGGCAGGACTACAAGGACGAGCAGGACTGATCGTTGCCGGCGGCGGCCTGGAGGATCGCGATCGCCGGGCCCAGCGAGAAGCGATGGTGGTAGGTGAAGGCCCGGGCCGTGTCGTCGATCTCCTCGGCCGTGCCGATGGGAGCACAGTCCAGCCCGGCCTGGCCGACCAGCTGTCGGTAGGCCGGATTGGCCAGAATCGTCACGTCGCAGCCGCGCCGCTGGAGCTGTCGCCCGATCGCCAGGTGCGGCAGCACGTCGCCGATCGAGCCGATCGCTGCGGTGATCACCCGGATCGACACGCCATCACCAGCCCAGCCAGGCGGCCAATCGGCGGTAGAGCAGGTTGGCGATCGTCAGGGCCACGACGACCAGGAAGACCGGGCGGATGAACCCCGCCCCGCGTTTGGAGGCCAGGCCCGCCCCGACGCGGGCGCCGATGATCTGCCCGGTCGCCATGGCCAAGCCCGGTACGACCAGCACGTACCCGCCGATGGCGAAGAAGACCAGCGAGACGATGTTGGAGGTGAAGTTCATCACCTTGGTATGGCCGGCCGCGGCCGGCAGGGCCAGACCCAGGAAATGCACAATCGCGAAGGTCCAGAACGACCCCGTTCCGGGCCCGAAGAAGCCATCGTAAAACCCGATGCCCAGCCCGAAGAGCAGGAAGAACACCGGCCGGGGCATGCGGGCCTGGCGCTGGACCTGCCCGGCCCGCGGGGCCAGAAGGAAATAGACCAGCACGCCCAGCAGGGCGATGGGGATGAACGCAGCCAGGAACTGCCCGGGCAGGTGCTGGACGGCCAGCGTTCCCGACGCGGCCCCGATGGCTGTCGCGGCGATACCCAGCTTGCAGTTCCACGGCACGACGTGCTTGTGGAGGCTGTAGGTCACCATCGCCGTCGACGAGCCGAAACTGGCCTGGAATTTGTTGGTCCCCAAGGCCATTTTCGGGTCGATTCCGGCGGCCAGCAGCACGGGGATGGTGATCAGGCCCCCTCCGCCGGCAACGGCGTCGACAAACCCGGCCACCGCACCGGTGACGGCGAAGATGATCGGCAGGGGGATCCCAAACATGGCCAAGAGACTACCCCGGCGGGGCGATTCAGGCAAGGGCCTGAGAAACCCCGGCGTCCGGGGCGGGTTTCAGAACCGGCCGCTTCACCAGATCAGGAGAAACCCCATGAACCGTTTCAGCGTCCTTTGCCTTGCAGCTTTCGTCGTTCTCTGCCTCTTCAACAGCGCCGGGGCCCAGGAGAGTCCCTGGCCGGCGGACGTGGAGGGATTCGTCGAGCCCAAGCCCGGCGAGCATCCGCGGCTGTTGTTCCGCCAGTCGGACCTGGCCGAGATCCGCAAACGCGCCAAGACCCCTGAGGGCCAAAGGCTGGTCAAACGCCTGGAGGTGCTGCTCAACGGCACGCACGGGCTGAGCCTGCCGGAACACTACAACAACTCATCCAAGGCTTACGAGACCAAGAAGAAGGACTTCCCCGTCGGGACCTACACCATAAGTCACGTGGCCGGGTACGGCATGCTTTACCAGATCACGGGGGACAAGGTCTACGCCGAGCTGGGCAAGGAGTGTTTCGAGAAGGCCCTGAACTTCCAGCGGGACGTCGACGACCGCTACAGCTTCCGCAACCCCGGCGGGGCGCTGCGGGCGGGGCCTTCCCTGGGCTGGTACGCCCTGGGCTATGACCTCTGCTACAACGGCTGGGACGAGCAGACGAGGATCAAATTCGCCAAGGCCATCGCCGAGTACAACGAGGGCAGGAACCAGTCGCTGGCGGAGCTGGTCCGCGGCTCGCGCCACATGCCCGCCAGCAACCACTGGGGCATGCAGGTCGGCGGCGGGGCGCTGGCGGTTCTGGCGATCATGAACGATCCCGGGGTCGATATGAAGAAGATCAAGCCCCTGCTGGCCGAGAGCCAGAAAGCCATGATCCGCAATGTCACCGAAGGCTTCGGCGACGGCGGGTTCTTCAACGAAGGTGACGGCACGGGCGTGATGGCCTCGCACATCGTTTACCTGACGGCCATCCAGGCCTGGCGCGTGGCGGGCGGCAAGGACTTCGCCTCGCCGCGCCCCAACGTGCCCAATACCGTCCTGAAGTTCGTCGTCCAGACGCTTGCGGTCGACGACAAGCCGGTCTTCCCCAGCCGCGGGGCGTATGACCACAACGTCTGGAGCCGCTCGGGCATATCCGGGCCAGGGACGTTCTGCATGGGCTTCGGCGTGGTCGACCAGAAGCACAAACCCGCCCTGCTCTGGCTGTACAACCGCGTCAGCAAGAAACTCGACGAAGCCGCCGGCGGACCCTTCGAAACCGCCAGCGAGTACCCGCACCGGGCGATTCTGTCGCTGGTCAACTGGCCGCTGGATATGAAAGAGGCCGACCCGGCCGAGTCGGTGGGCCTGACCCTCGCCGACCGCCAGAAGGGCGAGTATCGCTTCTTCGCGATGCGAAACCGCTACCAGGACGCCAACGACATCCTGGTCACCGTCCAGACCCAGCCGACGCGGGGGTGGCACAAGTCGGCGACCAGCGGTCAGCTGTGGGTCTGGGCGTTGGGCAAGCAGCAGAAGATCGGGCGCCTGCGCGGCAAGACGAGCACCTGGAAGCCCGCAGCCGACGGCTCGGCGATTCTGACGGTCGAGGGGACCTCGGCGGCGGTGGACTTCTCCGGAGCCTCCGGGGCGGAGGGCATGATCGTCATGGCCGGGCCCGGGGCTGAAGGCGACAAGAGCATCGAACTGAACGGCCAGACGCTGAAGTTCAGCTTCTACGGCGGCAAGGCACCGGAGCTTTCGGTATCCGGGGGGAACGTCGTGGCCGGCAAGCAGCGGATCGCCTACGACGGGACCGACCTGTCGCTGGAGACGTTCACGCCGAAGAGTCGCTAGATTCGTCGATCAGGCGCCTGGCCAGGTCTATCGCCTGGCCGGGCGCTTCGATCTGCTCGTTGAGCTGGGCGTCCCGGACAGCCCGGAGGATCTGCCCGATCCGCGGGCCCTGTTTCAGCCCCATCTCCATCAACTCGTGGCCGTCGATCAACTCCGGCGGGTCGATCGTCTCCGGCGGGATCTGCCTGATCCGCATCTCCAGGCGGCCTGATTCGGTGGTCCGGCCCGTATCGACCGACTCGGCCGCCCGCCAGAGCGATTGCAGGTGTGGGAAGTTCGTATCGGCCAGAAGGCGTTTGAGATCGGCCAGCGGCATCGGCCCGGCAGCGGCGGACAGTTGGTCCAGGTGGGCGGCGCAGAAGCAGATAGCCTCGGAGAGCTGATTGCTCATCCCCCAGCGGCGGGCGATGCGGCGGATGCTCCGGATGGGAAGCTCAGCCAGCAGGGCGGCGAAGTTGTTCACCACGTCGACCTGGGGGGCGGTTACGGCCAGGCGGGCCAGTCCCCTGGCCCAGAGCAGATCGCGGTCGGCGAAGAGTTCCGGCAGGATCGCCGGGGCCAGTTGGAGGGCCTCGAGCTGCTCAGCAGCCCGGGCGGCCGAGTCGGCTGAAAGCATTTTGGTCAGTTCATCGCAGATCCGTTCGCCCGAGATCGACGCGATCTTCGGGGCGTTTTCGCGGATGGCCCGGGCGGTTTGCTCGTCGATGCGGAAGTCGAACCGCACGGCGAACCGCGGGGCGCGGAGCATGCGGAGGTAGTCTTCGCCGAACCGCCGGTCCGGCTCGCCGATGGTCCGGACGATCCCCGCTGCCAGGTCCTCTTTTCCCCCGACGTAGTCGATCACTTCGTCGGTCTGGGGGTCGTAGAACATCCCGTTGATGGTGAAGTCGCGGCGGAGGGCATCCTCGCGCGGGTTGGAGAACTCGACCCGGTCGGGCCGTCGCCCGTCGGAATAGGAGACGTCGGAGCGGAAGGTGGCCACTTCGACCTGCTGTTTCCTGTAGAGCACGACGGCCACGCCGAACCTGGCCCCGAGAAGCAGGACGCGGTGGAAGATTTCCGCGACGCGTTCGGGCCCGGCGTCGGTCGCTACGTCGTAGTCGCTGCTTTCCAGGCCCAGCAGCATGTCGCGGACGCATCCGCCGGCCAGCAGGGCCTGGTGGCCGTGCGCGCGGAGCATGCGGATGACGAACAAGGCGGCCGTTTTGGCGGGTGGCAGGGACATGCAGGCGATTGTAGCGACAGCCCGCCGGTTCGGACAGGCCTAACCGGACGGGTGGACGCGTCCGTCGTAGATGTCCGAGGCGTGGATCGAGTGCGGGTAGTCGGGGTTGTAAGGTTCGATGTGGACGATGACTTCGATGACATCCTGCTCGGCCTGCTGGATGCGCCGGCGGACGTCGGTGGCGATCTCGTGTCCTTCGCTGACAGTCAGGTCCGCCTCGACCTGCACGTGGATGTCGGCGGTGATTTTCCCGGACATCTGACGGGCCCGCAGGGCGTGGTAGCTCCGCACGCCTGGGGTTTCCAGGACGGCCTGGGCGATGGCCTGCTGGGTCTCATCGGCCGGGGCCTTGTCGATCAGCTCCCCGGCGGCGTTTTTGAGGATTCGCAGGGCCACCACGACCAGAAAGGCCGACAGCACCGTCGCGGTCACCGCGTCGAGCAAGCCCCAGGCGGGCCCGCCGATGAGCACCCCGGCCAGGCCGGCCGCGGCGGCGACCGAACTCAGCGCGTCGGTCCGGTGGTGCCACGCATTGGCCTGCAGCGAGGTATCCTGCCAGGCTCGCCCGGTCCGGAGCGTCAGGCGGAAGAGGACCTCCTTGGCCGGCACGGAGATCAGGGCGACCACCAGCGGCCAGGTCGGGCGGATCGCCGAAACCGTCGGGTGGCGCAGCGAGTCGATCGCCTCGTAGGCGATAAAGCCGCCCGCGGAAAGCAGCATGACCGCCACGAACATCGCCACCAGCGTGCTGATGCGCCTGTGGCCGTAGTGGTGGTCGGTGTCGGCCGGTCGGTCCGAGACCCGCAGGCCCGCCAATACGGCCACGTCGGTTATCAGGTCCGATGACGAGTGCAGCCCGTCGGCGAGGATGGCCTGGCTGGCAAAGAGCAGACCCGCGAGGATCTTGCCCCCTGCCAGCAGGGCATTGACGAACAGGCCCAGCCACGTCACGGCCCGGGGGCTCATGGCGCGGGCCTCGGGGGCGGTCATCTAGTACACCACCTGGAATCCGTCGAACTTTCCCGTTGCCCCGGCGGTCTGTTCGTTGCGGTCGCGGACGTGGCGGTCCATGCGGGATTCCAGCTTGTCCAGAAAGGCGTCGATTTCCTTGGCCGTGCCCTCGACGACGATGCGGACCCGCCCGTCGGGCAGGTTCTTGACCGTGCCGGTCACGTCGAAACCCTCGGCGACCCGGCAGGTGGTGTAGCGGAAGCCCACGCCCTGGACGTCGCCGGAAAAATGAACCGTTCTCTGCTGTTTCTCTGCCATGTTGGAATCATACTGGCCCGCCCGGCGGGTGACAACTGCACAAAAACTCAGCGAATCTTGCGATTCGCCTGCGTTTTCGTTCCTTGGTGCTCGACAATCCGGTCTGATCTCGCTACGAGTTCCATTTCTAAACGGACTGTTAAGTCATCGGCTGGACGATCCGAAGGCAGTATCAAGGCCGAGCCTTGTACTGCCCGGGCCCGGCGATTAAGATGTTCCGCTCAACAGGAGCCCATGATGAAAGTTTGGATCGACGGACAACTGGTGGATCAGGCCGAAGCGAAGATCAGCGTTTTCGACCACGGCGTGCTCTATGGCGACGGCGTGTTCGAGGGCATCCGCATCTACGGCGGGAAGATCTTCGAATGCGACGCCCACGTCGATCGCCTTTTCGAGTCCGCCGAGCGGATCCGCCTGGAAATCCCGTACTCGCGGGAGGAGATCATCGAGGCGATGGACAAGACGATCCAGGCCAACGGCAGGACCGACGGCTACATCCGCCTGGTCGTGACGCGCGGGCCGGGAACGCTGGGGCTCAACCCGTATCTCTGCTCCAAGGCGACGGTCTTCTGCATCGTCGACGGCATCCGTCTGTATCCCGAGGAAATGTACGCCAACGGCATGGCGGTGATCATCTCGCGGATCCGCCGGCCGGGCGAAGACATGCTCGATCCGCACGTCAAGAGCCTCAACTACCTCAACAACATCCGCGCGAAGATCGAATGCATCGATGCAGGCGTTTCCGAGGCGATCATGCTCAACGCGGCTGGCAATGTCGCAGAGTGCACCGGCGATAACCTTTTCATCGTCGAGAGCGGCTGCCTGCTGACCCCGCCGGAGAGCGATGGCATACTCAAGGGCGTCACCCGCGGCGTGGTCATGCGCCTGGCAGAACAAATGGGCATCGAGGTTAAACAGGAGTCGATTTCCGTCGAGCGTCTCCTGGCCGCCGATGAGTGCTTCCTGACCGGTACGGCCGCGGAGGTCATCGCGGTGACCCAGATCAACGACAAGGCCATCGGTGGCGGCAAGGCCGGGCCGATCTCCACGAAGCTGCGCGAGGCGTTCCACAAGTACGCCTGCAGCGGCCGATAGCTCTCAGCGGTCCTCCGACCGGCTGGACCAGGCGTACAGCAACAGGTTGGCAGCCAGTCTGCGCGCATCTTCGGGCGTCAGCGTCTTGGCCCCGTAGGTCGTCCGGGCCTCCAACGCGCCGGTCACGCCGTAGGGGCTGAGGATGATCGCCAACCGACCGCCAACCTCGATTCCCTGCAGGACCGGCTGGGTCAGATCCGGGTTCTTTCTGGCGGCCGCGGCGGAGTAGCGGACCTGGCGAATGTCGCAGCCCATCCCGCCGGCAAACGTGCCGCGGATCAGCGGGTGGTCGATCGGAATCGGCTTGAGCTGCCCCTGGCCGAACGCCGCAGTCAGTTGTTGCGACAAGGCCCGGGCGAATTCCTCCGAGCCTGCGGTCGCGTCGGCAAAAACGGTACCCCCAGCCGCGACGTACCGCTGGAGTTGCTGCATCGACCTGGCCGGGAGCAACGGCGCCTTCGTGCCGGTAATCCATAGCAGGTCCGCCTGGGCTGGCTCGTCCAGGTCGGTCGGGTCGAGTAGTTCGACGTCCAGGCTGGCGGCGCGGGCCAGGACCAGACGCATCGGCGACAGGGCGTCGGGACACAAGCCCCAGCCGCCCAGGTGTCGGACGCGGGCGACCTGGACCGAGTCGACCGTTTCGGGCATCTCGACCGGCTGGTCCCTGCCGCTGCCCAGGCCCCCGGGCCCGCCGGCGTAGCGAAGGGCGTGGAGGATGAAGCGGCAGGCGCCCCGGCCCCTCTGGCCGGACTCGACGGCCCCGGCCAGGTCGGTCGATACCAGGAAGATCGAACTCCTGATGTCGTTGCCGACCGCCGTGGCCCGGATCTCCAGGCCCGGGCCGATCGGCGGCTCCATGGCCAGAACCGGGTGGGAGGCTTCGACGGGGCGAGTCTGCATCTGCAGCGGGCGGGCCTTCTCGGTCAGCTGTCGCGACATCGCTTCGGCGCGGTCGGCATCGGCCGGCAGGAGCACCACCACCGTCCCATCGGCCTGAACGTGCTCGATCAGTTCATCCAGCCAAGCCGGCGGCCGGTCCTTCTCGGCCAGCAAGGCGACGGTTCTCAAGTCGGCCACCACCAGCCGGGCCCCGGAGAGATTCCGGTCCGCAGCGTCCAGCTGCATCTGGCGGATCCGCAACGGCAGGGCCATCTCCCGGCCCAACTGCCGGGCCAGCCGCACCGGCGCCGTTGCCCCGACCGGTTGATCGGTCAGCCAGATCAGCGCCGTCGGTCGCTGGGTCGCCCAGAGGGCCTGGCAGGACAGGGCTGTAGCGCGCAGCCGGTCGGCCTGGGGCTTCTCTGCCGGCAGGAAGAGCCCATCTTCGGCCCGGTCTTCGAGGATCGCCGCAATCAGGGGGCGGGTCCAGTCGCCCTTGGCGGCGAGGTTCAGGCCCATCTGCCCGGCCAGCAGGGAGATCCGCTGTCGATACTCGATGGTCGCCAGGGGATTCTCGGACCAGACGTACCCCGGATGTCCAGCCGGGTCGTGATTTTTGTCCAGCCAGGCCGCCCCTCGCTGCAGGGCCCGGGCCAGGCCCTCGGGCGCGTCGGGGCCCAGGGCGGTATCCACGCAGGCCAGGGCCGCAACCGCAGCGGCGGTGGTCGAGCCGTGGCTGGCAGCCATCACGCGGAAGCTGTTGCCGTCGGGCCCCTGCAGGCCCCAGCCGCCGTCATGGTTGGCTGCCTGGATCAGCCATTGTCCTGCCCGGGTCAGCGACTCGGACAAATCCCGGACCCCGGCCTGGCTGGCTGCTGCCAGGGCCTCTGCGGCCAAGGCGGTCCTGTATGTGTCGGTCCAGTTGGGGTTGGCCTGGCGGGCAGGGTGCTGGGGTCCGAAGCCCCAGCCGCCGCTGGAATGCTGCTGCCGGGTCAACCAAGCCGCGTCGGCAGCAATCTGCTGGATGTGGTCCTTGGCGCCCAGGCCGGTCAGGGCCAGGATGCGCCAGCTCCGGAAGCTCGGGCTGGGCTGGTCGGCCCGCAGCAGCGCGCCGATCGGCCCGGCCAGGGACGCCTGGTCGATCGGGCCCGTCCGGGCCAGGCGCGTGATGCATTCTGCCAGCAGGGCCGGGTCGATCCGTTCGGGCTGCTTCTGGAGCTGGTCGGCCAGGGCTTTGCGCCCCTGGGCCAGGGCCTGGCGGATTCTGCCGGGCCCGGCAGGTCGGGCCCGCTGGGCAGAGGCAGGCCAGGCCAGGCAAAGCAGGACCGCTGCCGCCACTCTCAGCCAGACTGCCTGGCGCGACGAGGGGGGTGTTCTAGTAGCTGATGGCATAGAGCAGGATGTTCAGTGCGAGTTTCCGGGCGTCCTGGTCCACATATCCGCGGCAGGCGTAGGGCTTGTCGCCCTCCAGGCCGCAGGAAAAATCGATCGCACTGTACACCAGCACCACCCGCCCGTCCAGCTGAACGGCCTCGAGCTTCGGACGGCTGGTCCCCTTGAAATCCGCCACGCCCCGGGCCTGGAGCTGCTGCTGCAGGAACGCGCGATACGTCAACCTGCCCAGAGGCTTGCCCGCCTTGCCCGAGAGGATCGGGTGATCGGCGTCCAGCGCCTTGAGCGGCTGGTCCGGGAACATCTGCCCGACCAGCTTGCGGAAGCTCTTGTCGAAGGCCTCGCGCCCGCAGCAGGCGTCGGCGACGAGGAACCCGCCGCGCTGGAGGTACTTGCGCAGGGCGGTGACCTGCTCGGCGGGCATGTCGAAGGCGTTGTGACCGGTCATGAAGACCACCGGATAGCCGTAGATCGCTTCGTCGTCGGCCTTGAGGTGTCGTCCCCGGCTGACCACGTCGACGTTCGCCTCGGTCCGGAGCATCTCGGCGAGGTTCTTGATTGCCCTCGGGTCGGCCTGGTAGTCGCCGGTGTGGTAGATCCGGGCGATGCGGACGGCCCCGCGCGGGATCTCGCGGTTGGGGTCGTCCTGATCGGCGCCGCCGAGGTCCACGCGGTCCAGCTTGGCCGAGAGCTGCTCGCGCCCGGTGGCGTAGGCGGCCATGTTGGTTCCGAGCTTAAAGGCCTGCTCCGAGAGGTTGCGCCCGTCCTGGACGAGGTCTTGCATCTCCCAGAGCGCCGAAACGGCGCGGGGGGCGAAAAACAGCCCCGTCCGACAGCCGACGTCCATGCCCTCCAGGGCGAAGGTCTCTTCCAGGTCGTAGTAGCTGGCGAAGACCGGGTGGTTCTTCGGCAGGGCCCGCAGCGGATACTCCGGCCAGAGGCGGGCGGTCAGCTTCCGCAGGCCCGCGGCGAACGGGTCCGAGCCGCAGCAGGCCTCGGCGAAGATCGTCCCGCCGGATTCGACGAACGCCTTGAGCTGCTTCTCCTGCCGGTCGGTGAACTCCGGGAACTCGTGGCCGGTGATGAACAGGATCGGCGCCAGCCGCCAGTCGGCCAGATCGGCCGAGACGCTCACCGACTGCCACGTCGTATGCTGGCCGAGCTTGTCGTCCAGGAAGATCGTCAGATTCTCCAGGTCGTGAATGTTGCGGTTGGCTTTCTCAGCCGGGCCCCAGAGCAGCTTCTGGACGATCACCGGACGGTTGCCCTTGGCCAGAAACAGCAGCCCGAAGGCCGTGTCGTAGCCCATCCGCCCCCACGAGCCGTCCTTGTCCTGGGTGTCGACGAGGAAGGCGGCGCCTTTGCGGTACCAGTCGTGGCGGCCGAAGGTCTGCTGCCCGGAGATCATCCCCACCCGCTCCAGGGCGTAAAGGTAGTAATGCAGCCAGCCGGTGCGGCGCCCGGGATTCTCGCGGACCGCGAAGTTGTCGGTCAGCCACTCCAGGCCCTTGGCGATCGGGACGTTGTGGCGGTACCTGCCGCAGCTGGGCCAGGCGCCGTTTACGAGTGTCTTGGGCCCGGTCACGTGCAGCCTCTGGCCGCAGATGTAGAGGCTGGCCACCCCGGCGGCCGTCATCGAGCCGTAACTGGGCACGTTGGCCATGCGGGCGTTCCTGCCCTGCTGGTAGTGGTAGGTCCACCCGCCGTCTTTCAACTGGGTGTTGGTAAAGTGGATGCGTGAGAGTCGCCAGAGCTTGGGGGGCACCAGCGCGCCGGCCTTGGCGGCCTCGTGCAGGCCCAGCAGGGCGAACTGGGTGTTGGAATTGTCTCCGCGCCCGGCGAAGCGGTTGTTCTGCTGCTGGCGGTACGTCCACATGCCGTTGGCCAGCTGGTTGGCAGCCAGCCAGTTGACGGCCTTCTGCAGCTGGGGGCGGTACTTCTTGCCCTCCGGGTCTGCCGCGGCCAGAAGCTGACACTTCAGCGAGACGACGTAGGTGTATTTGTCCTCGGTCTTGGCCACCGCGGCGACGGCCTTGGCCACGGCCGGGTCGTTGGGCGAGATCCCCGCGTTGATCAGCGCCAGAGCGGCCAGGGCGGTATTGCCCCCTTCGTAGCTGCCGTAACGCTTCCAGGTCCCGTCGCCGGCCTGGCTGTTACGGAGGTTGGCCACCGCCTTGCGAACGGCGTTCTGGACCTGCTCGTGGGTCACCTCGGCGGTAGCCGTCAACACCGGCAGCAGCACGACCAGCAGACAGGTCGCCGCGGTTCGGCTCAGCCGGGCCTTGTGGGCCTGTTCGGGTATCGGTATCATCCTGTCTCCGGCAAAAATAGGTTACGTCTATTGTACCGCCCGGCGACGCCCGGGCCAAAGCAAAGATCGCAGGTGATCATGGCCAAGGAATCCTATGAAAAACTGATGGACCAGTTCTCCCGTAGCCGCGACATCATGAAGCGAGAACTGTCCAAGGTCATCGTCGGACAATCCGAGGTGCTCGACCAGGTTTTTGCAGCCATCCTCTCGCGAGGCCACTGCCTGCTGGTCGGCGTGCCGGGCCTGGCCAAGACACTGATGGTCTCCTCGTTCGCCAAGGCCCTGGAACTGTCCTTCAAGCGCATCCAGTTCACACCCGACCTCATGCCCTCCGACATCACCGGGACCAACGTCATCGAGGAACCCGAGGCCGGACGCCGCGAGTTCCGCTTCGTCAAGGGTCCCATCTTCGCCAACATCATCCTCGCCGACGAGATCAACCGCACGCCCCCCAAAACCCAGGCCGCCATGCTCCAGGCCATGCAGGAACGCGAAGTGACCGTCGGACAGGACACCTGGCCGCTGCCCGAGCCGTTCTTCGTCATCGCCACGCAGAACCCCATCGAGCAGGAGGGCACGTACCCGCTGCCCGAAGCCCAGCTCGACCGATTCATGTTCAACATCTTCGTCGACTACCCCAGCCTCTCGGAAGAAGAGAAGATCCTGGCCGAGACCACCGCCGGAAAAAGCGTCCAACTCGAACGCGTCTTCAACGCCCGCCAGATCCTCAACATGCAGAAGCTGGTAGCCACCGTGCCGATCAGCCAGTACGTCATCCAGTACGTAGCCCGACTCGTCCGCGCCACGCGCCCGTCCGACACCTCGGCCCCCGGGTTCGTCAAACGCATGGTCGACTGGGGCGCCGGGCCCCGAGCCGGGATCTACATGATCCTCGGCGGAAAGGCCTACGCAGCCATGGAAGGACGATTCACCGTCAGCACCGAGGACATCCGACGCGTGGCCGTCCCCGTCCTGCGACACCGCATCGGCTGCAACTTCGCCGCCGCCAGCGAGGGCATCGACTCGGTCGAAATCGTCCGCAAGCTGATCGACCACGTGCCCGAACCGGAAGTGCCCAAATACGAGAAGAAGAAGCCAACCCCCGCCCCCGACCTGCCCCCCATGGACCTGGGATAGCACCATCCGAACCCGCCTGATCGTCATCCTGCTGGGCTGCATCGGGACCTTGGGCTGTGGGCCGGAATCGTTGGACGCCCCGGCCTCCCGCCCCTGCCTCGATCCGCTGGACGAGCCCTTCGACGGGCCCGGCGACCGCCTCTCGCCGCAGCTTGTCCGGCGGTCGATCCTCCTGGCGCGGCGGTATCTTCTGGCCATCCAGAAAGACGGCGGAAACTTCGTCTACGAACTCGACCTGCGCAGCGGCAAGGCCCGGAGCACCGACAACGACGTCCGCCAGGCCGGCACGAGCTGGGCACTGGTCCTGGCCCATCGCGCCTGCGCATCGGCCAAGAGTCGCGACGCCGTCGTCCGCATGCTCCAGTTCTGGTGGGACCATTCCCAGGACATCGGCGCCGGCAGGCTGGCGCCGTTCTACGGCCAGGACCCCTTCGGCGATACCGGCCTGCTGGCGCTGCTGACATTGACCCACATCGAGGCCCTCCAGGCAGACCTGCCCGAAGATGTCCGACCGCAGGTCCGCACCAAGCTCGACGGCTACCTGACCCTGCTGCTGAGTCTGCGGAACGAAGACGGCCACTTCGACTCGCGCTACAGTAACGTCGGGCACGAGTTCGGCCGGCCCAACGCCTACTACGACGGCGAGTCGCTGCTGGCGATCACCCGCGCCGCCAGAGAGGCCGGGTACGACAAGCTCCAGCCGCTGATCATGGCCTCGGCCGAGGTGATGCACCGGCGGTGGGTCGTCCAGGCCGCAGCCGCCGACCCCGACCACCCGGCGATGAAGGGCTTCTTCCACTGGGGGATCATGGCCTACGACCAGATCGTCGACAGCGGCTGGGAGGGGTCGCACGTTTACGCCCAGCGCGCCGTGGACCTGGCCGTCTGGATGGTCGATGTCCACCGCACCCTCCAGCGGACACGCAACACCGGCTACGCCTACGAGGGGATCATCCCCGCCTGGCGCCTGGCCGGCAGGCTCGGCCGCCAGGCCGACCAACGGAAACTGGCGGCGACTATCGAGCAAGGGCTCTTGAAGCTCTGCACCTGGCAGGTCGGCTCGCCGGTAGCCAATCCCGAACTGGCCGCCGCCCGTGCCCACCGGCGCGCCATCGGCGGGGTCATGAACCGCCGATTCGACCCCTGGCTGCGAAACGACACCACCCAGCACCAGCTCAACGCGCTGCTGCTGGCCGATCGGGTCTACTACGGCCAATCCGAGGGCCGGTAACAAAGGCCCCGGGGTCCACGCCCGACTGTTTCGGCCAAGGGTGCGGGCTTCACTTTCATCTGCGTCAAATGGTGCCGGGGTTCACGCCGCTTCGGCGTAACCCCGCGCGCGTGGCCCGTCTTCGCGTAAACGCTACGTCGTGGCGGCTGAACCTGTCGTCCGCGGCTCTCGACTGGCCCTGGCGGGTCTGGTATCCTCGGGGCAGGTTCACCAACAGAGAAGGAGGTCGCCATGGGTGATCTGCAATCGACTGGCGGAAACCCGCTGATTCCCGATATCGGCATGTCCGATCCGCACGTCCGGGTCTTCGACGGACAGCTGTACCTGTACACGGGCTGCGACGAGAGTCCCGAAGACCGCACCTGGGTGATGCGCAAATGGCAGGTCTACCGCTCCGGCGACCTGGTCCATTGGTCACACCAGGCCGACATCACGCCGGACGTGACGCGGATGGATGAGAATTCGTCCGACTGCTGGGCCTGCGACGCCATGCAGCGCAACGGCAAAACGTACTTCTACTACTCCGATCGCAACCGCCACATCGGCGTGCTGGTCGCCGACAGCCCGGCCGGTCCGTTTACGAGCCCGCGCGACAGCTGGCTGGTCGACCAGCACGACCCGACGATCCTCGTCGACGACGACCCGGCCGCAACGCCGTACATGGTCTACGGCGCCAAGGAACATGGTGGCTACTTCGTCGTGCGCCTGAACAACGACATGATCTCCCTGGCCTCGGAGCCCCGGTCCGTCGAGATCCTCGGCCGCGGCTGGGCCGAGGCGCCGGACTGGATGGACAAAAACTACATCTTCAAGGCCCGTGGACGCTACTACCTCAGCTGGGGGGCCGACTACGCGACCTCCGACAATATCTACGGCCCGTACACCTGGCAGGGGCGCGTGGGGTCCGGCTACGAACTGGGCCCCTTCGCTCACGGGAGCTTCTTCGGATGGCGGGGGCAGTTCTATCACATCTGGTGTCGCTACATTCGGCCGGGCTACAAGTATCGCGAGTCGCTGCTGACGTACTGTCACCTCTGCGACGACGGCGAGCTGATAACGGACACGCGCTTGCTGGATCGTCACTTCGCAACCGGGGTCGGGCGGTACGATGCTTCGTGGGATCGCATCGAGGCCGAGTGGTTCACCGAGGCGCCCGCCCACGCAGCCAAACAGAAAATCGATGACCAGAACCTGGCCGTGACGAACCTGCGCGACGGCGACACGCTTGTCTTCGCCAACGTGGACTTCGCCAGCCGCCCCGGCACGTTCCAACTGCAGATCGCCGGCGACGTCGCCCGCGGGCTGGTGGAGATCCGTCTGGACGAGCTGGACTCCGCCCCGATCGGCTGTGCGTCGCTGCCGGGGGGCAAATCCGCCCTGCCTGTCCACCCATCGGGAACGCACGACCTGCTGCTGACCGTCCGCGTGCCCGGCTCGGGCCAGCTGGCCCTGGACTCGCTCCGCTTCACGTCGTAGGGCCCGCAATGCGGAGGAATCGTTAAGATCTTGTTCAGATTTGCCCGAACGGGCGGAAAATGATTTGGTGGCCGGCGGGTTGGTGAGGGATATCATGGCGAAATCCACCAGTTCGAGGGCAGAGAGATGATCCGATTTTCGTGTGAGAATTGCGGCAAGTCGATCAAGGTCGACGATTCCGTGGCGGGCAAGCGGCCCAGGCGGCGGGCGCGTGCGGACGCATGCGATTGTCGCGGTCCTCTATAGGAGCCTGGGCAAGACGGGGACGCTGCTGCTCTGCCTGGCCGGCGGGGCGGTCTTCGTGACCTTGGGCGTGCTGAAGATCCTCAAGCAGTCGGCCACGGTGCCCGACGACGTCTACAGCTCAAAGAAGTGATGGTCGCATGCCCGGCTGGGCCGCGACGGAGAAACTCCATCGCGGCCGATCAGCCGGGTAGATGCGAGGAATTCTCTCAGGCAGTGCTGACTTCTTTTGCACTGTGGCGGTGGAGGATGTCCTTGATCTTGTCTTCGTCGTCATGGTCATCGACCTCGACGGCCACGACCACCGAACCTTCGTTCAGGGCGTCTTCGACGTGTTTGATCTCGTGCTCGGAGAAGCCCAGCCCGGTCAGACCTCCGATGACGCCACCGGCGATTCCGCCCGCACCGGCCCCGGTGAGAACGGCGACCAGCGGACCGGCGACCAGCAGGCCCACGCCGCTTGTGGCGATGACGCCCACACTGGTCAGTCCGGCCAGGACCGCACCGGCTGCGGCGCCGATGCCGCCCCCGATCGCCGTGCCTTCGGCTCCCTTGGTCTGCTTCTTGACGACCAGCGAGTCCTTGGCTGTGCTCTCGGATGCCAGCACGCTGATTCTCTCCCGGGTGATCCCCGAGCCTACCAGGTCATCGACAGTCTGTGTCGCATCTGCAGGCGCTTCGTATATGGCTAAAATAGCGTCGGCCATGGGTGTCTCCTTTTTGGCTTTGCATGTCAAAAGTGCTTTTACATCTACGGAAGTATATCGACTCATTCCGACAGGCCGGCAAGGTTACCCTTCCATTTTGTCATGGGGTAAACCACCACGCGCGGTGAGAACCGAGGCCGAATTGGATATTGATCGATACACTACGGCATCGATTCATATGGAAGGAGACTCGGATGTGATTTCGACGGATGGGATGACATATACCGCGTGTTGATGGTGGGGACGGCTGCCTATGTATTTGTGCTGATCACCCACAGGATCTCGCGCAAGCGGACGCTCAGCAAGCTCAACGCTTTCGACCTTGTGGTCGCCATCACGCTGGGTTCCACGATGGCCAACGTGCTGCTGTCCAGGACGGTATCCTTGATGGGGGTTTCACGGCGCTGGGGCTGCTGATCGGGCTGCAGTTCGTCGTCAGCTGATTTTCGGTGCGAAGCGGGCTGTTCCGCAAGGCGATCAAGTCCGAGCCGACCCTGTTGGTCCGCGCCGGGCAGATGCTCCGCGACGCGATGCGGCAGGAGCGTGTGGTCCCCGCGGACATCTTCCAGGCCATCCGTGGCGAGGGCATGGAAGGGCTGGAGGACGTCCGGGCGCTGATCCTGGAGACCGACGGCAGCATGTCGGTGATTTCCAATCAGGTCCAGGAGATTCCGCCATCGAATCGGTTATGCCCCGGGCGCCGGATGAAGGGAAAAGAGGCTGAAATAGAGGATTTGCCGTCTGCTTGTCAGAAGAAGACCTATATGCAAATAGGTGTCCATTGACGTGGGAATGACTCGCCCTGGCCGATACGTTTCTAAGACCGTAAGAACGAGTGCAGGTTGCTCTGTGGAACCTGCCCGGCCATGCTTTCGGGCATAGAGTATAAATAGAAAAGAGGACATCGTGGATATTCTTCGTATCATTCTGGCAATCCTGCTTCCGCCTTTGGGCGTATTTCTGCAGGTCGGAATCGGCATGCATTTCTGGTTGAATATCCTGCTGACGATCTTTGGCTATATCCCCGGAATCATCCACGCACTCTGGGTCATTCTGTCGAAATAATATAACCATGCGGACCATCGTCCGGCATTCTTCGGACATTCCGAAACCGCCGAATGGTTGGCGGACGGCCATCGCCGCAGATCCGGACACCCGGAAGATGATCCACCAAGCGACCTTTACGCACAGGAGCCGACAATGAGTTTCAAACCTCTGGAACACAAGGGCATGAAGCTGGAAGAGCAGATCCTTGCCTGGGAGAAAGCCAACGTCCAGCCCTTCGACGCCCGCGACGTCCACCCGTACACCCGCACACGCGTGATCCTCATGAACGGAATCGAAGTCGAGGGGGCGATCTTCAAGCACCAGTTCGCCCGCCACTGCGATGACATGGACATCCGCCGCAAACTGGCGATGACACGGCGTGTCGAGCAGCAACAGCAGAAGATGGTCAATTGGCTGATCCCCGGCGACCAGAGCAACCTCGAGGTGACCCTGGGTTTCGAACAGGTGGCCGTCGATCTGACAGCCTGGCTGGCCAAGACCGAGCCCGACGAGCACGTCAAGGCCGCCCTGGATTACGCCCTGCTGGAAGACTTCGACCATCTCTACCGCTACGCGAATCTCTACCAGATGACCGAGGACAAGGAAGCTTCGCAGGTCATCGGCGACGACCTGACCGAGGTCTTCCCCGGCAGGCCCACCGCCGCCGAACACCAGCACCCGTTCGACACCGTCCGCAAGCCCGTCAATGGCGACAAGGTCGACCCGCTGACGCAGCTGCACATGCTGACCATCGTCGCGGCTGAACAGCAGACGATGAACCTGTACATGAACGTCGGGAACCGTCCGGAGGGCATGCTCGGCCGCGGGCTGTACATGGAAATCGCCCAGATCGAGGAACAGCACGTATCGCACTATGAATCGCTGCTGGACCCGACGGCGGACTGGTTCGAACGGGCCCTGCTGCACGAGTACAACGAGGTCTGGCTGTACTACGCCTGCATGGAAAGCGAGACCGACGAGCGGATCCGCAAGTGGTGGCAGTGGCACTTGGATTGCGAACTGAACCACCTGCACGGCGCGGTGGATATGATGCGCAAGCACGGCAAGAAGGAGCCCGAAGAGGTCATCCCCGAGCAGCTGCCCGAACCGCTGATGATCTTCCAGTCCAACAAGGAGTACGTCCGCGAGATCCTCGGCCAGCAGGTCGACTGGACGACCGACCGGGAGAAGATCGTCCATGGCCCGGACGAGGCCCCCGAGACCTACAAGCAGTTCCAGGACCAGGTCAACGAGGGGACGGTTCCCAGCGAGAAGGTGATTGAGCAGAACGACGGCGAGTACCGCCTCAACGTCCTCGGACCACACCCGGTAGAGAAAATGCGGGTCTGAGAAGCGAGAAGGAGAGCGTCATGACGCAGGAAATGCACGTTGAAGAGTTCCAGGACGATCGGGTCCGCGAGCACGACCCGGAATGGGTCGAAGAAGTGATCCGGCGGCTGACGCGGGATCGCCTGCGGGAGTTCGTCGAGCGGATGGAGGACATCGAGTACCGCCTGGCCCAGCTCGACGAAGAGTGGGACATCGAGCGGACGCTGGAAGCCAACGCGGCGACCATTTCGCTGGCCAGCCTGCTGCTGGGGCTGAAATGGAAGAAGTGGAGCTACTTTCCGTTCGTCATTGCAGGTTTCCTGCTGCAGCACGCGATCCAGGGCTGGTGCCCGCCGGTGGAGATCTTCCGCCGGATGGGCATTCGCACGGCCCGGGAGATCAATCGCGAGCGGACGGCCTTGAAGGCGATTCGAGGCGACTTCGCCGACCTGCCCGAAAGCGGCAGGGACCGGGCCGACGCCGCCCTGGCCGCGGCAGACAAAGACGCCTGAGACAGCCTACAGGTTCTGCTGGTTTTCCCGGCGGTTCTGCCAGGGCCAGTTGCCCGTGATCTCGACTTCCAGCGTGAAGCTCAGGAACGTCCGGATCAGGACGATCACGGCCAGTACGCCTACGGTATCCCATTCCAGTCTGACGACCACGGTGTGGATGATGTCGGCTGCGACGAGGAATTCCAGGCCCACCAGAATTCCGCGACCCAGCGCCCTGCGCAGGTTGCGGAAGATCATCCGGTGCTCCACCCGGCCGATGAGTTCCACGACCGCGCGGATCACCGCCCAGACCGCCCCGGTGACCACGGCGGCAACTCCCATTGCTTCCAGTGACCAGACGACCCATTCTACGATGGGAATGTACTTGTCGGGCATGCGGGAATGTCCTCTCTTGCTGGTGTCGGCCGAGGCAGCCTGCCAAGGCCTGCTTCGGTCTGCAGGTTCGAGAGAATGGTATCGCCGAGCGGCCCGATCTCAGCGCCGAAAGTCTTCAGGGCTTGACCAGGCTGCGTCCGTCGGCGGCCTCGATGGGCGGCGCGCCCAGCAGATCCAGCAGCGTCGGGACCAGGTCGACGGTCCGGGCGATCGGGAGTCTTTGCCGCTCGATGCCCGGTCCGGCGATGGCCATCGGAACAAATGCTTCGCCATGCAGGAACCCGCCGTGCCCGCCGTTGTGTACGTCGCGGAAGTCGTAGCCCTCGGCGGCGAACAGGGCGATATCCCCCGCCCGCGTCGAGCGGAAATACGCCAGGATCTGGGCGGGCAGGTCCGGATACTCCGTCCGGGCGGTTGCCTCCAGCCAGGCCAGCGGGCTGGCCCCGTTCCCTGCATGTTCCGGAACCAGGGCATCGTATCCCAAAGGATCATCGCCCTGGACCACCTGGTACCAGATCAACCCTGCCGGACCCTGCGGCTGGGTGAAGTGCACCACGCCTAGGCCGTTGCGCACCGCCACATGGTTCTCCCGCACCTGCCAGGCGACGAGGTCAACCTGCTTGAGGCCCGCGAGGTGGGCCGGCAGGTCGACGATTCCTCGCCCGGTGGGGTAGCTGGCCAGATCCGCCGGCCCGGGCCGGTCCAGCCAGTCGTGCCAGCCGACCACCTTGCCATTCTCACAGACGGGCTTGCGAAGGCAGAGGGCCCCGTAGCGGTCGCCGCTGCCGTACGTGACAGCCTGGTATTGCTGGTAATACTCCTGCCGCTTCTCAAACGGCGTGGTCTGCCAGAGCTCCCTGCAGGCCAGGTTCAGCCCCAGCATGTCGCGCAGGTAGTCGTCCAGAACGAAATGCTCGCGGATGTCGACCATGCCGTGGTCGCTGACCAGGGCGATGTGCAGCTTTTCGAGCATGCCCGCGGATTCCAGGTCGGCCAGGACGCGCCCGATCTGCTTGTCGCTGTGTCGCAGCGAATCGCGGTACTGCTCACTGCCGGAACCGTATCCGTAGCCCCGGAAGTCCGGGCTCAGCAGGTAGGCGACGGTAATCGCCGGCCAGGCCCGTCGGGCGGCGGCAATCTGCCTGACCAGGTGGAACCGGTAGAGCGTCAGGCGGTCGACCCGCTCGTACCAGCCCAGGCCGAACATCGGCCCGGCCGAGGTCCAGTTCTCGATGAACTTCGTGGTGTTCCGGTGCGGCTGGAAGAAGATCGAAACCGTTGTCTGCCTGGGGAACTGCTCGTAGATGTTGGGCACCTGGTAGTCGCCGTCGAGGGTGTTCTTCTGGGCGATGGTGTTGTAGTTGCGGTAGATCAGCGTATTGCGGTCGAACCAGTTGATCCCGGGGATGTTGTGATGGCCGCAGAAACGCCCGGTCGCCAGGCTGGTCAGGTTCGCCAGGGTCACACCGGGGATGTTGGCCGCTGCACGGGGCACGTACAGGCCCCGATCGACGAAATACTTCTGGAAGGCGGGCAGCTGGCCGGCCTCGAGCATCTGCTGGAAGATCTCGGCGTTCATCCCGTCGACGACGAAGACAATCGCCCCGGCCACCTCGCTTCCCGGCGGGAGGCTGAAATCGATCTCGTACGAGTCGGCTGGGTGATCCGGACCGGGCACGGAGCAGCCGGCAATCAGCCAGGCCAGACAACACAGAACGGACACCGGCGGGGTCCATTGCGATCGGGACGAAAGACTCACGGGCGATTCCTTACCAAGTGTGCATTTGGGGCGTATTGTTCATCCTAGCGGCCGCGCGGTCAAGAACGGGCGGAGATGGTTTGTGCGAGCATCGCCTGTCGCGGCGCGTACAATGCCCCACATGGCACCGAAACCGAACATTGGAGTCGTCCTCTTCGATCTGGGCGGGGTGCTGATCGAGCTGGACATGGAACGCTGCGCCCGCTACTGGGCCGAGACGATCGCCATGGACCTCGACGAGATGATCGAGCTGTTCTGGCAGGATACCGACTACCAGCGGCTGGAGCGGGGGCAGATCGACCTGCCCGTCTACCACCGGCTGATCAACACTCGACTGGCAGGCCGACTGGGCTTCGAAGACTTCCAGACCGGGTGGAACGGCGTGTTCATGGGTCTGGCAGCGGGGGCGCTGGAGCTGCTGGACGACCTGTCGGGGCAGGTGCGCCTGCTGGCGCTGAGCAACACCAACACCGCCCACAAGCAGGTCTTCTCGGCCCTGTACCCGGAGCTGTCCGAGCGGTTCGAGACGATCTACTGCTCGCAGGAGATAGGCAGCCGCAAGCCCGAGCCGGCCTGCTTCCGGCACGTGCTCGACCGCGCCGGGGCAGAGCCCGAAGGCGTAGTATTTGTCGATGACCGGGCTGAGAACATCGCCGCTGCCCAGCGGCTGGGGATGGTTGGCATACAGGCCGAGGCGATCAGCCAGGTCCGGCGCGACCTGGCCCGGCTGGGCCTGGATGTCTGAACCGTCCCCGGCAGCCCGGTCAGCACAGGCCGCGCTTGTCTGGGCCCGGCAGATATGGTATCGGTGATCCTCCCGCAACCGATTGTTTCGCCCCGGAGAATCAGGAGAAGGCGATGAGCAATATCGTACCGATTACCGAAGAGCTGTACTGGATCGGCGTCAACGACTACGAAACCGCACTGTTCGAGTCGATCTGGCCTCTGCCTCGCGGCGTGTCGTACAACTCGTACCTGCTGGTCGACGAAAAAACCGTCATGATCGACGCGGTGAAAAAGGGCTTCCTCACCGGACTGCTCGACAAGGCCAAGGGCGTCCTGGGCGACAAGACCATCGATTACCTCGTGGTCAACCACATGGAGCCCGACCACTCCGGGGCCATCAAGGTCCTCCGCCGGATCTATCCGAATATGACGATCGTCGGCAACGCCAAGACCGTCCGCTTCCTCGAACGCTTCTACGGGATCACCGAGAACATCCACGTGGCTGAAGACGGCGACGTGCTGGAACTGGGCAAGCACAAGCTCAAGTTCTTCCTGACCCCCATGGTCCACTGGCCCGAGACGATGATGACCTACGAGCCGACGCTCAAGGCGCTGTTCTCCGGGGACGCCTTCGGCGGGTTCGGGGCCTTGCCGGACGGCATATTCGACGATGAGGTCGACCTGGACTACTACGAAGACGAGATCCTGCGCTACTTCTCCAACATTGTCGGCAAGTACTCGGCCATGGTCCAGAAGGCCATCGCCAAGCTGGGCGACCTGGAGATCAAGCTGGTCGCCTCGACCCACGGGCCGATCTGGCGGACCAACCCGGGCAAGATCATCGAAGACTACGCCAAGTGGTCCAGCCACCAGACCGAAGAGGGCATCGTCATCGCGTATGCCTCGATGTACGGCAATACGCAGAAGATGACCGAGGTCGTCGCCCGTGCGATCGCCGAGGCCGGCGTGGAGAAGGTCCGCGTGCACAACCTCTCCCGGACGCACGTGTCATACGTCATCCGCGACATCTGGCGGTACAAGGGACTGATCCTCGGCTCGCCGACCTACAACACCAAGGTCTTCCCGCTGATGCAGACGCTCCTGGAGCACCTGGAGAACAAGAAGCTCAAGAACCACCGCGTCGGCATCGTCGGCACGTACGGCTGGAGCAAGGGCGCGGTCGCCCGGATGATGAAGCTCGCCGAATCCCCCGGCTGGGAGATCGTCGAACCGATCGTCGAGGCCAACTGCTCCCCCGACGATCAGGAAGAGGCCGACTGCGCCGAACTGGGCAAGAACATGGCCGCGGCCATCCGGGAAGAGTAAAACTCCCGCGGCCCAAGAGAGGTGCTTTCAGGGGGTGGCATGCTGGTAACAGAAGCCTGGTCGGTGTCGTGGCGGGAGGTGCGACGGGTCCAGGCGCGCGGGCCTGCGCCTTCGGCGTGAACCCGGGCAGCGGCGGCGGAGCGGTGGAATCGCCGGGTTAGGTTGAAGGGGCGTGAGGCTGGGCAGCGGAGGGGCTACCTGTCCCATTCGCAGATGAAGCCGATCGGCATCCAGAAGCCGCTGCCTTCGGCGGCGACGTCGACCCAGTAGCCGTCGTCGTAGGTTGCCAGGTAGTGCTCGTCGCCGCCGTAGTTGTTGGGCTGGCCTGACATCCAGTCGGTGTAGTCCCACTGGGCCCCGTTGATCCAGACCCAGGTGCCTTCCTCGGCCTCGTCGGTTGCGCCGAGGTAGAGATATCGTCCGTCGGCCAGGTCGACGATGAACAGCTGCTCGGCCTCGGTCTCGATGACGGCGAGGTGCCCGCCGAGTTTCTCGCAGTGGGCCTTGGCTTCGTGCCAGGTCAGGTCCATTTCGAAGACCTGGTAGTGGTGGCCTTGAAAGGCCGAAGCCTCGGCGGGAAGGCCCGACGGCTGCTGGGCGCAACCGGCCAGTGTGCACGCCAGGGCGCTCAGAAGTATGGCTGGGGGTCGGAACATGTTGCCTCCGTGGTTGTAGCAGGGCGTTGGCGGTCGCAGAGCTGCAACCCGCAGCGCGGTTGACAGTTCCGCCGCGTCTGTCGACAATGCGTCGCATGGCCCAACTGCACTCGCCCCCCGAAGTCGCCTGGATCTGCGGCCTGCTGGCTGCGGACGGATCGTGGCTGGACCGTGCGCGGAACGAGCTGCAGTCGCGTCTGGGGCACGTGGGCCAGGTTTCGCCGGTCTGGGACTTCCAGTCGACGAGGTATTATACTCAGCAGATGGGCCCGTCGCTGCTGCGACAATTCGTAACCTTCGACTGGCCCGGCCAGGCTGAGACGCTGGCCGAGGTCAAGGTCGCGACCAACCAGCTCGAGGCGAACCTGGCCGGCAGGTGCGACCACCCGCCCAGGCCGGTGAACCTCGACCCGGGGTACATCGCCCTGCCGAAGCTGGTATTGGCCAGTTGCAAGAATTTCAGCCACCGGATCTACATCGGGCGTGGCGTTTTCGCCGAGGTGACGCTGATGTGGCAGCAGGGGCGCTGGCGGTCGCTGGAATGGACGTTCCCGGACTACCGGTCGGGCCGGTATTTCGACTTCTTCACCGAGGTACGCGACCGACTGGCCGCAGGAAAGGCAGGCAGTGCATGAACGTGGAATGGGCTATCGCCATCGCCCTTGGCGGAGCGTTCCTGATCTCCGCACTGGCAAGCCCGATCTTCGCAGCCGTGGCTCGGAAGGTGGGCATGGTCGATATCCCTGCCGCCCACAAGGCCCATGCGAAGGTCACGCCGCTGCTGGGCGGCTCGGGGATCTTCCTGGCCGTGGCCGTCTGCGTCCTGCTGGCGGCAGGGCTGGTTGCCCGATGGGTGGACTCTCCGCCTGGCTGGATGGCCGAGTCGCTGGCGATCCATCTGGACGGCGCGGCGGGGCGGCTGCCGATGGCGTTGGGCATATTGGCCGTTGCGGCCTTGCTGCACGTGATGGGCCTGATCGACGACGCCCGGGCGCTGGGGCCCTGGATCAAGCTTCTGGTGCAGGTTGTCGCGGCCGGGTTTACAAGCTGGGTTCTGGGCGTTCGCGTGATGACCTTCGCCGGGCCGACGATCAGCATCATCGTCTCGACGCTCTGGCTGGTGGTGATCATCAACGCGATGAACTTCCTGGACAACATGGACGGCCTGTCGACCGGGGTGGCGGCGATCATATCGGCCGTGCTGTTGATCGCGGCGATGCAGATGCAGCAGGTTTTTGTAGCGGCCTGGCTGGGGGTACTTCTGGGGGCTTTGCTGGGTTTTCTGCCGCAGAACTTCCCGCCGGCGCGGATGTTCATGGGCGACGCCGGGTCACTGGTCGTCGGTTACCTGCTGGCCGTGGCCAGCTGCCTGACCACGTATGCCACGCCGGGGACCGAGCACTATCTGTACGGCGTTCTCGTGCCCCCGATCCTTCTGGCCGTGCCACTCTACGACACCGCCAGCGTGATGATCATCCGCATCCGCGCGGGGGTCAACCCGATGGTGGGCGACCGGCGTCACTTTTCGCACCGGCTTGTGCAGCGGGGCATGAGCACGCCCAAGGCGGTGCTGACGATTTACCTCTGCACGCTGGCCACGGCCGTGGGGGCGCTGCTGCTGCCGCACGTATCCAGCCTGCTGGGTGCGGCGTTGGTCTTCGGTCAGACGTTGTCGATTCTGGGGGTGATCGCGCTGCTGGAATCGGGAGGTCGGCGAGATGGATAGGTCGGCGGAGGTCCGAACGGGCGGCCGTGGCCGGCGGGCCGCTGCGGGGCTGCTGTGGACGGCCATGCTGCTGTTGCTGCTGGGCAGCTGCGGGCGGATGTTCGTGCTGGAAACGCAGTACCGCCTCCCGTCGGTCTCGCCGGCGCGGATGCAGGCCGCCGGGGCCGATGCCCGGATTTCGGTTTCGGTCGACCGGGCCGATTTGTCGCGCATCGCCTTCGATGCCCTGCTGCTGCTGGCGTGCGTCGCGGCGCTTCTGGGCAGGGCGATGCAGGCCGAATCGCCCCAGCCGGTCCTGCCGGTCTGGATGGTCCTTGCCTTGGGGTGCCTGCCGATAGCGGCGGGGCTGGCCGTTGCGGTCGATGGGGTCCAGTGGACCAACCGGGACGGGCAACTGGTGCTGCTTGATCTGGCGGCCTTGCTGGCCGCGGCGGTTGCGGCCATGCAACTGTGTCGGGACAAGCGCAAGATGCACCTGCTGCTGGCGGGGCTGCTGGGGGTGGGCCTGGCGATGGCGGGCAAGGGCCTGTACCAGGCGACGTTCGAGACGGCCGACCGGATCGCCGCCTTCGAGGCCGACCGGTACCAGGCGCTGGCCGATGCGGGCATCCGCCCGGGCAGCCCGCAGGAGACGATGTTCGAGTACCGGATTCGCGACTGGGCGCCGGTGGGGTATTTCGGCCTGGCCAATCTGTTTGCTTCGGGGCTGCTGTTGCTGCTTGGGGTAGCGGGGGGGATGGCGGTCGACCGCTTCCGGCAGGCGCGCCGGGGCCGCAAGGCGTTCGGCCAGTCCGCTGCGAAAGGGGAACTGCACCCGGCGACGGCGCTGGCGGTGGCCGTGGCCATCATCTCCGGGCTTCTGGGCCTGGTGTTGCTGCTGACCCAGTCGTTCGGGGCGATCGGATCGCTGCTGTTCGGGGTTGTTGCGGCGGTGCTGGGCCTGCGATATGGCGGGCGTCTTTCGAAGCACTGGCGCAAGCTGGTGGTTGTGGCATTGGTGCTGTTTCTGCTGGGCGGGGCGGTGGTGGTGACAACGGGCCTGGTGCTGGACTACCTGCCCAGCAAGACGATGACCTTCCGCTGGTTCTACTGGACCGGGGGGATGCGCCTGGTGGCCAATCACCCTGTCAGCGGCGCGGGCCCGGGCAACTTCGGCGACCTGTACCTGCTCTACCGGCGCCCCCAGGCCGAGGAGGCCGTCAAGGACCCGCACAACGTTTTCGTCCACGTGCTGGGCCAGTACGGGCTTATCTTCGGCGGGCTGATATTGCTGATCCTGATCGGTCTGCTGGTGCGAGCGACGCGTCCGGCGGCCAGGCCCGACCCGCCGGAAAAGCCCGCCTCGGGGAAGATCCGCTGGGGCTTTGGCGCAGCGATTGTCGGATGGGTGGTCCTGGCCCGTTGGCTGTTCGTGCCCGATGAAAGCGTTTGGCTGATCGTGGTCAACACCGCCTTGCCCGGGTTGCTGCTGGCGTTGGGTCTGTGGTTGGGGCTGTTCCGGGCAGAGGGTCTGGCCGAGCCTGGCCCGGCCGTGCGCGTCTGCGTGGTCGCGGCGCTGCTGGCTTTTTTCCTGCACAACATGGTGACGTTCTCGCTGACCGCCCCGGCGACGGCCACGCTGTTCTGGGTCCTGGCCGGGGCATCGGTGGGCTGCTGGGGCCCCGGCGCCAGGCGCGGCCTGGCCTGCTGTCGGCCCAGCGCGGGCCGAGGCGGGCGACTGGCCTTGGCGGTCATCGTCAGCCTGTTGCTGCTGGGGCTGCTGGTCAGCCAGGCCTGGTTCGTCCTGCCGCGATGGAACCTGCAAAAGCAGGGCCTTGCCGCCTGGCTGGAAGGCGACGAGACAGGTGCGGTCGAGCTGTTCGAGCAGGCTGCCCAGGCCGACCCGGTGGATGACGTAGCCTACCTGGATGCAGCCAAGGTGACGCTGCTGACTGCGGGCCGCGAGGCTGGGCAACCCGCCACGCGTCGGAAGCTCAGCCAGGCCGCTGCGCTGATCGACCAGGCCGTGCGATGGGATCCGGACAGCGCGGGAAATCTTCGCCAGGCCGGATCGATCGCACTGCAACTGGCCATGCCCGATACCTGGACGTACCGCCGCTGGCCCCTGGCCGATCCGGAGGCTAAGCTGGAGCAGTTGGCCAGTCAGGTTGCCCGGGGCGAGGACGGCCCGGTGCTGCAGGCTGACCGCGCTGCGGCGCTGGAGCAGATGGGCAGAACGGTCCAGGCGATCGCAGCGATGCAGGCAGCGATCCGCATGGACCCCCAAGCGGCCGAACTGCACGTCCGCCTGGGTATGCTCTATTGCAGGCTCGAGCAGTGGGCCCCGGCCCGGGCTGCCCTTCTGACCGCAAAGCGATTGCGAAGGGCGGAAGATCCCCAACAGCAGCGACGGTTTGGCGTGGGCCTGGACGACTGGCAGCGGGCGACGGACCTGGACCCCCACCAGACCCGGCCGCGCGTCGAGTACGCCCGATGGCTTCTCCATGCCGGCCGTGGCGCCGCAGCCTTGCAGAACCTCGATGCGGCCCTGCACGTCCACCACCTCATCCCGCCCGAGAGCCTCATGCGCTTCACTCGGGCCGAGCTGGAACAAATCGAACGTCTCCGCTTCTGGGCGGACGTGCTGGGCGGGCCGTCCGAGACGGGAGTATCGGCGCCGCCTCGGTAGCCCACCGCCACCACACGCGATGGTGCCATGGTTCACGGGGATCGAGGCCGCAGGCCGAGATCGCCGTAACCATGACGGTGTCGAACGGCCGTCCGCGCGGGGTTACGCCTGCGGCGTGAACCCCGGCATCGGTACGGGACGCGCCGGGAACCGTGGGATAATTCGAACACGGCCGAGTCGGCCGTGCCACACGGATGCGATCAACGGGTTCGAACGCCACCGGCGCGGGGCTCACGCCTTCGGGCGGTCGACCTTCAGGGCGACCTTCCCGCCGGGGGTCAGCACGGGGCTGTCGACGACCATGAAGTCGCACTCCAGGTCCATCCCCCCCAGGTCGAACATCTCGGCCAGGTTTCCAGCCGGCAGGTTCTCCTGCAGGGGCGTGATGATGAACGTCGCCTTGCCGGGCTGATCCTGGGCAATCTGGACGAACTTGGCCGCGTCGAAGATGTGGTGGTGTCGGCCGAAGACCAGCGCCGTCAGGGAGATCTTCTTGCCGTTGCGATCGACGACGTAGTCTCCCGACCTGCCGCCGCGGATGCGGAACGACCGCAGCAGCCCGCCTTCCTGGCAGACCGCCTCGACCTCATCGGCGGTGTCGTACCGCACCAGGGGCGAGGCGAAGTTGTAATACGACGTGCCCAGCAGGTGAGGCTGATCGCTGCCGGGGACCTCGACGACCTCGGTAAACCCGTACGTCTGGAAGGGCTGGTACAGATACCGCTGGTCGGCCTCCCAGGCCAGGATCGCCCGCTCGGTGTGGCCGTACCAGGAGATCGACGTGCAATCGAAGGTCTGCTCGATGCGATCGCGGTAGATCGGGGCGGGGTATTCCGAGCCCAGCAGCACGGCCCGGACGGTTTGTCGCAGGGTCTGCATGACCGGGCTGGCCTGCAGTTCGGGGCAGGTGGCGAATTCGTGGATCGCGCTGGGATAGCCGTGGAGGAACTCGATTTTCCTGCGCCGCACGACACGCTCCAGGGCGTCGACGATCTCGCCGTTGGGCCGGTAGATATTGACCGCGTAGTGATGGCGGGCTGCGTCGTAGACCACCGGCGCGGCGCCCATGTTCCGCCCGCCGAAGCAGAGCTTCAGGCAGTCCTGTCGGTAGCCCACCTCCTGCCAGATCCGGTGCATGTGGGCCCACTCGTGGCCGATGCAGGACGGCTCGATGTAAAACCCCAGCGGATGGCCCGACGAGCCGCCGGTGTTGACCACGTAGCGCCCGGGTCGGTCGACTGAACGTTGCTCCAGGTCCCACTGCTGCATCATGTCCTTGTTGACCGGGGGGATCTGCCGGAGGTCGTCGAAGCTGTCCAGGCTGCGGGGGTCAAAGCCTTGCCGGTCGTAATGGTGGCGGTAGAAAGCGGTTTGTTCGTAGGCCCAGCAGGCGATGGTCCGGACGCGCTGGAAGACGAACTGGCGCTGCTGGTCGGCCGTTGCGGCGGCGAAGTCTTCCATCTCCCTGCGTCGTTGTCGGTAGATCCTGCCGGCCTTGGGCCTGCGCGAGTAGGGGATCTTGGCCAGCAGGGCCCCGGCGGGGTATGGAAGCGATTCGAGAAGCGATTTCAGCCGCGTGACCTTCATTCCCTGACCTGACCTGCCGCTGGAGGGACAACTTGCCCGCCGGACCCGGCAGCCTTGTGCTGGGGCGACGGCGGATGGATGATCCTTTCATACGCGACCCGACAGCGAGCGTCAAGGTTCCGGCTGGGCCGGATCGAGTCTCGCCAGGCCGCGTCAGACAACGTCAAGCCCCTGCGGCCTCGGCGTGGCGACAGCCTCGACCGTCAGCTCGGCGTTGCTCAGCAGCCGAACTTGCCGATGGCTGGCTGGGGGAGCGGATGCCTCGATCGGATCGTATCGGTATTTGCATCCGAACCGCGCAGCAGGGGGGCCTTGGGGCGCGGTATGGTTCCATCGGACATCATGCCCCCGGACTGCCCCGGGGGCGCCCCAGCAGAAAGGTCGACACATGAACCCCGTGCGGATAGCGATACTCGGTTGCGGCGGCATGGCCGGCGGACATGCCCGGAAACTCAAGGTCCGCAATGACGTGGAAATCGTCGCCCTGTGCGACATCGACCCGGCCCGGATCGAAAGCCTCTGCCAGCGACGCCTGGCCGAGGTGGACCCCGCCCCGGCACGCTTTACCGACCCGGCCGAGATGTACGACCAGGCCAAACCCGACGCGGTGGTCATCGTAACCCCCCACGCCCTGCACTACGATCAGGCGGTCGAGGCGCTGGATCGCGGCTGTCACGTCCTGCTGGAAAAGCCCATGGTCACCAGCCCGGACCAGGCCCGGGACCTGGCCGAGAAGGTCCAGCAGTCGGGCAAGGTGCTGATCGTCTGCTACAACACCGCCTTCACCCGCCCGATGATATACGTCCGCCAGGCGATCCGGGACGGCAGGCTCGGACGGCTGGAGATGGTCACCGGCTATCTCGCCCAGAACTGGAAGAAACTTACCGCCGGCAGCTGGCGGCAGGACCCAGCCGTCTCGGGCGGTGGGCAGGCCTTCGACAGCGGCGCACATCTGCTCAACAGCCTCTGCTGGTCGCTGCAGGACAGGCCCGCCCAGGTCTTCGCCATCCAGGACAACCAGCAGACGCCGGTGGATATCAACACCGTCCTGTCCGTCCGCTTCGACAGCGGCGTGCTGGCCAATATCGCCATCGGAGGCAACAGCCTGCCCGACGCCTCGCACCTGGCGTACATCTTCGAGAACGGGCGGATCGAGGTCGACGGCTGGTCCGGCCGCTGGCTGCGCGCCTGCACAGGCGAGGGACCCCTGGACGACCTGCCGCAGGGCCAGGACGAACCGGACCCCGACGCCAACTTCATCGAGACCATCCTCGGCAATCAGCAGCCGCTGGTCACCGCCGCCGACGGGCTGGTCCAGGCCGAACTGATCGACGCGATCTACCGCTCCGCCGACTCCGGCGCCGCGGTGGCTCTCTAGCGGTCCGCGCCCTGCCCGGGCCGTTCAGCCGTGCTGGTTACTGGCGTGCTGGAGGCAGAGTTTCGACCAGGGTCTGGCGTCGAGGCGTTTGGGCTCGATCGGCTTATCGCATTCCAGGCAGCGGCCGTAAGTGCCAGACTCGATCCGCTCCAGCGCTTCCTCGATCTGTCGAAGCTCGTCGCGCAGCGATTCGGTCAGTTGCAGGTCCTTCTGCTCGTTCCGCAGGTCCGGCGCCGCGTCGGCCGGATGGGTGGGCACCTTGGAGGGATCGGCGTGGGCGCCTTCGGGCCCGGTTTCGGCCTGACCTTCCAGCATTTGCATATCGCCGGCCAGCTGTTCGTGCCGGTCTTTCAGCACCTGTTCGTACTGGCGAATCTTCTCGTTGGTCAGTTGTTCCGGACTCATCGCTAAACTCCTTACAGGGCTCACGAACTTCTCGTCGCGGCGCCGGGCGGTCTGCTGGGAGCCCCCGGGGCGCCTCGTCCTGTAGTATATCGCTTCCTATGCGATAACCTGTCTCTGGTATCCGCCCCCGGTCCCGATAGGATACCCATGTGCCCAAGCCGGCCACACCACAAGCAAGCCCTCATCTCCGATACCGAGGTGTCAAACCATGAAATCCCTCGAAGCCGCTAAACAGAAAGCCGATCTCTGGCTCAAGCAGATGAAACAGATCGCTGGGACGGACGATGACCAGCAGGTCTGGTTGATGCTCCGCGCCAGCCTTCACGCCGTCCGTGACCGCCTGCCGGTAGACGAGGCCGCCGACCTGGCCTCCCAGTTGCCCCTGGTCATCCGCGGACTCTTCTACGAGTCTTGGAAACCAGCCGAAACGCCCATTACCTGGCGCAGCGCAGAGGAATTCCTCCAGGCTGTAAGCCGCGAACTGGAACAGGCCCCGGATATCAATCCCCGTACCGCCGTTACCAGCACGCTGGAACTGCTTGAAGAGAGGATTACCCAAGGCGAAATCCAGAACGTCCGCCAGATGTTCCCCCTGGAAATGCGCGAGTTCTGGCCTGAATCGGCGAGGGAGTAAGACCCATGACCTACCAGAGTGATAGTGAATCATCGCGGCCTCCGGTCGAGCGGACCATCGCCGACATACTCGTCTACACCCGCCCGGATATGGAAAACACAACCGGCATTTACGAAGACCGCAATCAGGCTGGGCGCGATATCGTCCGCCTGCTGAAGCACTTCAGGATCCAGCCCGATCTGGTCATGGGCGTCGTCGCCGGGGGCATACCCACCGCCGAGCCGATCGCACGGGCCCTGGCCATCCGCCTGGCCCCGGCGGTGGTCAGCAAAATCACCCTGCCGCGGAACACGGAGGCCGGCTACGGCGCTGTCGCCTTCGACGGCAGCCTGGCGCTGAACGACGAGATGGTCCGCCGACTCAACCTGCCTGAAGAGACGATTTCCGAAGGTATAATCGAGACCCGCCGCAAGGTCCGTCGCCGCAGCCGTGAGATGGGCCTGGCCGACCCGGACCCATTGGTTTCCGGGCGATCGATCTTGCTGGTCGACGACGGCCTGGCCTCCGGCTATACGCTGCGCGTGGCCATCTCCGCGGTGGCCACTCACGGCCCGCGCGAGATCTTCGTGGCCGTGCCAACCGCCCATCTGGAATCGATCACCAATCTCCAGGCCGACCTGATCGACGGGCTGATCTGTCCCAATATCCGGATGGGCCCCAATTTTGCCGTCGCCGCCGCCTATCGCCAGTGGTCCGACGTTACCGAAGACCAGGCCAGGCAGATCCTGCAATCCTGAGCAAATCCTGCCGCTGCATCCGCCGCTGGCCTCTGCCGTGCGATGGTACCGCCAAAACAAGGCCTGCGCGAAAAATAGCAGGAGTGGCCGATCTTCTGCCACACGACCGTGGTTAAACCCGGGTGTGAAACCATGGACATCCGGCCAACCCCCTTACTGGAAGCGAACGCCATGAACCTCATTGCTCAGCGGACCTGCTTCGTTGCCTGTCTCTGCCTGCTGGCCCTGGCCGCCGAAGCGGTCGCTGCCGAACCCATTGCCAACTGCACCGTCACCCGACCGAGCGGCTCCTGCCGGCAGGTGAGGCTGCAATTCGACGTGCCCGATGCATCCGCCATCGACGAAGCCTACGCCAGGTGGACCTACATCGGCCTGGCCCGCGATGGGAAGATGAAGATGGACCACGGTATCGGTCTGCGTACGCCCGGCGGGACGCTGACGCTGACCGGCGAAAAGCTGGAAGGCACGTTCCAGCACAGCCGCAAGACCGGCAAACGCATGGGCCCGGTGGTCAAGGTCTCTCTCAAGGCAACGGTCGCCGACGGCAAGATCACCGGTTCAGCCAAGGTGGGCGACTACACCGGTAAGCTGACAGGCACGATTGTCAGCGAGGCCGACCTGGCCCGCTCCAACGCCATCCCGGCCAGGGCGAACTGGCCCTCGCTGTTGGGGCCCGTCGCCGGCGGGGCCGCCGCCGTGCCCACCGGGGCACAACTGGTCGCCGATCCGGCTGCGATTTCGCTGGTCTGGACGCCCGAAGAGACCGACATCGGCCAGGGGATCGGCTCGATCTCCCGCTTCATGCATAAATGGGCCGACGCCAGCGGTCGACGGACCTGCTCGGGCTCGACCTCGCCGGTGGCAGGAGACGGCAAAGTCTTCCTGAGCTACTACGTGCCCTCCTCGGTCCAGCCGCCGTCCGAGAAGGCCCTGTCCACGCTGGCCGAAGGCTCCGATCTGAAGCCCGATCAACTGCCCGATTACGCCCTGGAGAAGATCTACCCGAAATCCGACGACGTGGTCCTTTGCATGGACGCCGCAACGGGCAAGACGCTCTGGAAGGCCGTCATCGCCGGGCGGGGCAACAACCACCAGCACCACAAGGAAGGCCCCTTCGACATGACGCCGGCCTACGGCGGGGGGCGCATCTTCGCGGTGGGCATGTCCAACTGGCTCTACGCGCTGGACGCCCGGACAGGTCAGCCCCTCTGGGAGGCCGACCTGTCCAACTCCCGGAGATCCAAGTACAGCGCCACGGCCCTTGTGGGGCGGAAGGTCGTCGTCGTGCCGCGCCAGAACAAGTGGGCTGCCTTCGACGCCGCCACGGGCAAGCTGGCCTGGCAGTCCGACGTGCCGCACCACCACGTGACCCTGGCGCTTTGGCCCGACGGCGAGAAAGACTACTTCATCGGCGACGACGGGAAGAACATCGTCTGCCTCGACGGCGATACGGGCAATACGGTCTGGTCGCTGGACGCCCACGCCCTCTCCCACGGCCGGGGCCTGGGCTGCGGGGGCATCAGCATCCACGGAGACATCCTGCTGGCCTACCTGCAGGAAGGCGACGACAAGAACCGCAAGCCCTTCTGTGCGGCCTGGAAGCTCAGCAGCAGCGACGCGCCGAAGCAACTGTGGAAGATCTCCGTCGAGGGCACGAACGCCGAGCACGTCCCGGTGGTCGTCAGCGGCAGGTACGTCTTTACCGGCGACCTGGCCTGCACCGATCTGCAGACAGGCAGGCAGACCGACAAGACCGAAGGCGTCAAACCGGGCAACGGCGGGTACATGCTGGCGATGGAAGACACCGTCCTGGTCCGCCGCGACGGCACGCACGGCGCCATCGAAATCGCCCTCTACCGCATCGGCCCGGACGGGAAGATTCGCACGATCACCCCGCCGAACAGTTCCTGGAGGCCCGGCTATGGCGGCTCGACCACCAGCTATCACCACATGCTGATGTACCCGCTGCTGGACGGCAGGATGTTCCTGCGACAGGTCGACGGCGTCTACTGCTGGGACATGCGGAAGAAGGACTGATTCTCCGCAGCTGCCCTGCTGGTGGCGAGGATCACTTGCTGGGCAGGGCTTCGATGTGGGCGTCGGAGCCGATGACCACGAGGATGTCGCCGGGCTTGACCACGTCGTCGGGCCCCGGGGCGGTGATGACGACCTGTCGCTCGGAGGCCTTGCCGCCGACCTCTTCGACGACGCGCCGGCGGATCGCGACGACCAGGACGTGGTAGCGTTTGCCCAGGGCCAGTTCCAGCAGCGATTTGCCGACGAAGCTGTCCGGAGCGGTCAGCTGGGCGAGGCTGTGTCCCTCTGCCAGGGCGGATCGTTCCATGATCGCCGGAGCCAGCAGGCGGGATCTCCAGCGTTCGGCGGCTTCTCGTTCGGGGTTGACGATCTCGTCGGCCCCGACGGCCTGGAGGACCTGGGCGCGGGTGTTGGTGGTGGCCCGGGCGATGACCTTGGGCACGCCCAGCCGCTTGAGGATGACGGTGGTCAGGGCCGAGGCCTCGAACGCCGAGCCGATGCCGACAACCGCGACGTCGACCTTGTCCAGCCCCTGTGCGCGAAGGGCCTTTTCGTCGGTGGAATCCAGTGCGACGGCCAGGTCGATCCGGTCGGAGATGTCCTTGACGAGTTCCTTGTCCTGGTCGATGCCGATGACCTCGGCGCCGACTTCGGCCAGGCTGGTGGCCAGGTGGAATCCGAAGCGGCCCAGGCCGATAATGGCGATGCGATCCATGGTGCAACCTTTGGGTTAGCAGGGGTCAGCCGATGGTCAGGTTCTCGTTGGGATACGAGTATCTTACGTGGCGCGAACGTCCTGTCAACGCCACGAGCATGGTGATCGGCCCGAGTCGACCGACGAACATGGCCGCGATGATGATGATCTTCCCGGCTGCGTTGAGCTGGCCAGTGACCCCCGTCGACAGGCCCACCGTGCCGCAGGCGCTGCAGGCCTCGAAGAGGATGTCGATGAATCGCCCTTCCCAGTCCAGTGCGATCGAAAGCGCCAGGGTCGTGGTGATCACCAGTATCATGTAGAGGAAGGCGACGGTGATGGTCTTGCGCAGCAGTTCATGGCTGATCGAGCGCTTGAAGACTTCGATGTCATCTCTCCGACGCAGGACCGACCAGACGGTGACCATCAACAGGGCGAAGGGGACGGTTTTCATCCCCCCGGCCGTGCCGGACGGCGAGCCGCCGATGCTCATCAGCGCGCACATCCAGAGCTTGGCCGCCTGGGACAGCTCATTCATGTCGATGGTGTTGAACCCGGCCGTACGCGCAGTAACCGAGGCGAAGATCGCCTCGCGGAGTCGGGTCCAGAAGCCCATGGTCCGCCAGTCCGGATACAGGCCGGGCGCAGGGGTGTCCGTTGCGGGGCTCAGGAGCATGAAACCCGCCGCCCCGGCGAGAAGCAGGGCGGCCGTGGCGGTCAGGACGATCTTCGACTGCAGCGTGAAGCGGGCCCGGGGCGCCTGCTGCTCGCCGACGACGATCCGCTGGCCCCGGCGGGCGATCTTGCTCATGAGCCTGCGGATGTTGGAGAAGATGTCTTCCAGGACCGGGAAGCCCAGTCCGCCGAGGATGATCAGGGGGCTGATAACGCCCAAAACCTGCCAGTGTCGGCGGATCGGGGCATCCCAGCCGGCCTGGACGCCGGCCAGGAGATTGGCGTCGTGGAGGCTGAAGCCCGCGTTGCAGAAGGCGCTGACCGAGTGGAAGAGGCTGAACCAGGCAGCCTGGCCGTCGGTGAAGATCCGCCCGGTAATGGTGGTCCCCTCGACGGTTACGATCGGGCCTGTGACCGAGGAATACATGGGCCAGAGACACAGGGCGCCGATCAGTTCGAGCAGGAAGGTCACAAGGACAATGAACTTGATGACGCGGTAGACCTCGCCGATCCCTTCGGCGGCAACCATTTCTCCCAGTGCACTCGAGCCGCGCACGCCGAGCGACCGGCCCATCATCAGCGCCAGCAGCGTCCCGAAGATCATCACGCCCAGGCCCCCCAGCTGGATCAGGCAGAGGATGATCGCCTGGCCGAACGGCGTCCAGTCGCTGCCGGTATCCAGAACGATCAGCCCGGTAACGCACGTGGCGGAGACCGAGGTGAACAGCGCGTCGAGGTAATGGCCGGTGTCGATGGGGCGTACGGTCGTGGCCGCTGGGAGCATCAGCAGGCCCGAGCCGACCAGGCAGACGACGGCAAAGCTCAGCAGGAAAAGCTTGGCCGGGTGGACGCCCGAGTCGGCCGCCCGCTGGTTGATCCCCGCCCACCGCAGCAACAGGACGAAGATGATATACGCCTGCGTAACGATAATGTAGGCGGCGCCGATGCCCAGGATGCCGCCGGTAAACTGCGTGCTGACGGCCAGGGCGATCCCCGCCGCGCCGATCAGGGCGTAGTCGGGCCAGGTGGCGCGGAAGACTTCCTTCCACCGAAGACCCGCCAGCAGGAGCCTGCCCGCCCGGTCCAGCAGGAAAACCGCCACGACGCTGATGTTGATGCCATGCAGGATGGGCTGGGGGATCGGGCCGGCGTCGCCGAACCCGTACTCCAGGATCAGCGAAGCGACCGCCAGCGACGCAGTGACAGCCAGAACGATATCCATGGCCAGCACGAGGCGTCTGGGCCTGCCGTACATGTCGAGCCGCCGCTTGGTTTCCTTCATTGCCCGCACCCGGTGGCTGGTCTCAGCCTCGGTGGTTACTTGTAGGTCTTCTCGGGATCGAAGACCTTCTCCGTGGTGACAGTCCAGTCGCCGTTTTCATCCAGTTTCCGCGAGAAGCAGGAGTAGAACCCCTCGTGGCAGGCCCCGCCGTGCTGGGTCACTTCGATTACCAGCGTATCCTTGTCGCAGTCGGTGTAAATGTCGTGGACCTCCTGCGTGTGGCCCGAAGATTCGCCCTTCATCCAATACTTCTGCCGGCTGCGCGACCAGAAATGCGTCTTGCCCGTCCGGATCGTATCCCGGAGCGAGTCGGCGTTCATCCACGCCATCATCAACACCTGCCCCGAGGCTTGGTCGACGCAGATCGCGGGGATCAGCCCGTCGCTGTTGAACTTCAGTTGGCCCAGGCTGTCTTCCAGGTTGCTCACGGTAGAGGCTCCTTGCGTTTCGGGTCCCGGAACGGGAGGGAAAACGCCATATGCTAGCGGCCGGTTGCAGCCAGGTCAAACGCTGCGCCGGCAGTTTCAATTCTCGGTTCGATCCAGCCCGAGGATCTCGTCGATCTGCCGCATCTGGGCGTCGCTGAGCGGGCCGAAATCCATCGCGGCGGCGTTTTCCTCGATCTGCTTGACGGTCCTGCAGCCGGGGATGGGAATGGTCACGTCGCTGCGGGCCCAGATCCAGCCCAGGGCCCCCTGGGCGAGGGTTCGCCCGTCGGAGGTCAGGACCTGGCGGATCTTGTCCAACTGGTCGAGCATGTCCCCTTCAGCCCCGTCCTGGAGGTCCCACCAGGGCTTGCGGACGTCGTTGTCGGCGAACTGCGACTGGCGGTCGAACTTGCCGGTCAGCAGCCCCTTGATCAGCGGTCCCTTGTTGATGCTGGCCAGATTCTCCTGCTCGCACAGGGCGATCGACTCGTCGTTGCGTTGCAGGACGTTGAGGCGCATCTGGATGGCGGCGCAATCCTTGCCCTTGGCAAAGACGGCTGCGCGGCCCGGATCATCGGTGCTCCAGCCGTAGGCGCGGATGACGCCTTCGTCGACGAGCATCTGGCAGGCGTCGCGGATCTTGCCGGCCTGGTCCGCCGGGTAATTGCCCTGGTGGAACTGCAGCAGGTCGATGTAATCGGTCCTCAGCCGCTGACAGGAGTCCTTGACCGAAGAGGCGATGCGCGATGGATCTTCCAGCGTCCCGGCGGTGATGCGGTTGTGCGTGTCGAACGTGTGCCAGAACTTCGTGGCGATGACGACCTGTTTGCGCTTGCTCTGCAGGGACCCGCCGAGGATCTCCTCGCTGTGCCCGCAGCCGTAACAGGCGGCGGTGTCGAAGAATGTCACGCCCAGGTCGATCGCCCGGTGGATGGTGCGGATGGACTCCTGGTCGTCGACGTCGCCCCAGCCGCAGGGCAGGTTCTTCTCGTTGGTGTAGGGTCCGCCGATGGCCCAGCAGCCCATGCCCATCGCCGAAACTTCGATGTTGCTGCGTCCGAGTTTGCGCCGCATGTGGCAAAGCCTTTCGGGGTTGAGGGTCGTGCCTGTTGACAGTCTATCTTCCAGCAGGGGCGAAACAAGCTTCTATTGGCCCGGCCGGGACTGTAGGATTCGACCGGGCGGGCCCCGGTGCGGGCCGCCCAAGGCGAAGGGGCCGTGCCTGCGAGGTGGAAACGATGCAACGTTGGTACAGAATCTGCTTGGCCGCCGCAGCCTGCGCACTGGTCGGCGCGGGCTGCCGGACCGACAGGCAAGCGGTGTCCGGCGCCGATTGGCCTGGCTTCGGCGGTCCCGGGATGACGGGGGTCTCTGCCGAGACCGGCCTGGCTGACAGATGGGGCCCGGACGGTCCGCGGCGCCTCTGGTCGGTGTCGATGAACCGTGGGTGGTCCTCGCCTGCCGTTGCCGACGGCAGGGTGTACATCCTCGATGCCCACATGGGCGAAAGCGAATCGCTGCTCTGCCTGGACCTCCAGACGGGCCGGCAGATCTGGTCGGACAGCTGGACCAACACCCGCCAGGACCGATGGCAGGGCTCCCGGACGGCCCCGCGTGTCGACCAGAAGCGGATCTACGTCCTGGGCCACGACGGGCAGCTGCGCTGCTATCGCCGGGCCGACGGGAAGCTGCTCTGGAACCGCAACATTCACAAGGAGTTCCCGCGCAGGCCCCGCGGACCGGTCTGGGGGTACACGTGCGATCCAGTGCTCTGGGGGGATCTGGTGATCGTGGCGCCTTCGTCGTTCCGCACGGGCCTGGCGGCCTATCGACAGGATACCGGCCAACTGGCCTGGACGTCCCCGCCGGTGGGGATCAACTCGTTTTCCAACCAGCAGCCGCGCCTGCTGCGGCTGGGCGGGGTCGACCAGGTGGTGATCATGGCCAACCAGTACGTCGGCAAGGACCCGCCTGCAGTGGTTTCCGGCGTCGAGGCCGAGACGGGCAGGCTGCTCTGGCAGACGCTGACGCCCTCGGCCTGCAACGTGCCGATCCCCCCGGCGGTGGCCATCGGGCCGGACAAGATCCTCCTGACGGCCGGGTACCGGATGGGGACGGTGCTGCTGCAGATCGTCCCGCGCAGTCAAGGCGATCCGCAGGCCGACCCGGTCGTCCCGGGACGCGCCGCCCGGGTCGGGCAGGTCCGCCACTACCACCGGGTCGCCGGCCGGACGCCGATGATGGCCCAGCTGCTCTGGGTCAAGCCCGCGCCGAACTGCCACATTCAGATGCCGATCCTCTACCGGGACTGCATCTGGGCCAACAGCTTCGACAAGTTCCACCAGAGCAAAAACCTCGGGCTTGTCTGCATGGACCCAAACAGCGGAGAGATCCTCTGGTCCTCAGGCCCGGACAAGACCTTCGCCAATGGGCCGCTGCTGATCGCCGACGACAAGATCTACATCGTCGACGCCATCGGCGGGGAGCTTTCGATGGTCGCTGCCGACCGGGAAGGCTACCGCCTGCTGGATTCAGCCGAAATCTTCGAGGGCAGGCCTCTGGACGTCTGGGCGCCGCTGGCGCTGTCGGAGGGCAAACTGCTGGTCCGCAGCCAGGGCGAGTTGATCTGCCTGGATGTATCGGAGCCTTAACGCTCGCCCGGCGCCTTGCCCGAGAGGTGCAGGACCATCTGGATGTGGTAATAGAGCTTCGTCTGCGGATCCTTGATCTTGGGCAGGATCTTCTCGACGCGGTCGGCCATGCCGATCTTGCCGAGCGTCTCGTGCAGTTCGGTCAGGATTTCGGCGTCGACCAGGGCGGGCTCTTTCTCGATCTGCTCCAGGGCGGCGTCGACCTGGCGGGCGAGGATCCTGCTGTGCAGCCGGGCCTTGGCGAACCGCTGTTGGAGGGTCTTCTGCTGGGCGGTGATCTTGGCCTTGTCGCCCGGCCTGGCCGAGGCCGCCGCCTTGACGAAGTACTCCTCGAAGCGGTCGAGGGTATCGGTGGCTTGCTTGAGCTGTCCTTGCCTGGCCCGCAGCTGGGCGATCTGCCTGCCGGCCAGGGCGCTGGTCATGTGGTGCTGGTCCTCGGAGAGCAGCATGTCCTCGGCCTGTTGGAGGTATCGCGAGGCCTGCAGGGCGTTGCCCGCTTCCAGGTGGGCCTGGGCGATGCTGATGAAGGCTTTGGCCCTGCGCGTGTCGTCGGGCAGGGCTTCGGCGGCGCGTTGTGCCTGGGCGATTTTGCCCCTGGCCGCCCAGAGCGTTGCCAGCAGGGCGGCGCGGCTGGTGGCGGATTGGAGTTTCTCGGTCGGCTTGAGCGTGCCGGTTGCGATCTTCGCAGCGTCCAGCCAGGTCTGGATGTCGGGCTCGACGCGCTGGAGCGTCTGTTTGTCGAGCTTCCGGGCTGCCTGCGAGGCCCGGCCGCGTGCCCGGGCCAGTCTGCCATCGGCCAACTCCTGGCGGACGGCGCTGCTCCAGAGGAGCTTCTGGCTGCGGGTCGGGGCCTTGGCGCCCAGGTTGAGGGTCTTGGTCACGTCGACAGGCATGCCCTGGAGGATGGCCAGCGTCCAGGCCAGCGACAGGCCCTTCTGGTCTTGTTGTTTCATCTGGTCGAGCAGTTTGGCGGCTTGGTCCCAGCGGCCGTGGACGATGTGGAAACCGGGATAGCGGGCAGTGATCAGGTGCTGGTTCTCGGACAACTGCCCGGCCAGCTGCTCCATTTGCGGGAACATGTCGGCATAGCCGCAGGCCCGGGCGAGGGTACGGATGGCAGTGTCCTGGGAGAGTTCTCCCTTGGCGGCCTCTTTCGGCAGCGTGTCGATGATCTTGCGTGCGGCGGCGTAGTGCTCCGCCAGCTTGGATTTGACGTCGCCGGCCTCATCGGCGGCCGCGGCCAGCGGAGCAAGGATAGAAAGACAGGTTCCAACGGCAACCAGCCGGAATGCGGGTGACATGACAAACCTCCAACTGCCCCGAGGTGAATGCACACAGGTATTGTATGACACCCCCGGGCCGAGAAGGTCAGCCGTTGGTGTCGATTCTCCCGGCCCGGGCCAGGGCCTGCTGGGCGGCGTGCATGTCCTCGGCCGTCGGGGCCTGGCCGGATTGCATCATCGCCCGGAAGCAGTCGAACAGGTACGTCGCGTCGTGCGGGCCGGGGGAGGCTTCCGGGTGGTACTGCACGCTGAACAGGGCCTTGTCGGGGTGGGTGAATCCCTCGACCGTCCCGTCGTTGAGGTTCACGTGGGTCACCACGGCGCCGTTGGCTGACAGCGAGTCGGCGTCGACGGCGAAACCGTGGTTCTGGCTGGTGATCTCCACCTTGCCCGTCGCCTCGTTGCGCACCGGCTGGTTCGCGCCGCGATGGCCGAACTTCAGCTTGTATGTCTTGCCGCCCACAGCGCAGCCGAGCATCTGGTGGCCCAGGCAGATGCCGAACATCGGCACCTTCCCGGTAAGGCCGCCCAGGGCCTGGATCGTCTCGGCCACCGGCTCGGGGTCGCCCGGGCCGTTGGATACGAACACGCCGTCGGGCTTGGCAGCGAGGATTTCCTCGGCCGAGGTCCCGGCCGGGACGACGCGGACCTTGCAGCCGCACTCGACGAGGTTCCGCAGGATGTTGGTCTTGGCTCCGCAGTCGATGGCCACGACGTTGAAGGTCTTATCGCCATGGCTGCGATGTCCTTGGGCGAAGGTGGAGTTGTAGCCTTCGGCCCAATCGTAGTCGGCCGTGGGGCTGACGCGGGGCACGAGGTTCAGGCCCTTCATCGAGGGCACAGCGCGGGCTTTTTCCACCAGTTCGGCGTCGCTGAGCGTTTCGGTGCTGATCACGCCGTTCTGCGAGCCGACCGTCCGGAGGTGTTTGGTCAGCGCGCGGGTATCGATTCCGGCGATGCCCATGACCCCGGCCTCGGCGAGATATTCATGCAAGCTCTGAGTTGCCCGGAAGTTGCTGACCACCGGGGAGAGCTGCTTGACGACGAACCCGGCGACCTGGACCTTGCGGTTGTGCGACTCGATGTCCTCGGTGTTGATCCCGTAATTGCCGATCTGCGGGTAGGTCATCGTCACAATCTGCCCGGTGTAGGACGGGTCGGTGAGCACTTCCTGGTAGCCGGTCATGGAGGTGTTGAAGACCACCTCTCCGCCGGCTGATCCGGTGGCGCCGAAGCACGTGCCGTCGAAGATCAATCCATCGGCCAGGGCGAGTTTGCACGGGGTAGCAGGCTGGGTCATTGCGTAGTCGGGTCCTGTGGGGTAAGGGCCTTTGCGGAGCGTAAACGTCAGGAAACTCTACCAGATTCGCCGCCGATATTCCAGTTCCAACCGCTGTTCGGGCAGCATCGGATAGTACGCCCGCCCGCCGCGGAAGTTCGTCGCGATCGTTGCTGAATCCGACGCGGCAGGGGCCAGCTGGGCGGTGATTGCGGCGAAGGGGCGGTTACTTATCGGCGCAGCACTTTTTGTATTTTTTGCCCGAGCCGCAGGGGCAGGGGTCGTTTCGGCCGGGCTGGGCCTGGGCCTGGATCGGCTCGACCTTTTCGGCGTTGGCGATCATCTCTTCCTCGCTGGCCAGCTCGTCGGCGTCTCGCGTGCGGTCCGAGAGGTGGTTGAGCTTGTTCTTCTTTTCCTTCTTGCGGAATCGGTCGGTGAATCGATCCTTGGCCATCTCAGTGGTTCCCTTCAGTTCTGTTGTCGTCTCTACCATTTGCTTTCGGCAGGTGCCAGGTGCCAATCAGTTCTTGCCGCAGCACTTCTTGAATTTCTTGCCCGAGCCGCAGGGGCAGGGGTCGTTTCGCCCGACCTTGGGTTCGTCGCGGGTGATGGTCTCGACCTTCTTCGGCTCGGCCGCCTGCTGCTGGTCGGCCATGTTCTGGGCGAGGTGATCGTAGCCGCTGAGCTGTTCATGGACGGTGTTGGACACTTCGTAGACATTGGAGACCTGCTCTTCGGCAGCCAGGCGGACCTTGAAGATCATGTCGGTGACCTTGTTCCGCACGCCGGTGAGCATCTCGTTGAACATCTGCGAGCCTTCGCGTTTGAAGGCCACGCGCGGGTCCTGCTCGGCCCCGGACCGCAGCCCGATCGAGTTGCGCAGGTGGTCCATCGCCAGCAGGTGGTCCTTCCAGGCCGAGTCGTAGATCTGCAGCAGCACGAAGCGCTCCAGTTCGGTCATCTCGCGTCGCAGGAAGCTCTGGCCGACGCGGATGAGTCGGCCGGGGATGTCGCCGTCGAAGTCGCCCGGGCTCATCTCGGTGTCGAAGCGGTCGCGGGCGTACTGGACGGCCCAGTCGGCGTCCTTGCCGGCGGCGGCGGATCTGACCGTCTCTTCCAGCCGTCCGTTTCGCATCCAGGCCTCGGAAAGTTCGACCAGATCGGCGTGGATATCCTTGGGTTTCTTTTCGGCCAGTTGCGAGCCTTCCCAGCCGGCCTGGTACTTGCGGTTGGCCCAGTCGGCCAGGGCGTCGAAGGCGTAGATATTGTCCGCCCCGCGGGAACCGAGCGTCATTTCCATGGCGTATTCCACGGGGTATTCGATCTCTCGCCGCCGGTAGAGCTGCTCGGCCTGTTCGATCAGCGAGTCGATCGCCTGGTCCGGGTTGCTCGAGAGCGAATCCGGGTCGACCTCCAGGCCGAACTGGCTGCGGGCCCACTCGGCCAGGCTGTTGGCCGGGTAGTCCGGTTCGAGGTACTGTCCGATCTGCGAGATGTCGACCTTGGCGAGCTTTTCGATGGCCTCTTCTGTCAGTTGGTTCTCCACGTCCTGCGGGCTCATTTTTCGCAGTTGGTTCTGCGACAGCTGGACCGAGAAGCGGCTGGCTGCCCAGCTGCTCAGGCCCCGCAGGTCCCATTCCTGTGCGGGGATGTCCGGGTCCATGTACTCGCCGAGGGTAATGGCGATGGTCTGCCGGACCTCGTCCTCTGCCCGGTCGCGGAGCATGGCTTCGATGGTGTCGTAATCGTCCGGCGTGGTCGAGCGGATGCGCTCCGGCTCGATGGAGACCTGCAGGTTCTGCCGCGCCCATTCGCTGATGCAGCGGGCGGCGTACTGGCGGTCGAGATAATCCTCGACGGCCTCGCCGATGGCCTCGGTGACCATCTCGTGGACGATCCCCTCCAGATCGCGTCCTTCCAGGATATCCTGCCGCTGGGAGTAGAAGCTCTTACGCTGGTGGTCCATTACCTCGTCGTACTCGATGAGGTTCTTGCGGCGCTCGTAGTTGCGTTCCTCGACCTTCTTCTGGGCCCGGATGATGCCCTTGGTCAGCTTTCCGCCCGGTATGCCTTCCTGGCCCTCCACGCCCGCCCAGGCCAGGACCTTGACCATCCAGTCCGGGGCGAACAGCTGAATCAGTTCGTCGCGCAGCGAAAGGAAGAAGCGGCTGGATGCCGGGTCGCCCTGTCTGCCGGCCCGGCCTCGCAACTGGTTGTCGATGCGCCGGGCCTCGTGACGTTCGGTACCCACCACGTGCAGCCCGCAGGGGACGTTCTCGGGACACCAGGTGCGGCCCTTTTCGGGGAAGGCCTCGTCGAGTTTCGGTTTGAAACAGTGGGCGCACTTGGTGGCGGGGTCGTACTGCGTGCAGTGGATGCAGCACTTGTTGACCCCGGCCGGGAAGAGCGGGTCGGGCGTAAGGCCCATTTCGGTGAGTTTTTCGTCGCTGGGGACCTTGCATTTGTCGTAGACCACGCCGGGCCCGAGCTTGATGTCCGTGCCGCGCCCGGCCATGTTCGTCGCGATGGTCACCGTGCCGACCATCTGGTCGCTGCCCTTGCGGAGGGGGCGTTGCTGGCCGGCCTGGGCGACGATGTCGGCCTCGCGGGCGGCGTTTTCCGGGCGGGCGTTGAGCACCTGGTGCTCGATGCCGAACGTCCTGGTCATCAACTCGCTCAGCCGTTCGGACTTCTCGATACTCGTCGTGCCGACCAGCACGGGCCGACCGGACTTGCTGACCTCGTTGACCTCCCTGACGATCGCGTGGAACTTGTTGTCCTGGTCGGCGTAGACGATGTCCTCGAAGTCCACGCGGTTGACCGGACGGTGCGTGGGGATCTGCACCACGTCCAGGCCGTAAATCTTGGCGAACTCGGTGGCCTCGGTATCGGCCGTGCCCGTCATGCCCGCCAGCTTGTCGTACATCCGGAAGAAGTTCTGCAGCGTGATCGTCGCGAGGGTCTGGTTTTCCTGCTTGATCGAGACGCGTTCTTTGGCGCTGACGGCCTGGTGGAGCCCGTCGGACCACTCGCGCCCCTCCATCAGTCGCCCGGTGAACTCGTCGACGATGACCACCTGGTTGCCCTGGACGACGTAATCCTTGTCCTTCTCGAAGACCAGGTGGGCCCGCAGGGCCTGTTCCATCAGGTGGGGCCACTCGATGTTCGCCCCGACGTAAAAGCTGCCGACCCCGGCGATTTCCTGTGCCTCAGCCGTGCCTTCGTCGGTCATGTGGGCGCTCTTGCGGTCCAGCTCTACTTTGTAGAGGCTGACCATCTGGTCGAGCTTGGCCTGGGCTTCTTCGTAGGCGGCCTGGGTATCTTCAAGTTTCTTGCGAAGCTCTTCGTCGCTCTTGTTTCGCGAGACGTCGCCGGCCAGGGCCTTGGCCTGGTGCTTGAGGCTTTCGGTCTTCTTTTCGTGGCGGTCGTAGTCGCGGTTGCGGCTGATCAATTCCCGTGCGACGGCGTCGGCCTTGCGGTACTTGTCGACGTCACCCCGGGCCGGGCCGGAGATGATCAGCGGCGTTCGCGCTTCGTCGATCAGGATGTTGTCGACCTCGTCGATAATCGCATAGTGCAGCCCCTGCTGGACCTGCTCGGCGGCGGAGAGCTTCATGTTATCGCGGAGGTAGTCGAAGCCGAACTCGCTGTTGGTCCCGTAGGTTACGTCGCAGGCGTAGGCAGCCTTGCGTTGGCTCCTGGGCATGTTGGCGCGGATGAATCCCACCGAGACGCCCAGCAGCTCGAAGATCGGCTGGGCGAATTCCGCGTCGCGCTGGACGAGGTAATCGTTGGTGGTCACCACGTGGGTCTTGCGTCCTTCCAGGGCGGCCATGAGGATCGCGGGATAGCAGGCCACGGTCTTTCCCTCGCCGGTGGCCTCTTCGGCGATCGAGCCTTCGTCGAGGACCTGTCCGGCAACGAGCTGGACGTCGAACTGGCGGTGGTTTCGGGCGCGTCGCGAGGCCTCGCGGACCAGGGCGAATGCTTCAATGCGGATCTGCTGGCGGTCTTCTCCGGCGGCCAGGCGGCGCTGCAACTCGTGGCGGGTCTCCAGGAGCTGATCCTCGCTGAAGGCGCGAAACTTCGGCTCCAGGGGGTTGATTTGTTCGGTCACCAGCCGCATCTTGGAACGTATAAGTCGTTCATTGCGGCTGCCGCCGATAAGCTTCAGCATGAGTTGATTGAGAAATCGAAGCATGGTTGGCTCGTCTGGTAGGGCAGAGTAGTCGCCAGGCAGGCGCCGAACCCCCGCGGGTTTAGCCGGGCCAGCAACGCATCGGCCGGTATATCGCAGCCGATGCTGCGAGAATCGAATCTGAACCTGATAGTATCCGCATCGCGGGCAGGCAAGTCAAGTCGACCCCGGGCGGGCAAGCGAAAGGCAGAGGATTATGACTGAATCGAAACAACTGGGACTGGGCCTGGTCGGCTGTGGCGACTTCGGCCTGTTCTGCGCCGAAGCCTACAACAGCCTCGACGGGATCAAGATGGTCGCCGCCGCGGACCTCCGCAAGGACCTGGCCGACAGGATCGCCGAGCAGTTCGAGGGCGCAAGCAGCTACGGCGAATTCGCCCAGATGCTCAAAGACCCCGCCGTCGACCTCGTCCACGTCGCCACCCCGCCGTCGAGTCATTACCAACTGGTGATGGCCGCCCTGGAAGCCGACAAGCACGTGCTCTGCGAAAAGCCTCTCTCCATGACCGCCCAGCAGGGTCAGGAGATGGTCGAGCTGGCCAGGAAGAAAAAGAAGATCTGCCCGGTCAACTTCGTCATGCGCTACAACCAGATCACCGAGGCGGTCAAGACGATTTTGGGCGAGGAGCTGATCGGCCAGGCCCTTTCAGCCCGGCTGACCAACTGCGCTTCTGACGCCAAGCTCGTACCCAGCCACTGGTTCTGGGACCTGGACGTTGCCGGCGGGATCTTCGTCGAGCACGGCGTGCACTTCTTCGACCTCTACCGCTACTGGTTCGGCGACGGCGAGATCATCGGCTCGCATGCCGAGAACCGCCCGGGCACGGAAATGCAGGACCGCGTGACCTGCGAGGTCCACCACGCCAATGGCGTGATCTCCAGTCACTTCCACGGCTTCGACCAGGTCCGCCCCCTCGACCGGACCGACCATCGGATCGTCTGTGAGCTCGGCGACATCCGTATCGACCAGTGGATCCCGATTACCCTGACTGTCGAGGCCGTCGTCGACGCAGCCACCGAGGCCCGCCTGGCCGAGGTCTGCCCCGGCTGCTCGATCGCCACCCTGGCAGAATACCAGGGCAGCGACCGCAACGTCCGCAAACGCGGCAAGGAGTTGGCCGTCGACAAGCTCATCCGCCTGTCTTACACGCCCTCGCCGGACAAGCAATCGGTCTACGCCCAGTCGGTCCGCGATCTGATGGTCGACCAACTGGCGTTCATCAACGACGAGAACCACAAACGCGTGGTCGCCGAAATCAATGGCCTGGAGGCGATCAAGCTGGCTGCGACCGCCGCCCAGCGGGCCGCCGGATCGTAATGTGCCGAAGAAATTGATGTCCCAGCCGAATATCGTCTTCATCCTCATCGACGACATGGGATGGATGGACCTGGGCTGCTACGGAAGCAGCTTCTACGAGACGCCGAACCTCGACCGCCTCGCCCGGCAGGGCATGCGGATGACGCATGGCTATGCCGCCGCGCCGCTCTGCTCGCCGACGCGGGCGAGCATCCTGACGGGCAAGTACCCGGCCACGGTGCAGATTACCAACTACATCTTCGGCCAGGGCTCCGGCAAGCTGCTTTCGGCGCCGTATCTCGACCACCTGCCGACCCAGGAGACGACCATCGCCGCTGCCCTGGGCCAGGGCGGGTACCAGACGTGGCACGTGGGCAAGTGGCACCTCGGTGGGCAGGAGAAGTACTGGCCGGAAAACCACGGCTTTGACGTCAACATCGGAGGCTGGCGGGCGGGCAGGCCCGAGAGCTACTTCCCGCCATACCACAACCCGCGCCTGCCCGACGGCCCGGAGGGCGAGTACCTGACCGACCGGCTGACCGACGAGGCGATCGGCCTGATCGACGGGCGCGACCCAGACAGGCCTTTCTTCCTGAACATGTGCTACTACGCCGTCCACACGCCCATCCAGGCCAAGGACGAACTGATCGCCAAGTACCGGGCCAAGGCACGCGCCCTGGGCCTGGACCAACTCGACCCGATGGAAATCGGCGAACCGTTCCCCTGCCTGCACAAGCAGGGGCAGAACATCATCCGTCGCAAGTTCCAGTCCGACCCGGTCTACGCGGCGATGATCCAGACGCTGGACGAGAACATCGGGCGGCTGATGGACACCCTGGATGCACAAGGCCTGGCCGAGGATACGCTGGTGATCTTCACCAGCGACAACGGCGGGCTTTCGACGGCAGAGGGCAGCCCGACCTGCAACGCGCCGCTCTCGGAGGGCAAGGGCTGGATGTACGAGGGGGGCAACCGCGAGCCGATGATCTTCCGCTGGCCGGGGAAAATCGCCGCCGATTCGATCTGCGACCAGTACGTCACCAGCCCGGACTTCTACCCGACCCTGCTGGAATGGGCTCAGCTCGAGCCCATGCCCGACCAGCACAGCGACGGCGTGAGCCTGGTCAAACTGCTGACCGAAGGGGTCGACGACTCCCTGGCCCAAAGGCCGGTGTTCTGGCACTACCCGCACTACTCCAACCAGGGCGACACGCCTTCCTGCGCCGTCCGCAAGGGCCCCTGGAAGCTCATCGAGTGGTTCGAGGACAACCACATCGAGTTGTACAACGTCGTCGAGGACGTCGGCGAGACCAACGACCAGTCTGCCCACAAGCCCCAGCTGGTCGAGCAGCTTTCCGCCCTGCTGCACGAGTGGCTGGAATCGTCCGGCGCGAAGATCCCTCAGCCCAACCCCGAGCGGATCGACCTGAACGCAACCTGGAAGGGCTGAAGAACCGTACCCGCGCCATCGCTTCCGCCGCGGCGCCGCTTGCGCCGATGCAGGAGGCGGCTGTTTCAGCTGGTTTCGTCTCCGGCCGGGTAGGGCTGCTTGCGATGGGGCTGGATTTCGCTGTGGTGCGGCTGGGTGACGGGTCTTTGTCCGGCCCCGGCGGAGTAGCTGGATATGGCCCCGCCGGCGACGACCACCGCGTAGATCCCCAGCGCCAGCCAGAGCAGGCGCGTCGGTTGTGTGGTGAGCATCTGTCGGACCTGTTGGCGTCGGATGCGATGGGCCTGGTAGGCCTCGGCTGCGTCGGGCAGGTCGGTCTCGGCGGGCAGGGGCCCTGCCGGCAGACTGATCGCAAAGCCCGCGATGAGCATGACTGCGACCCCGCCCAGGCCCAGGATGACCATCAACCGCCCGCCCCAGCGGCGCGGCAGGGTCCCGATGAGTGTCAGCCCGCCGACGACCAGCAGGCCCAGCGGCACGGCCAGGCCCAGCAACACCCAGCGACGCGGCTGGTGCGGGTCGTCCAGTCGCTCCTCGGCGATTGCCCGCACCTGCCCCCGCGAGAGTTGCCAACCGGAGGCCTGAAGCAACTGCGTTTCGTCGGTCTGCTTGACCTCGGCCCGCCAGGCCGTCACCAGCCACGGCAGGAACATCAGCATGCCCAGTCCCAGTCCGGCCAGGATCGACAGCACCCCCGGCCAGCGCCGCAGCCAAACCCTTCGCTCGATCTTCTCGCCCATCGGCACGCCTCTTGCTCTTTGCGGTCTCCGCTCTAACAGTAGTCTATAGGTCTGCTGCGACCGATGGCCGGTTCTGATGTGCATGACAGGACACGGGCAGGGTTCGGGGCCCTGAAAATAAAAGTCGGCCCCGGAATGGGTCTCCCGGGGCCGATGGCTGGTCGATGGGCCTGCCGTTACAGGCTGGGCCCGAACGAGGAGATGTCGTCCGGGTCGTCGTCCGGCTGCGGTGTGTTGGCGGCCTGTCCGCTCTCCGCCGGTGCGGCCGGGGCCGACAAACCCGGGCGGAACGACGGACGACGCGTCGGGGCCGGGCGGGCACCGAAAGAGGGTCTCTGGGCCGGAACGTAGCCCGAAGACTGCCCGCCGGCCGTGGCCGAGCCAGCCGCATGGGGCTTGAAATCCGGCTTGGCCGTTGCGCCGACCGCAAAGGCTGCGACGTTCAACAGCAGCGTGATCCACAGGCCGTACCTGCCGCCGGTAACCAGGAAATCCGACGGGTCCAGATCCACCGCCATCCCCGGGTCGTACTGGACTTCGCTTTCGATATCCGCGTAAAAATCAACCCCGAAAAACGCGGTCAGCGCCAGGCCCACGCCCACCAGACCGCAAAGCATGACCAGTTTACCCCCGACCTCGGGGGCCAGGCTCTCGACGGTGACCATCCCCCCGACAATCAGCATGATCACCCCGGCAGCCAGGGCTGCGAAAAACCAGGGCCGGGCCGGAAGCTTCTCTGCCAGTTCCCCATTGGCCTTGCTGACCTCCTCCTCGAAGGCCGCCTCGCTCATCCCCGACTGGCGCCTGGACTGCTGGAACTTCTCCGAATCGGTGTTGATCGTCGCTTCGCCCATCGCCAGCTGCCACCCGCTGGCCGAGAAAAACTCCAACTCCTTCGAGTCGGGGATCTGGTCGTCCGGGATCGACTGGCCCATCCGCTTCTCGACGTAGTCTGCCGCAGCATCGGCGTCGCAGCGAAAACTCACCCACGGCAGGAAGAACAGGCCGACCAACAGGGCGCCCAACACCGCTGCCGTGCGGCCGAATGATTTGCTGTCATGCATCGCTGCTCTCCTGCTGCAAAGATTACACAGGGCCCGCAGAACGGAACATCCAGGCCCGCCGGGCTTGTCCTGGACCCGATGTCTCGGGTATCGACCCGAAGGGCCCGACGCTTCCCTAAGACCCATGCCGATATGCCAATTTCGAAAATACCGCAAGGGTTACGCCTCGCCCGGGCCCGCACAAACCGCACAGCCCTCGCATTCGAACCGGGACAGGCCCGGGGCCTGGGCTTTACTTTTCCGTCCCTGGCGGTAGGCTCTGGGGACGATCAAGCAGTGGGTCTGGTAAGGAGAGCACCCGATGAAAGTGGTCATTGCCCCCGATTCGTTCAAGGAGTCCCTTCCGGCGGGGCAGGTCGCCGAGGCGGTGGCGCGCGGCGTGCTGGCCGTGGCGCCCGATGCGGTGATCGACCTGGTCCCCATGGCCGACGGGGGCGAAGGGACCGTCGAAGCGATGGTCCGCGCCTGCGGCGGACGGTACGAATACGCCGACGTTTTCGGCCCGTTGGGCCAACCCGTTCGCGCACGCTACGCGCGGCTGGGACGGCGGTCGCGGCAGGCGACCGCGCTGCTGCCGGGCGAGTTGGGTCTCTCTGCCGTGGCGGGCCAGGACGATGCCGAGCTCTCGGAGATCGCGGTGATCGAGATGGCCGCAGCTTCGGGGCTGCAACTGGTCGGGCCCGAATCGCGGGACCCGCTTCGGACGACGACGTTCGGCACGGGGCAGTTGATCCTGGCGGCCCTGGAGGCCGGGGCGCGGCAGGTGATTCTGGGCATCGGTGGATCAGCCACGTGCGACCTGGGGGCCGGGGCTGCCCAAGCCTTGGGCGTGACGTTTTTGGACGCCGAGGGCCAATCGTCTGTGTGCGGCCTGGCCGGCGGGGGCCTGGCTGACATCGCCCGGATCGACATGTCCGACCGCGACGAGCGGCTGGAGCAGGTCCGCATCCGCATCGCCTGCGACGTGACCAACCCGCTGCTGGGCGCCTCCGGGGCCGCGGCGGTTTACGCCCCGCAGAAGGGCGCCACGCCGGAGCAGGCAGAGCGGCTGGAGGCGAACCTGTCCCACCTGGCCGGGCTGATCCACCAGCAACTGGGCCTGGACGTGACCAGCCTGTCCGGCGGCGGGGCGGCCGGAGGCCTGGGCGCCGGGCTGGTCGCATTCACCGGCGCGACGCTGGAAGGGGGCCTGGAACTGGTGGCCGAGGCCGTCGGGCTGCGACGGCGACTGGCCGGGGCGGACCTGTGCATCACCGGCGAGGGACGCCTGGACGCCTCCAGCGCCCACGGCAAGACGGCGGTGGCGATTGCGAAAATCGCCGCCGAGCTGGACGTGCCGACCCTCTGCATCCCCGGCACGGTCACCCGAGACGCGCCGTCGGAGGTGTTTGCGGGCGTCAACCCGCTGGTCAACCCCCAGACCCTGCCGGAAGAATCGCTGGCCCGGACCGCCGACCTGCTGGGCGAGCGAACCGCCGAACTGCTGGGCCACATCCTCCGCAAAGGCAGCTGACTGGCCTGGCCAGGGCGGATGTGGTATTCTCTCTGCCCTGCCAGTTGAACCACCCTGCAAGAGAGAGCCCCCGATGGACCTGTTTACCTATAAAAGCGCCCGGCTGTGCTGTGAAGACGTAGACGTCGCCGAGATCGCCCGCCAAGTCGGCACGCCGGTGTACATCTATTCCGCAAACACGCTGCTGGGCCATTACAACAAGTTCGCCCAGGCGTTCGCCGCGGTCAACCCGACGGTCTGCTTTGCCGTCAAGAGCCTGCTGAACCTGCACGTACTTAAGATGATGGCCCAGGCGGGGGCGGGCTTCGACGTCACCAGCGGTGGGGAGCTGATGCGCTGTCTTAAGGCGGGGGCCGATCCGAACAAAATCGCCTATGCGGGCGTGGGCAAGACCGACCAGGAAATCCGCGAGGCGCTGCAGGCGGGCATCGGGCTGTTTAACGTCGAGTCCGAAGCGGAATTCGAGAACATCTCCCGCCTGGCCGGCGAGATGAACAAGCCCGCCCGGGCGGCCCTGCGCGTCAACCCGGACGTCTACGACCCCAAGACCCACACGTACACGATTACGGGCAAGAAGGAGACCAAGTTCGGCGTGGACATCGAACGGGCTGAGCGGTTCTTCGCGACCTACGGCTCGGATGCAAACGTCGCGCTCGATGCGATCCACCTGCACATCGGCTCGCCGATCTACTCGGCCGATCCGTACGTCGCGGCCATTGAGAAGGGCAAGCAGCTGGCCGAGAAGATCCGCGCCCAGGGCCACCAGGTCAACCTGCTGGACATCGGCGGGGGCTATGCAGCCGACTACGAAGAGGGCAAGAGTCCCTCGGCCGAGGATTACGCCGAGCAGATCGTCCCGCTGCTGAAGGACACGGGGCTTGAGATCGTCATCGAGCCCGGCCGCCAGATCAGCTGCAACGCGGGCATCCTGGTAACCGAGACGCAGTACATCAAGAAAGGCGGGGACCGGAATTTCGTGATCGTCGATGCGGCGATGACCGACCTGATCCGCCCGGCCCTGTACGACGGGTTCCACTTCATTTACCCCACCGACCTGGGCGAAAGCGGGCAGGCCCCGACGCGCAAGCAGGACTTCCGCCCCGATGGGGCGACGAAGGTCGACATCGTCGGCGGGGTCTGCGAGTCCAGCGATTTTCTCGGCAAAGACCGCTACTTGCCCCCGGTGTCGCGCGGGGATCTGCTGGCGGTCTTCTCGGCCGGGGCGTACGGGTTCGTCATGGCCAGCAACTACAACTCGCGCCCGCGCTGCCCGGAGGTCCTCGTCGACGGCGACAGCTGGAAGGTCATCCGCCGCCGCGAAACCTACGACGACCTGCTGGGGCCCGAGCTGGACCTCGATTAGTCCACACCGCTCGCGCATCCCCCCCGCTGCGCACCAGCGCCGCTCGCGATACGCTGACCAGTCCGCACTGCACGCGCTCCCCCCTGGACTCATCCGAACCTACCCGACCTGCACCGTCCCTCTGAGGCGGATCTCGCGGCTTGACGTGCCGATCTCGACGGTGTACTCGCCCGGTTCGACGCACCATCCGTCGGCGGATTCGTCCCAGACGGCCAGGTCGTCGCGGTCGATCGTCAGCGCAACGGTCCTGGATTCACCGGCGCCCAGGGGGACCTTGGCGAAGGCCTTGAGCTCGCGGGCCGGGCGGTCGAACTTTGAATCGCTCTTCGACGTGTACAACTGGACCACCTCGGCCCCGGGGACCTGGCCGGTGTTGGTCAGCTTCACCGTCGCGGTCAGGGCGTCGACGGCCAGGTCGGACAGCTCGAACGTCGTGTAGCTGAGCCCATGGCCGAAGGCGAACAAGGGCTCGATGCCCTTGGTCTCGAACCAGCGATACCCCACATAAATGCCTTCCTTGTACTGCTCGGTCCTGGCTTGGTAGGCCCCTTCCAGTCCGTGGGCGGGGATGTCTTCGAGCTTCCTGGGCAGGGTGTAGGTCAGCTTGCCGGAGGGGTTGGTCTTGCCGAAGAGTACCTCGGCCAGGGCCCGGCCTGTTTCCATGCCGTTATAGCCGCTCCAGACGACGGCCGGGACGCGGTCGATCCAGTCCATCGCCACGGCCGATCCGGCGACCATGACCACCACCAGGTTGTCGTTGGCGGCGGCGAGCTTCTCGATCAACTCGTCCTGCCCGGCGGAGAGGTGGAGGCTCTTGCGGTCGGCGCCCTCGCAGTCGAAGCTGTGGTTCAGCCCGCCGACGAAGATGACCGCGTCGGCGTCGCCGGCAGCTTCGATCGCCTCTGCCGCTGCTGCGGAAGTCTGCTTGCCCGCCCGCGACGGGGGGATCCACGTCAGCTGTGTCCTGCCCTCGGGGAACTTGCCCTGCTGCTGGACCTCCAGCCGATAGCTCTTGCCGGCGGTCAGCTCGATTTTGGCCGTGCGGGTGTCCAACTGGTCGGCCTTGCCCCAGAGGCTGATCAAATCGGTCCCGTCGATCCGCAGGTGGGCGTAGTCGAAGGCCTGTAGAACGAATTCGTGCAGGCCGGATTCTGTCGGGATCAGCTCGGCCGTCATCCGAACCGACCAGCGGGTCTGGATATCCTTGGGGTTCAGTCCGCCGGGCAGGTCGCAGGGCGCCCAGCCGAAGTTGACATCCGAGGCCGTCTTGACCACCGACGGGCTGCCCTGACATGCCCCGGTGGTGAAATACTCGGCCTTCCAGCCGCGGACGCCCGAGCCGGCCTCGACCACGCCGAGCTGCTCGTTGCCGATCGCCTCGCTGCCGGTATCCTGGTCCGGGTAGCCCTGGACGAACCGGACCTCCACGTCATCGCCGAGAAGCTGCTGGATGCCTTCCAACGGGGTAATTTCGTAGGCGGCCGGGACCTGGCTGGACCCGCCGGCCCGACCGTGCCTGGCTGCCGCGTTCTCGCCGATGACAACGACCTTCTTGAGCTTCTCGGGCTTGAGGGGAAGCACGTCGCTTTCGTTCTTCAGCAGGACCACCGACTCTCGCGCGATCTCCAGGGCGGTCTGCCTGTGGGCCTCGGTGTTGCGGGCGCCGTTTTGGCGCTGCACGTCACCGATCAGCCCCAGGCGGAACATCAGGCGGAGGATGCGCCGGACCTTGTCGTCGACCACCGCGATGTCGATTTCGCCGGCCTCGATGGCCTCCAGCATGGGCCCGGCCATGTGGTACTTCTCGTAGTCGGACCCGCCGCCCATTTCGATATCCAGCCCGCAGTTGGCCGCCTCGATCGTGTCATACGTGCCACCCCAGTCGGAGATCACCACGCCATCCCAGCCCCACTCGTCCTTGAGAATGTCGTTGAGCAGGCGCTGGTTGTGGCAGCAGTGCTGGCCCCGGTAGAGGTTGTAGGCGCCCATGAAGGTCCACGCCCCTGCTTCCGCGGCCGCTTCGAAGCCCTTGAGGTAGATCTCCCGCAGGGCCCGGTCGTCGACCTCGACATCCACGCCGTGGCGGTCGAGTTCCTGGTTGTTCAACGCGTAGTGCTTGACGCAGCAGGCGGTGGACTGGCTCTGGATGCCCTCGACGACCGGCACGACCAGCTTGCTGATCAGATGCGGGTCTTCGGCGAAGTATTCGAAGTTCCGCCCGCAGATCGGCGTGCGGATGACGTTGATCCCGGGCCCGAGGATCACGTCCTTGCCGCGATCGCGACTCTCTGCCCCCAGCACCTGGCCGAACGCCCGGGCCAGATCCGGGTTCCACGTCGCCGCCAGTGACGTACCGGTCGGCAGGTAGGTCCCGTCGAATTTCTTGTCGCCGATGGGGTTCCAGCTGTGGCGGTCGAGCTCAAACCGCACGCCGTGTGGCCCGTCGGACATGCACAACTCGGGGATGTTCAGCCTTTCGCAGCCGCCGGAGTGAAAGTTGCCCACCGCATGGCAGAAATTGACCTTCTCGGCCGGGGTCATCTCGGACAGCAAAGACTCGATCTGCGTTTCAAACGACTCGGGGGACATCTGCGGGCTCCTCTGGCTGGGTGTGGCTGACAAGCGAGGTGCCTGTTATCCCCGAACCGGGCGGGATTGACAAGGGAGAATCGCGGGTTCGGCGGCTGGACTTTGCCGGACACTACACGTTGCATCGCCCGCCGCGGCGCGGTATCTTTCGCTGCAGGAAAAGCCTATGGATGGATTCTGGATTCTCTTCTACTTCTTGATCGGCGCCTGTACGGGCAGCTTCCTGAATGTGGTGATCTACCGCATGCCGCGCGGGGAATCCATCGCCTTTCCGGGCAGCCACTGCCCCTCCTGCGGGCGGGCGATCCGCTGGTACGACAACATTCCGCTGCTGAGCTGGCTGGTCCTGCGGGCCCGGTGTCGCAACTGCAAGACGCGGATCTCGGCGAGGTACTTCTGGGTCGAGCTTGCCACGGCCCTGCTGGTCGTGGCGCTGTACGTGGCCTACTTCGTGCTCGACGTCAGGGCAGGGGCAGGGCAGTACCAGGAGTCCTGGGCGATGTACCTGGCCCACATGATCCTGCTCTGCGGGCTGCTGGCCTGTTCGGCGGTCGACATCGAGCACTGGATCGTCCCGCTGGAGGTCTGCTGGTTCGTCTCGGCCGCAGGCGTATTGGCCTCGTCGCTCCAGCCTCACCCGTGGATGCCCACCGTCTCGCCGAGAACCGGGGCGATGTCGATTGCGGCGATGATCGGGCTGGCGGTTTCGATCTTCGCCCAGCAGATGGGCTGGATCCAGCCGAGCTTCCTGGACGCCGAAGACAAGCCCCTGGCCCAGCCGGAACAGACAAAGCCCACAGCGGCCGAGAAGGACCGCAAGAAGAAGCGGAAGGGCAGAAAGCCCCCGCCGGCCGAGCCGAAACATATCGCCGCGACCATCGCTTCGGGGGTCAATCCGCGGATCGAGGTGCTCCGCGAGCTGCTGTTCCTGGCCCCCGCGATCGTCCTGGGCCTGGCGGCCTGGCTGGCGGTTACGCACCTGCCGGCTTTGGGGGATGTCTGGACGCGGTGGCACGGCGGGCGGAGGTGGGGGGCGAACCTTGCGGGCCTGGAGGGGGCGTTGTTCGGCTATCTCATCGGCGGGTTGTGGATCTGGGGCACGCGGATTCTCGGGACACTATCATTTGGTAAAGAGGCGATGGGCCTGGGAGATGTACACATTCTCGCTGCCGTCGGGGCCGTGACCGGCTGGATCGTGCCTTCGATTGCCTTTTTCCTGGCCCCCTTTGCCGCGCTGGGCTGGGCGGTCTTCCTGCTGTTTCGCCGCAACCAGCGCGAGCTGCCCTACGGGCCCTGGCTGGCGGTGGCCAGCATTGCCGCAATGATCGCTTACGACCCGCTGGTTTCGGCCTTGCGGCGACAATTTGCTCCCCTCTTGGAAAGGTAGGATCTTTAATGCCTGTAAGTAACGCGAAAAACTATTTCTACGTGGTAATCGGGGGCCTCGTTGCGTTGGCTGCGATTATCCTGATCGGCCTGCAGTGGGGCCAGCACACCGACACATTCAATCTTTACGGCAAGGTAACCACGGTCAATCTGTCGATCCTGGTAATGCTCTCAGCCATCGGGGGCGTGGTCGTCTGGTACACATCGATACTGCTGGTACGTGGGACGCTGGGGATCTGGAAATACCGCCGCCAGCAGAAGAAACTCGACCGGATGGCCGACAAGAAGGTCGCCGATCGCGACAAGGCTCAGAAGTCCGCTGCCAAGGAACCTTCGGCAGGACAGTGAATCCAGGCGCCAACGAAACGCAAAAAAAGCCCTGACAGGGCCTTTCGCCCCGGATGGCGATGGCTATAATCGAATGCAAGGCCGGAAACTCTTCCAGGCCCCCTCTGCGTTTTGCACGAAAGGACTGGTGCAACATGACCAAGCGAATCCGATTGACCAGCCTGGCCGGCATGGCCGCCGGCGTGGCTATCCTCTTTGCCGCCACCGGCTGCTGCCAGAAAGAAAAGAAGCTCAACCAGGAGCTCTCGGCCGCCCTGGCTGACGAAAGAGACATCAACGACCAGTTGCGCAGCGATCTGGCCGGGGCGGAAAACCAGATCTCCGCCCTGCAGAACCAGCTCAATGCCAAGGACCAGAGCCTCTCGGCCCAACGGGCGACGATTTCCGACCTGCAGAGCAAGCTGGACCGACCCCAGCAGACGCCCGGGCAGGACTGGGAGCGGGGCCTGACCGGCGACCGGGTGACACTGGCCAGCGATATCCTCTTCCCCTCGGGTCGGGCCAAGCTGACCTCGGCCGGCAAGGCCAGCCTCGATAAGATCGTCAGCGACCTGAAGAACAACCCCGACTACAAGGGCCAGCCCGTCCGCGTGGTCGGCTACACCGATACCGACCCGATCGTCAAGACCAAGAATCTCTGGTCGGACAACCTGGACCTCTCGCTGAACCGGGCTGCCGAAGTGACGCGATACCTCGGCAGCCAGGGCATCGACGCCAAGAACATCGAAACAATCGGCATGGGCGAGCAATTCCCCCTCAGTTCGAAAGCCAAGAGCCGACGGGTTGAAATTATCGTCGTGAAAGACTAAGATAGGCTTGTTACTCGGGAGCCGGGGCATCGAAGAGGTGGGGATTCCAGGCTGCCGAATCGATCGTTATTCCGTCGCGGCCTGACCTGATCCGCACTTCAGTGCCGCCGACTCGCAGAAATCGCAACGGACGTGTTGTGCTCCGTTGCCGCCCCAGCCCCGGCCGCTTCGCCGGCCCAGCGGGGCAATGAGCCGCCTCCACGTTTCGGTCGCTTGACCGAGGCGGACTCCGGGCTGCTTCCAAGAGGACGAACTTGCCTCCGGGCGAGTTCTCTGTTGTGACGTCTCGCCCGGGCCGGCCTGGACCAGCCCGACGCGGCGACGGTTCGTTTCGGTCCGCCGGGCACACCAGACGTCAAGGGACGTGTTTTCAGATGATTGCTATCGTCGACTATGATATGGGCAACCTGCGCAGCGTGCAGAAGGCGCTTCTGCACGTGGGGGCCGATGCGCAGATCGTCACGAGACCCGAGCAGATCGCCCGGGCAGAGAAAATCGTCTTCCCCGGACAGGGCGCGTTCAAAGACGCCATCGCCCGCCTTCGCGACCACGGTCTGGCCGAGCCGGTCCTGGAAGCCTTCCGCGCCGGAAAGCCGTTTCTGGGCATCTGCCTGGGCCTGCAACTGCTGTTCGAAAGCTCCTGCGAGGACGGGCAACACGAGGGCCTGGGCCTGCTGGAAGGCGACGTGCGGAAGTTCGAATTCAACAACGACAACGGCCGAAAACTCTCGGTCCCGCAGATCGGCTGGAATGCGATTACCTGGGACCGCCACAGCGAGCTGATGCGCGGCATCGAACAGGGCAGCTACGTCTACTTCTGCCACAGCTACTACGTGGCGCCGACGGACGCGTCGGTCACGCTGCTGCAGGCCGAGTACGGCCATCCCTACACCGCGGGGATCGAGAAGGACAATCTCTTCGCGGTGCAGTTCCATCCGGAGAAGTCCCAGGCGGTGGGGCTGAAAATGCTCGAGAACTTCGTGAGGCTGTAGCACGTATGGATATTCTGCCAGCAATCGACCTGCGCGACGGACGCGTGGTCCGCTTGGAAAAGGGCGACTACCAGCGCCAGACCACCTACAGCGACGACCCTGCCGCCGTGGCAGAGCAGTTCGTCGCAGCCGGCGTGCGGTGGATTCACGTGGTGGATCTGGACGCGGCCAAGAGCGGGCGACTGACCAACGCCGCATCTGTGAAGAAAATCCGCGCCGCGGTCGACAAAGCCGCCCCGGCCGGTTCGGTGTGCATAGAATTCGGTGGCGGGATTCGAAACGCCCGGGCCATCCAGAACGCCGCCGACTGCGGCGCCGACCGGATGGTCATCGGCTCAGCCGCCCTGAAAGACTGGGCGTGGTTCGAGTCGCTGCTGGCCGATGAGTCCATCGCCAACGCCTCCATCGCCCTGGGCCTCGACGCCCGCGATGGCCTGTGCGCCGCCCAGGGTTGGACCGAGCAGACGAGCATCTCGGCGGTCGAATTGGCCGGGCGGGTTTCCGGCTCGCAATTGGGCGCCATCGTCTATACCGACATCCATCGCGACGGCATGTTGACGGGCATCAACGTCGGCGCCACCGAGCAGATGGTCCGGGCAACCGATGTCGGCGTTATCGCCTCGGGAGGTCTGAGCACGATCGAAGACGTCCGCCTGGCCCGGCAGATCGGCTGTGCCGGCGTGATCGTCGGAAAGGCCTGGTACGAGGGTCGGATCGACCTGGCCGCCGCCTGCGAAATGACACAATCTCCATGAATTTCCATTTACAAGACCTGCACGAAACGATTAAATACCCTTGTCGGGCGACCTGTCGTGTCGCCGGCGGGGGGATTGTTGAAGCTCTATTTCGGCCGCGCAGTCGCGCCGCCGCGTTCTCGAACAAAAATGGGTTTCTCTTGCACTGTTCCATTGAGGAAGGCATCGACCAATGACTCGTAACCAAACCGCGAAGAAGGACTCCGGGCAGCAGAAGAAGGAAATGCCCGCCCAAGGCGTCCTGGAAATCACCGACAAGGGATACGGCTTCCTGCGTCAGAAAGAAAACGACTATCGCGCCACACCCGGCGACGTGTTTGTCGGCAAGGATTTCGTCCGCCACCAGGGCCTGCGAACCGGCCTGCACATCGAGGGCGCCTGCGTGCCCCCGAGCAAGAAGAAGGGCGGCCCGAAGCTCGAGAAGATCGACACCATCAACGGTCAGCCGTCCGAGGAATATACCGACGTGATGTCCTTCAACGACATGATCGTCGTCGATCCGCACCCGCGGATGAAGCTGGAGACACCCGGCGGACCGATGGAGATGCGTGTGCTCGACCTGATCTGCCCGGTCGGCAAGGGACAGCGAGGCCTGATCGTCGCCCCGCCGCGATCCGGCAAGACGATCCTGCTCCAGCAGATCGCCAATGCCGTCGCCAAAAACAACCCCGAATCCCACATCATGATCCTCCTGGTCGACGAGCGACCCGAGGAAGTCACCGACTTCCGCCGCAAGTGCCCCGACGCCGAGGTCATCGCCTCCAACAACGACCAGGAAGTCTCCAACCATGTCCGTGTCACCGAGTTCACCATCGAACGCGCCAAGCGCATGGCCGAGTTCGGCCAGGACGTGGTGATCCTCCTGGACAGCCTGACCCGTCTGGGGCGGGCCTACAACCGCTACATCGAGGGCTCGGGCAGGACCATGACCGGCGGCGTGGACATCCGCGCCCTGGAAATCCCCAAGCGTCACTTCGGGGCCGCCCGCAAGGTCGAAGGCGGCGGGAGCCTGACGATCCTGGCCACCGCATTGGTCGAAACCGGCAGCCGCATGGACGACCTGATCTTCGAAGAGTTCAAGGGCACGGGCAACATGGAGATCCAGCTGGACCGCAAACTCGCCGAGAAGCGCATCTGGCCGGCCATCTCGATCCCGCAGTCCGGCACGCGGAAGGAAGAGCTGCTCGTCGAACCGTGGCAGCTGCCGAAGATCCACATGCTCCGCCGCTACCTCAGCAGCCTCAGCGTCGAGGAAGAGATGCCCCAACTGCTGCGGGCCTTGGAGAAGTACAAGTCCAATGAGGACTTCCTCCGCGGCCTGGACGTTCGGTAAGCACGCGCCGGGCAGCTCGAACAGAGAAACCCCACCGGGCGTCGCATCCTCCGCGACGCCCGGTTTTTTCATTGACGGATCGCCCGGTGTGACACCTCCGCTTGATCCGCGGAAGTGCGTTTGTCTTGACCTGCGATCGTATGTGCGGTCCGAGGGGTCTGTCAGTCGTCCAGTTCGCTGGACAGACACAGCAAGGCCGATGCGGTCCAGGTGTAGGCCCGGTCGCGGCGGGGGGCGCCGGTGACGGCGTCGAAGTTCTCGGCGAACCCGCCTTCGCGGCAGGTGGTGCAGAAGTTCCGGGCGATCCGGTCTGCCAGTTCGCCTGCCCCGGCCGAGCGAAGCCCCATCACCGCCAGCATGGTCGAGGGCGCCCAGACGGGGCCGCGCCAATAGCCGTCGCCGTCGTAGTGCTCGCTGGTCGGCAATTCGGTGGCCAGGCCATGATCGGTGACGAATTTCTCGATGTTGGCCACCAGGCGGTTGCGGATCTTCTCGTCGAGACGCTTGCCCAGGACGATGGGCATGTTGGGGATGAGGCTGTCGCACTCGACGCGACGGCCGTCGGCGGTGCGGATGGCAGTGAACCCCTGGCCGGTCCAGAGCTGCTCGATCAGCCGATCCTGCATCGCCTCGGCCGAGTCTGTCCAGCGTTGTCGCTCGTCGTCCATGCCCAGAACGCCGGCCATGTCCGCCAGGGTGTGCTGCTGGGCGATCAGGAAGCCGTTGAGGTCCGGGCTGATCAGCGGCACGGACTGGTCGAACATCGTCGCGTTGTCCCAGCCGGAGTCGTTGCCGTGGAGGTAGTAGCACAGGCCCCGCTGCTGGTCGAAACGATGGTCCAGCCACCATTGGGTGAACCGGGCGGTCGTCGGGTAGAGCTGTTCGATCCGCCCGATGGTCCAGAAGTCGGTGTGGCGCGAGCGGATCCAGTCCAGCAGCAGGCCCTGGACGGGGGGCTTGGAGAAGTTGTAATGCTTAAAGCCGTCGTTCAGGCCGTCCGGGTAGGCACCGCAGGCATCCTGGTGGTCGGCGACGGTGAGAAACTGGTCGATTGCCAGCTCCGGCAGCCCGCCTGCCAGGGCGGCGGCGTTGAAGCAGTTGTCCCAGCTCCAAACCTGGTCCATGTGGTTTAGGCTCATGAAGACCGACTCCCGCCCCAGCAGGCCGGTCGGGCTCTGCGTGGCCGACCAGAGCAGCCAGGCTGCCAGCCTGGCCGGGGCTGCCCATTGGCCTGCGTCGGGTTCGATGGCCTCGGCAAAGGCCTCGAACTCCGCAGCCGTCTCGGTGCGCAGGTCCTGAAAGTCGCGGCGCAGCTTCGGCTTCCACGTCGACCAGAATTCATCGATCGCCACCTCCCATTTCTCGCCCGAGCAGGCCAGGCGAACGTCGAGACTCTCGTGAACCTTCCACTGGTGGGAGAATTGGACTGTCCCGGTAAGTCGCTGGAACTGGTACCGCCTCAGGCGGCTGCGATGGTTGACCGTCCAGAGGTCCTGTCCGGCAGGATGGGCCACGACGAAGCAGCGAAACGGGATCGACAGTTCCAGGCCCAGCTTGCGCCCGCGAATCCGCAGCGAGTCGTTGCCGTCGAAGATGATCTCCACGCGTCCGTCGGCGGTGTCGCTGGTCAGGGTCAGGCAGATCCCGTCGCACCTGGTGTTCTGTTGGATCTGTTTCCCCGATGCGTCGAGCAGTTGCAGGCGGAACAGTTCGTTGGCGGCCACGCCTCGGGCATGGTTGTTCTGCAGGTACAGGCCGCCCTGGACGCGCGTGATGCTCTTTTCGGTCAGCTCGGCGATGTTCATCCAGTTGCCCCTGCGGCTGAAGGGCATGTCGCTCAGGTCGATGTCCATGGAGGCTCCGGGTGGGTTCTGGGTTCTGGTGCACCTGGATTGTAGCGGCCCGGGACAGCTTCTGCTAGCATGGGCCAGCCAAGGGCCACAGCGAGCTTTGCAGGATGAACGACACGCAGCAACCGGCAGTACAGATCGAGCAGGTGACCGTCCGCTTCGACGGCCAGGCCGTGCTGGAGAGCCTCGATCTGACCGTCCCTGCCGGGAGGAAGGTCGTGCTCTCCGGGCCCAGCGGATCGGGCAAGAGCACGCTGCTGCGTTGCCTGCTGGGCCTGCTGGTTCCCCAGTCGGGGCGGATCGTGATCGAGGGGACCGAACTGGATGACCGGACGGTCTGGCAGGTGCGGCGGCGGATCGGCTATGTTGCCCAGGAGCCGGTCCTGGGTTCCGGCACGGCCCGTGAGGTGTTGCATCGGCCCTTCTCGTACCGGGCCAACCAGGACCAGGCCGAGAACCTCCAACGCGTCCCCGAGCTGTTCGACCGCTTCTGTCTGTCTGGCTCGCTGCTGGACAAGCCCGTTGAGAAGCTCTCGGGGGGGCAGAAACAGCGGGTGGCGCTTGTTTCGGGGATCCTGCTGGACAGGCCCGTGCTGCTGTTGGACGAACCGGGCTCTGCCCTGGATGAAGACAACCGCCGGGCCGTGGGGGAGTATCTCGCCCGGAGCGACCGGACGGTTCTCGTCGCCGGCCACGGGGGCGACTGGGGCGAGTACGTCGACCAGGTCGTCGAGTTGGGAGGGGTGGGCCATGTCGGTTGAAATGAGCATCTGGGGCCTGCTGGCCGGCTATCTCCTGCTGCTCGTGCCGCTGGGCATCCTGCTGTACAAGGGCGTGGAGCTGATTTCCGCGACCCTGGTGGCCGTGGTGCGGATGACGGTGCAGCTGCTGTTCGTCGGGCTGTACCTGCAGGTGGTCTTCGACTGGAACAGCTGGCTGCTCAACGCCGCCTGGGTGGTGGTGATGATCGGCGTGGCCGACGGGACGATCACCAAACGCTCGGGCCTGCGGACGCGGAGCTTTCTGCTGGCGCTGTTTGTCTCGCTGCTGGTGGGCACGGCCTTGCCGGTGGCATTCTTCATCGGCGTGATGCTCCAGGACTGGCGCATCCTCGATGCCCGCTACGTCATCCCGATCGCGGGGATGGTGTTGGGCAACTGTCTCCGGGCCGACATCATCGGGCTTAAGGCGTTCTTCGAGGATATCCGCCGCCAGCGGCGCCTCTATGAGTTCAGCCTCGCCCAGGGCGCAACGCTGTCCGAAGCGATCCGTCCGTTCTACCGCGATGCGCTCTCGGCGGCGATGTCGCCGACGGTGGCGACGATGGCGACGATCGGCCTGGTCTCCCTGCCGGGGATGATGACCGGCGTGATGCTTGGCGGGGCCGACCCGATCCACGCGGTCCGGTACCAGATCGGGATCATGATCGCGATTTTCAGCGGGACCGCCCTGACGGTCTTCATCGCCATCCGCCTGTCTGCGACCAGCAGCTTCGACGGTCGGGGTCTGCTTCGGGACGACATCTTCCGGTAAGTGCGTGTTGTGCCGGTATGGGTAGCGGTTCGAGCGACGCAGGGATCTGCACAAAAGAACGATTCAGCCCAGGGTCAGCAGACCCTGCGCTCTGACCCCGGGACGGGGCGGTTCAGTGCGGAATGATCGCACAAAAACAGGCGCAGGATCGTGAAGAATCCTGCGCCTGTGGTCGGGATCTCTATTTCGTATCAGACGCCGGCTTTGAGCACCACGGCAGCGGCCGGGTCGTCGACGTAGAAGGTGAAGCTCTCGGTCAGGAAGAACTCCACGCCGTTGGAGTCGTGGCTGGAGTAACCGACGGCGTAGTCCTTGCCGACGGTCAGCTCGAAGTCGCCCCCACGGTCGGAGACGACGATGCCGCCTTTGATGACCGGGCTGGGCAGGACCTGCCCGCCGCCGAGGAGATCTTCAACGACCTTGTACGGCGGATAGCCGCTGGCGGTCGAGCTGAAGAGACTGTTGTGCAGGTCGGAGTTCAGCACGAGCGAGAAGGGCCCTTCCACGCCGTTGGCGTAAAGGACCTGTCGGGCCTTGCCTACGGCGGCGGGAACCGAATCGGCACCTTTGCCCATGGTAATCGGTTTGTTCTCGGTCAATTGAGTCAGGCCTTGGATGTTGCCGGGCTTGAACCCGTTAAAGATGGCGCTGTCCTCGAACTTGGCCGCCTTGGCTGCCGCGGAGACGACGGCATCGAGTTCGGCGTCCCCGGCCCCGCGGGAGATGTTGTCCAGCTCCCACTGGCTGAGGGTAAAGGGGATGCGGATTTCCACCAGGGGCAGGACCTGGCGGATGCCATACGGCACGTCGCCTTTGTTGGTCTGTTCGAGGCGGCCGAGGTTGACGGCGCCAAGCTCCCAGCCGTGGGGGCCGGAGAAGTCGACGATCTGTCGGCCGATCAAATTGCCGCGCAACGACCGGGCGGCTTCGGTATCGATTTCCTGCCAGGCCTGGTCGCTGACGGGGGCGTTTTCTCTTCTGAGGATACTGGGCATGGATGGCCTCCTTAGTTCTTCTTTCTTCGGGATCCGATCTTCAGGTCGCCTTCGGGATCGCCCGATGCGTCGGGACCCGATTCTCCGGCGTCGGGGGAATCTCCGCCTTCTTCGGCGGCCTCTTCGACCTCGGTAATCGGCAGTTCGGTAAACAGGTAGGTTCGCATCTGCTCGTCGAAGGCTGCAAAGTTCCTGCGAAGCCATTCGAGGTTCATCATCGCGTGTTCGATCTCTTCGTCGCGGTTGTGGATCAAAACCGCCTTGAGCTGCTGGTCCTGCGTCACCGCGGCACGCTGGTGGTACCACATGACCGCTTCGAGCTCTTCGATGAGGCTCTGGCAGGCGCGGTGCTGGTCGATGATTTCTTCAGGCAGAAGCTCGCGGGGTTCGTGAAATTCCAGGGGCATGTCGGTGGTCTCCTTGCTGGTTCCGGATGCGGTCAAACAGTACGTCTCACCCACCCAATGATATGCCGTCAGAAGCGGTCAGGCAAATCTGATAAGCTATTTTGTCCCGGTCAGTTCTGCTGCAGGCGGCTCTTTCGGCCGCTCAGTTGTCGCCGTAGTTGTCTTGCTTTCTCGTCGATCCGGTCGATCGTTTCGGGCGCCGCAGGCAGGCCCGAGTACCGCAGGCGGTAGTATTCCGCGATCAACACATCGAGTTGTTCGCGATCGAGTCCCAGGGCGTCGCAGGCCTCTTGGGCCCATTGGCTGAGGCTCTGGTTGATCCGCCAACCGCTGCCGCGGCGCCGGGCCTGTTCCAGCAGTTGGCGCAGCGACCGCGGCAGGGCCGAGAAGTTCCGCCGCTGACTGCGGGGGTCGGGGGCCCGGACCATCCGGGCGGCCAGGACCACCAGACCGATGCTGACGACCAGCACGCCGAGGGTGGCGGCAGCCTGGATCAGGTCCGCCTTTCTGCCTTGGACCAGGTCGACGGCGTTCGACCAGGCGTTGGTCACCGCGGCAGCAGCCGCTTCGAGCTTCTGCTGGATCCACCAGGCGATGCGGTCGCGCATGCTGGTATCGAACTGCACCACGTTTCTGTGCCACCAGAACTCCAGATCCTCCCACCAGCCGGCGAGGATGCCCAGGCCCCGACGCTGTCGGGCCCGCTCGCGCCCGGCGGGGGTCGCATCGACAATGTACCAGTCGGTCTGGTCGGTGTAGATTTCCGACCATGCGTGGGCGTCGGACTGGCGGATGGCCCAGCGGTCGTCGCTACCGGCGCCCGGGGAGACGAAGAACCCCGTCGCCAGGCGGGCCCGGACGCCCAGAACCCGGCACATCGCCACGTGGGCCGAGGCGAAATACTCGCAGTGTCCTTTCTTCATGTAGAAGAGGAAATCTTCCAGCGGCGAGCGGGTCGGGTCTGCCTCGGCCAGGTCCAGTGAATAGCTGCAGGTGTCCTTCAGACGGGTGGCGAGCCTGGCGGCGATGGCCACGTCGCGATGGTCCGACGGCGGCTGGGCCAACAGGTCGTGGCACCACTGGCGGGCAAGCTGCTCGACGCGGCGCGGAACGGTGATGACCGGTTCGGCAGGCGGCGGGCTGATCCGCATCCGGCGCAGGTATCGTCGCAGGCCCCTGTCGGCGGGGATGGGCAGGGCCCAGACGGTGTATCGGACCTGTCCGACGTAATCGGGCACGTTGTTGAGTCGTGGAGACATCCCTGCCGCCCAGTTGACTGTCCCCTGCGAGGAGGCGACTTCCAGGGCCGGATAGGGCGCGAAGATCGTCGGGAGGTACTCGGCGGAGATTTCGACGTCCACCTCGTAGGCTTGCTCTGCCAGCCATCGCGGGATGGACGGCAGGTGTTCGAAGCCCGGATCCGCGCCGGACTGGTATCGCCAGATTTCGCCGGTAAAGGCGTTGTAGACCTTGCCGCGAAGATAGAAGGCGTTGATCGGCGGCGGGGTATCGTCGCGGGTCCAGATGCGCATCGACCCGACGATGCGGCTGGACTCGTAGATCTGTCTCGATCCGCCCAGCACGACTTCTTCGGAAAAGCCCGTTGTCGTGGTCTGCCGGCCTCGATTGCCCGTCCCGAGCAGGGGGTTGGCTGCCTGGGGCATGCGGGGGCTGGCGATCAGCACGCAGGCCCCGGCGATCAGCAACACGAGCACTGCCCCGGCTGCGCGCCCGGCCAGCGCCCGGCCCGGCCATTTGCGGCGGGTCTTCCAGGCCACCTGTTCCGGGTCCGGCGGGGCGTGCTCCCCGGGCAGGATGCGCTGGCTGGCTGACTCGAGCCCGCGCTTGATGGTAAACGCCATCGCCGTATAGCAGGTCAGCAGCAGATAGGCCAGCATGGCCGGGGCCAGCCAGATCGCGTCGGTGATCACCGACGCAGCGACCATCAGCAGCAGCGACAGCAGGAGCATCTGCATGTAATCGCGGTTGCGTTTACGCTCGAAGAGCTTGCAGTTGACGATCAGCGTCATGTAGTGGCCCAGGGCCAGCAGGTGGACCGTATCGGCCAGGAAGAGCTCTGCCAGCAGGACGATCGTCGCGCCCAGCACGGCCAGGTTGATCCACACGCGGTGGACCCAGATCTCCGTGCGGCGCAGGACCGCAGCGTAGTTGACGGCAAAGCCGACCAGGCCCACCACCAGCAGCACGGGGTTGCCCTCGGCCAGGGCGAAGCTGGCCGTGGCCAGGAGGATCACCCAGAGAAGCGGCGTCTCCAGGTGGTGACGCTGGGTCAATACCAGGTCGCTCTTGGAGTATGTCTCCAGAGGCATCAGGCTGCCTCCGCGTCCGAGGGGGGCAGTCTGTTTTCGGCGAACAGGGCCGGCAAATCATCGGCCGATACGACCGTCAGGTCTCCGCACACGCCGTCGAGGCAGGTCGGCCCGCCCGCGACCGGACCGGTCAGCGCGATGCAGTGGCTGTCTCTCAACTGGCGCGGCTGGGAAGCGCCCAGCAGCCGCCTCCAACTTTCCGGGCCTGTAAAATCGGCCAGGGCCAGGGCGTCCAGCAGGGCCCGCAGCTGGCCTATCCCCCCGCCGGGCGGGTAGATCTCCGGGCCTCTGGGCCCGGCCTGGGCCAAGGATACCTCAAAGCCCCGGGCCAAGGCATGGTCGATCAGCGTGGCCGCGAATCGCAACTGCGACTCGAACTGCTCAGCCTGGTGGTAGTGGTCCTCCTGGGTGTCCAGCAGGAGCGTCAGCCTCTGGGGCCGGGGCCGGGACATCTCGCGGACCACCAGCTTCCGGTTGACGCTGCGTCGCCAGGCGATCCAGCGGGGGTCGTCTCCGCTGCGGTACTCGCGCAGTCCGAAGAACTCGTCCTGGCCGCCCTTGATCTCGCTGGGGGCGGTGCGGGAGCTGAGGCTGGCCCCGGTATTGAGGATCGATTTGAGCAGCCGGCCCCGCGCGGGCCAGACGATCACCTCGTCGTGGTGGTAGATTCTGCGGCTGGTGCGGACCAGCCCGAAGGGAAACTCGGTCTGGATCTGCAGTCCGGGCAGCTGGAGCCTGCCCCGGCGGGAGGGGATGAACCGGCCGGCAGCGTGGAAGGAAGCGCCGGGCGGAAGATTGGCGCAGAACCCGCCGACCGATTCGATACTGCCGCTGCGGACCTCTTCGATTTCAATGGCCAGGCACGAGCCGCGCTTGCGGCCGTTGCGGAGATAGTAGGACACGTGGACCGCCTGGTTCTGCCAGATGCGGTCGGGCAGGTTGCGTTGCAGGCGGATCGGGCTGAGCATGAACACCGACAGTCCGATCGACAGGGCCGCCGAGCCGAGCATGGCCCCGGTGAGAATGAACAGGAAGGGGGCGTGGCTCTTGGCGGCGGCGACGCCCACCATGGCCCCGGCGGCGATCATGGACCAGCCCATCAGCGTCAGGCGGATACGGGTCGGTTCGCGTCGGGTTTTGCCCTTGCCGGCCATGGCAGCTCCGAGGACTTACTGGGGCACGGGTACGGTCTGGAGGATGCGGGTGAACAGGGCGATCGCGTCGTCGCTGCTGGTCAGGCCCTTGCTGATCAGGCGGTGGGCACAGACGTCGACGGCGAGGTTCTGCACGTCGTCGGGCACGACGTAGTTCCGCCTGTCGAGCACCGCGGCCGCCCGGCAGGCACGCAGCAGGGCCAGCGACCCGCGCGGACTCAAGCCCACGGTCAGGTCTTCGCTGCGGCGGGTCGCTTCGGCGATCGAGACGATGTAGTCGGCAATCGATTCGTCGACGCGGACTGCGAGGACTTCGTCCTGGATGGCCACCAGCTGCTCCGGAGAGAGCACCGGCTCGAGCGTTTCGATGCTCGTCCGGGCCGGCTCGATCTTCAAAATCTGCTTCTCGCCCTGGCGATCGGGATACCCGACGGCCAGACGCATCATGAAGCGGTCCAGCTGGTTCTCGGGCAGGTAGTACGTGCCCTCGAAGTCGTACGGGTTCTGGGTGGCCAGGACCATAAAGGGCGGCCCGAGTCGGAAGGTCTGTCCGTCGGCACTGACCTGCGCTTCGTTCATCGCCTCCAGCAGGGCCGACTGGGTACGCGGCGTGGTGCGGTTGATCTCGTCGGCCAGGAGGATCTGGGTGAAAATGGGCCCCTTTCGGAAGACGAACTGGCCGGTCTGGTTGTCGTAGATGCTCACGCCGAGGATGTCGCTGGGCAGCATGTCGGGCGTCAGCTGGATGCGCCGGTATTGGCAGTCGATGGACCTGGCCAGGGCGCAGCTCAGCAGGGTCTTGCCCACGCCGGGCACGTCCTCCAGCAGGACATGCCCCCTGGCCAGCAGGGCGGTGAGGATCTTGTCGACTACCTCATCCTTGCCGATGACCACCGAGGCGATGTTCTTCTTCAGGGCCTGCAGGGCGGAAGAGCTTTGCATCTGGACTCCAGGATCTAGTCTGTGGCGCTGGGCCCGGAGGTGTACCCCCGGCTGAATCTATCATACCGGCAAGGGGGCGGGGCTTCCAAGTCTACAATCGCAAAGCTCCGGGACAGGTAAGATTACAACACCGGCCGAGGCCCGGAGGTTCGATCTTTGCTTCCCGTCTTCCAGGACGTATGATGAGGGCCCATGTTCACCGGAATCATTCAACATGTCGGGTCGATCCGCTCGACGGCGCCCAGCGGCGCCGGGCGGGTGCTTTCGATCGACCTGGGCCCGCTGGCGGCAAGCCTGGCCAAGGGAGATTCCCTGGCCGTCGACGGCGCCTGCCTGACACTCAACGCCCCGGCCGCCGGGCGAGTCGGACAGTTCGACGTGGTCCACGAGACGCTCGATCGGACAACCCTGGGCCGCCTGGGCTGCGGCGACAGGGTCAATCTCGAGCTGGCCTTGCGGTCGGGTCAGGGCTTCGACGGCCACGTCGTCCAGGGCCACGTCGACGGGCTGGCCCGCGTCGAGTCGATCGACAAGGCCGGGGGACGCTGGGAAGCCCACTTCGCCGCCGCGGCGGAACTGGTCGACCAGATGGTGCCCAAAGGCTCGGTTGCCATCGCCGGCGTGTCGCTGACCCTCGCCTCGGTTCGCGCCGAGAGCTTCTCGACAGCTTTGATTCCCACCACCCTGGCCGGTACGACCCTGGCAGACCTGTCGGTCGGCCAGGAGGTCAACCTCGAGACCGATGTATTGGGCAAGTACGTCCGGCGGTATCTCCAGCAGATGCTTGGGCCGCGGGAGGATTCCGCCGCGCCCAGCCGCCGGGGCGTGAGCCTCGAAGACCTGCGCCGGACCGGCTTTGCCTGATCGGGCCGCCAGAATGAGCCAGACCCGACCGATCATTGCCGTCTCCATGGGCGACCCCGCCGGGGTCGGGGCGGAGATTATCTGTAAAGCCCTTTCGCGGAACGATCTGCGCGACCGGGCCAGGTTTATGGTTTTCGGGCTCCACGAGCAGCTGGTCTACACGGCCGACCAACTGGAACTGGACCTGCCCTTCACCCGCATCCATCACGAGGACGCCAGGCGGCTGGATGAAGATCTGGTCGTCTGCGACTACGACGAGTTGAACGTCCCTGCCGCCTTGCCGCGGGGGCCCAGCAAGGTCGGGGGCGTCGCGTCGATGGCCTTTGTCCAGGATGCAATCGATGCAGCCCTGGGCGGACTGGTCGATGCCCTGGTCACCGCGCCGATCTCCAAGACCTCCTGGACGATGGCCCGCCATACCCGCTGGCCGGGGCACACGGAACTGCTGGCCTACAAGTGCAAGGTCCGCCACGTGGCGATGATGTTCGTCTCGCCCCGGTTGAAGGTGGTCCTGGCGACGATCCACCTGCCTCTGATGGCCATCCGCGACGTGTTTACCATCGGCTGCGTGTTCAACCCGATCGACCTGGCCCACCAGGCCCTGAGCGAGTGGTTCGGCCTGGATCGTCCGCGGATTGCCGTAGCCGGCCTGAACCCGCACGCCGGGGAGGAGGGGCGCTTCGGCGACGAGGAAACCCGCGTCATCGAGCCGGCGATCCTGATGGCCAAGGAGGCGGGCATCGCGGTCGACGGACCTTTCCCGGGCGATACGGTGTTCCTCAAGGCCCTGGACAAACGCTACGATTGTGTCGTGGCGATGTACCACGACCAGGGGTTGATCCCGATCAAGCTGCTGGCCTGGCGCGACGCGGTGAACCTGACGCTCGGCCTGCCGATCGTGCGGACCTCGCCGGATCACGGGACGGCCTTCGACATCGCCGGCAGGGGGCGCGCAGACGAGGCCTCGATGGTCGCCGCGATCGACCTGGCGATTACCCTGCAGGCCAAGCGTCGCTGATCCTCGACCGCAGGCCTGTAAGCTCCTTTGCCCATGGAGGTCTGGGGACTTTCTCCCATTTTCTGAGACCCAAAGCCCGTCCGGGCCCGGATTTCGGTCAAGAATTCGGGTTTTCCCCCGACAATATCCCGCAGACGCAGCGTTGTTAGGTCTGTATTCGGGGCAAAAACCAGGCATAGATCGTGAATCCCTACCGAATCATCGTGTTTTCCGACCATGACAGCCGCCGGCAGAGGCACGTGGACCTGCTGCTGGCGAGGAATCGACACCTGCGCGTCGAACAGGCCGCCTCGTCAGAGCAATTGGCCGCCATGCTCGAACAGGAAGACTGCGATCTGCTGCTGACCTGCCTGCAAGTCGCCGGCCGATCCCTGCCGGAATTCCTGCCCGCCCTGCACGGACTGCTCAAATCCAGCCTGGTCGTCGCCGTCGGGGCGCGACCGTCGGCCGAGGCCCTGATCGAATGCTTCCGGGCGGGCATGACCGATTTCGTACCCGAGTCGCAGGTCCAGCAGAAGCTGGCCGAGCGGGTCTGCCACGGGCTGGAGCACCGCCTGCAGCACAATCGGATCACCCGCCGGATCGAGCGCCGCCAGAGCGAGCTGCTCCGCCTGGCCGAGCAGGACCAGCTGACCGGCCTGTACAACCGGCGATTCCTGGACCGGCGGATTCGCGCCGGCAGCTACGCCAAGGACCGGCGGAGGAACATGGCCTGCGTGTTCATCGACCTGGACCACTTCAAGCAGATCAACGACACGTACGGCCACGCCGCCGGGGACCGCGTCCTGGCCGGTGTGGGCAGGCTGCTGAAAACCCGTTGTCGCGGCGGGGATGCCGCCATCCGCTGGGGCGGAGAGGAGTTCGTGGTCCTGCAGGCCTCGGCCGACCTGGCCGCCGGGTGGAGCTGGGCCCAGCAGATCCGCCAGGAAATCGAGCAACTGCAGTTCCAGTCGGCCGGAGTGAACTTCACCCTGACCGCCAGCTTGGGTCTGACTGCCTTCCAGACGCGGCAGATGGGTTTCGAGCAGATCGACCAGGCCGACCGGGCCATGCTTCTGGCCAAGCGGAAGGGACGCAACCAGGTTTGCACCTGGCCGATGGTGGGCCTGGATGTGGCGATCAGCCGCGTCCTGGCCGGCAGCACGTGCAGGCCCGACGTGCGATGGGTGCACCTGATCGAAATCCTCCGGGGCCAACTGGGCAGCGAACAGATCCGCCAGATGACCGAGCACAGCCGTCGGGTCGAGGCGATCGCCACGTGGATCGGCACCGTGCTGGACCTGCCGGCTGCGACGCTGGAGAACCTCCGCCTGGCCGGACTCTGCCACGACCTGGGCAAGGCGCTGATCCCCGAGAGCATTCTCGGGCAGAAAAAGCCCCTGACCGGCCAACAGCGCTGCCTCGTCGACGCTCATGCCGAGATGGGGGCGGAACTGGCCCGGTCCCTGGGCCTGGACCGCAACGCCGTGGAGTACATCCGCAACCATCACGGTCGATACGACCGTGGTCGCGGCAGGGTCAGTCGTTCCCTGGGCTCGTCGATTCTCGCCGTCGCCGACGCCCTGGCGGCCATGCGGGTCGAGAGACCCTACGGTCGGGCCCTGAGCACGGCCGAAGCCCTCAGCGAGCTGCAGGCCCAATCGGGCAAGCAGTTCCACCCGGTCGTCGTCGACGCGATCTGCGCCGCAGGCGGGTCGGAACTGGCCTGTCCTGCGGCCTGAGCACTCTCCATAAATATTCCGCAAAGCATTGCACATTTCGGGGAATACCCATAAGCTTTACGGAAGTTGACTATTGTGCAAATTGTCGGATTTTTCCGCAAATCATCCCAGGGAGAACTGTATGGGCAAATCTGCGTCGTACATAGCGGGTTGGATTTTGCTCTTGGTCCTGATCGCGAGCCTGGCCGGCTGTCAGGGCACGCCCCTGTTCGGGGCGCAACGTGATGAGCGGCTGATGCAGTTGGCCGTCGCCGAGGCCGGGCAGATCCCCCAACCGGAGCAGAAGCTGCGGAACCTGCTGGTCCTGGCGGATCTGCAGCTGGATCGGCGGTACCCCTCAGACGCCGTAGAATCCCTTTCCCAGGCGCGGAACGTGCTTGTCGAAGCAGATGATTCTCTGGATGAACACACCCGTATCAGCGGCTGGGTCAGCCTTTCGGAACTGCTGCTTCGTGCGTCAAGAAAGGCCGCTGCCGATCGGGCGATCGACCAGGCGGTCGAAGAACTGATGCAGTTGGAGCCCCCGACGCGGCGACTGGACTACGTAAGAGGCATCGGCAGACAGATCCGGGCCCTTCGCGGCAAGCAAGCGGCCGCCGAACTGGTCGCCAGAGCGTCAGACTGGGTTGTCGACCTGGAAGATCAGCAGGCCCGGCGGCAGGCGACCGAAGCGATGGCCGACGACCTGTTCGACTACGGCGACTATGAGGCGGGCGTGGCCATGCTGCATACCGACAGCGACATAGCCTGGCGGACTGAGACGCTGACAAACCTGGCCCGCCGGTCCAGAAAGGCCAAATGGGGCAAGAGCGTCGATTTCTATTCGGTCTTCGGCTCCGGCAGCGGACTCTGAGAAGCAACAAAACGCGCAGGGCCTGGGCAGCCCTGAAAGGACGAGATGAAACCAGACAGTGCACCAGACGGGTCGGAGCAGAACTCCACAGACCGGGACTCCTTCGGGGGCAAAGCCCCGATCCTGTCCGATGCGAGAACCCTGGACCTGCTTGAGAGCATCTCCGACGGCTTCTTCGCTCTCGACGAACAGATGACCGTGATCTACATGAACCCTCAGGGGCTACGGGAACTCGGGAGAAACGCGGAAGAGGTCATCGGTAAGCACCTGTTCGAAACATTCCCTGTCGCCAAGGGCACGATCTTCGAGGAAAAGTACACCTGGGCGCTGAAGCACAAAGAGTTCGTGGCCTTCGAGACCCAATTCGAAGACCCGGACCTGGGCAACTGGTACGATGTGCGGGTCTACCCGATGGCTGAAGGGATCAGCATATTCTTCCAGGTCACCACCGAACGCCATCAGCGCCAGCAGGCCCTGGCCGAATCGGAAAAGAGATACCGAGCCTTGACCGACGCCTTGCCCGACGCGGTGCTGATCGAGGATGTCGACCTGAATATTTTTTTCGCCAACGCCGCGGCCGGAGAAGTGGTCGGCCGGAGCCCCGAGGAAATGGTAGGCCTGAACGAATCCGACCTCTACCCGCCGGAAATGGTCGAGTATCACCGGGGCGTGATCCGCGAGGTCCTGACCACAGGCCGCGAGCAGATCATCGAAACAGACAACTTCGAACTCAACGGCCGTAAGATAATCTACAACGTCCACCTCGTCCCGCTGAACGAGAAACAGGTACTGATCGTCGCCCGGGATATCAGCCACCATGTACAGGCCTTACAGCAGCGGCAGGAGCTGGAAACGCAGATCCAGCAGGCCCAGAAGCTGGAATCCCTGGGCGTCCTGGCCGGCGGGATCGCCCACGACTTCAACAACCTGCTGGTCGGGATTCTGGGCAACGCGGACCTGGCCCTGCTGGAACTCAGCCCCGTCTCGCCGGTCCGCCAGAGCGTCCAGGAGATCGAAAAAGCCGCCCGCCGGGCCGCTGAGCTCTGCCGCCAGATGCTGGCCTACTCCGGCAAGGGACGCTTCGTGGTCGAACCGATCGACTTGTCGGAACTGGTCTGCGAGATGGGACACATGCTGGAAGTCTCCGTCTCCAAAAGCGCCGTGCTGAAGTACAACTGCTCCGAGAACCTCCCGCCGGTCATGGCCGACGCCACGCAGATCCGCCAGGTGGTGATGAACCTGATCACCAACGCATCCGAGGCCATCGGCGACCGCAGCGGGGTGATCTCGATTACCACCGGCGCGCTGGACTGCTCGCGCCAGTACCTGGACGAAACGTATCTCGATGAGAAGCTCGACGAGGGCCTGTACGTGACGCTGGAAGTCGCCGACACCGGCTGCGGGATGGACATCGATACGCGGGAGCGGATCTTCGACCCGTTCTTCACCACCAAGTTCACCGGGCGTGGCCTGGGTCTGGCGGCCGTGCTGGGAATCGTCCGGGGCCACGAGGGGGCCATCAAGGTCTACTCCGAGCCCGGACAGGGAACGACGTTCAAGGTCCTCCTGCCGGCCAGTCCGGCCGAACAGGTCGAGCACGAGAGCTCTTCCGCGCACAGCAAAGGCTGGCAGGGCCAAGGACTTGTCCTTGTCGCCGATGATGAACCCACTGTCCTGGCTGTGACCAGGCGGATGCTCGAATCCATGGGTTTCGAGGTGATCCTCGCTTCGGATGGCAAGCAGGCCCTGGACCTGTTCGGCCAACACCATCAGCAGGTGGTCTGCGTCCTGCTGGATCTGACCATGCCCAACCTCGACGGCAAAGAGGCCTTCCGGCAGCTGCGCCAGATGGACCCCCACGTGCCGGTGGTCATGGCCAGCGGGTATAACGAGCAAGAGGTCAGCCAGCGGTTCCTGGGCAAGGGCCTGGCGGGCTTCATCCAGAAGCCTTTCAATCTGCTGGCCCTTTCGACGGTCATGCAGAAAGTCCTGGGCGAGAACAACTGACTGTTCCGGCCCGGGGCTTGCCCCGATGTCCGGCGGCAGCTAGACTTCAGGCAACGTCTCGCACACGATTCCGGCCCCATACGCAGTATGTGACTCATGGACAGCCCGAAAGAAACCGCCAGAACCCGCGCCACCGGCAAGCTGACCTCCGACCGACCCGATTACAGCCAGGCCCGCCTGGTCGACCTGCAGCGCAATGCCGCCGGGCAACTGGTGGCCCGCCTGGCCGGTCGGGACGAACCGATCGTCGACGTGCAGGTCGCCCGCTGCTTTCCCTGGTCCATGCCCGACCAGTACATCTGCCTCCGCGACGCCGACGGATACGAGATCGTCATGTTCCACGAACTGGACGAAGTCGACGGCTCGCTGCGGGAACTGATCGAGCATGAAATGCGGGAGAAGATCTTCAACCCCCGGATCCTGGAGGTCCTGGAGTTCGAGCACAAGTTCGGCGTCAGCAACATCAAGGCACGGACCGACCGCGGGGTGGTCAACTTCCAGGTCAAGAGTCGCGACGACGTCCGCCTGCTCTCAGCCAGCCGGGCCCTGTTCCGCGATGCCGACGGCAATATCTACGAACTGCCCGACCTCAACCAGCTCGACAGCCAGTCCCGCAGACACCTGGCCAACTACTTCTAGCTCTCAGCCGGTCGCGGTTCAGCCGGCAGGCTTTGAAACAGGCTGGAAGTGGGCTTGCGGGATCGAGGATGTTGCCGTATAATTCATTCTGTAGTCAAATCGAGTTACAAAGAGCAAATCGCCAAGCTGGAGGTAGTTATGCGAATTCTCTCAACATGTTGTTCGGTAGCACTGTGCGCAGTGTTTGCGGTGTCAGCTTCGGCCGACATCGTTCTGCAGGACAGCTTCACTGGCAGTGGACTGACCATGAATGACGGGATCGGCGGAGACTGGATTTCCAACAACAACTACAATATGGCCCTGCAGGAAGTGACCTCGGCGGGCCTTTCCGAATGGACCAGGAAGGTCAACGGTAGCTGGGGCAATGGCGGCATACTTTCGAACGATACGTTCGATTCCTGGACAGCCGAGGGACATACCTACAGTTGGGTGACCGGCAAGGTCAGCACCACCGACGCGGCGCCCTACACCCACGAACTCTGGGTGACCAATTCCGCCAACGACAAGACCGGCAATGCCAACGTCTACTGGAACGACAAGGGCGGGCTGGCCGTGCGTCTGAGCTACGCCAATCAGGAAGATGACAGCCTGGCCGTGACGGGCACGGTGTATGCGTTCTCGGATACCAGTGCTGGCGGCAACAACACGCCGCAGGGCCAGCTGACGGTCGCATCCTTCAGCCTGGACGGATACAACGGCATCGACTGGTTGACCACGCAGATGTTCGTCAACCAGGACGGCTTTGAACTCTACACCACTGCCGAAGCGACCTTCTCGGATGAGTTGGCCGGGGCCGTCGTCAACGCCAACGGTATGTCGATGAGTTGGGCCGATATCAATGCAGCCCTGGCTGCCAAAGCGGTGGATACCGGCAATGACGAAGGCGAAATCAACGCCTCGGTCTTCGGCTCGGTCCGCATGGGCGACCTGCTCAGCCACCAGTCCAGCAGCAACACCGGCGGAATCGGCAGCACGGATCTTGTGACCGTCGAGACCGGCAATACCGTGATTCCCGAGCCGGCGACGCTGAGCGTTCTGGGTCTCGGGCTGGTAAGCCTTATTCGCCGCAGGCGGAACTGATCCAGCAATCAGACAGATCTTTCGGGCCGGTGCTCGACGTGAGCATCGGCCCGATTGCAGCGCAGGCAATGGGGACGGATCCGGCAGGAAGAAGACATGGACGCCCAGAGACTCGATGACATCCTGCGACGGTCACTGGATGACCTGCGGTTGAGCCGGTCGGAGAAGCGGGCGATCCAGGAAGTGTTTGGCGAGGCGATTTCCGCGGGGGCCGCCCCGGCCTGGATCCGCAACCGGGCGTTCGAGATGGCCGGCTCGTTCCTGGACGGCGCCGACAACCAGGCCGTGCTGGAGTGGCTGCACCGCGTGGTCAAGGCGGTCGAGACCGCCCGTCCACCTGATCTGCAGCAGGTCGCCGCGGAAGTCTGCTTCTCGCGCCGCGACAACTGCCCCAAGCGGATCGCCGGACTCTTCGATTCTGCCCGGCGGTCGGTAGACATCTGCGTGTTCACCATCACCGACGACCGGATCTCCCGGGCGATGATCGACGCCCACCGGCGGGGCGTGCACCTGCGGGTGATCACCGACGACGACAAGGCCGGCGACCGCGGCAGCGACGTCGATCGGTTCCTGCGGGAGGGGATGGACCTGCGGACCGACGCCAGCCGCTTCCACATGCACCACAAGTTCGCGATCTTCGACGCCCGGTGTCTCTTGACAGGCAGCTACAACTGGACGCGCGGGGCGGCCGAGCACAACCAGGAAAACTTCATCCTCACCGAAGACCCGCGCCTGGTCGAGCCGTTCATCCAGCGGTTCGGGCAGCTCTGGCAGGGCTTTGCCGACAACGGCGGCTGAGCCGACGATTACAGGTCAAAGCCGAATCCGAGCATGAACAGCGACTCGTGCTCGTCCCAGTATTGGCCCATGTTACTGTTGCCATTGAAGTACTCGACAAACACCCGCGGGCGATGGAAGAACCGCCACTTGTCGCCCAGTTCCAGGCCGACCTGCGTGTTGACATTGACGCGCCAGTCGTTTTCCTCCTTGGCCTGCAGGTCGACGGCGGCGTACATCGGCCAGCCTTGGATGTCCCAGCGGTATTCTGCCCCGGCCTGGAGGATGAAGGTGTTGTCCAACTCGTCCGGGCTGGCCGAGGCGAAGTTGAACGTCGGGCCGGCGTAAACCCGAAGGTTCTCCAGGATCTGGCGCGACCAGAGCAGGCGGACGGCCTCGCGGGAATAGTCGATCCGCGCCCGACGGCCGAAGTCGAGCGTCTCGTCGCCCAGGTGCGAACTCTGGTGGTAGAGCAGCAGCTCGAAGGTGTCGGCCTTGTGTCGGTAACCCAGCGCCGCGCCGCCGATGTAGTCGACGTTCAGCAGGGGGGTGTTCTCGCCGACCTGCAGGCGGGAGGAGACCAACGCCCGGCCGGAGAGGGTCATCTCGTTGTCCGCGTCGAACTGCTTGTAGAAGATCACCAGATCCGCGCCCAGCTGGACGTCGAAGTATGTATCGTCGCCGTTTTCGCTGCTGCCGTGGTCGACCAGGTATCCGAATCGCATCGATGCCTCGCGCTGGTCGGCCAGCAGGGGGTCCATCAGGCGTGTCTTGTTGGGAAACAGCTTCCACCAGGGACCGTCGGCGTCGGTGTCCGGGCCTCCGACGGCCAGGGGTTCGGATTCGCTGTTGCGTGCTTCTGCGACGGCCTGGGGCTGGGGCAATTGGCCGGCTGCGGCGATCCGCTGCGGGCTCGACCGGACAGGCTGGGCCTCGGCCCGGCGGACGCCGTCCATCGCCAGCAGTGCATCGCCGGTAAAGGGAATCACACGCAACTGGTCCTGCTGCGACGCATCCCAGGCAAGGCTGACAATCGCCCCGTCCTGTCCGGCAGAGACGTTCCACTGCCCCGCAGCCTGACCGTCGCGGTGGGCCTGAAGCAGTTGGAGGATCAGCCCTTGCTGGCTGACTGGGTCCTGCAGCAGGAGGGTGTCAGTCGCAAGCGTTCGGGGTTTGGCTGGCAGGGCGCGGAGCAGGACGATCTGCCCGTCCACCTCGGCCAGGGCCCGAGCTGCACCGGAGACGACCAGTCGGGCCTGGGTCTTTGCCGCCGCAGGGGCCTTGAGGTTGTAGACCATCGCCCGGTCGCCCTGGCGTCCGGCGACTTTCCGGCCTGCCACGTGCAGCTGTTGAATCCGAACAGGCAGCCTCCAGGTGTCGCTGGCTGCTGCCTGGTCGGGCTCTGGGCCCGGAGAGGCCGGCCCGGCTGCGGTGGGGGCCCAGGCGGCAAGACACAACAGGACGATTGCGATCCGGCGGAAAGGCTCTGTCTGCGACATGTGTTTCTCCTTGGCTTCGGGTCGAGGCCGACGCGTCGTGGGAGATATGGTATCAGCCGCGGCAGGTCGCGACTACAGGAAACCGCTCGGGCGCCTGCGGGGCGGCGATTTGCGATGGCCGGATCGGTCCCGTCTGGCCGATAGGTGTTCCAGCGGCCCGGGCGGGGCGGATGATCGCTGCGCCGATCGGAACGATCGCTTGCAGACCGCACCGCGTGGATGCATAATACAAGTTGCCAAACCACTCCAACCATACCGGGTAAGGAGAGCCCAGAATGAATCAACGGATTGTCCTGCTGTTGTGCCTTGCTGCCGGCTGGCTTTGCGTCGGCTGCGGCAACGCCACCATCGAGGTCGACCGAACCGATGCGACCGAACTGCAACTGGTCTCGGAGTACCTGGCCAGGCAGACCGACTACCAGCACTACCTATCGGTGGTCGAGACCTTCTATAAGCGGACGGGCAACCTCGACAAGCTTCGCTGGGCCCGCAAGGAGATCAAGAATCTCCGCGGGGCGACCGAACAGGCCCGCTTCGACCTCCAGCCGGAGATCGCCCCCCCCCAGGGCGAGTCGATGGTCGACCGCGATCAGCGGATCCTCGTGGAGAATCTCGTCGAGTCCCGCGGGCAGTGGCTTGCCGCCCAGCAGGACCTGGCCGCGTTCTACAAGCAGTCGGGCCAGTCGGAGAAACTCGCCAAGCTCAACGAGATCCGACAGGCCTTCAGAGATGTCTATACCTATATGTACTTCCTGGACGCCGAGATCCCGGGCCCGGGCCTGAGGCCCACCGTCGTCCATGCCGAGGCCGAAGACCTCTACGCTGAAGCAATGGCGCTGAAGGACGGCCTGCTGGCCGGCCGGGCCGACAAGGCCAAAGCCCTCTCCAAGCTGCTCAGGCTCGTCGAAAAATACCCCGACTCGACAAAAATCGCCCTGGCAGCCTACCACATCGCCGAGATCTACAAGGACGAGTTCGACGAGAACATCCGCGCGGTCAACTGGTACCAGCGGGCCTGGCAGTGGGACCCGGAAATCGATCAGCCCGCCCGGTTCCAGGCGGCGCTCGTTTACGATCTGCGACTGCACAACGTGCCCAAGGCCATCGAGACCTATCGCCTGGCCCGGAAGTACGACCCCTATCGCCTGGGCAACGACGACTTCGCCCGCGCACGCGTGGCCGAGCTGACGGCGCCGAAGGAATAGCGTTTTTCCGACCCGTCCGGCCCCGGCCGGACAAACGACCAGCCATGCCCCGGTTGCTCCGCGCAGCCGGGGTATTGCTTTGCGCCGGTCGCCGGGGCGGATGCGAATGTTTTTCGCAATACGACCCCGCGTCCCTGCCGTTATAGTATGTAGGGCTTCTTTGCGGCTTGGGCCCCGGGGCTTGGGCCCGGAACGACGAAAGCGAGGCAGATGATGCATCCGAAACGGTTGACTTCCACGCTGATCGCCCTGCTGATCTTCGCAGCGGCCCTGCCCGCAGCGGCCCAATGGACCAACCCCAAGGCCCAGGTCCCCCCTCGGGCCAAGCCCCAGCGGCGCAGCGCCGCCGAAGGCATTCCGCCGCTGCCCCTGCCGGCGACCCCCCTGCGACGCAGCGAGAAGAAGCGTCAGCCCGCCCCGCCTGCCCTGGTGGGGATGGTCAACTTCTCCGAGAAACGTTTCGAGATCGTCGACGGCCAGAGAAAACAGGTCGACGCATTCCCCACCACCCAGATCGACATCGAGAGGCTCATCGGCTTTGCCAACAACAAGCTGGGCATCCGCTATCGGTTCGTGGCCACGGACCTGCAGCAGTTCTCGTGGGACCCGGCCGAGATGCCGATCCTCTACGTCACCGGCTGGACGCCCATGCCCGAGCTGTCCGACGCCATGCTCGACCAGCTCCGCAGATACCTCTACGACGGCGGGACGCTGGTGGTCCATGCCCAGTGCGGACGCAAGGAATTCCGCCAGACCGCCAGGCAGCAGATCCAGCGTCTGTTCCCCAAGCGGCAGCTGGCCCGGATCGACCAGGACTCGCCCCTGTTCAGCGCATACTACAACATCGAGAAGATGCGGTATCGCGTCGACGACAAGCCCTTCAAGGCGGCTGAGCCGTACCTGGAAGGGATATACCTGGGCTGCAGGCCGGCGATCATCTTCTCGCCGATCGACCTGAACTGCGGCTGGGACGTGGTCAACCACCCCATCCAGGGAGGCGTACTCTATCACCAGAACGACGCGCTGCAGCTGGGAGTGAACATCATCACCACCTGCCTGGCCAACTTCCAGTATGCCCGCAGCTGGGGCAGCCAGAAGGTCTACCACCAGGCCGACCAGCAGACCCGCGACCAACTGGTCATCGCCCAGCTGACCCACGCCGGCGACTGGGACCCCACACCCCACGCCCTGCCGAACCTCATGAAATACATCGAAAAGAACACCACGCTGAACGTGCAGTTCAAACGCCAGCTGCTCGACCCGGCCGCGGTGGACCTCTTCAAGCACCCGGTGCTCTACATGACGGGCCTGCGCGACTTCAAACTCTCAGACGCCCAGGTCCAGCGCCTCCGGACATACCTGACCAGCGGGGGCGTGCTGATCGCCGACGCCGCAGCCGGGCGGAAGGCCTTCGACGCCGCCTTCCGGCGCGAGATCCAACGCGTCCTGCCCAACGCGGAACTCAAAACCCTCAAGCTGGATAGCCCCCTCTACCAGATGCCCTTCAAGATCCAGGCCGTCGACTACTCCAACCTCGTCGGCGCCCGGCACGCCAACCTCAACGCTCCGGTGCTGGAAGGCATTGCCATCGACGGCCAGCTGGCGGTGGTCTACTCGCCGATGAGCCTGGCCAACGGTTGGGAGCAGCTGAACTTCGCCTACAACCGCGGCTACGCCGACGCCGACGCCCTGCGCCTGGGCGTGAACATCATCGCCTACGCGCTGACACACTAGGGGAATTGCCGATTTCGGATTGCGGATTTGCGCAGACCGGGGGCCTGCTGGTGCAATGGAATCTACAGCTCTGACAGCTGACCAAGTCGGAGTCGGCGCAAAAAAACAGCCGATGGGGGAAAGGAGGACGAAAACCCCATCGGCTGGAGGGACCTGTTTAGGCGGGAAGTCCCTCTCGCTCGCTCACTACTATTTTCGTCTCAAAGGCCCCAAAAGTTCCAGATAAATCTACGGGTTTTCTGCTTTTTCCAAGTACCATCGCCGCCCCGGCGGCCATTCCGGCGGCCAGTAGAGACGGATCTCCTGTGTATGCGATGTAACATTTTGTTTGTACAGTTGTTGCGGGCTGTGCCCTAGCTGGCCCGAAAATGGCCAAATTCCCAGTTTGGCGACACGTTGACACAAACATTTTTACAGAATTGCACGTCCAGGGCGTTGAGACAGTTGGCCAATCCGGCGCCGATTGGGCGTTTCCCCCTAAAGTATTGAGGGTCTCTGACGAGAATGATGGGCATTTCCCCGTCGTGTGTCGACAGGGAGAATCCTGGAGGGAAGATCATGCGTATCGAGTCGAGCAATGTGCAGATGGCCGCCGGCCACGTCAAGAGGGTCCACGAGCAGGAGCGGATGGAACTGCAGGTCTGGTCACAGCGGTCGGCCGGCCCGTCGGGACCCCCGGCCCCGTCCGCCGCAGCGCCGCCAGCGGCGACAACCCGGCCGCGCAACTCAAGTCATCGCTGATGGCGATGATGCTGGAGAATATGTTCGGCAAGAGCGTCCGCCTCCTGCGCCTGGTCGATGGCCGACCTGACCGGGCGGGGCAATGTCCTGAACGGACAGGTCCGTTCGAGCGGCCTGGTGCTCTTCGAGGACGGCAGGGCGGGCACCGCCCAGCAGATTGATCTGGGCGGTATGACTGGTGCGGATCAGCGGTAGCCGACGTTGTCGGCCTGCTCGGCGCCGGTCTCGTCGCGGATGTCCCCGCCGGGCCCGGCATGGCGGTTGCCGCGGATCACGTTGCTCTGGTCGCCGGGGCGGCCGATGAGCTTGATCCCCGAGCCCTCGGTGACGTTATCGACAATCCGCACCCGCTCTGCCGGCAGGTCGACGTCCCTGTTTGTCTGACCCAGTACGGTAATCGCCGGTTGGCCCCCTGCGGTGCGGATGTGGTTGTCGCGGATCTCCAGGCCGCGGACCGGCGTGCGCCAGAGGCAGATATATGCATTGCCCCGGTTGCCGATGATCCGCGAATCCCGCACGCCGACGTTCTCCCACGCCTCGTGCATGATCCCCTCGCCGTCGTTGTACTTCGTCCCGTCCGGCCCGTAGTTGCTGTAGACCTCGTAATCATTGCCCTGAACCGTCCACCGCCAGCCCTTCATCTCGATGGCCCGACAGTCGTTGGTGAAATTGCTCAGCGTCAGGCCCGTGTACGTCGGCCGAACGACCCCGGGCTTGTAGCGGATGACGTTGAAGCCTACGAAGGTCCCGTCGCCGCTGGTCTTGATCGCCACGCAGCCGGTGTTGAAGATGTAGTTGCCTCGGATGATGATCCCCTCGGCCAGCCCCCAGGCCGGGGGAATATCCGTGCCCGAATCAGCCGACGGGGGGTCGGTGACCTTCTGGACGTCATCCCAGATCTGCAGGCCCTTGGCCAGGGGCTTGGGGTTGACCATGATCCCCGGGCGGTTGTCGTAGTCGAAGGGCACGTCGATGGTGGTGATTTCCTTGGTTTTCGGCTGCTCGTGGGTGGCGGGCTTGTCGCTGTAGAGGCGGAAATCTTCCTGCAGGAAGTTGGCCTGGCCGCTCTGGGGAATGCGGTTTCCCGCAATCAGCACGTCGGCCCGCGCGTAGCAGTGGATGGCCGCGGCATAGCGGTCGGTCCACCGCTGCCACGGGTGCTGCCATTCGGTGGGGATCTTCTCATCCAGCGTCGCGGCGTGGCGGAGGATGTTGCCGCAGACCAGGAATCCCCGCCCGGCCGAGCCGTCGGCGAAGCGCTGCGGGAACCCGTCCCAACGGCCCAGGTGGATGTGGCCGAAGTGGATGTCGAGGTTCACCACGCCCACGTTCGAGCCGCTGTCCGCCTCGGCCAGTTCTATGCCCGCAAACGCGCTGTCGCGGTCCGTGCCATCCCCGGTGAAGCTCGGCTGATATTGCGGGAAGACCAGTTGCGACGGCAGGGCGTAGCGCGGGTCTCGCGGATCGCCCGGGCCGGTCGGGTTGGCCCCGCGGAGGATGATCCCGCTCTGCAGGCGGATGGTCTTCCGCAGTTCGTACCGCCCCGGCGGCAGCCAGATCACCCCGCCGGTATCGGCCAGCTTCTTCTGGGCGGCCTGGATCTTCTCATCCCAGTCGGCCCCCTCGACGGTGGTGATGTCCACCACCCGCTGCCAGTTGAGCTGCCCCGGCCAGTCGGGCCAGTTCGGGTCGCTGCCGCCGATGCCGGCCAGCTCTGTCCACCCGGCCTTGCGGGCCGAGCCGTCGAATTGCGCCTGTCTGTCCACGGTTCCTCTCCGGTTCTTTATTGTATATCTGGCCGTACCTGCAAGACGGTCGCCATCACGCCGGCCCCGGATTCCCACCGTCACGTCGCGCCAGCGCAGGCGGAAGGCCAACTTCCCGGAGATTTCCCCATCCGGTCCGAACCGCAGCGCCGAGGCATCCACGTGCATGGGCGAATTGCCCCGGTGGATCGCCTGGCCGGACAGCAGGCCCCGCTGCCACGGCAACTGCGGGTGATGGACGGTCAACTGCAGTTGCTGTTGGCCCGGGCCTGCGAAGTTGGCCAGCTCGGGCAGACGGATCCGGTAAATCGTCGGGACGGATCGTGGGCCGGTTTCGGCTGGTTTCTCTGCTCGCAGGCCATGGTTGCAGCCGACCAGCAGGATCGCGGAGAGTCGTAGAAAAGCCAAAGTGTGATGTTTCATGGTCCCCCAGGTTTACCGCTGCCGGCCATGCTATGCAACCCCCGGCGGCGATTCGCCCCTGCCCGGAAGGGGCAGCAGGGGCCTTGGACGGGCCTGGAGGCGAATGCCATTGACCACGGGGGCGGCGGATGTTAAAGTTCAGGGCAGTGAACATTATTTGCCTTCCTGAGCCCCTTGTCCGCCATGAGTGAACTGACCGTCGCCGACCTGAGCCCCGCCCAGCAGGACTACCTCGAAGAGATCCTCCAGCAGGTGGAGTCCAGCCGCGTCGCTCGGGTCAGTGCGATCGCAAAGTCCCTGGCCGTGGGTAAGCCTGCGGTCACCTCGGCGCTGAAGACGCTGGCGGCCAAGGATCTGGTCCATTACGAGGCGTACCAGTTCATCACCCTCACCGACGCCGGCCGGCGCATTGCCCGGGAGATCACCCGCCGCCACGAGGTGCTCGCCCGGTTCTTTCAGGAGGTCCTGGGTGTCGATGCCGAATCCGCCGAGGCCAACGCCTGCCGCATCGAACACCAGGTTGACCGGTGGGTCCTGGACCGCATCGCTCATTTGACCCGGTTCGTCGCCGGCCAGGACGCCGCCGGGGCAGACTGGCCCGGCAGGCTGATCGACAGCTACAGCCCCGCCCCCGCGACCAAGGAGCCGGCCCATGGAGCCGACTGACCGAGGCGGACAGACCGCCACGCCCAACCAGAAGCTCTCGGACATCGCCCAGGGACAGGAGGTGATCCTCGTCGGACTGGACGGCGGAAGCCAGTTCGTCCATCGCATGGCCGAGCTGGGCCTGACGCCCGGCGTGCGGTTCCGGGTGATCCGTCGGGCCCGTCTGGGGCCTTTCATCATCTCCATCAAGGACACCCGCCTGATGCTCGGTCACGGCATGACGCGGAAGGTCCTCGTCCGCCGCGTGTAGATCCAGGCGGATCGTCGATCGGCATTGATTTCAGGGCCTCAAGCAGGTACTCTCTACCGGCGGACCCGACGCCTTTTTCCTGATGAGGTCGAACGCATGCGCCCAAGTGTGAGAATCCTGCTGCCTGTCATCCCCGTCCTGCTTTTCGGCTGCGCCGACGAGCAGCAGGTCGAAGTCGAATCGAGCGATTCGCCGAGATGGGATTCGCCGGCCCCGCTGCCGGCGGATTTTGAAGCGGCGGACGATTCCGGCCAGGCCGTCGAAGTGCTCGAAAATACCGATCCGGCCCCTGCTACCGGGCAGGCGGTGATGGCGAAGGTCAACGGCCAGACATTGTACATGGCCCCGCTGCACGAGATGCTCGTCCGCCAGAGCGGGCTGGAGCTGGCCCGGCAGATGGTGGCCAACGAGTTGGTCCGCCAACGGGCCGATGAATTGGGCATCGAGATTACCGAGGCGGACATCCAGGCCGAGCAGGCCGAGGCCCTGTCGCGGATATTTCCGCCGGATATCACCGGTGAGCAGCGCAAGGGTCTGCTGGGCCAGTTCCTCCAGCAACGCGGGCTGACCGAGACGCAGTGGCGGCTGACGATGGCGCGGAACGCGCGTCTGGCGAAGATCGCCGCGGCGCAGGTCCGGGTGACCGACCAGATGCTCCAGGCCGCCTTTGCCGCCCAGTACGACCGGAAGGTTGTGGTCCGCCACATGCAGCTTCCCTCGATGGTCACCGCCTCGCTGGTCCGCAAGAACCTGCTGTCGGGCGTGGATTTCGCCGCCACTGCCCGGGCCAAGTCGATCGGTCCCACGGCCTCGGGCGGCGGGTTGCTGCCCGCCTTTGCCCGCAACGACCCCAGCGTGCATCCGGATCTGCGAGCCGCGGCGCACGGGCTTGGGCGGGTCGGGCAGATCTCCGAGATTCTGCAGATCGGCAAGAGTTTTCACCTGCTGAAACTCGAGAAGATCATTGAGCCCGAGCAGGTGAAGCTCGAAGATGTCAAAGAGGAGTTGACCCGCCAGGTCCGCGATGCCCAGGTGGACAAGCTGAAGCAGACCATCCTGACGCGCCTCTACGCTGCAGCCGTGGCCGAGGGGAGGGTCCGCTTTGTCGATCCGACCCTCCGCGAGTTGAACCAGCGCCAGACCGACAGCCAGACCGACAGCCAGACCGGCCCGTCCGGCAGTGAACCCTAACCCCTGTAACAGGAACTTTGCCTTGAGCGACGAGTGGAAAATCGACGTATCGCCGCGCCTCCGCCGGCTGCCCCCGTACCTGTTCGGCCAATTGAACCGGATGAAGTACCAGAAGCGCCGCGCCGGCGTGGACATCATCGACCTGGGGATGGGCAACCCGATGGACCCGCCCCCGGACCAGGTGGTCGAGAAACTCTGCCAGACCGCCCGCGACCCGCGGACGCACGGCTACAGCCAGTCGATCGGCATTCCGCACCTGCGGCGCGAGGTGGCCAAGCTCTACCAGGCCAAGTACAACGTCCAGCTCGATCCGGAAACCGAGATCATCGCCACCATCGGCTCGAAGGAAGGCTTCAGCCACATGTGCCTGGCCCTGATGAGCATGGGCGACACGGCCATCGTCGGAGACCCGTACTTCCCGATCCACGTCTACGGCGTGGCCCTGGCCGGCGGGAATGTCATCAACGTCCCGCTGGGCCATGACGAGGCGTTCCTGCAGCGCGTCGCCTACGTCGTCGAGCACCTGCACCCCAAGCCCAAGCTGCTGATTTTGAACTACCCGCACAACCCGACGGCCATGACGGTCGACGACACCGCGTTCTTCGACGCGGTGGCCGAACTGGCGGCGCGGACGGGGATCATGGTCATCCACGACTTCGCCTATGGACAGACCTGCTTCGACGGCTACCAGGCGCCCAGCTTCATGCAGGCCCGGGGCGCCAAGGACGTCGGCGTGGAGTTTCTGACGATGTCCAAGCCGTACAACATGGCCGGCTGGCGGATCGGTTTCTGCGTGGGCAACGCCGAGATGATCCGCGCCCTGGCGACGATCAAGGGGTATTACGATTACGGCATCTTCACGCCGATCCAGGTGGCCAGCATCATCGCCCTGCGTCATGGCGGGGGCGATTCGCAGGCCCAGGCGGCCATCTACCAGACGCGCCGCGACCTGGTCGTTCAGGGCCTGCGTCGCATCGGCTGGCAGGTCCAGTCGCCGCGGGCGAGCATGTTCGTCTGGGCGAAGGTTTCCGAAGAGCACCTGGCCGGGCAGGGGTCGATCGATTTCGCCTTGCGGCTGATGGACGAGGCGGAGGTCGCCCTGGCCCCGGGTCGCGCGTTCGGCGAGCAGGGAGAGAAGTACGTCCGCATCGCCCTGGTCGAGAATGAGCAGCGACTTCGGCAGGCGATCCGCAACATCGACCGGGCGCTGAACAAGGGCATCAAGGCTCCCACGGCCAGCAAGATCAAGGCGAAGGGACAGGACACCAGTACGTGAGACGAGCGAGCTTTCGACGGCATGGATCGTTCCGGGGGGGCATAGACCTGCCCGAGGAAACCCACCGCACGCTCCACGCGCCGATTCGTCCCGCCCCGCCGCTGGAGTGCCTGCGGATCAGCCTGGTCCCCGGCGGCAGGAGTCCGGCCGAGCTGATCGTCTCGCCTGGCTCGCGCGTCTCGGCCGGCCAATGCATCGCCCGGGCCTCCGACGAGACGGGGGTGGATATCTTCGCGCCCTGTTCTGCCCGCCTCGGAGAGACGACCACCTGCCCGGCTGCCGACCGCGACGGATTCGTCGAACAGGCCGTTGTCGAACTGACCGAGCTGCCTGAAAGCCAGCAGATCCGGACCCTCACGCCGGTGTTCGACTGGCGGGCTGCGACGCGAGAGGAGCTGCTGGCCAGGCTGCTGCAGGGACAGCTGGTGACCTTCACCCGCCGCGTTCAGCCGCTGGCCCAGTGGGTCCGCCGGGCCATGGACAGGCGCTGCAGCACGCTGCTGTGCAATGGCATGGAGCACGAGCCGTATGTCACCTCGACGCATTCGCTGCTGAAGTACCACGGGCCCGAGATCGCCCGGGGTCTGGCCATCCTGGCCGGGGCGATGGGGATCGATGACGTATCCCTGGCCGTCGATGCCCGATACCAGGATGACTACCAGGACATCGTCGCCCCGACGCAGACGTACGGCATCGAGGGCTACTCCCTGCCGAGCAAGTACCCCATCTCGGCCGAGAACGTGCTGATCATGGTCCTGACCGGGCGGGAAGTGCCTGTCAACGGCTCGCCGATGGACTTGTCGGTGGCGGTGGTCGATCCGGCCACGTGCTTCGCCGTCTACCGCTGGGTCGCCTGCGACCAGCGTTGCACGCACCGGGTGGTCACGGTTTCGGGGCCACGGATCGACGACCCGGGCAACTACTGGGTGCCCTTCGGTGCGGATTGTCACGAGCTTCTGGGTAACGGCGAGCAACCGTTGATCCACGGCGGGCCCATGGTCGGCAAGCGGATCGTCGACCGCTCGGTGGTCAACGCATCGACCGACGCGCTTCTGGCGATCGACGCGCCGATCCCGCACGTGCCGACCCCGTGCATCCGATGCGGCTGGTGCACCGACCACTGCCCGGCGCGGCTGAACGTCGCAGCCTTGAACGACGCGTTCGAGCTGGGCGACGTGGCCTATGCCGACCGGGCCGGGGCGATGGCCTGCGTCGAGTGCGGGCTGTGCAGCTACGTCTGCCCGGCCAGGCTGGCGCTGTCCCAGCGGGTCCGCCGCCTGAAGCGCAACCTGTTCTTCCTGCGTCACCGGGCGGCGATGGACAAGGGGGGCAAGTGATGTCCGAGGCCACGAGCACGGGGACGCAGGCCCGGCCTCTGGCCGGCGCGCGGCCTCGCTTTCACCTGATCTTCTCGCCATTCCTTTACGCGCCCGAGAGCGTCCGGACGGTCTTCACCGTCACCTTCGCCACCTGCTGCCTGCCGCTGGTGGCAGGGCTGGTGCTGTTCGGCTGGCGGGCGGCGGTGGTCGCGGCGATCTCCATCGCCTCCTGCGTGCTGACCGAGAAGCTGTTCTTCAAGGTCGTACGTGCCCCCGCGCTGGTCGGCCGCAGCCACGCGTGGCTGACGGGCCTGCTGCTGGGGCTGACCTTGCCCGCCGACGTGCCCTGGTACGTGCCCCTGGTCGCCGCTGCCTTCGCCACCACCCTGGGCAAGGCGATCTTCGGCGGGGTGGGCCATTTCCTCTGGCAGCCGGCGCTGGTGGGGCGGCTGGCGGTGACGGTAATCTTCCCCGCCCTGCTGACCGGCGCCGACGGGCCGATCCTGGCCCGCAACCAGCTTGTCCGCGGCGACATCCGCCAAGTCCAGGCCGTCCAGCGGCTGCGCGATTGGCCCGACCAGTTGCCCCCCGCCGGCTACGACGGATTCGTCGTCGAGAAGCCCCAGCAGACGCTGCGACTACTGTACGACAGCCAGCGGCCCCGGTTCAGCGGCATCGCGTATGTCGGCGATGGCCTGGAGCGGCCCGAACCGCCGCTGCTGTCGCGCCTGCCCTCGGTGCGGCGGATGATGTACGGCGTGCGCCCGGGGCCGATGGGAGGCACGTGCGCGGTGCTCATCCTCGTCGCCGGGGTCTACCTGATGTACCGCAACTACGTCAAGCCGCACCTGCCGTTGTCGTTCCTGCTGGCCGCGGCGGTTGTCGCGGCCATCGCACCGATCCACCTGGTCGGCCACGATGGCGCGACGCGGACGGTCTGGTATCCCTTCCTCTACGAAGGCCTGGCCGAAGGATGCGTCTTCCTGATCTACCACCTGACAAGCGGCGGGATGCTGCTGGCCGCCTTCCTGCTGGCCACCGAGATGACCTCGCGCCCGGTCACGCGCGGCGGACAGGTAATCTTCGGCCTGCTGGGCGGGGCCCTGGCGATGGTCCTGCGGATTTGCACCCGCGTGCCGGTTCCGGTCTTCATGGCCGTGCTGGCCGTCAACACCCTCACGCCCCTGATCGACGCGCTGTGGCGCCCCCGCGTGATGGGCCAGAGCTGGCTGGCGCGTTTCCGCCTGGGATAGGAGGCCCGACGTCAAAAAGCTGCGAAACATCCTGATCTGGCTGACATTGGCAGCGATCGCGATGGTGATCGTCCTGTCTGCAGCGGCCAGTTTCCTGGGCGCCGATCGGGCGGCGATGCTGTTTCGCTCGTGGCCGCTGGCGATCTTCTGGGTGCTGCTGACGGTTGTCGGCATCGTCGGGTTCATCGCATTCCCGCGCCTGTGGCGCAGGCCCGGGTTGCTGGCGATGCACGCGGGAGTTGTGCTGATTTTGGCCGGATCGATCTGGTCCAGCCCGACAGGCCACCAACTGGCAGAGAGACTCACCGGCCGTGCCAAGCCCCGCCGCGGATGGATGCGGATCTACGAACAACAGGCCAGCAACATCATGGCTGTCGAGGCCTCGTCGCCGGACCAACCGGCCACGGCGGCCAGGCTGGACTTTTCGCTCCGGCTGCGGAGTTTTACCATCGAGCGTTACCGCGATACGCCCTCGTGGGATCTCGTGGCGATGAACATGGCCGCGGCCGGCGATGAGATCCAGGCCTCGATGATCGACCTGCCCGAGACGCCCAGCCGCTGGATCGACCTGCCGGGCACGGGCGTCCGCGTTCGCGTGGACAAGTACCTGGACGTCCACCCTATGCGGATCGATCCGCGCGTGGTCATCCGGCTGCGAAATTCGGGGCAGGTGCTCGGGAAAATCCCCGCAGAAGTCGGAGCCGGGATCGACCTGCCTCAACTCGGGGCGAGCTTCGAGATCGTCAAGCTCTTCGAGAACTTCCGGATCGAGAACGGCCAGGCCGTCGAAGGCCCACCAGGCCGGTACAACCCGGCCGCCGAGATCCGCGCCGATTTCGGGCAGGGCGATCCGGTGACCTTCTGGGCCAGGCGTCGCGCCCGTCAGGACCCCGAAAGCGAGAACCCGCTGGAGGTCTACTACGCCCCGGCCGTGCCGTTGGATGAGCTGCCCGGGGCGATCTTCGTCGAGCTCGAATACCAGGGCCAGACGCAGATGTACAGGATCGACGCCGACTATGACGCCGGCTTCGGCGAGATGCCCCTGGCCGCTGTATTCGACGACCTGCCCGCCGGGGCCCAAGGCATTTCGCTGGTGCTCCTGCCGGGCCAGCGGATGGTCAAGGATTACCTGGCCGACGTGGCCGTGCTGGTCGATGGCGAAGTTCGCAGCCAGAAGACCATCGAGGTCAATCACCCGCTGGGCTACGGCGGGTACCACTTCTACCAGGTCGACCACGGCAGCGACGAGCGGGGGACGTACACGATTCTCTCAGTCGTCAGCGACAACGGTTGGCTGGCGGTGCGGTCGGGATTCGTTGCATTGCTGTTCGGGACGTTCTGGCAGCTCTGGTTCGTGCCCGTCCTGCGGGCCCGCAAGGGCAAGGGGGTGGCAGGTGGAGCTTAAACTGACGCTGCAGGGCGCGATGATCTACGCGACGATGGTGCTCTACGTCGTGGCGGGTCTGGCGATGCTGCTGAAGTTCCGGCGCGTCGGCTGGGTCGTTGCCGCAGCGGGTTTCCTCTGCGCGTCGACTTCGTGGCTGTACCGCTGGGCCCACGCCGACCACTTCCCCGCCCAGACGATGTTCGAGGTATTCCTGACGCTGGGCATGGTCCTGCCGCTGCTGTCGGCCCTGGGTCGGTGGGGACTCAAGACCCCCGCGTCCTGGGCGGACATGCTGCTGGGCGCGGCGATTCTCTTCCCGGCGGGGTTTGTCGCGAGGTTTGCCGAAGCGCCCCAGAAGCTGCCTCCCGCGCTGCAGTCGGGCCTGTTCGTCCCGCACGTGATGGCCTACATGGCTGCGTACGTGGCGATGGCCAAGGCGGCGATTCTGGCGGTGGGGGAGATCCTCGGTCGACCTGTTCTGCCGGGGCTGGTCGATTACGACCGGGCGACGTATCGGATGATCTGCCTGGGCTTTCCGCTGCTGACGCTGGGGCTTGTCCTGGGCAGCTGGTGGGCGAAGCTGGCGATCGGGGATTTCTGGCACTGGGATCCCAAGGAGCTCTGGTCGCTGGTCAGCTGGCTGGTGTACGTGGGCTATTTCCACCTGCGGTATCGGCTGGGGCGCCGGGGGCGGAAGTTCCAGGCGGCCCTGGCCGTGCTGGGGCTGGCAGCGATTGTCGTAACGCTCCTGGCCGTAACGCTCCTGCCGGCGCTGCGGGGGTGGCACAGCTACGCGGACTGAGTTCTCGCCGACCTCGGGTCAGAAGATCCCGCGGACCTGTCCGTCTTCGTCGAGGTCGATATCCATGAAGGCCGGTTTGCTCGGCAGGCCGGGCATGGTCCGGACCGTGCCCAGCAGCGGATAGAGGAAGCCGGCACCCACAGAAGCGCGGACCTCGCGGACGGGGATGGTAAAATCGGTCGGCACGCCCTTGCTGGTCGGGTCGTGCGAGAGCGACAGGTGTGTCTTGGCCATGCAGATCGGCAGGTTGTCCAGGCCGGCCCGCTCGTAGAAATCGATCTGCCTGTCGGCCTGGGTTTCGTAGATCACCCCGCGGGCGAGGTAGACCTTGCGGGCGATGGTCTCGATCTTGTCGCGCAGGGGCATGTCCAGCGGGTAGAGGAACTTGAAGTCCTTGGGCTGCTGACAGGCGGCGACGACGGCCTCGGCCAGTTCCACCGCGCCCTGCCCGCCCTTGGCCCAGTGGTCGGCGACGCAGGCGGCGAAGGCGCCGGCAGTTTCGGCTGCCTGGCGGACCAGGCGCATCTCCGCGTCGGAGTCGGTGGGGTGACGGTTGATCGCCACGACCACCGGCACGCCGAACATCTTTGCGATCTGGATGTGTCGCTGCAGGTTGGTCACGCCCATGCCCAGCAGGGCCAGATTCTCCTGCGTGTAGGCCTCGTGCAGGGGCCGGCCTGGCGTGACAGTCGGCCCGCCGCCGTGCATCTTCAACGCCCGGATCGTCGCGACGATGACCACGCAATCCGGCACGAGCCCAGAGGCGCGACACTTGATATCGAAGAACTTCTCCATCCCGATATCGCTACCGAAGCCCGACTCGGTCACTACGTAGTCCGAGAGCTTCAGGGCGATCTTGTCAGCCAGGATCGAACTGTTGCCGTGGGCGATATTCGCAAACGGGCCGGCGTGGATGAACACGGGCTGGCCCTCGAGCGTCTGCATGAGGTTGGGCTTGATCGCGTCCTTCATCAAAACGGCGATCGCGCCGGCACAGCCGAGGTCTTCGGCCGTCAGGGCATCGCCGTTCTTGTCGAAGCCGAAGACGATCCGCCCGACTCGCTCGCGCAGGTCCTCGGGGCTCTCGGCCAGGGCGAGGATGGCCATCAGTTCGCTGGCAACGGAGATGTCGAAGCCGGTCTGTCGCGCCCGGCCGTCGGTCTTCTCTCCCATGCCGATCACGATATTCCGCAGCGCCCGATCGTTGACGTCCACCACCCGTCGCCAGGTGATCGAATACGGGTCGATGTTCAGCCGCCGCAGGCCCATCTCCTCCATCCGCGCATCGGAGAGCTGGTCCTCGTGGAGGATTCGCGCGTCGATCGCCGCGGCCAGGAGGTTGTTGGCCACGCTGACGGCGTGGATGTCGCCGGTCAGGTGCAGGTTGAACTCCTCCATGGGGATCACCTGGGAGTATCCGCCACCGGCGGCCCCGCCCTTGATCCCGAACGTCGGGCCCATCGACGGCTGGCGCAGGCAGGCGGCTGCCTTGTGGCCCAGCAGGCCCAGGCCCTGTGTCAGGCCGATCGACGTCGTCGTCTTGCCCTCGCCCAGCGCCGTCGGCGTAATGCCGGTTACGTCGATGTACTTGCCGTCTCCGGCCCCGGCAAGGCGGTCCAGAACAGATAGACGGACCTTGGCGGTCACCTCGCCGAAGGGCTCCAGCTCGTCCGGCTGGATGCCCGCCGCCGCTGCGATGTCGGTAATCGCGGCTGGTTGCTTGGCCCGTGAGATCTCGATGTCAGAGGGGATGTTTCTCATGTCCTGCCTTCGTCTGCTGTGGCGGTGCGGAACGACAGTCTATCCATCGGATCGCGCCGTAGCGGGGTTTTGTCGCTCAATCGGCCAGCCGCAGTCGCACACTCGCCAGCTGCAGGGGCCGAAGCGAAACGCGGACCGTCCGCCCGTCCCACTCCACCGGCGTGGTCGGATCGGGCCTCTCCAGCAGGTCGCAGGCGGAAGCGGATTTCAACTTCCCGCCCAGGGCGATCAGATCGATCTTCGCAGTAAGCTCGGCCTGTTCGGTCGACTGGAGGCGGAGGATCAGCCCGTCGCCGTCCTCGGCCCACTTCGTCGCGGCCAGGACCACCTCCTCCGGCTCGACGCGCAGCCAGCTGTCCTGGCTGGGCAGCGCGCCGGCATGCACGTCGGTCGAGACCACCTGCAGGGGCAGGTTGAGGTTCATCCCGGCCGCGACGGCCTGCCACGGTTCCAGCTGCCCGCCGACCGGCTGGAGAGTAAAGTACATCTCGCTGTCGCCGATCTCCGGCAGCGGGTCCGGGTCGTAGCTCGAACGGATCAGGTTGATCCGCAGCGTTCCGCCGTCGAGCCGATGGCCGTACTTGCAGTCGTTGGCCACCAGCAGCGAGGCGATGTTGTCTCGCCCGTGGTTGCCCGTTACCTGCGCGAACCGCAGCGAAGGGACCTCCTGGTCGCCCGCCGCGTCGCGGTCGATGTAGCCGAACGGCACTTCGTAGCGTCCCGTCGTGTCGGACAGGCTGGTCGGCAGGGCCAGGCGGATGCCGGGCATGCCCGCCTGCGGCCCGCCCAGCTCGACCCAGCGCGTATGGACCGACAGGCGCACGTGCTTTTCGCCGGCAGCCAGGGCCAGCCGCACCTCGACGCTCGATGCGCCCGGGGTCTGCAACTCGAACCGCACTTCGCCCAGGTGGGGGCCTGCGGCGGTCCAGCTTGCCTTGCGGGCCCGGAGGTTCTCGTCGATCGAGATCAGGTCCTGCAGCCGCCAACTGGTCATGCTGCCGGGGCGTTCGACAACCCACTCGATCCGACCCATCGGATCGTCATTGCAGGCCAGGTCGAGCCCCGATTCCTTGTCGACAAGCGACACAATCGCCGCCCGGGCCGTATCGAGCTCCACGCGGAGGTGCTCGTTTTCCAGCACGGCCGCTTCCTTGTCCACACGCACGCCCGGTTCGGGCGAGGCTTCATCCCGCGGGTAGGGCGGGTACTGCTCGCCCAGCGGTTTGCTGATCCGCCCGTCGGTCACCACGGCCAGGGCGGCAAAGCCGCTGGCCGGCAGGGTGACCGGCACGGCCAGGTCGATATAATCGTGGCCCCAGTAGTGGCCTCGGCCCAGCTCCTGGGCTTCGGTCTTGCTGCCGGTGGCGTCGATGGCGGCGAAGCGACTGTTGTTCAGCTGTCCCGTGCCGTCGTCCCAGACGCTGAGGGTGACCACCTCGCGACGCTGGAAGGCGGTGGGGTTGAAGACCACGAACGCCCGGGGCCCGGCGGGGACATGGCCGGCCTGGCTGACGCCCGCGGCGGCATTGCGTCCGACGCCTGCGCCCTGGCTGAGGGCCGAGGCCTCGGGCGGCAGGGAAATCGGCAGGGCCTTCTCGGCGGCGAACTGCGTATCGATCTGTCGGGCCAGCTGGCGCAAGGCGGAGGTGCGGATCGCGTTGGTCGTCGCCAGCGTGGCCGCGAATCGGCCCATGTGTTCCTCGCGCGTCTCGCGGACGCCCGAGCCGGGCAGGATGTCGTGGAAGTGGCCCAGCAGCGTGTCGCGCCAGGCGGCCTGGAGCTTGTCGGCCTCGACGTTCCGACCCGCGGCGATCCGCGCGGTCGCCGCGGCGGCGTCGGTCATCTCCAGTTCGCACTCGGCCTTGCGGTTGGCCCACTTGATCCGCGACTGCGAGGTGTAGCAGCCGGTGAATTCATAGTTCAGCTCGTCCCGGACGACGGGCCAGCGGTGGGCCTGGGCTTCCAGGGCGGCGAAGAACGGGCGTGTCGTGGAGAACTTCACGTTCGGGTAGATCGGCCAGGTGTCCATGTCGCGGGCCAGGAGCATGTCCCGCCGGGTCGGCCCGCCGCCGTGGTCGCCCACGCCGTAGACGCACATCCAGTCACGCAGCTTCGTCTGCCCGGCGAAGCGAAGCAGGCCCTGGATGTTGTGGTGTCCCAGCCGGTCGTTGTACCACGTGGTTTCGCGGGCGGCTAGGATGCGTGATCCGTCGGGCGCCTCCCAGTGGAAGACGGGGGGCTTTTTCGGCAGCCCGCCGCGACAGAAGTAGTAGTGCTTGACCCCGCCGGCGGCGTTGATCATCGGGATCGTCGAGGCGTGGCCGAAGGTGTCCGGCTCCCAGTCCAGCGGCTGGTCGGTCGGCTCGACGCCCAGCAGGTCCTGCAGGTAGCGGCGGGTGTAGAGCAGGTGGCGGGCCAGGGATTCTCCCGAGGCGAGGTTCTTGTCGCCTTCGACCCAGTGTGCGGCGGTCACGTCCCAGCGTCCTTCGGCGACGCGCCGGCGGATGGCCTCCAGCAGGTCCGGGGCGTGCAGTTCGATGATCCGGTAGACCGACGCCTGCGACTGGGAGAGGCAGAAGTCGTCGAACTCCTCCATCAGCGCCAGGGCGGTGGTGAAGGTGTCGACGGTCACCGCGACCGTCTCGGCCCAGCCCCACTGCCAGTCCATGTCGATGTGGGCGTGGCCGACGCAGTGCATGGTGTAACTTTTGGCCAGTTCGTCCAGGCCCGCCTGGCAGAGAGTGGTCTCCGCTGCGCCCAGCGCATCGGCCAGGGCCTGGTCGCTGCCTGCCTCGACGGCCGGAGCCAGCAGCCCGCCGGCAGCGGCGACGGCCTGGTCGATCGTCCCGGCCTGGTCCGGGTGCAGTTGGTCCAGACCCTTGGCGAACTCCAGCTGTCCCAGGGCGCGGCTTAGCAGGTGCGCCCTGCGGGCCGAGGCAGCCTCCAAGCGGCTTCGCAACTGATCCATCTCAATGTACTTCATCTATCTGGCTCCTGAATGGCCCGGAATGTGGAACAGGCCCCACCGGAATTTCTGTCGCAGGCGGCGTCGTTGTTTTCCTGCCCGATAAGAAAAGCTATACTACGGTCTCGGGACGAAACGGAGAACCCATGATTCAGCAGAATTTGCCCGCCTCGGACCCTGCAGCCCGCCGCGAAGACCCCCTCGACCTGCTTCCGGACGATCTGCGCGACCGCCTGCGCGACGAACTGGACGACGTACTGGCCGCGGCCCGCGTGGACGTCGACGCTCACGGGCGATACACCGACGCCTACCTCGTGCTGACCCGCGAGAAGCTCGGCCATTTCCAGTCAGATTCCGACGGCTGGGACAACCACTACCACCGGATCGACGATCTGAGCGATTCGGAAATCGTCGAGGGTATCGGCATGTCGCTGCTGCGCCTGCTCTCGGGCGAGAAGCTCGTGGCGGAGTATCGCTACACGCTGCGCAACGCCCGGGCGGTCGCCCATCTGGAGCGGCAGATCGAGCGGATGCTCGACGGACAGGAGCCACGCGAGATCGACGGCGACTTCCCGCTGGAGACGGACGAGAAGCGTCTGCGCTGCGACGAGTGCGGACAGGTGATCCCTGCCTGGACCGACGACTGCCCGACCTGCAGATCGCGCCGGAAGATCCTCTGGCGCCTGCTGGATTTCATCAAGCCCTACAAGACCCGGGCTGTGGTTGGGTGTGCCCTGGCGGTGGTGCTCGCTGTGCTGGGGCTGATCATGCCGCGTCTGACCCAGCCGATGATCGACGATGGCATACGCGGGGGGGACTTCGGCCTGGTGGCGATGTACGTGGGCCTGATGGCAGGGGTGGTCGTGACCACCGTCATCGGCCAGTCGCTGCAGTACCGCCTGGTCTTCCGGCTGGGCACGAAGGTCAGCCGCGACATCCGCAACACCGTCTATGCTCACCTGCACAAGCTCTCGCTGAGCTTCTTTGCCAAAAAGCAGACCGGCTCGCTGGTCACACGCGTAACCACCGACTCCGACCGCATCTGGCGCTTCGTCTCGCGATCGATGATGGAGCTGGTCGTCAGCACGCTGACGATTGTCGGCGTGGGCGTGGCGCTGTTCATGATGCACTGGAAGCTGGCGCTGTTCGCCCTGCTGCCCATGCCCGTCATGCTTATCCTGATGGTCGTCTTCCACAAGTCGATGCACCGGATCTTCCGGCGGATGTGGCACAAGTGGGCGGCCATGACTGCCGTCGTCGGCGACGCCCTGCCCGGCGTGCGCGTGATCAAGGCCTTCAGCCAGGAACAGCGGGAAGTCGACCGTTTCGGAGCGCAGAACGCGGCCGTCTGCGAAGAGGAGATGAAGTACATCACCAACTTCTCGACGTTCGGCCCGGCGATGATGTTCTGCAGCCAGCTTTCGATGCTGATCATCTGGCTGCTGGGCGGCTACTGGGTCATCCACACCGACCTGACCGTCGGATACCTGATCGCCTTCACGCAGTACCTGGCGATGTTCATGAGGCCCATCCACATGGTCGCCCACATGGACGAGATGCTCAACCGCGCCGCGACCAGCGCCCAGCGGATCTTCGAGATTCTCGACACCCAGCCGAACATTTATTCTCGCGCCGACGCCCACAACCCCGACAAGCTCATCGGCGGGATCAAGCTCGAGAATGTCAGCTTCAGCTACGACGGCGTGCGGAAGGTGCTCAAGAACATCGACCTGGAGATCAAGCCCGGGGAGATGATCGGCCTGGCCGGTCCGTCCGGCGGCGGCAAGACGACGCTGATCAACCTGATCTGCCGCTTCTACGACCCGCTGGAAGGGCGAATTCTCATCGACGGCGTGGACGTGCGACATTTCGCGGTCGAGCAGCTGCGACAGAAGATCGGCGTCGTCCTCCAGGAGCCCTTCCTCTTTCACGGCACGGTGGCAGAGAACATTGCTTATGGTAATTCCGGGGCGTCGGTCGACCAGATTCTCACCGCCGCCCGGGCCGCCAATGCCCACGAGTTCATCCTGGGCTTCCCCGATGGGTACGACACGCTGGTCGGCGAGCGGGGCCAGAGCTTGTCGGGCGGCGAGAGGCAGCGGATTTCCATCGCCCGGGCGATCCTGAACAACCCGCAGATTCTCATCCTCGACGAGGCGACCAGCAGCGTCGACACCGAGACCGAGGCGTTAATCCAGGAGGCCCTGGACCGCCTGATCGAATCCCGCACGACCATCGCCATTGCCCACCGGCTCAGCACGCTCCGCAAGGCCGATCGCCTGGTCATCCTCGAAGAGGGAGACCTCGTCGAGCAGGGCAGCCACGAAGATCTGACGGCCAGGCAGGACGGCGTCTACGCCAAGCTCATCCGCATGCAGGGCGAAATGCACGCGATCATGGCGCTGTAG
>JBKHDI010000004.1:0-109099 GCA_046541415.1 Phycisphaerae bacterium | reverse complement strand
TCGGGGTCCGGGGTAGGCGGATCGGCCTGAGCGGAGATGGGAATGGCCATGGGAATCGCGCCATCGTCTTCCTCGCCCCGGCTTTGCCTGCGCGACAAGCGGTCCAGGTCGGCCCGCCGCTTGCTGCGCCATGGACCCTCGGGCGTCTGGAGGATGTAGCACCAGTCGTCGATCTGCAGCTTTCTGGGCCAGCGGACCGGGCGAGGGGCCCGCGCGACGATCCGCGTCAGCAGCCCGTTGCTGATCTGCGCGATGATCTGCAGCCTCTCGCCCAGGTGCTTCTCGGTGACGTGCAGATCGTCGATGTGCATCTCCACGTCCGGGCCGAGGGAATACTGACCCAGCAGCGATTCATCGAAGACCAAATCCCAGTGGTATTCGTTCAGTTCGGTCCTGTCGGCCTTGCGCCACGAGCGCGGGTTGCGACGGATCACCCGCTGGCAGAAGGGCGGCTTGACTTGGCGGGCCAGGGCCTGAAGAAAATCGGCCTGGCCTTCCAGCAGCAGACTGACGATCCATTCTTCCTGTTTTGTCCAGGTTCTTCTGGCCAATGCTTTTCCCTGTTGAGGATATTCGGTCTATCGTCGCGGCCCGGCCACCGGTGGGCGAAGATTATTGCAACGTCTGGATCATAAACGCGCCAACAGCCTCTTCGGTTCCGGGCAAGGTTCGGCAGCGTGTTGGAAGATCGGCCAATGCGTCGATCTGCGGATGGTGGGCCAGATCCTGCCCCGTAGCCTGGCGGATCGCATCGGGGAACTTGGCCGGGTGGGCCGTGGCGAGGCACAGCAGCGGGCCGTCGCCGGCGGTCTGCCTGCCTACGTGGACCCCTACGGCTGTGTGCGGATCCAGCAGGTACTCCTGCTCCTGCCAGAGGCGCCCGATCGTATCCAGCACGTCGTGTCTGGTCGCCCGGCCGGCGGCGAAGATCGGATCGACAGGCCCGTCGGTTTCCATTTCCAGCCGCCCAGTTTGGGCGAACTGCTCCATCCGGCTGCGGAGGGCGTCGGCATCCTCGCCCAGCCGATAGTAAAGGTATCGCTCGAAGTTGCTGGCCACTTGGATGTCCATCGCCGGGGCGAGGGTCTTGTGCACCTGTCCGCGGCTGTAGACGCCGGTGGCGAAAAAGCGCGACAGAATGTCGTTTTCGTTGGTCGCCAGGATGAGTTTCTCGATCGGCAGGCCCATCTTCCAGGCGTACCAGCCTGCGAGGATGTCCCCGAAGTTGCCCGTCGGCACGGCCACGCGGACCGCCCCGGCCCCGGTGCGCTGCTGGGCCCGGAAGACGCCCCAGAAGTAGTAGACCACCTGGGCCAGCACGCGCGCCCAGTTGACCGAATTGACCGCCCCGATCTGCCAGGTACGTTTGAAATCCAGATCGCCGGCCAGGTGCTTCATGATCTGCTGGCAGTCATCGAAGCTGCCCTCGATGGCCAGGTTGTGCACGTTGTCATCCAGCACGGTGGTCATCTGCCGCTCCTGGATCGGCGAGACTCCCCCGGCCGGGTGCATCACGAAAATCTGGATGCGATCGCGCCCACGGACACCGTAGATCGCGGCGCTGCCGGTGTCCCCGCTGGTCGCGGCCAGGATGTTCAACTGCCTGTCGCGCCGGGCCAGGATGTACTCGAAGAGGTTGCCCAGCAACTGCAGGGCTACGTCCTTGAACGCCAGCGTCGGCCCGTGGTAGAGTTCCATGACCAGCAGATCGCCGACCTGCTCGATCGGGGCGACCGCGGGATCGAAGTTCTGGCCGTAGGAAGCATCAACCAGTTCGCGCAGGTCATCTTCAGCGATGTCGCTGATGAACCGGCGGAAGATATCGCAGGCCAGTTCGTTGTACGACATCTCCTTGAGCTGCTCCAGCCGGCCTGTGAGATCCGGAATCGATTCCGGAATCAGCAGGCCGCGGTCTTCGGCCAGGCCCATCAGCACGGCGTCCTGGAAATCGACCGGCGTAATCTGCCCTCTTGTCGAGACATACTTCATCGAGCGTTCCTGTTAGTGGACATTGTAGAGGCCCGACATTGTAGGAGACGTAGGGGAAGCGGGCAACCTCCAACAACAATTGCGGATTTCGGATTGCGGAATGCGGATTGTATGACAGCAAGAGCATAAGGCTAATCGGCGAAGGAACTTCCGAACGGCGTCAGCCAAATCCACAGTCCGAAATCCGCAATCCGAAATGGCTAGGCCTTCGCCGCTTCGACCATCTCGTCGACGCTCGTGATGGCTGCGGCGCAGATGCGGTCTGCGGCGCCGTAGTAGACGGTCATGCGGCCGTCGTCGTCGACCACCAGCCCGTTGCTGAACACGCAGTTGCCGTAGATGCCCGTGATCTCGTAGTCAGCCTCGGGCTCCAGGACGGGCTTGCTGCCGCGGTGTGTGACTCTCTCCGGGTGTTCCATGTCGCTGAGCATGGCCCCGAGGTGGTATCGCCCGGATTCGTCGGCGGCGTGGTAGATCTCCAGCCAGCCCTCCTCGGTGCGGACGGGGGCGGCGCCGCAGCCGACGCGCCCGCCCTCCCACGTGCCGGGCCTGGGCGTGAGGGTCTGCTCGTGCAGGCCCCAGCAGAGCATGTCCGGCGAGTAGGCGGTCCAGATGCAGGCGTCGTTGAACTCGTTCTTGTACGGGCGGTGGCGGCAGACATACATGTCGCGAATCTTCTCGGGGAAGATGCATACGTCCTTCTGGTAGGGCGGGAAGATGATCGGGTGTCGCTCGAACCGCGCAAAGTCGTTCGTGCTGGCCAGGCCCACCGTAACGCCCCTGTCCGAGACGGCCGTGTACGTGATGTAGTACTTGCCGTCAATGTGCGTAATCCGCGGATCCTCGCAGCCGTAGGCCTCGTACGGCGTGGCCGGGTAGAGCGCCGGCTCGGGGTCGAAGCTGAAGTTCCGCCCATCGTTGCTGCGAGCGATTCGCAAGTGGGAGATGCTGGTCAGCAGCATCTTGCCCCGGTAGTAGTACCCGCGCGGATCGGTGGTAACCAGGTCCGGGTCCCCGATTTTCAGCCGCCCGACGACGGTGTTCCCGGTCTCCGGGTCCCAGCGGAGATAGCTGACGTAGCCATCCTCGACCGGGGCCTTCTCCCCCACGCGCACCAGCAGCAGCGTCTCGGGCCCGACCCGCACCGCCGCGGGGTTCAGGGTGCACATCACCTCGGCGCCCTCTACGGTGGGCTTGAGGTCCTCCGGTCCCAGCAGGGGGTTTTCGTCAACACGCTGCAGCATGGCGCACTCCTGTCTGTCTCTGGTCGGGCTTCACTGCCATTCTATCGGCCAGGATCGGGCTGTTTCGCCAATCCGGTTGATCGCTGGGGGCCTCCGAAAACGGGGCCCTGCCGCCGGGGGTCCAAAGAAGACAGCAGGCCGACGGGGTCAACCGCCGGCCTGCTGATGGGTTCACGTGCCTGATCCGGGCAGCAGCCTAGAGGCTGTCTTCGTCTTCCCAGTCGTCGTCATCTTCCCAGTCGTCGGAATCTTCTTCCCACTGGCGCATCTGCTCAGCCTGCATCTGCTGGTACTGCATGCCGATGCGGACGAAGTCGGCGATCAGTTCGGTGGGCACGGCGAAGACGGTGTGGGCATCGGACTTGCTCGCAGCGGCCACCACGCCGATCGGCTTGGTGGTGGTCATCTGGAACGGGATCGCCTGGCCGAAGGGATTGACCTTCTGCATGCCCTCATTGAACAGCGTCAGGGCATGGGCCGGGTTGATCAGCATGACGGCCGAGGCCTTGCCGGGCATCTCGGACAGGACGTCCTGGACACCCTTGTCCCTGTGGATGCTCCCGCCGCGCCTGGCAGCGGCCAGGGCAGCGGTGATCCCTTCGGTCCCGCCGCCGAAGCTGATGGCCACCTGGCGGACCGACGGGGCGGCGACGAAGAAGCGGACCTTCGTCTCACCAAGGACCATCTTTATCTGGTCCCGGGCCTGCTGGGGCATCTGCGCCAGGGCGGGATGATCGATCACGATCGCGTCGACCGAGACGCCCTGGATGGTCGTTACGTTCTTTTCGTACGAGATCTTCAGGGGCTGGAGGTTCGGATCGTTCTGGGCATTTGCCTGGACCAGGTCGTTCAGCCAGGCAGCCTTGGCGGCCATGACCGACTTGAGCTTATCGGCGCTCTTGACGTCCAGAACGCAGCTGGTACCGAACACGCCATTGCCCTCGGCCGCCCCGCCCATGACCATCTGGAACGATTCGATCTGCTCGCTGGCCGTCTCGAGCATGCTGGTCAGCCGCGGGGACGTGTTGGCCGGCAGGGCAAACGGCAGCTCGGCTTCCTCGAGTTTCTTGATCATGTCGGACATCATCTTCATGGCCACATCGTTGCCCTCGCCCTGGCTGGCCATCTGCCCGACGGCCAGGAACCACTTCTGTCCGGGCAGTTGCTGGACCAGTTCGGAGGCGGCGACCTGCCGGGTCGCGGCCATCTGCGAGAGCTTCCCGCCGGCCCGGAAGCCGACGAGCTCTTCGATGACCATGTTTTTCTCGCTGATCCGCATGCCCGCTTCCACGCTGGTCATCTCGGAGACCATGTCCTTGGCCAGGTTGGTATAGCCCTTGAGCATCGGGGCCATCATGTTTATGAACATCGCCTCGGGCCCGCCGCCCATCCGGCCCATCTGCTGCATGTCCTGCATGCTCTTTTCGATCATCTTGATGTAGACCGGCCCGATGACGTCCATGTTGGCACGGGCGAAGACCAGGCTGCGCGAGGCCAGGGCGGTCGACTTGAATGTCAGGTCGCCGAGGATCGCTTTATTGACCGCGGCTGCGTCGTCAAGGTAGCTGGTCTTCGGCGAGACCAGCACGTAGCCCTTGGACTCCAGGGCGTACATGGGCTCTTCGGACTTCTCGGGCAGGGTCACTTTGAGGTACTTGCCCTCCCGGCTGGTCTGGGCGTTGGGCATGATGCCCTTGACGGAATTGCCGGGCATGTAAACGACGATCGGGGGCATTTCCTCGGAATCGGCCCTGCCTTCCATCATGCCCACCACGTCGTAGTTGTGCTTCTTGAAGTTCAGCATGGCAATGGCCACGCCGTTTTTCGGCTGAAAGCCCTCGCCCAGCCCGCCGGCGGACTTGAGCATCTGCATCAGTGGCGCGGGGACCTGCTGGTCCATGCCGATATCGGCGAGGAACTTATCCAGCGTCGAGAGGGTCTTCTCCAAATCGTTGATTACCACAAAACCCGCCGCGTCGGACGGGATGAGTCCTACAGCCGGGCTGACGCGGGCCACGCCGCCGGGAATCGCCCCGCCGACCAGTTGTCCCGAGGCGATGGCCGTTAAGCCCGCCACTACCGCGACCATACATAGTGCTGCTGTCTTGCGCATCTTGCGATCTCCTGTTGAAGGCTGGATCCATTCCTGCCGGGCCAGGCCCGGGCCAACGCCCGGAGCGGTCTTCCGACCCACCATTATGAATAGTATAACTGCCGCGGCCACCCGGCCGCTATCGGTACCTTTTCTGTCGGAACAACTCCGCCATTATTACGGACGACACGTAAAATTCTGCAATGGTTTGCCGAAATCCCATCTGCGCCTGCCTCCGCTGCGAACACTCCGGCCAACCACCGCTCAAAAGTAAGCATTGTTCAACTCGACTGCAAGCTGGTATCCTGTTTGTGAACCGAAGCTTGACGTTGAGCCCGGCAGGAGGATGGAGCATGGCCGCGATTGACATCCACACCCACGCGTTCCCGGATTCCCTGGCCGGCCGGGCGATTGAAAAGCTCCAGGCCGCCGGGGACTGGCAGGCCGTTGGCGACGGCACGGTCGACGGCCTGGTCGCCTCCATGGACGCCGCCGATATCGACATCTCCGTACTTTGCCCCATCGCCACCAAGCCCGACCAGGTGCGGGGGATCCTCAAGTGGTGCAAGCAGATCCATTCCGAGCGGATCATCCCCCTCGGCTCGGTCCACCCGCGGATGAAGAAGCCGGAGAAATGGGTCGCGAAATTCGCCGCCGCCGACCTGCCGGGCATCAAACTGCATCCGATGTACCAGGATTTCATTGCCGACGAGCCCCTGCTGGACCCGATCTGGGCGGCGGCGGTCGAACACGACATGCTCGTGACCATCCACGCCGGCAAGGACATCGCCTTCGACCCCGAAGACGACCGCGCCAGCCCGCGCCGACTCCGGGCCGTGCTGGACAGGTTCCCCAAGCTCAAACTCATCTGCACCCACATGGGCGGCTGGCAGAGCTGGAACGAAGTCCAGCAGCACCTGATCGGCTCGACCGCCCTGCTGGAGACCTCCTTCAGCCTGGGGATGATCGACCCGGCCCAGGCGGTCCGGATCATCCGCGACCATGGACCTGAGAAGGTGATGTTCGGCACGGACTGGCCCTGGAACGACCAGGCCGCCGAGCTGCAGAAACTCGAACTGCTGGACCTCTCGCCCCGCGAAACCCGCGCCGTCCTGCTCAACAACGCCGCCAGATTGCTGGGGCTCTAAGCCCGCCGATGCGCCCGCGCAGGGCCAGGGCCGCCGCTTGGGCAATCTTCAGCGCCGCTCAGGGGTCGGATTGGTAGTCCTCGCCGGATTCAGGCTGACCCTGTACGGGCGAATCATCTTGGCCTGTCTGTCGACGGACTTTCTCCTGGAGGATGCGCAGGGCATTTTCCTGCCTGGAGATCTTGCCTGCCAGGGCATTGGAGGCCTGGCGGATCGATTCCATCAGCTGCCCGGCTGAGGGTTTAGGCTGCCCAGCTGCTTGGGACTGATCCGAGGGGTGTTCCGATTCACTCATATCGGCACAGCGGAGGTTGGGGTTGTCGGATTGGGTCGAAGGTCGTGCCTGCAGTCGGCCCATTATAGGCGCCCGCAGGCCCCCAGTGAAATTCATCGGCTACCGGCGCGACGAACTTTTAGCGAGAACTGCAGCCAGGGCGGTCAGGGCGGCTGCGCCAGCAAGGGGCCAGACCAGCCACGACCAGAGCGGCTGGGCCCCGCCCCATCCGCCTGCCAGGTCCCAGATGCGTGTCAGGGGCCCCATCTGCCACAGCCATTCCCCGTCTGCAGAGAGGACGAAGTCCTTGGCCAGGTACCAGCCGATCGGCAGGCCGGCCAGGATCAGCAGCAATGCGGCCGCAATCCAGCTGCGCCCGGCGGGCCTGGCCAGCCAGGCCGCTGCGGCCGTCGCCGCCGGCAGAAGTGTCAGCAGATAGGCCCCGACCCACGCCAGTTGGGTCAGGGAAGCATCGGACAGCCAGACCGCCGCCAGACAGGCAGGCCCGGCCGGGGCCAGTAGAAACGCCAGGTCCCCCAGCCCTCGACGGACGGGGTGCCCCCGCGCGGCCGAACGGGCCGGGGAGCTTGCCGAAAGCGGGAAGATCAGCAGCAGGCAGATCGCAAGGCCCACCGACAGGCTGCCCAGAAGCGGCAGCGGTGCGGCCCGGAGGATCGGCGCATCGGCGACGATCCATTGCGGCCAGAGGCCCGCGGCCAATGCTCCGAACAGCACGGCCAGGTGGACGAGCAGCCAGAGGTCCAGCCTGCTGGGCGGGCGGGTTCTCTCAGTCCTGACGGGCTTGTCGGGCACGTTGGATCTCCCGCGGCGTGGGCCTGGGCGGATCGTGCCGCAGGTCGATCACCGCGTCGATGCCGATCAGCGTCCTGCCGTTGGCTTCGTAGATCTGCTGGAGGTTGTCGAGTTTGCGGTCTACGCTGACGACGTAGTCGCCGTTGTGTCGCGGCAGGCGTCCGAAGTCGATCCGCGTCGTGCCCGAGCGACCCTCCCGCGCATGCAGGACGATTTCGCTGGCCCGGCTGGTCCGCCGCGATTGGTAGTTGCTGATATCCAGGATGAAGATTTCCTTGTAGTACGGGCGAGAGGCCAGTGCGGCGACCAGGTCCAGGGCGGCCTGGATATCCTGCCCGGCCCACTGGTTTCCGGGCGTCACGGCCGGCTCGGCCAGGCCGCCGACAGTCACGTAATGCAGCTCGCGGACCGTTCCGGCCGTCGGCAGGGCGGCGGAGGCTGCGTAGAAGACGCCTTGGGGGGAATCTTCGGTGGCCCCGGTGCGATAGAGGGGCACCTGGGCGGCCGGGAGGACCACGCCGTGGCGGTCGACGTAGCAGCGGGGCCTTTCCCCGCGGGAGTCTGCCCAGAGCACGCGGGTGAAGGGCTCGCGGAAATCGGCCTGGACGGTCACGCGGCCCGGTTGGCCGTCCTCGCGCGGCGAGAACTTGCGGACCTGCCCGACCTTGGCGATCCACGGGTTCCTGTCGGCCAGTTCGTAGACGCGGCGGGCCAGGTCGACGTCGTTGAATTGCGAATTCTCCGGGCGTAGCTGCTGGTGGATCTGCTCGACGGTGGCAGGCGGCATCCAGTATGGCGCGTTGGCCAGGCGGATGACGTACCGGCGGGTGACGGGCCCCTTCTGGCCGGAGAGGATGCTGTCTTCGGCCATCGAAAGCGCCAGGCTGGCGGGGATCGCAGCCAGAACGGCCAGGATCAGCCAGCCGGCCCGCGCCCGGACCCGCTGGCGCGACGGTTCGTCGAGGTGGTTCCACCATCGTCCGATGGCGGAGGGCTCTTTGGGGGCCGGCAGCTTCGACGTCTTGCGCTTCGGCTTGTCGGGCCTGGTCTTGCTCTTGCGGGTTGTCTTGTCTGACTTGGCCATGAGGCGTCCTTGCTCTATGGTCTGGCTGCCCGGGCCCAGGCCAACTGCACCAGGCGGTCGCACAGGCCGGCGAAGTCCACGCCCGCCTCGGCGGCAGCCTTGGGCAGCAGAGAATGGCTGGTGAACCCGGGGATGGTGTTGATTTCCAGTATATGCGGCTGATTCTGCGGATCGAGGATGAAGTCCACCCGCGACATGTCCCGACAGCCCAGGCATCGATGGGCGGCCAAGGCCATCGATTGCATCGTCTCGGTGGTCGACGCATCCAGGCCGTGGTCGAAGATGTACCGCGTGGCCGCGTCGTCGGAGTACTTGGCCCGATAGTCGTAGAACGCCCCGTCGGGCAGGATCTCGCAGATCGGCAGGGCCTGGTCGTCCAGGATGCCCACGGTCATCTCGCGCCCTTCGACGAAGCGTTCGAGCATCACGCGGCCGTAGATCTCGATCAGCTCGCCGATCTTCTCATCGCGGGTCGACTCGTCGCGGGCGATCGTCACGTCGACGCTCGAACCGCCGTCAACGGGTTTGACCACCACGGGCACGGGCAGTTCGGCCAGCCAGGGCTGGTAGGTCGCCGGGGCGTGGAAGCTTTCGATGATCATCCAGTCGGGCGTGGGCAGGTTGGCCTGGCGGAGGAACTGCTTGGTCGCGGCCTTGTTCATGCAGAGGCGGCTGGGCCTGGGCTCGGAGCCCACGTAGGGCAGGTTGCGGTTCTCGCAGAGTTGCTGGACCTCGCCGGACTCGCCGAACGCCCCGTGCATGGCGATGAAGACCGCGTCGATGCCCTCACGGTCCAGGGCGGAGGCATTGGTCGGTGAGATGTCGGATCGGGTGACTTTGTGGCCGACGGATTCCAGCGCGTCGGCCACGGCCGTGCCGGACCAGAGGGAAACCTCCCGCTCGGCGGATGGTCCACCCATCAGCACGGTCAGGTCCAGTCTGGGGATGTCGCTGTCTCTGCCTTCCATGGCTCGACTGCTCTTTCGCTTTCTCCGGAATTCTGCCGGCGAGCCTACCAGACCTCGACTTCCAGCTCGAGATAGACGCCGTTTTTCTCGTAGACCGCGTCGCGGATGATGTTGATCAGCTTCAGCACGTCGGAGGCCTTGGTCCCGGCCTCGGCGAGGATGAAGTTGGCGTGCTTCTCGGAGACCGAAGCCCCGCCGACCTGCTTGCCCTTCAGGCCCGCCCGGTCGATCAGAGCCCCGGCCGAGATGCCGCGCGGATTCTTGAAGATGCAACCGGCGTTGCGGCTGCCCAGCGGCTGGGTGTTCTTCTTGTAGATCCAGATCTGCTTGACCTGCTTGAGGATCTGGTGCGGGTCTTCCTCTTCGAGGCTGAACTCGGCCGAGAGGATGAACTTGCTGGTGATGTTCGTCGAGCGGTAGGCAAAAGCCAGATCGTCGTGGTACCGGGTGAACTGCTCGCCCGATTCGGTCATCACCTGCACGGATTTGACGCAGTTGCCGATATCGCCGAAGGCCCCTCCGGCGTTCATCCGGACGCAGCCGCCGACCGAGCCCGGGATGCCGGTGAGGCACTCCAGGCCCGAAAGCCCGTCGCGGACGCAGCGCAGCACGAGTTTGCCCATCTCCACGCCGGCCCCGACGCGGATCCCGCCGTCGATCAACTGGATCTCCTTGAACGACCCCTCGGTCAGGCGGATCACCGCGCCGTCGATCCCGGCATCGTCGATCAGCAGGTTCGCCCCGCTGCCCATGACGTACATCGGCACGGAGTTCTCGCGGCAGCGTTTGACCACCGCGGCCAACTGGTCGACATTGCGCGGCGAGATGAAATACTGCGCCGGACCGCCGATGCCGAACCACGTATGGCCGGCCAGGGGTTCGTTCTGTCTTACGATGTCATCCAAGCCTGCGAACAAGCTCATCGGCCACTTCCCAAATGTTGCCCGCCCCCATGGTCACGATCAGATCTCCACCGCGGAGGTCTGAAAGCAAGTGCTCGACGATCTGATCCATCGTCCGGATATACCGTGCCGAGCCACCATGCAGGCGGATCTGTGAAACCAGGTCCTGTGATGAAATGTAATCCTTCTCCCGGTCGCTGTCCCGCACAAAATAGATGTCCGGGACCACGACTTCATCGGCCAGGCCGAAACTCCGGGCGAAATCCTTCAGCAGGAACCGCGTGCGGCTGTGCTGGTGCGGCTGGAAGACGCAGACGATCCGCTCGGGCTCGTAGAACTCGGCCAGGGCCCGCAGCGTCGCCTGGATCTCGGTGGGATGGTGGGCGTAGTCGTCGACGATCCGGACCGAGTCGAACAGGCCCTTGAAGGTCATCCGCCTGCCCGTGCCGGCGAAACGACCCAGGGCAGGGCCGATCTGCGAGCCATCCACCCCCGCCAGGTGCGCCAGGGCGGTTGCGGCCAGGGCGTTGTAGGCGTTGTGCAGGCCCGGCAGGGCCGAGCTGATCCGGCAGAACTCCCTGCCGTCGAAGAGCACGGCAAACTGGAACCGACCGGTCTGGCTGGACAGATCCACCGCCCGCCAACGGCAGGACTCGTCCAGGCCGAACGTGTGGATCTGGCAGGCTGCCCCCCGGGCCGCAGCCATCGCAGAACGGTCCTCGCCGTTGACCACCAGCGCACCCTCGGCAGGGATCAGACCGGCGAACGCGCGGAATGCCTCGACAATCGCCTCCAGGTCGCGGTAGCAGTCGAGGTGGTCTTCCTCGACGTTGAGGATCGCAGCACAGGTCGGGTGCAGCGAAAGGAAGCTGCGGTCGAACTCGCAGGCCTCGGCCACAAAATGCTCACCGGCGCCGACGCCGCTGGGCCCGCCGAGTTGGTGGACGTCGGCCCCGACGATGAAACTGGGCTCCAGGCCCGCCTCGTGGAGGATCACCGCCAGCATGGCCGAGGTGGTGCTCTTGCCGTGCGTCCCGGCCACCGCCATGCCGACCCGCCCTGCCATGGCCCGGCCGAGCATCTGGGAGTATTTGATCGTCTCGATTCCGCGTCGCTCGGCCGCCAGTCGCTCGGGGTTCTGCTCGTGGATCGCTGCCGAATAGACCACCAGGTCGCAGGGCTCGGGGAGGTTCTCTTCGCGCTGGCCGATGTGGATCCGGGCCCCTGCCTGGGCGAGTTGGTCGGTGGCCTCGGAGGCGGCGATGTCCGAGCCGGATACCTTCGCGCCCCTGCCCAGGAGCATCCGCGCCACGGCTCGCATGCCCGAGCCTCCCACGCCGATCAGGTGGACCGACAGGCCGGCGAAAGGCTCGTCGCCGGGGCAGGCAGGTGTGGCGGGCTCGGGTTTGTTTTCGTGCGGTTGTCTCATGCTGCATCCTGCCCCCACCCGCGCAGGGCAAGGGGGCCTCTATCTGTTCTATCGTGTCGAGGGGGCGGAATTCTTTACCGGCGGCTGAGCATCCACTCGGCCACGGCGGCCGCGGCGGACCGATCGGCCAGGGTGGCGGCGTTGCGTTTCATCTGGGCCAGCTTCTCCGGGTCCCGCAGCACGGGCAGGAGAATGCGTTTGATCGCTTCGGCGTTGGGCTGGGGTTTGACGGCGTCGTCGATCAGCACCGCGGCCCCGGCCCGGGCCAGGGCAGCTCCGTTGTGCTTCTGCTGCATGTCGCGATGGTACGGGTAGGGCATGACGGCGGCAGGCAGCTTGCGGTCGGCCAGTTCGGCCAGCGTCGAGGCCCCGCCGCGTGAGAGTACCATGTCGGCCGCGGCGTAGGCCAGGTCCATCCGGTCGCAGAAGCCCAGGCGCACCACGTGCATCTGTCCGAACGCCTCGCAGTTGTCGACCTTCCCCCCGGTCAGGTGCAGCAGTTGCCACGCTGGGGCCAGCTGGGCCAATTGCGGTGCGGCTGCATCGACGGCGCGGTTGACCGACAAAGCCCCCAGCGAACCGCCGAGGACCAGCAGGACCTTCTTGTCCGGATCGAGCCCGAAGTGCTTCCTGGCCGAGGCTGGATCGGTCGGCTCGAATCGCCGGACCGGACAGCCCACGCAGTGGATCTTCGGGCGCTGGCGGGCGCCGAACGTCTCGGCCGTCTCGGGAAACTGGGTGAAAATCGCATCCACCCGCCGGGCCAGGTAGCGATTGGCCTTGCCCGGTACGGCGTCCGGGTTCAGCAGGGCTGTGGCCACCACCGCCCGGGCTGCCTCGCGGACCACGGGCCCGGCGGCGTACCCGCCCAGGCCTAGCACGGCCGCGGGCTGAACATCGGCCACCAGGTCGCGGGCGATGCGCCGGGATCGGCGCCACCCGCTCCAGAAGCGGCCTACATCCCGCAGGCGACGCGGCAGGGGACGGACCGGCTGGACGACCATGCCGTAGCCCAACTCGTCGAGAAAGGCGTGGTCGGTCGGGCGGTCGGCACAGGCGAAGACCACGCGGGCCGACGGCTGGGCCTCGACCAGCGCATCGGCCACGGCAATACCGGGACACAGATGCCCCCCCGTCGCCCCACCGGCCAGGATAAAAATGGGATCGCTCACCACCGCCACCCCCTACGCCGCTTCGGCCGCAGAGACCGAAGCTGCATTCTCCCGGTCGCGCAGGGCGATGTCCGAGGCCCGGCTGCGGGCCGAGACCGAGACGATCACCGCGGTCGCAGCCGCCAGGTTCACCAGGGCTGTCCCCCCGGCAGAGACGAACGGCAGGCCCATGCCCGTCGGCGGCGCGGCGACCAGGTCGACCGCCACGTGCAGCACGGCCTGGAAGGCGATGACGAAGCCCAGCGACCCGGCCAGGACGCAGCCCAGGCGGTCCGGCCCGCGCAGGGCCGCCCGGCGGACCGAGAAGATCCACAGGAAGATCAGGCCCAGCAGGAGCATCGCCCCGACAAAGCCCCACTCCTCGCAGTAGACGGCAAAGATGAAGTCCGTGCTGTCTTCCGGCAGGTAGCCCAGCTTGCGAAAGCCGTTACCCGGCCCCCGGCCCCACCAGCCGCCGGAAAGAATCGCCATCAGCGACTGCCTCGCCTGGAACGCGCTGGGGTTCGACTGGCTCCACGGGTCGAACATGGCGGCAATCCGCTGCCACCGGGCCGGGTTCTGCACCACGAAGGCCCAGAAGGCCGCGCCCGCCGGCGGAACCATCAACAGCACGTGCCAGACCGGAACACCGGCAAGCAGCAGCGTGACCACGCTGGAGACGCCGATGAGAATCGCCGTGCCGAAATCCTGCGTCATCACCAGCAGCGTGCAGACCGCGATGATCGCACCGGCCGGGAGGAAGGCACGACGCATCCTCCTGACGTCGACGCTTTCCCGCGTCAGCCAGGCGGCCAGGAAGACCACCAGCGAGAGCTTGACCAGCTCCGAGGGCTGCAGACCGATGGAATACTTGTCCGGCCCGATGCGGATCCACCGGTACTTGCCACCCACCTCGTGTCCCAAGGCCGGATGAAAGACAAGAGCGGCCAGGATCAGCGACGCAACCAGTGCCGCGGCGGGAAGCCACGGCAGAGCCTTGCCCCAGTTCAGCACGTGATAGTCGATGCGCCAGAGAATCAGCAGGAGCGTAAAGGCCAGAACCGCAAAGGCCGTGTGACGCACGTCGACGCGGGCATACCACGCGCCCGGCCGGGCCACCGACGCCAGGGCCGAGTGAACCATCACCACGCCCAGCGCCATCAGCGCCAGCGTCGTCAGCAGGATCGCCTGCCCGGTGGCGTTGCGTTTCAGCGGGAGTTTCTTGATCTTCTGCGACATGCCCGGCTTCCTTGCCTGTATGTGTCGCGGCGACGGGTCATCGGAGTTTCAGCGTCGCCAGGGCCAATGCTGCAAAGATAATCCCCAGCAGCCAGAAACGCACGACAACTTTCGGTTCTGCCCAGCCGCCGAGGTGAAAATGATGGTGGATCGGCGCGCAGCGGAACAGCCTCTTGCCCTCCAGCGTCCCGTGACGCTTGGTCCACTTGAACCAGCCGACCTGGAGTAGGACGCTGCCGGCCTCCATGACGAAGACCCCGCCGGCCAGCAGCAGGAGCACCTCGGTGCGGGTGACTACCGCGACGTAGCCGATGATCCCGCCAAGCGGCAGCGAACCGGTGTCGCCCATGAACACCTGGGCCGGGTGGGAATTGTACCACAGAAACCCCATGCACGAGCCCAGGATCGAGGCGCAGACGATGGTCATCTCGTGCGAGCCGGGGACGGAGGGCATGTTGAAAAACCGCGCCCACGGCGCGTTTCCCGTCACCCACGAGAGGATCAAGAACAACCCCGCGACGATGACCATGCAACCGGCGGCCAGGCCGTCCATCCCGTCGGTCAGGTTCACCGCATTGGACGAGCCCACCATCGTCAGCACGACCACGAACACGTACACCAGCAGCACCAGCTGGATGGGGTTGGCCTTGAACGGCAGGTAGAGCAGGTGCGGCGGGTTCTCGATCCGCCCGGTCTGCGTCATCGTGTAGCTCAGCGAGCCGTACCGGTGCATCGCCACGGCCAGCAAAACCGCCAGGCCGATCTGGAAGAGGATCTTCTCCCAGCTTTTGAGCCCATCCCGCGAGCCCTTCCCGGCCGAGTGACGCAGCTTGATCCAGTCATCCACCGCCCCCAGGCCGCCCAGCCAGATCAGGCACATCAGCGCCATGCGGACATACATATTGCCCAGGTTGGCAAAGAGCATGACCGAGACGAACATGGCCACCACGATCAGCAGCCCCCCCATCGTCGGGGTGTTGGACTTGTGTCGCGTCAGCTCGTTCAGGTCGGTATGGCCGAATTCCGGGCGGTCGCCGAGCTTCATGCGGATCAGCCAGCGGATCAGCGACGGCGCCATCAGGATGACCATGAAGAAGCTCAGCACGGCCGCGCCGACAATGCGAAGAATCAGACCCGTGTAAACAAGGTATACCACGCCGCTGCCTCAGCTGTCGGTTCCGAAGTGTCGATTGATCGCCTCGGCCAGTTGCTCCATCCGCATCGCGCGCGAGCCTTTGACCAGCACGACGTCGCCGGGCTGGATTTGACCGGGCAGCTCGGCGATGGCGGCATCGAGGTCGGCGAAGTCCTGGGCCTCGGCGCCCGCCCCGGCCGCGGCACGGGCCACCAGGCTGCCCAGCTCGCCGATCCCGACAATCAGGTCGAAGCCCTTGCCCGCCAGATCCGCCCCGAGCTGCTCGTGCAGTTGCGGGCTGCTCTGGCCAAGTTCGAGCATGTCGCCGGCGATGAAGATTCTCCTCTCGGCCGGTGAATCGACCAGCACATCCGCCGCGGCGAGCATGCTGGAAGGGTTGGCGTTGTAGGCGTCGTTGAACACCTGCACCCCGCCGGACGGCAGCGCCTGGAGGCGCATGGTCACGCCGGCAAAGTCGGCCAGGGCACGGGCGGATTCCTCCTGCCCGAAGCCGAACCGCTGGGCGACGCCGATGGCCGCCAGGGCGTTGATCGCGTTGTGCTTTCCCGGGATCGGCATCTCGACCCATAGGCGGCTGTTGAGTTCGAAGCGGCAGCCGGCCCCGGTCGTCTGGTAGCCGCTCAGGCGGAGTTCGGCCGAAGAAGACTCCCCGAACCGCACGAGCCTGCGGTCGTAAGCCCGTACCGAGCGGTCGAGCAGTTCGTGGTCGGCGTTGACGATGCCCAGCCCCCGCGACCGCAACCCGCCGAGGATGGAGGCCTTCTCGGCCGCGATGCGTTCGATGCTCTTGAGCTTCTCCAGGTGCACCGGGGCGACCATGGTAATCACGGCGATATCCGGCTCGGAGATCCGGGCGAGGTTGGCGATTTCGCCGGGGGCATTCGTGCCCAGCTCGCAGATGACGTAATCCTCCCCGCCGTCGGTGTCCAGCAGGGTCAGCGGCACGCCGATTTCGTTGTTGAAGCTCTTGGGGCTGGCCAGGCCCCGGTAGCGCGTCTTGAGGATGTGGTCGATCATGCACTTGACCGTCGTCTTGCCGTTCGAGCCGGTCACGCCGACGACCGAGCCGCTGATGCTCTTGCGCTGGTGGCAGGCCAGGTCGGCCAGGGCCCGGACCGTGTCTGCCACACCGATCACCCCGCCGGGAAACGCCTGACAGATGTCCTTGGGGACCTTCGAGTCGCGCTGGACCAGGGCGGTGACGCAGCCGGCCTGGGCGGCCTGGGCAAGAAAGTTGTGCCCGTCGAAGTTCTCTCCGCGGATCGCCACGAACACGTCGCCCGGCCCGGCCGTGCGCGAATCGATGCTCACCCCGGTGACCATCGTGTCCATTCCCAGCGATAACCGCCATCCCAGGGCGATGCTTCGTACTTCTTCCACGCGGAGTTGCTTCATGTCTCTTCCCGGTTATTGCTTCGGTCCGTCGGCCTGGCTGCGACGCTGCAGGGCCTCTGCGGCCACGGCGGCATCGTCGAAGTCCAGTCGCTCGGACCCGATAATCTGATACGTCTCGTGCCCTTTGCCCGCGATGAGCACCACGTCGCCATCTAAGGCCTCGCCGATCGCCCAGTCAATGGCCAATCCGCGATCGGCCTCGACGTATACCCGATCCAGCTGCTGATGGTCGAAGCCTTCCAGGATCTCCTGGATGATCTCGCCCGGACGCTCGCTGCGGGGATTGTCGGTGGTGACCACGACCACGTCGGCCAGGTCCTGTGCGACTTTCGCCATCCGGGGCCTCTTGCTGCGGTCGCGGTCGCCGCCGCAGCCGAAGACAACGACCAGCCGCCCCGGCGTCAGCGGGCGCAGGGCCGAGCAGACGTTGGCCAGGGCGTCGTCGGTGTGGGCGTAGTCGACGAACACGCTGACCGGACGCCCGGGCCCGACGCGCTGCAGGCGCCCGGGAACGAAGGGCATCTCGCGAAGGGCGCGGGCGATGGTCGAAAGCTCCACGCCCACAGCGTCGCACAGACCGGCCGCGGCCAGGGCGTTGCGGACGTTGTGCACGCCGATCAGGGGCATGTCGACCTCGACGCTGCGACCGTGGACCTGCAGGAAAAAGCGGCTGCCGGACGCGGTGGCCTGCCGGATGTCGGCGGTAATCTCCGCCTCGCTGGGCTGCTGCAGGCTGTAACCGACCACCCGACATCGGGCCACGTCGGCCATGTGTCCTCCGGCCGCGTCGTCCAGGTTGATTACCGCGCGGGCCGGGGGGGGCAGTTGGGCGAAGAGCTTGCTCTTGGCGCGGCGGTAGTTTTCCATGCTGCCGTGGTAGTCCAGGTGGTCGCCGGTGCGGTTGGTAAACGCCGCCGCCGCGAAGGCCAGCCCGGCCGTGCGGTCCTGGTCCAGCGCGTGCGACGAGACCTCCATGACCAGGTGGTCGCGCCCGGCGCGGACCATCTCGTCGGTCATCCTGGCCAGTTCCACCGGGTCGGGCGTCGTTGCGCCTGAGGCCCCGCGCCGCAGGCCGGTGTCGTAGGCGATCGTCCCGATCAGTCCCACCCGCTTGCCCGCCGCGGTGAGTATCGCCCGGGCCATGTGCGCCACCGTCGTCTTGCCGTTGGTCCCCGTTACGCCGATACAGGTCAGCTTCCCCGCCGGATTGCCCCGGATCGCCTGGGCCAGCAGCCCGGCCGCAATGCGCCCGTTGGGTACGATCGCCAGGGGTGTCTTGTCCAGTCCGCCGACGTCCTTCTCGGCGACCACGGCCGCGGCGCCGGCCGAGACGGCCTGGCCGATGTAGTCGTGCCCGTCGACGCTGCTGCCGACCATCGCCACGAAGCAGTCGCCGCTGCGGACCTGGCGGGAGTCGATACACACGCGCCCGATCTGCGGGTCGGCGGACCCGGACGGGGCTTCAAGACCGGCTGCGGATAACAAGGCGGAGAATCTCATACTCGACTCGCAATGGCCGACAGGCTCACCTGCCTGCCGCTGTGGACTCTGCTTGGACGGGTTCTACAGGCCCGGCGTTCGGGCCAGGGCCTCGACGGACTTGTCCGGCGGCACGTCGAGGTATTCCAGGCTCTGCTCGAGGACACGGGCGACGTACGGTGCTGCCACCGTGCCGCCGTAATAGCCCCTGGACCGCTGGGGCTTGTAGATTGAAATGACCACCAGCAGCGCAGGTTTCTCTGCCGGTGCGCCGCCGACAAAAGAACCGAGATAATCCCGGTCGTTGTACCCGTGGCGGTTGGGCACCTGCGCCGTGCCCGTCTTGCCGAAACTCGTCCAGCGCGACAGCCTGCAGTTCTCCCCCGTGCCATGCTCGTCCTCGACCACCTCGCGCAGCACGTCCAGGGCCGAGGCGGCCACATCTCGACTCAGCACGCGACGCGGCGGGGCAACCTGCGGCGTGCGGACCTTGCCGTCCGGATCGGTAATGTGGTGGATCAGGCGAGGCTTGTGCAGCAGCCCGCCGTTGGCCAGGGCCGAAAACGCCAGGCCCAACTGCAGCGTGGTGGTCGAAATCTCCTGGCCGAACGGCACGCGACGCATCGAATAGCCGTCCCAGTCTTCCAGGTCCCGCAGGATCCCGGCGCTCTCTGCCGGCAGCTCAATGCCCGTCAACTCGCCCAGGCCGAAGTGTCTGGCTATCTTGTACGACCTCTCGTTGCCCAGGATCTCGCCGATCTTGGCCATGCCGATGTTGCTCGAACGGATGACGATGTCACGCAGGGACAGGACCTTTTCGGGGTGGGTATCGCGGATCGTCCCGCCGCGCTGTGCGCGGTAGACGCCGTTTTCCACGTCGAAGCGGCTTTGCCAGCTGACCAGCCCGAGCTGGACGGCCATGGCGGCGTAGATCGGCTTGAGCACGCTGCCCGGCTCGACCGGGGCGCTGATGGCCAGGTTGGCCATCGCCTCCGGGTCGGTCGTCGAGTAGCGGTTGGGATCGAACGTCGGGGCCGAGCACATCGCCAGGATCTCCCCGGTGTGCGGGTTGATCACGATGCCCGTGCCCCACTGGGCGTGGAACTTCTGCACCGAATCGCCGACGGCCTCGCTGAGAAACCGCTGGATGTTCAGGTCGATTGTCAGGAACACGTCCGAACCGTCGCTGGGCAGGACGCTGTCCTGGCAGACGGGCCAGATCGGCCGGCGGCGCGCGTCGGCGAGCATCACCCGCCGCCCGTCGCGACTGGCCAGCACGTCGTCCAGCAGCAGTTCCAGGCCTCCTCCGGCCACGCCGTCGCGCCGGCGGAAGCCGACAATCGCCGAGGCCAGAGGCCCGTTGGGGTACTCGCGCTTCCACTCGTGCTGGATTCCCACGGCCCGGCAGTCGAGCTGACGGATCTGCTCGACCTGTCTTTCGCTCAGGTCGCGCCCCAGGACGTGGTATCGCCTGCCTTGCCGTCGGCGCGAGATGATCTCGTCGTACATCCGCCACCGCCGGACCTGGCGGTCGGGCGCGGTCAGCTGGCTGTGGAGGATCTCGGCCAGGTGGAGCGTCTGCTCCTGCCACTGCAATTCGCTGAGCAGGGAGGGGTCTGCATAGGCCAGCGGCGCCTGTCGGCTGCCGGCCAGGAGAGGAAAGCTGCCCGACGCGCAGGCCCGGATCGACCCGACGCGCCCGGGAAGGGGGATGACCATCCGCTGCTGGCGGACGGCCTGCTGGACGACCTGGCAGCTGCCGTTGCGGATCAGCAGTACCAGCCTGGCTGCCAGGCCCACCAGGGCCAGCAGGAGAATCCCGAAGACGATCTCCTGGCGGACCCGGTGGCAGTGCTTCTCGGACATCTGGCGAACCTTGCTGTGGTATTGGGGACTCTACTGGTTGGGTCGAATCTGCGCCCGGAGCAGATCGGGGCGGAAGACGACGGTTTCATCCGGCCTTTGGCTGCGCTGGCGGAGGATCCGCGTCCACTGGCGGCTGAGCGTCTCCGGCGTGGTCAGCTCGCCGATGCGTACCTCGCGTTTGGCCACCTCGCGTCGCAGGGCCACGCGCCGGACCTGCAGCTGCTGGATCTCGTGCTGGACGGCGATCTCCTGTCGGCGCAGCTGGACCAGCGCTACGGCAATCGCTGCGATGGCCAGGATGATCACGCCAAGCCTCATGGCAAGGGCCTGCTTTCAGTTGCGGGGGATGCGGATTCTGGTTCCCACGACCAGGCGGTCGGGGCTCTGGAGTCGGTCGACATTGGCCTGGTAGATCCGGGCCACCGCGGCGCGGGAGTCGTCCCGCAGGAACCGCCTGGCGATGGTCGTCAGGTTGTCCCCGGTCTGGATGGTGTACTCGAAGTAGCTCGGCCGGGGCTGGTCCTGGCGGGGTTGCTCGTCGGGCACCTGCCTCTGTGGCTGTCTGGGCTGGGCCTCGACGCGGCGCTGCTGGGGCTGGCGGCGATGGATGCGCCGGACGTGCTGGGGCTGAATGTTCTCCGGGGCCGGGGCAAAACCGTCCGGCTCGGTATCCTGCACCGACGCCGTTCTCGGCGCCTGGGCCGGTCCGTACAACTCGCTGAGCACCAGCCCGAAGGCGAAGATAAACAGCAGGCCGATCAACATTCCGATACGAGTCTCTCGCGTCATGGCACCATCTCCATATGGTTGTTATGCGACGCGCTGAATCACGCGAAGCTTCGCCGATCGGCTTCGCGGATTTCGCTGCAGTTCCGTCTGTTCAGCGACTATGGGTTTCTTCGTCAATATCCGGGCGTTTCCTGAAGCGGCCCAGTCGGCAAAAGCCCGCTTGACTCGCCCGTCTTCGAGCGAATGAAAGCTGATTATACCCGCCCGGCCGCCGGTTTCCAGACATCCAGGCAAAGCAGTCAGCAATCGCTCGAGGTGCTGCATCTCATCATTGACCGCAATCCGCAGGGCCTGGAACGTCCGCGTGGCCGGGTCGACGCCCTTGCGGGATCGACGGGCCTGCGGCGGATAGGCCCGCCGGACGATCTCAGCCAGCCGCCCCGTCGTCCGGATCGGCTCGTCCTGCCGGGCCCGGACAATCGCCCGGGCGATCCGCCGGCTGAACCGCTCCTGGCCGTACTGGTAGATCGTATCTGCCAGCTCGGCCTCTTCCGTGCGATTGACCAGCTCGGCCGCGGTTGTGGGCCCTTCCGGGTCCAGCCGCATGTCCAGCGGTCCGTCCTGCTGAAACGTCAGGCCCCTGGCCGGGTCGTCCAGTTGCGAAGAACAGACACCCAGGTCGGCCAGAACCAGGTCGGCAGCGGCTGCGCCAGCCTCGGCGAGCACCTCCGGCAGTTGGGAAAAGTTTGCGATAAACAGTCTTGCCCGCCCGCCGAAGCGATCGAGCGTCTCGCGCGATCGTCGAAGGTTGGTCTCGTCGACATCCAGGCCGATCAGCGTCGCCTCGGGCCCGGCCGCTTCCAGCAGGGCCCGCCCATGGCCGGCCAGGCCCAACGTGCAGTCGACCAGGATCTTCCGCCCTTGCGGCTGGAGCAGGTCGAGCACCGGTTCGAGAAGGACCGGCTCGTGGCCGGGTTTCTGCCCGCTTTCAGCTGCCATGGCGACTCCCTGTTGCCCAGGCCTCGAAGGCCGGATATGCAATGACAAATGGCTCGGGTGGGCTCATCCCTTGGCCCAGCGCGGCGGGGCTGGCATGTTGCCAACTCCTGTAGGCGCTGCCGGTGTCGAGCGACCTGCAAACAGGCCGATCGACTCGCCAACAAACCCCGTCGCATCGCGTGATCCCGGCATCGGCGTCCTTGCCGAAACTCCGGGCCGCGTCAAGGCGACAAGGGATGAGCTCGTGCAATCCGTGCACACCCGAAACCAAATTGTCTGCCGCGACCAGTCGGTCCAGTCCGTGTTCCGCCTGACAGCAGCGTCGTCGCCTGACCGGCCTACTCATCATCCATGTTCAGCCGGTCGGCCGCCTCGAGCAGTAACTGCCCGTAGGCCGGCATTGCTTCGTCCGTGAAGCCCTTCCATTCATCCGTGGGCCAGATCTCGATATGGTCCCCGGATCCTACCAGGGTTACCGCATCGGGACAGGCCGCCCGCTTGAGCGAAGGTTCCGGCAGGACGACTCGTCCTTGGGCGTCTGGCTTGACCACGCGGGCAAAGGCAAACATCATCGCGATCCCTCGCGACTGGGCTACCGGAAGCTTCGAACGTCTCATCTTGCTCAACAGCTTCGTGTAATACTTGTCCGGGTACAGCCACAAGTGGCCGTCCCCGCCCAGGACCAGGTAGAAGTTCTCGCCGTCGTCCGGCTCGGCCCCCTCCCGCAGAGCCGAGGCAATCGACAGCCGGTGTTTGCTGTCGATGTTCTGCTCGAACTCGCCGACGAAGAGAGGCATTTACAGGTTCCTTTCACCATGTCCTGGGACATACAGGGAAATATAGGTACTCTCTGGGAATCGGACAACAAAAAAAAGAGATTGAAACGAAAAAACCCCGGAAAACGGAGTTTTTACCAAACATCCGGCTAACAAACGCGGATTGCAGCAGTTACCGCCACCCCGGCCGGGGCCCGTCGGGGCCTGGAGACCCCTGCCCGGGCCCGCCTCAGCCCGCCCTGGGCGAAGCAGCGACCTCCTCGTACAGCGCCTCGTGGGCCCGGATGAACTGCCCGACGTGGTACTCGCTGCAGACCCGCTTGCGTCCGGCCTGTCCCAGCTGGCGGGCCCGATCGCGGTCTGCCCGCAGCGTGTCGATCGCCTCGGCCAGGGCCACGGGGTCATCCACCGGCACGCACAGGCCCGTTTCGTTGTCCACGACCACCTCGGCCAGACCCGGCACACGCGTGCAGATGACCGGCAGGGCCGCGGCCATGCCCTCCAGGGCCGCCAGCGACTGGCCCTCCCAGCGGCTGGGCAGGGCCAGACAGTCGACCGCACTGAGAAGCGAAGCGACATCCTGGACATACCCCAGCAGCGTGCAGAGCTTGCCGCCCTCGCCGTGGGCGATGTAGTTCTCGATGATCTTCCGCTGCGGGCCGTCGCCGGCCACCACGATCCGGGCCGGACAGCCCCGCGCGCCCAGGTGCGACAGCGCCCCCAGCAGCGTGTCCAGGCCCTTGACCGGGTCCAGCCGCCCCAGGAAAGCCAGCAGAAACGTCTGCTCATCGACGCCCCACTGCCGTCTAAGCCGCCTGCGGGCCTCGACGTCGTGGGCGAAGGCCTCGACATCCGTGCCGTTGGGAATGACGGTGTACTGGCGGTCGGGCAGATGCGTCCGCTGTTGGTGAAACTCCCGCACGTCGTTCGAGACGCAGACGATCCGGTCGCACTGCTCGCCCATCAGCCGCGCGTAGGCGAATTGCCACGGGCGGAAGCGTCCCTCAGCCGTGTGGACGGTGTTGATTACGTGCGGCACGCCGGCGATCCGGGCCGCGGGACGACCGGCCAGGTCCGCGTGAAACAGGTGCGTGTGAAGGATGTCGAATCGCCCTTCCCGCAGCACGGCCGCCAGCTTCGAGAGCTTCAGTACGTCCCACTTGCCTCGCACGTCCATCACGTGGACCGGGATACCCGCCTGGCTGAGCCAGTCGGCCACGGGCCCGCCACGCAGGGCGGCCACCTGCACGTCAAATCGCGCCGCGTCCAGCCGTCGAGACAACTCGAAGACGCTGCGCTCGGCCCCGGCCGGGACCAGTTCGGTAATCAGTTGACAGATCTTGACTGGCAAATGCCCGCTCTCCAAAACGAAGTAGTCTATCCATCTTCTGCCGAAGGCTGCAAGTGGCAAACCGCCCGGCCAGTCGGTATCCTGCCCTGCCGGCACGACGCAAGAGCCCCACGACAAAGGACATGAAACCGATGCAGACCGACCGCCCCAGCCGCAGCGAATTGGCTGCGATGATCGACCACGCCGTACTCAAACCCGACGCGACCGACGACGACGTCGGCGCCGCCTGCGACCAGGCCGCCCGCCTGCAACTGGGCTGCCTCTGCGTCCGCCCGATCGACGTGGCCCTGGCGGCCAGGCAACTGGCCGGGACCGGCGTGGTGGTCGGCTCGGTCGCCGGCTTCCCCCACGGTACGCAATCGACCGCCGCCAAGGTCGCCGACACCACCGCCGCCATCGAGGCAGGGGCAGAGGAAATCGACATGGTCTGCCGCATCGCCGCGCTGGTCGAGGGCGACACCCGGGCTGCGATCGACGACATCGCCGCGGTGGTCGCCGCTGCCGCCGGCCGGGTCGTCAAGGTCATCCTCGAATGCTGCTACCTGAGAGACGAGCAGATCGTCGCCGGCTGCAAGGCCGCCAGGTCAGCCGGTGCACAGTTCGTCAAAACCTCCACCGGCTTCGGCACAGACGGGGCCCGGGTCGAGCACGTCCGCCTGATGCGCCGGACGGTGGGCGAGGACTTCGGCGTCAAGGCAGCAGGCGGCATCCGCACGCTCGACGACGCCCTGGCCATGATCGCCGCCGGCGCAGACAGATTGGGCACATCATCCGGGCAAGCAATCCTGGAAAACTGCTGATTGCGGAGCTTTCCATTGCGGATTTCGGATTGGATCCCGATGTGCATCGGGACACGCCTACCCGTGACGGTTGGTTCGAACACGCGTAAGCAGAAATCCGCAATCCGAAATCGTCAGAGTTTGTGCAGCTTGTTGTCCTGCTTCTGCTGTTCCTTGGTGGCCTTCTGGAGCATCCGTTTTTCCTTGGCTGTCAGCGACTGGATCCCCTCCTGGTGGATCTTTTCGAGGATGCGGTCGATCTGCAGCTGGTGCTCGCGGCGGGCCTGCATCTTCTTCTCCCAGTTGCCCTTCTCGACCTTCTCGCGGAAGTCGTCGGCCGAGGCGCCGACCGAAGGGAAGATCCAGATCCAACCGGCCGCCATCAACGTCCCGCCGAGGTGGGCCACGTCGCTCATCGCCTGGCCGACGTTGGCGCCGAAGAGGCCCTGGACGACCCTGATGGTCATCCCGCCGAAGATCAGCAAACAAGCGAAGCGGATCGGCAAGGGGAAGAGAAAAAAGATCAGGCGGAAGTTGGGGAAGTAGACCGCCGCGGCCAGGAGAATCCCGAATACCCCGCCGGAGGCCCCGATGATCGGACGGTCCCAGCCCACTTCGGGATACAGCGCCCCGACGACAACGTACAAAAGCCCCGCGAAGACGCCGCAACTGAGGTAGAAGGTCAAAAACTTCTTCGAACCGTACTTCTGCTCGACGGGCGTGCCGATCAGGTACAGCCCGAGCATGTTCAGCAGGATGTGCAGGAAGTCGGCGTGGAGGAACTGGAAGGTGATGTACCGCCAGATCTGCCACCAGGCCGACACCGTCACGCCGAGGTTGCTGCTGAGCACGCCGTAGTTCCAGGTCTTCGTACCCGCATCGGCGAACTGCTGGATGATGAAGACGGCAATGTTGATGATCAGCAGGACCTTGACCACCTGCCCGGGCTTGGGCATGCCGATCGTCAGCCCGCCCATCGCCCCGCCCGAGCCGTAGGAGTCTTCGCCCGTCATGTATCCTCTGGAATGCAGACCCACGTGGTCACCCTTCGTTCATCCGGTTAGGTTTCTCGTCGCAGCCCAGCCAGTACAGGCCCAGCGTCGCCATTGTCTTGCCGTCGTGCAGCCGTCCGTCGAGCATCCGCCGGCGGAGTTCGGCCATCTCGACCAACTCGACCCGGATCCTCTCGCCGGCCTGGAGATCCTGGTCGCCGGGCGAAAGGTCCCGCGCGACGAAGGCGTGCATCACCTCGTCGCTGGTACCGGGACAGGTAACGAACGAGCCGAGTTTCTCCCAGCTTCCGGCGGTGTAGCCGGTCTCTTCGGCCAGTTCGCGCGGTGCGGCCTGCTCGGGCGTCTCACCCGGGTCGATGCCCCCGGCGGGCAGCTCGAGCAGGCGTTCGTCGACGGCGTAGCGGTCGTTTTGAATCAATACGACGCGGCTGTCGTCCAGGATCGGCAGGATGACCACCGCCTGGGGATATCGCAACAGGTCACGGCGCTGCAGCGACCCGTCGGGCCGTTCCAGGTCGACGGCGTGGACGTCGACGACCCGACCCCGGTATACCAATTCATCGGAGACGATCCTGTCGTTCATGCGGGGAATTATAGGTTGCCCGGCGGGTAAGCACAATCGGCGGGCAAGGCCGCTGCAATGCCTATACTGTTCTGGGCCCGCGGGGTGCACCGGGTGAACCTCCCGATCCTGTGATTCGGCCTGGAGGAATAATCCATCAAAGCTGCTGTCTGTAAATTCGCTGTCTCCGTCTGGCTGGTCCTGCTGGTCGCCCTGGTCGGCTGCGCGGGGCCGGACAACCCCAACACCGTCATGGCCACAGACGAAGGCCAGCCGGTGATCCTGACCTCGACCCGCGGACCGATCCGCGTGGTCTATCAGATCAGCGAAGATCAGTGGCAGGACGGCGTGGGCAAGGCCCTGGCCTACATGGACAAGCTGCTGGACCAGTACCGGGCCGAGGGCGTCGATACCAGCCGGGTGACGATCCGCGGGGTCTACCATGGCCCGGCCAGCGAGCACCTGCTGACCGACGCGGCGTGGAACCGGATCAAGAACACCGACACGGGCAACCCGAACACGAAGCTGCTGGAGGCCCTTGCGCGTCGCGGCGTGCACGTCGAGCTGTGCAACTCGCGGCGACTGTCCAATGGCTGGAGCGTCGAGGACATCCACCCGAGCGTCGATCTGGTCAGCGGGGCCTTCCTGCGGGGAATCGACCTGCAGCACCACGGCTACGCGTACATCAAGTTCTGATCCGCTAGCAGTCCGTTTAGAAATGGAACTCGTAGCGAGATCAGACCGGATTGTCGAGCACCAAGGAACGAAAACGCAGGCGAATCGCGAGATTCGCTGAGTTTTTGTGACGCCGGGTCGCAGGCAATCGGGGCGATCGCAGCAGAGGTAGCTTTCTGAACGGGCTGCTACGGCAGGCCCACGACCAGCAGGCGCATGGGGGCGACGCCGGCATTTTCCAGCCCGTGGCTGTGGCCGGGCTCGACGACATTGACCGAGCCGGCCGGCATGTCGTTTCGCTGTCCGTCGTAGATCAGCGTCCCGGCCCCCTCCAGGACGTAGTAGATCTCGTAATGGTCGTGCTCGTGGACGCCGATGGACGCCCCTGCCGGGACAATATTGTCGTGCATGAAGGGCACGGGGGCCAGCTCGTCGCTGCGGTCGATGACCACGGTGGTCTCCAGTTGTCCCCGGCCGTGGTGACAGTTCGGCGTGGGCTTGCGGAGCATTTCGGCCGGCAGGCGGATCATGAGGGCCTCCTCGATATGGACTTACAGCTGGCTGTCCGGCGGGCGCTTGGCCGAGAGCAGGATCGCGCAGGGCTCGCAGGCCTTCTGGACGAAGAAGCCGCCCTTGAACTCTGTCAGCTCCCGCCCGCAGTTGGGACACTGCGTTCGCGGTTGAAATTCCGTCATCGACTCGTTCTGGAACAGCCAGTAGTACGCCTTGCGGATCTGCGTCAACCGCGGGACGACTTCAAGCCCCAGCTGGTTGACGCGGCTGTGGATGTCGCAGAGTTCGCGTTCGGCCCAGGCCTCGTAGTCCTCGCTGTCCAGCCACAGCCGGTAGATCGCGTCGTAGATCCACCGCCAGTAGGCGATGGAACGGACGAGGTCTTCGGTCAGGGGGATCTGCTCGGGCGGCACGCCGAGGTTGCACTGGGTGCAGTGGACGGGGTTGTAGCAGAGGGCGGCCATGAGCTTGACCGGCGGGCGGCCGGCGCACTGGCAGAGTTCATCGGGTCCCACAGGCGTGGGAGGTCTCAGATCGGCGTAGATGTCATCGGTGCTCATAGTCGCTGCTTCCCTGCTGCGGGCATGAGTCTGTATCGGCCAGGCGGGGCCCGATCCGACAGTCGAACTACCGCTTTCTGCGTCGCCGGACCAACTGCCCCACCCCGGCGACCGACAGCAGGGCCAGTGTGTGCGGCTCGGGGATGACCGCGCCGGTCGAAACCGGCAGCGTATAGGTCAGGCCGAAGTAGGTCTCCAGCAGGTCCATGTCCGCCTTGCCCACGAAGCCGTCGCCGTCCAGGTCCGCCCCGCTGAAGGGGTCCACCGTCTTGCCGAACTGGGCCAGCAGGACGGTGAAGTCGGTGAAGTCCACGTCCAGATCCTTATCGATGTCCCCGTAGGCATGCTCGAACGTCACCTCGAAGGAAACCGTTGCCGTCAACTTCTCCAGGTCTTTGCGGACCCATTCGGTCGGGTCGTAGGCGATCGCCTCGACGAAGTAGCTGCCGGGCCCGAAGCCGGCGCCGTAGAGATCGAAGGTCTCCCCGGCGTCGGCGGCGACAAGCTGACCGTCGACCAGCCAGTCGACCTTCACCACGTCCGGGTCGATCACGTCGACCCAGAGGTCGGGCTTGTCGTGCAGGACCAGGTCTCCGGACTGCGAGCCGAGCCAGTCATCCAGCACGCTGACATGGTCGTAGATGGCCAGGATGATCGCCTCGCGGCTGACGGCATTGAAGGGCCTGCCCAGCGAGCGCATCTTCGAATCGTAGGTCGGACGGTACAGGCCCTCGCTGAAATACCGCGCCCCCTCATAGACACCCACCTCGGAGATGCTGTAGTCCGGGTCCTGGTAACCCAGCCAGTGGGCCCACTTGGCCCCGGTTTCATCGGCGGTAACGTTCGGCTCGCCGGGCTCGTACCAGCCCGGGAACGAGCTGCCTCCGTATGCGTATTCATCGGCCAGGCTGCCGAATGAGTGGCCCGTCTCGTGGAGGCCCAGCTCTCCGGCGCTGCCGTGAGAGCCCGCCCACGTCGCCCACGTGCCCTGGGCCGATCCGCCGTAGAGGCTGGAGTTGACCGTTACGGTCTTCATGTCCGGGTCGATGTCCGTGCCCGCAATCGCGGCGGTCAGGGCCTGGTTGGCCTTGTAGGTATTGACCGTCAGCAGCCTGGCCAAGCTGCCTTCGCCGTAGGTGGCATCCAGGGCGGTATCCACGGTGATCCCGCTTTCTGGCACGTCGGCCCCGGACTCGGGGCTGTGCAGCTCGATCGCGTGGATGTTGAAGTAGTTGGCATACCGCGGATACGGCGCCTGGCTGCCGGTGAAGGCATAGTCGATGAAGGTGTTTACATCGGTGAAAAAACGGTCTGTCTCTGCATCAGTGTAGCCATCGCCGAGAATGGCGATATCCACGCGGTTGCTCGATGGACCCGTCTGCTGGAGCGTCTGGAGAAGCTGGCCCTGGGCCGGCCAGGCGATGGCCAGAATGGCAAATGCGATCCCGCGGATGACCCGGTCATGGCCGGGAAGAACAGACGGTTGCACGGGCTACTCCTGTTTACGGCAGAATTCTTCCTACGTCGCGGAAATGGTCGACAAAAACTATACCTAAACCGGGCCAGAATATCAATGGCCAAGGCCGGAATGGCAATTCCCGGAAACCGATTGTTGTCAGTCCAGCAAAGTCGCCTCAGAGCCGGGGATCATCAGGCGAGGTCCCTGGTCCTGGGCGAGCACTACCCCTTCGATCGGATGGACGTCGAGGACAATTCCCTCGAAAATGTCATTGCCCCAGCGAATTCTCGCCCGGTGGTGGAGCATGTCGCATCGCTGCTGCCAGCAGTGCTTGAGCTGCTCGGTCTGGCCGGCCTCGATCCGCCGGACCCAGACTTCCATCCTCCGCAGGATCGCCCGGAGCACGCGGATCCGATCGGGCGACTCGACGTGCTCTGCCAGGCTGGTCGCCTCGCGCCCCAGCTGTCGGGCAGACGGGGCGGAGAGGACGTTCAGCCCCATGCCGATGATGTAGCAATGCCCCTGCCGCACCTGTCTTCGCTCGACGAGCACGCCGGCGAGTTTCGCCCCGCCCAGCAGGACGTCGTTGGGCCACTTCAGTTCGCACTCGACCCCCGCGACAGCCTCGACGCCCTCTGCCACGGCCAGCCCGGCTGCGATGGTCACCGCCTCCCGGGCCAGACAGCGGCTGGTTTCGTCCAGCACGATGCTCAGCAGCAGGTTCGCCCGCGGCGGGCTGACCCACGTCCTGCCGAGTCGGCCCCGTCCCCTCCGCTGTGACTCGGCCACGACGACCAGCCCGTCGGACGGGCCGCTGCGCGCGGCATCGGCGGCGGTGTCGTTGGTCGAATCGACCTGCTCGAAGCAGATGACGCTTCGCCCGATGCGCTGGGTGTCCAGGCCCCGCTCGATCAGAAACGGGTCCAGCCGGACCGGACGGACCAGTGAAACCCGCCCCTGCCGGTCGCGATCAATGCCCTGTCCCCGGCGCTGGATCTCGTCCAGGGCGGCCTGGAGGTCTTCCGGGCCGATCGAAAGCTGGTCGACCAGCTGGTCGACCGACAAGCCCGCCTCTGCAGCGTCGTAGAGCATTCCCAACAACAGCGGCGCAGGGTCCATCGTCGGCGATCAGGCCTCCATCTCGTCGTCCAGGCCGATGTCGATCGACAAGGCCGAGTGCGTCACCGCCCCCACCGCGATCCGTTCAACGCCCGTCCGGGCCACCTGGCCGACGGTCTCCAGGGTGATGCCCCCACTGGCTTCCAGGGCCGGTCCCTGCCCGGCGCCGGCCTGGCGGTTCCGCATCTGCACCGCCCGGCTGAGCTGCTCGACGGACATGTTGTCCAGCAGGATGATGTCCAGCTTCAGCCTCAGGGCCGTTGTCAACTGCTCCAGCGTGTCGACCTCCATTTCCACGAAGCCGCCGGGAGGCAGGTGGTCGCGGATGCTCTCGATCCTCTCGCGCATCGCCAGGACGGGGTCGTCGGCCCCGGCCCGGGCGGCCGAGGCCAGGTGGTTGTCCTTGATCAGCACCGCATCGTAGAGGCCCATGCGATGGTTGCAGCCGCCGCCTGCCCGGACAGCGTACTTCTCCAGCAGGCGCCAGCCTGGCGTGGTCTTGCGGGTATCGCAGATCTTCGCGCCCGTCCCCTCGACCGCCTCGACGTACTGTCGCGTCAGCGTCGCGATCCCCGACAGACGCTGCAGGAAGTTCAGGGCTACCCGCTCTGCCGGCAGGATCTGCCGGGCCGGGCCCGACCAACGAGCCAGAACCGTCCCCGGTGAGACCTTCTGCCCGTCCGCGACTTCCGTGGCTGTGTGAATCCCGTCGCCGTAGGCCTCTGCCACCTGGCTGAGAAAGACCCCGCCTGCCAGGACCATCTCCTGGCGTGCGATGAATCGCCCGCGGACCTGGCTCTTGGCCGGCAAGAGCTGGCTGGTCAGGTCGCCGGTGCCCACATCCTCGGCCCGGGCCATCTGCAACACCTGGCGGAAGATCTCTCGTTCTCGTCCATTCGGTTTCATAACGACATGCTCCCAGATTGTCCCGCCTGATGCAACGGCCTGCCCCGCCGTGTCAGGAGTTGGCCTGGAGGGTATCCTTCATTTCTTCGATCCGGTCGCGAAGACGGGCTGCCTTTTCAAATTCGAGGTTCTCGGCCGCTTCGTACATCTCCTTCTCCATCTGCGTGATCATCTCCTGGGTATCGAAGGCGGACTCGTCGAGGTGGACGGCCTCGCGGGCGATCTTCCGGGCCCTGAGCTGCTCGGCCAATGACGACCGGATGGCTTTGCGGATCGTCTGGGGGGTAATGTTGTTCTCCTGGTTGTAGGCCTGCTGGACCTCTCGCCGGCGGTTGGTTTCGTCCATCGCCTTGGCCATCGCGTCGGTGATCCGGTCGGCGAAGAGAATCACCTTGCCGTTGACGTTTCGAGCGCATCGCCCGATCGTCTGGATCAAACTGGTCGCCGAGCGGAGGAAGCCTTCCTTGTCGGCATCGAGAATCGCCACCAGCGAGACTTCCGGCAGGTCCAGGCCCTCGCGAAGCAGGTTCACCCCGACCAGCACGTCGAACTTGCCCTCTCGCAGCTCCTTGAGGATCTCGACGCGTTCCAACGTGTCGATCTCGCTGTGAAGGTACTTGCAGTTGAAGCCCTGCTGGCGGATGTATTCGCTGAGGTCCTCCGACAGCCGCTTGGTCAGGGCGGTGATCAGCGTCCTCTCGCCCTTGGCGGTGCGATGCTGGATTTCCTTGATCAGCTCGGCGACCTGGCCGGTGGCGGGCCTGACCTCGATCTCCGGATCGATCAAGCCCGTCGGGCGGATGATCTGCTCGACAACGTCCCCGCCGGACTGCTCCAACTCCCAGGTTCCCGGCGTGGCCGATACGAAGACCACCTGTTTCCAGAGATCCTCGAACTCCTCGAACCGCAGCGGTCGGTTGTCCATCGCGCTGGGCAGGCGGAAGCCGTGATCGACGAGCACTTCCTTGCGGGCCCGGTCGCCGTTGAACATCGCCCGGATCTGCGGCAGCGTCACATGCGATTCATCGATAATCAGCAGCCAGTCGTCGCCGAAGTAGTCGATCAGCGTATACGGCCTGTCGCCGGGCTTTCGCCCGTCGAGGTGGCGCGAGTAGTTTTCGATTCCGGGGCAGAAACCCACCTCGCGCATCATCTCGATGTCGTACTTCGTCCGGGCCTGAAGGCGCTGGGCCTCGAGCAGCTTGCCCTGGTTGCGCAGCTGGATCAGCTGCATCTCCAGCTCGTGCTCGATGCTCTTGGTGGCGCGTTCGATGGTGTCTTCGTCGGCGACGTAATGGACGGCCGGGAAGAGGAACACCTGCTCGGTATCTGCCAGTCGCTCGCCTGTGGTCGGGTTGATCAGGCTGACCTTGTCGATCTCGTCGCCGAACATCTCCACCTGGTATCCGAATTCTTCGTAGGCCGGGTAGATGTCGATGGTGTCTCCCCGGACCCGGAACGTGCCCCGCTTGAAGTCGATGTCGTTGCGGTCGTACTGGAGGCTGACGAAGCTGCGGAGCAGTTCATCGCGTTGGACGGTCATGCCGCGACGGATGGGCACGACGACCTTCTGGTACTCTTCCGGGCTACCCAGGCCGAAGATGCACGAGACGCTGGAGATGATCACCACGTCCTTGCGATGGGACAGGCTGGTGGTCGCCGAGAGTCGCAGGCGGTCCAGGTCGTCGTTGCGGGAGGCGTCTTTCTCGATGTAGATATCCCGCTGGGGGATGTAGGCCTCGGGCTGATAGTAGTCGTAGTAACTGACGAAATACTCGACGGCGTTGTCGGGCATGAGTTCCTTGAACTCTTCGTACAGCTGGGCGGCGAGGGTCTTGTTGTGGCTGATGATCAGCGTAGGCTTCTGGAGGCGTTCGATGACGTGGGCCATGGTGAAGGTCTTGCCCGTTCCGGTCGCCCCGAGCAGGACGTTGCACTTCTGGCCCATCTGGATGTTCTTCTGCAATTGGTCGATCGCCTGGGGCTGATCGCCCCTGGGCTGCATCTTCGAGACGACTTTCAAAGGCGGCATGGATACTCCTGCGAAAAGGGCACCTCGACAAGTCCGACGATTATACCAACTTCTTCGGGCAGATCCCAACTCTCCGCCGCCATTGGCGAGCTTTGGCCCGGCAGTGCTCTAGAATACTGCGACCATGCCCGAAACCGACCGTCAAAACCAGCAGGATGAGCCCTGGTCCCAGCCGGCCGAGCAGCTCTGCGCCAGCCTGGAGGTCGAGCCCGAACAGGGCCTGGCCTCGGCCCAGGCCGAGCAGCGCCTCGAGCAAGACGGGCCCAACCGCATCTCCGGCGGGCGGAGAAGGCCCTGGTGGAAGATCGCCCTGGAGCAGTTCAAGAGCGTGGTGATCCTGATCCTGCTGGTCGCCGGGATCGTCGCCTTTGCCACCGCCCGCCTGCCGGAGGGTCTGGCCATTCTGGCCGTGCTGCTGATCAACGCGGCGATCGGATTCGTCTCGGAGTTCAAGGCCCATAGGTCGATGCAGGCCCTGCGACAGCGCGGCCGGCACATCGTCGAGGTCGTCCGCGACGGAGAAACGCAGGAGATCCCCGCCGCCCAGCTGGTCCGGGGCGATATCGTGATTCTCGACCAGGGCGATCGCGTGCCGGCAGACTGCAGGATCATCGAGGCAAGGCAGGTCCGCGTCGATGAATCGGCCCTGACCGGCGAGTCGGTCCCCGTGGGCAAAACGGCCGAACCCGTCGAGCCCGACGCCCCCCTGGCCGAGCGGACCTGCATGCTCTACATGGGCACGAAGCTTACCGAGGGGCAGAGCCGCACCGTGGTCGCCGCCACGGGCCGAAAGACCCAACTGGGGCAGATCAGCGAGATGACCGCCTCGGCCGAGGACAAGTCCACCCCGCTGGAAAAGCGCCTCAACTCGCTGGGCTGGAAGCTGGCGATCGCGACGCTGACGATCGCGGCGGGCATTGGGGTGATCGGCTGGCGCAGCGGCCACGAGTTGGTCCAAATCATCGAGACGTCCCTGGCCCTGGGCGTCGCTGCCGTGCCGGAGGGCCTGGCCATCGTCGCGACCATCGCCCTGGCCCGCGGGATGTACATGATGGCCCAGCGCAACGCCCTGGTCCAGAAGCTGGCGTCGATGGAGACACTCGGGGCGACGGGGCTGATTATTACCGACAAGACCGGCACACTGACGGAGAACCGGCTGACGGTCCGGAAGATCCTCACACCCGACGAATCGTGGGATGTCCCCGAAGAGGAAGACCAGGCGGGCGATCCGCCCCCGTCCGTCCGGCGGGCCATCGAGATTGGCGTGCTCTGCAACGATGCCGTCCTGGCCGAGAACAGCCCGGACGATGAGCCGGTCGGCGATCCGACAGAACTGGCCCTGCTGAGCGTGGGTCGGAAGGTCGGGCTGGACCGTCCGGGGCTGGTCGAAGAGAAACCCGAGACGCGGATGGAGGCTTTCAACCCGGAAGACAAGAAGATGGCCACCTTCCACGACACGGGCCGGTCCAGGCAAGTCTGCGTCAAGGGCGCCCCCGAGCAGATCCTGGAAATCTGCACCCGCTGCATCGACGGCGATGGACAGAGCGATTTCGGCAGCGACCAGCGGGAGCATTGGAACACACAGGCCGAACAACTGGCCGCCGATGGGCTGCGCGTCCTGGCCCTGGCCGACAAGACCGCCGAAACCGACCAGGCTGCGCCGTACGAGGACCTGCGCTTCGTGGGGCTGGTCGGCCTGTACGACCCGCCGCGCGAGGGCGTCGGCGAGACGATCGGCCTGTGCAGGGACGCGGGGATCTCCGTCAAGATGGCCACCGGCGACCGCCAGGAGACCGGCCAGGCCATCGGCGCCCAGGTCGGTATCGGCGAGGGTGACCGACCCCGGGCGATGAACGCCGACGCGCTGCCCGATTTGGACAGCCCCGATGACCAGGACAAGAAGCGCGTCATCGAGACGCACATCTTCTCCCGCGTCAGCCCCGCCCAGAAGATCGACCTGGTCGAACTGCACCAGCAGGCCGGACAGGTCGTGGCAATGACCGGCGACGGCGTCAACGACGCCCCTGCCCTCAAGCAGGCCGACATCGGCGTGGCCATGGGACAACGCGGCACGGAAGCTGCCAGACAGGCCGCCGACATGGTCCTGCTGGACGACGCGTTTTCCAGCATCGTCGAGGCGATCCGTTACGGCCGCGTGATCTTCGACAACATCCGCAAGGCCATCCTCTTCATGCTCTGCACCAACGGCGCGGAGGTCCTGGCCGTGGCGGTCGCCTCCGCGGGCGCAATGGTCCTGCCCCTGCGCCCGCTGCAGATCCTCTACCTCAACGTGCTGACCGACGTTCTGCCGGCCCTGGCCCTGGGCGTCTCGACCGGGACGGGCAACGCGATGCAGCGCGATCCGAGAGATCCGGAGGAATCGATTCTCACCGGCAAGCACTGGCTGTTTATCGCCATCTGGAGCTTCATCCTGGCCGGCGTGGTCCTGGCCGGGCTGAACATCGCCCTGCACGGTCTGGGCCTGACGACGAGACAGGCGGTTACCGTCAGCTTTCTGACGCTTGCATTTGCGAAGCTGGTCTTTCCGTTCGGCCTGCGGGACGTCAACAGCCCTTGGCTGAAAAACGAGATCACCACCAATCGGTGGCTGTGGGGCGCCATCGCTGCCTGCACCGTGCTGCTGCTGGCGGCGGTCTATCTGCCGGGCCTGAACAGCCTGCTCTCGGCCGTCGGTCCAGGCCTGGGCGGCTGGGCCCTGGTGGGCGTACTGTCCCTGGCGGTTCTGCTGATCGGCCAGCTGGTCCTCGCCATCCGCAAGATCGTCGGCTGGTAGGATCCTCAGGCCTGCTTATTTATATGCCCGGCTCGGTGTGGAGCACTTGCTCGTCGTTGGCGCACCGCCACCAGCTGTGGTACTGGTTTTCCGGTTCTGCCCAGGATGGTTCCAGACAACCGCCACCTTCTGCCCTGGCGATACGTCGCAGCGACCGGCGATACGGTTGACGGCCACGAACTGGTAACGCTCGGCGGCCCGGAGATCGGCCAGTACGGCCGGACCTCGTGGTGGGGCAGGATCAGGCCCTATGCCGGGGCAGGTGCTGGACTGGACCAATACCAACACGGAGATCATGATGGGCCGGATGGGCCTGCGGCTGGACCCGGACAGCACGGCCGAGCTTCCCGAACCGGCCACCTGCTGATCCTCGGTCCGGGCCTGCTGCTGCTTGGCCGCCCTCGCCGGTAGTCGCCTTCGGGCGGGCCCTGTCGCCGGCCGGGCGGATCGGCTATGATCCGCGGCATGATTTTCTACGTCATCCTGCTGGTTTTCGGCGTCTTCGCCTGCTCGACCGCGGCGATCTGGATCAAGCAGAGCGCCATGCACCCGGTCCTGCTGGCCGGGGTCAGACAGTTGATTGCCGCCGCCCTGCTGCTGCCGATCTTCCTGCGCCAGTGGAAGCAGCACCGGGCGGTCTACACCGGCCGACACCTGCTGCGGACCATCCTGCCCGGGGCCCTGCTGGGCGTGCATTTTGTCACGTGGATCATCGGGATCCGCCTGGCCCAGACAGCCAACGGCAGCTTGATTGTCAACATGGTCCCCATCGTCATGCCCTTCCTGCTGGTCTGGCTGATGGACGAGCGGCTGACCCGTGGTGAGGGGATCGGCACGGCGGTGGCGCTGGCGGGAGTGAGCATTCTCTTTGTGGCCGACTACCACCTCGACTGGGAGCACTTCCAGGGGGACCTGCTGTGCTTCGGCTCGATGCTGCTGTTCGCGGGATACCTGGCCCTGGGCAGGCGGAACCGGGACTTCCCGGCGATCTGGCTGTACCTCGTGCCTCTGTACTTCTGGGGCGGGCTGATCTGCGTGGCGGCCTGGCCTGTGAGCCTGGCGACGGGTATCGCTGCCCCGGCGCCGCTGGGCGCGGAGGCGAGATTCTCGCTGGACCCGACGCTCTGGGACTGGCTGATGGCCCTGGGCCTGGGCGTCGTGCCGACGATCATGGGCCATTCGGTCCTGAACTTCTCGATGAAACACCTGCGCGGGCAGATGGTCAGCATCGCCAACCTGGGCCAGTTCATTTTCGCCGGAATCCTCGCCTACTTCCTGCTGTCCGAGGTGCCCGCCTGGACCTTCTACCCGGCTGCGGCCTTCATGGTCACCGGCGCCGTAATCGCCCTCCGCGCCACCCCGCCCCCGGCCGGGCCGCTGCAACAGGACGCCTCGGCGGGCGAAACCCGAACGCCCTGAAAAAAGAAGCGGCCAGGGGCCTTGCCCACGGTCGACTGTCGCCGGCCTTCTGGTCGCTGGTCGTATGATCGCCCAATGGCGCAATCGGGTCCACAGAATTCACCTGTCGCCCGACCGATCGACATTCACGCTGGACGCCGCGGCCAATAGAGAACATGATAGCGCTCTGAGCACGCTTTCCTGACTGATCGAGGAGTACCCGCATGTCCGCGCGACCGAACGTTGTTTACATCATGGCCGATGACATGGGCTATGGCGACCTGGGCTGTTACGGGGCAACGAAGATCCCCACGCCGAACATCGACAAGCTGGCCGAACAGGGCATGAGGTTCACCGATGCTCACAGCAGTTCGGCCGTCTGCACCCCCAGCCGCTACAGCGTGATGACCGGTCGCTACTGCTGGCGGACTGCCCTGAAGCGCGGCGTCGGCGGCGGGTTCATGAGTCCGCTGATCGATCCGGGGCGCATGACGCTGGCGTCGATGCTCAAGTCCGCCGGGTACAACACCGCGGCGGTGGGCAAGTGGCACCTCGGGCTGGACTATCAGTCCTACGGCTACACCGACCGGGGCGACCCGCTGGACTGGAAGGACGACGGCAAGTGGGATTTCACCAAGCCGATCCTCTCCGGGCCGCGCAGCCTCGGGTTCGACTACTTCTTCGGCATCTCCGGATCGCTGGACATGCCCCCCTACTGCTTCATCGAGAACGAACATACGGTGGGTATCCCCGACCAGTGGAAGGAGGACCTCCAAGCCCAGCAGCGGCCCGGGCGGCAGGTCCCCGACTGGGACGACTACAAGGTCGACACCACCTTCGCCGAAAAAGCCGTCGGCTGGCTGAACCAGGTCGCCGACGACGACAAGCCGTTCTTCCTCTACCTCACGCCCAGCGCCCCGCACCGCCCCTGCCTGCCGCCGGAGGCGTTCGCCGGGGCCAGCCAGGCCGGCCCGCGCGGCGACATGGTCTGCATGGTCGACTGGATGGTCGGGCAGGTCATGGATGTCCTCGAACGCACAGGCCAGGCCGATAACACGCTGATCATGCTCACCAGCGATAACGGCGCCAGGCCCTATGACATCGACGGCGAGACCCACGGCCACAAGAGCTGCGGCGACTTGCGCGGATTCAAGGCCGACATCTGGGACGGTGGCCACCGCGAACCGCTGGTCGTCCGTTGGCCGGGGAAGATCCAGCCCGGAAGCACGTGCGACCAGATGGTCTGCCTGATGGACGTGATGGCCTCGCTGGCGGAAATCCTCGAAATCGACCTGCCCGACAACGCCGCGGAAGATTCCTTCAGCTTCGCGCCGATCCTGCTGGAACAGTCCGACGCCCCTGCGCCCCGCGACCACCTGGTCCACCACAGCGTCGGCGGGATGTACTCCTTCCGACAGGGCCCCTGGAAGATGATCCTGGGCCTGGGCTCGGGCGGGTTCAGCGAGCCCCGCTTCGGGCGGCCCGTGGCAGGAGGGCCCGAGGGCCAGCTCTACCACATGCACGACGACACTGCCGAGACGACCAACCTCTGGCAGGAGAAGCCCGAGATCGTCAAGGACCTCCAGGACAGGCTGCGCCAGGTCATCGAGGCCGGGCGAACCCGTCCGCTGGAAAGCAAACCCCGGACATTCTGACGCCCCATGACCGCCGGGAACCGGAAAGACAGACCCAACGTCATCCTCGTGATGACCTGGAGAGCCATCCGATGCAATGGACCACACTCTGGGTGATCGATCGCAGCGACACGATCATCCACATCAATGACGAGTACCGCCACTTCGCGATCCGCAACAAAACGCCTCAACTGGCGGACAGCACGCTGGGCAGGAGCCTCTGGGATTTCATCACCGGCCACGAGCTGACGATGCTCTATCGCAGCCTGCTGGACCGGCTCCGCTCGGGTCGAGGCCCCTTTGAGCTGCCCTACCGCTGCGACAGCCCCACCCAGCGACGGAAGCTGCTGATGCGGATCTCCGGGCCGGATGCCTCCATGCGCGTGCTGTTTGCCTCCGAAACGCTGGAGGTGACCGACCGGCCGGCAGTGGACATCCTGGACGCGACCATTCCCCGCAGCTGCGACAGCCCGGTCCTGCGCGTCTGCAGCTGGACCAACCGGATCGCCACGCCGCGGGGCTGGCTGGAGGTCGAAGATGCCATCGAGGAACTCCGACTCTTCGAGCTGCCCGTCCTGCCTCGGATTTCGCATGGCCTGTGCGAAGAAGCCCTTTCCGAAGTCTCCGGGCAGATCCTGGCGATGGCCTGACCGGGCCGGGACCGGCGTTGCGTGGGCACAGCAAAATATGCAGAAGGCTTGACTCGTCGGCCTGTCCGTGCGATTCTGAAAGCAGCGGCCGGGGCGGAAACAACCGTGACCGGCGCCCGGCCGCTGGGTCACTTTACTTGTGGAGCCTGCCTGCATGTCGCATTGGGACACACTGTGGATGATCAACCAACGCGACCAGATCACGCACGTCAATGAAGGCTACAAACAGTTCGCGCGGGACAACGGCGCAGAGCACCTGGCTGAGGGCAGTTGCGGACGATCCCTGTGGGACTTTGTCACCGGTCCGGATTTGACGCAGATCTACGTCAGCCTGATCCGTCGCCTGCGCGGCGGTTTGGGGCCCTTCGAGATGTCCTTCCGCTGCGACAGCCCCGACTGCCGGCGCAAGCTCCGCATGCGGGTCGAGGGTGTCGGATTGAGTCGCGGAATCATGTTCCGATCCCGTCTGATCGAAGCCCAGCCGCGCGAGCCGATCGCCCTGCTGGACCCCTCTGCCAACCGTGCGGCCAATGCGAAGCCCATCCCGTTCTGCAGTTGGACCAATCGTCTCTGGACGCCGCGAGGCTGGCTGGAGGTCGAAGAGGCCGTCGAGGAGTTGCAGCTGTTCCAGCGCGATACCCAGCCTCCCCTGGCCTATACCATCAGCGACGAGGCCCTGGGCCAGCTGATGCGGCAGATCGAGACACTCGGCAGCGCCGGGGCCGAGTAGCCCCAGGCGACTACTTCAGCCACTTCGACGGGCGGATGGGTCGGCCGTCCAGGTGGGCGATCACCTGCGTGAACTCCACCCCGATGTAGAAGATCAACCCCGAGTAATACAGCCAGATCAGCAGCACGATCAGCGAGCCGGCCGCCCCATAGGCAGATACGATCAGGCTCCGCTTGAGGTAGATGCCGAAAACCACCTCACCCACGTTCAGCAGCAGCGAGGTCAACAGCGCCCCCAGCAGCGCGTACCTCCAGGCAATGGCCACATCGGCCAGGTATTTGAGGATCAGCGTCACAAACAGGCCCACCAGCACCAGCGAGGCGACGAACTCCAGCAGAACCAGCGCATCGGGCGGCATGGTCAGCCACAGCGACAACCACTGGTCGGCCAGGTTCACCGCCGCCCCCGAGGCCAGCGAGGCCAGCATGACCAACCCGCTGAGAAGCACCAGCACGAACGACAGCAGCCGTTTGCGCACGAACAGCCACGCGCCCTTGATCGGGTGGACCTTGGCCTCGATGCCCCACATCTGGTTCATCGAGTCGTGAATCTGCGTGAAGACCCCGCTGGCTGCGAGAAACAGCACGGCCAGGCCGACCACGATCGAAGCGACGCTGTTGACCTTCTCCGACAGCTGCGAGACGATGCTGCCGACCGCCTGCTCGGACTTCTCCCCGATGATCCCCTCCAGGTGGCCCATGATCTCATCGCGAGCGTGTTTCTCGCCCAGCCACAGCCCGCCGATACCGATGGCGATCAACAGCATCGGCGCCAGGGCGAACATCGCGTAATACGCCAGCGCCGCCGCCTGGGCCCCTGCACGATCCCTGCGGAACTCGCCAAATGTCAGCCGAATCACTTTGAAGATCTTCATCCACTGCATTCTATCGGCCCGGACAAGCCGGTTCCGCCATCCTGTTGCATCCACCCCGCGCCGAAAGCTATCATCCCGCCATGACCAGGACCACCCAAACCGTCGACCGGATCTACCAGTTGCTCTTCGAGCACTTCGGCCCGCAGGGCTGGTGGCCCGGAGACGGACCGCTGGAAATCTGCATCGGCGCGATCCTCACCCAGAACACCAACTGGAACAACGTCGAGCGTGCCATCGCCAACCTCCGGGCCGCTCAGGCCGTGAACGTCGAGGTCCTGCTGTCGGTGCCGGTCGACAAGCTGGCCGAGCTGATCCGCCCGGCCGGGTATTACAACGTCAAGGCCCGGCGCCTTCGGAGCTTCCTCCAGGTTGTCCACAGCTGCGCCGACGGCAGGGTCGAGACATTCCTCACAGGCCCGCTGGACCGGGTTCGCAGCCGGCTGCTGGCGATCAAGGGCATCGGGCCCGAGACGGCCGACAGCATGCTCCTCTACGCCGGCGGGCATGCGACGTTCGTCGTCGACGCCTACACCGGGCGCATCCTGGGCAGGCACGGGCTGATCGGTCCGGGCGACGACTACGAATCGATCAAGCTGCTGATGGAGACGCACCTGCCACCCGATCGACAGCTCTACAACGAGTACCACGCCCTGCTGGTCGCCACGGGCAAGCACTACTGCAGGCCCCGCAGCCCCCTGTGCTACAAGTGTCCGCTGGAGCCCCTGGACCACCAGGTGGAGTTCTGACCGGCTGGCCCATGCCCGGCGCACATTGAAAAGCCGGCGGAACCGCTTCGGGCCCCGCCGGCTGATCCGACCGCATCCCTCACCTGTTCGGTAGATCAGTAACGCATCTGGGTGCTGCCCAGGGTCTGCATCATCGGTTCGACGGTCTTCTCGGCCGGCTCGGGTTGGGCGGGCAGGAGGCGGAAGACCCCGCTGTTCCGGGCCCAGGGGGCGTTGAACAGCAGGCTCTGGCGGTTCTTGCCCCGGCGGCGCGGCGCGCGGCGAGGCCGGCTTTCCGTGCTGCGGTCGGGGTGGAACACGATATCGATCATTTCTCGCTGGATACGTCTGTTGAATCGGGACTGCACCATGCTTCCCTCCGTTTGGCCTGGTTTTCCATCTGCCGGTAGTGCCGGCACATCCTTCGTCTCGTGGTTCTTTCTAGGCTTCCGAAAGCAACCACCCGGTCCCGCCCGGTTTCCTTGGCATGCAGCAGGGCCTGGTCGCCCATGTAAATCAGCATCCCCGGGCTGGCAATTTCGCGATCGGACGGATACGTGGCCGTGCCGATCGAGATCGTCGCGTGTATGTGTGCGCCGAAGACGGCGAAATCCCGCTGGTAGACGGCCTGGCGGATTCGCTGGGCGAACTGCCCCGCCTCGCCCTGGGACGCCCGGGGCAGGATCACGCTGAATTCTTCCCCGCCGGTTCTGGCCACCACGTCCGACTCGCGGACCTGCTGTTTGAGGATCACCGCCAGTTCCTTCAGCACGTAATCGCCGCTGGGATGCCCGTGCGTGTCGTTGATCACCTTGAAGTGGTCCACGTCGAGCATCAGCAGCGAGATCGGCCGGCCGTAACGGCGCGAGACCTTGAACTCGTGTCCGAGCAGCTCGTTGAAGCTCCTGCGGTTCTGCAGGTGCGTCAGCGGATCGGTGGCCGCCTGCTCTTTCAGCGCGGCGTTGTCTTCTCTAAGTCGGTTCAGCAGTTCGTGTTCACGGCGGAGCACGTCGAGCAGTTGCTCCTGCTTGGCGGCCAACTGTTCGTGCAGGGTCTTGATCCGCACGAGCGTCTCCAGCCGCGCGACGACTTCCTCGCTCTCGGTTTCCTGCGAGATCACGTCGTCGGCCCCGTGTCTGAGCAGTTCGCACCGCCAGCGGGTCGGCGCCTCGGAAAGCACGACCACGGGCAGGTAGGCCTCGGGGCAGATCTTCCGCAGCGTCTCGGGCAGGTCCATCTCCACCGTGTCGATTTCGTCGATCTGCAGCAGGGCCAGGTCCACCGGCCCGCGGCGGACGGCGGCGAAGAGCTGCAGTTCTTCATCGACGCTCAACGGGTCCAGGCCCGCCAGGGCCAGCTGACTGCAGCTGCGCTGGGCCCGGACGCAGTCACGGTCCATCAGGACCACGCACGGCGCTTTCTCGCTCGGATTGGCGGGCATGGTGTTCCTTTGCGGCATCGGCGCGCCCAGGCGGCCTGGATACCCTCTCTTCGCTGGAAGGGTACGATTTGCGGGAATCGGAGGCGAATCTCTGGCCTGTGGCGCGGTTTGCATCATTGCATGCGGGACGGAGGTGGGAGTATAATGCGGCCCCGGTTGACGGGGCCCGCGCCCCGGGTACAGGCTGCACAACCGGAAGAAAAGGACTTCGGCGGGCAGTTCGGGGTCTTGCGGGCCGCTTCGGTGGCCTCTCGAGCTTCCCATGCCCGGAACAGGTGACATGCTCAGATTCAAGGTTTATCAGAACGGCCAACCCGCCCAGGACATGGACCTGGACGGGGCATTTGTCTTCGGACAGGACCAGATCCCCGTTCGCGCGGACCTGACGTTCTCCGGCGGGGAGATTACCTGCATCAAGCGAACGCCCGGTGCGTGCGGCCTGGCCGTGCTCAGCGACGCCGGGCCCAGCGGCAGGTTCCTGCTGTACACCACCCGCCTGCCCGAGCGGAAGCAGCCCTACCTGCTGAACCTCGAGCTCGTCCGCGGGCAGTTGGGCAGACTCGCCCAGAAATTCGAGGACTGGGGCCTGTTCGACTACCCCTCTGCCGCCGACTTGATCGACGAGTTCAACCAGACCAAGAAGCTCTTCATCCAGGCCCTGCAGGCCCCGGACGAGGCTGAATCGTGGAATGTCGCCGAGCAGGCCCTGGCCGAAGCGATCACCCTGGGCGAGAAAGTCGCCCTTTTCCACGCCGAGATCCTCCTCCAGCGCCGGCGCGGGGTCAACCCAGCCCAGTTCGGCTGCCGGATCGACCTGTTCAGCTCGACCCAGGAGTACTACAACCGCCTGCGGGAATCGATGGACTTCGTCTCGATTCCCGTGCCCTGGAAGCACACCGAGCCGAAAGAGAACAACTACCAGTACTCGCAGATCGACTCGTGGATCAACTGGGCGGCCCGGGCCCGCAGACCCGTCCACGCCGGGCCCCTGCTGAGCTTCGAGCCCGATCAGGTACCCGACTGGCTGTACATCTGGGAGCACGACTACGAGGCCCTGCGCGACCTGATCTACGAGCACATCCAGCGGGTTGTCAAACGCTACGAGCGACAGGTCCGCGTCTGGAACGTCGTCAGCGGCCTGCACGCGTTCAACAATTTCAACCTGACCTTCGACCAGTTGATGGAACTGACCCGCATGAGTTGCCTGCTGGTCAAGAAACTCGCCCCCCGCGCCCAGGTGATGATCGACCTGGCCCTGCCCTGGGGCGAGTACTACGCGCGCAACCAGCGGACCATCCCCCCGCTGCTGTATGCCGACATGGCCGTGCAGTCCGGGGTGAAGTTCGACGCCTTCGGCCTGAAGGTCTTCATGGGCGTGCCCGTTGACGGGTACTTCGTCCGCGATCTGCTGCAGATCTCCTCCCTGCTGGATGAATTCGTGGGCCTGAGCAAGTCGATGCACGTGACGGCCTGCCAGGTCCCCGCCGAGATCATCCGCGACGAGTGGGACCACTGGTCCGGACAGCACGAGGTGACGTTGGCGGGCCAGTGGCACGCGCCCTGGTCGGCCAGGCTCCAGGCCGAGTGGCTGCAGGCCTTCAGCCGCGTGGCGATCTCCAAGCCCTACCTCGAAACCATCTGCTGGCAGGACCTGGCCGACTACGAGGGACATTTCATTCCACACGGCGGGCTCTGCAAGAACAACCTCGAACCCAAGCTCTCCTTCCGCGAGCTGCGGAACTTCCGGGCCTTCATGGCCAGCAAGGAAAAACCCGCCAACGGCGGGACGGCCCGGTCGGTCCAGGCCCGCTCGGGCGGCAAGGACAAGTAGGGCCCGAGATCGATGCATCCCCGCTCCGACCGCCGCGTGGACCTCTCGCTGAACCGGGCCAACCGCCTGGGGCTGCTCGTCCTGCTGATCGGCGCGACCGCCGCTTTGGCCTGGGCGTTGTCGGATCAGCACGTCAAGGCCTGGCCTGACCTGCCCTGCCACCCCGCCCGCCAGGAGTTGTGCAGTGAACGGATCGACCCGAACACCGCCGCGGCGCCCTCGCTGATGCGCCTGGCCGGGCTCGGACCGACGCGGGCCCAGGCCATCGTCCAGTTCCGCAGCCAGGGCGAAGAAAAGCCCTTCCGCGTCCCGGCCGATTTGACGGACGTCCACGGCATCGGGCCGGGAACGGTCAGGGGCATCCAACGATGGCTGGCCCTGGACGAGGACGACGCTCCGTGAGCCCCGCCGCCAAGGCTGCCAAACCCAGACCCGTGCGACACAAAGGCGACAGCTACGCCGACCTGACGCACAGGCCCCTGTACGCGCTGGTCTTCGTCGTCGCGGCCCTGGCGTTCTCGCACATCGGTGCGGCCATGCTGGACTCCCGGATCTCCCCGGCCAGCCGAACCGACCTGCTGCGCTTCTTGCACTACTTCCATATCACCGCGCGCTTCCTGGCGCCGCTGACGGTCGTGGCCGTGCTGATCGGCCAGCACGTCGCCCGGCGCGACCCGTGGAGCCTTCGCCCGTCCGTCCTGGCGGGCATGGTCGCCGAGGGATTCTTCTGGACCCTGCCGCTGATCGTCGTCGGGCTGCTCCGCGGGCAGGTCGCCGCTGCCAATGGCGAGGCGGGCTTCCACGCGGGTCTGGACTGGCTTTGTGCGGACATCGGTGCTGCCGTCTACGAGGAGTTTGTCTTCCGCCTGCTTCTGATCAACCTGGCGATGCTGATCTTCGTCGACGTACTGGGCCTCAAGGAGCACTTCGTCCTGCCCGCAGCGGTGCTCTGCTCGGCCGTGGCGTTCGCCTTCTACCACCCGCTGGGGCAGGACCAGTTGTTCTGGGCCCGGTTGATCACCCACAGCCTCGAGGGCCTGCTCTGGGGGACGTTGCTGATCTACAGGGGCTTCGGAATCTGCGTTCTCTCGCACATCAGCTGGAACCTCTTTGTGCATTTGTATTACGCGGTCCGGGGATGAGGGCCGCTCCAGCCGATATAACACGATGACGGCCCCTATAATGGGCAAAGCGAAAGGGTGACTGCAAATGGATCGCAAACTCGGATTCCTGGATGTCTTCGCCATCGCGGCCGGCGCGATGATCTCCTCGGGCCTCTTCGTCCTTCCCGGGATCGCCTTTGCCCAGGCGGGCCCGGCGATTCTTCTGTCTTACGCCCTGGCCGCCGTGCTGATCATCCCGGCGGTGCTCTGCCAGTGCGAACTGGCCACCGCCGTGCCCCGTGCCGGAGCGACCTACGTCTTCATCGAGCGCAGCCTGGGCAGCTTCCCGGGGCTCTTCGCGGGCCTGGCCAGTTGGTTCTCGATCGCCTTGAAAGCCGCCTTTGCCCTGGTGGGTATCGGGGCGTTCGTGCAACTCTTCCTGCCCGGCTCGGGCGAGTGGACCATCAAGGGTGTGGCAATCGGTTTCTCGCTGTTCTTCGCGGGGCTCAACAGTGTCACGGTCAAGGGCGTCGGGCGGCTGCAGATCGCCATGGTCGCCGGCCTGCTGGGCGTGCTGTGCTTCTATGTCATCGCAGGCAAGACCTCGGGGCAGCTGACGGTGCAGAACTTCAGCGGCTTCTACGACAAGGGCGTACTGGAGATGCTCGCGGTCTCCGGCGCGGTCTTCATTTCCTTTGGCGGCCTGACGGCCACGGCGGATATTGCCGGGGAGGTCGACCGGCCCGGCAGGACCCTGCCGCTGGGAATGATCTCGGCCCTGGCGGTGGTATCGCTGTTCTACCTGGCTGTGATTTTCGTCACCGTCGGCGTCTCCGATCCGCAGCAGTTGTCTGGCAGCCTGACTCCGCTGGCCGACGCGGCTGAGAAGATGATCGGCCCGGCCGGGGCGTTCCTGCTGACCGCCGCGGCGGCCCTGGCGTTTGTGACCACTGCCAACGGCGGGCTGCTGGAATCGTCCCGCAGTCCGGTGGCGATGAGTCGCGACGGCCTGCTGCCGGCCTTCCTCCAGGCCCAATCCCGAAAGTTCAACACGCCGGTGGTCTCGGTCTGGCTGACCACCACGGCCATGATCATCGTCATCGCATCGCTGAGCATCGAGGAACTGGTCAAGGTCGCCTCGACCATGCTGCTGGTACTCTACACGCTGATCTGCCTGTCGGTGCTCATCATGCGGACCAGCCGCATCCAGAACTACCGCCCGACCTTCCGCGCCCCGCTCGTACCCTACCTGCCGATCGCGGGAATCTGCCTCTACGCCTTCCTCGTCGCCGACATGGGCCTGCTGCCCCTGGCGACCACGGGAGGCTTTGCGGTGGCTGGCGGAATCTGGTGGGTCTTCTACGTCCGGCGGACCCAGCGGCGCGAGAGCGCATTGGCTTACCTGGTCAAGAACATCGTCGCCCGCGAGATGCATCGCAGCCACCTCGAAGAGGAACTCAAGCAGATCGCCTTCCAGCGCGACGAAGTCCAGCAGGACCACTTCGACCAGGTCGTCCAGCGCTGCGACGTACTGGACCTGCCCGCCTCGGTCCATAGCGGCACGGAGATGCTCTCCCTCGCCGCCGACGCCCTGGCTGAACGGCTGGACTGCGACGCCGAGATGCTCCACGAGCGATTCGTCAGCCGGGAGGTCGAGTCGAGCACCGTCCTCCAGCCAGGCCTGGCCGTGCCGCACATCATCATCGAAGGCGACGACTTGTTCGAGATGGTCCTCGTCCGCAGCCGGGATGGCGTACACATGGAGGGCTCGGACCAGCCGGTCCGCATGGCCTTTGTCCTGGCAGGCTCGCCCGACCAGCGGAACTTCCACCTGCGGGCGCTGATGGCCATCGCCCACGTCGTCCAGGAAACAGGCTTTGCAGAGCAGTTCATGGCCGCCGAACACCCCGAACAACTCCGCGACCTGCTGCTGCTGTCCAGCCGCAAGAGACACTCGACCACCAACGCCCCCGTCGGGCGAGGTGCGGGGGGCTGAGCGGAAAACACAAGACCCCGGCCGCAGATGGACCGGGGTCTGTGATCTATTCTCTTGCCACCGAGTTTACTTCCAGGGGAAGTCCTTGTCGGTCAGGCGGGTGTAGGCCTCGATGTACTTCTCGCGGGTTTTTTCGACCACCTCGGCCGGCAGGACGGGACCGGGCGGCGTGCGGTCGAACTTGATCTTGTCGAGATAGTCGCGGACGAACTGCTTGTCGAAGGAGGGCTGGCCCTTGCCGGGCTTGTACCCCCCGGCCGGCCAGAACCGCGAGGAGTCGGGCGTGAGGACCTCGTCGATGAGCATCAGGTCGCCGTTTTCGTCGACGCCCCACTCGAACTTCGTATCGGCCAGGAGTATGCCCTTGCCCTCGGCGTAGTCGCGAGCGCGGACATAGAGGTCGAGGGATTTGTCTCGCAGCTGCTCGGCCCGCTGCTGGCCGACGAGGTTGACCGCGTCCTGGAAGGTCATGTTCTCGTCGTGGCCGATGTCCGCCTTGGTCGTCGGCGTAAAGATCGGCTCGGGCAGCTTGTCGCAGTTGCGGAGCTTGTCGGGCAGCTCGATGCCACACACGCTGCCGGATTTCTGGTACTCCTTCCAGCCCGAACCGGTGATGTACCCGCGGACGATGCACTCGATGGGGATCACCTCTGCGCGTTTGCAGAGCATGAAGCGCCCCTTGAGTTCACCCTCGCGGATATCCTCGGGCAGATCCTGCAGGTCGGTGGAGATCAGGTGGTTGTTGACCACGTCCGAGAACATGTCGAACCAGAACTGGCTGATCTGGGTCAACACGCGCCCCTTGTCCGGGATGCCGTTGGGCATGACCACGTCGTAGGCGCTGATCCGGTCGGTCGCCACGATCAGCAGGGATTCGGGCAGTTCGTAGATATCCCGCACCTTGCCGGTTCGCTTGGGATAGTTGCCGATGCTGGTTGTCAACAGAGCTGTGGATTTCATGGTCTCTTGATACGCCTTGGCGCCCGTTGCGTCAACCCTCGGTTCAAGGAAACGAGCGATTGACCAGATACGCGACAGTAAACACGATCTGCGTCAGGACGTTCACGGCCAGCAGGGCCTCGCGACGCAGACCACCGAAACGATTACAGAACAGCCATCCGCCCACCGTGGCCGCGACGATCGCCGAGGCCGGTATCGTCGACTGCCACCACGACAGGTGGTTGAAATAGTATAGGGAACCGGCCAGTGGAACCACCATCGCCATCGCCGCCGAGGCCGGGCCGCAACCGGTCGCCAGGGCCGCTATCGCCGGGCTGCTCTGCCGGTCGGGCCGACAGAACTGACAGGTGATCAGCATCGCCCAGGCACCCCAGATCGGGGACAACAGCAGCACGCGGTACCATGGCAACGGACGTAGCCACTGCAGACCCGCCGGCAGGACCATGCCCGTCGAAGGCAACGGGCCGGGCAGGTCCAGCAGCACCAGCAGCCAGAAAACCGCCACCAGCGCACCGACCAAGGCCGCCCCGGCCGTCTCCTTCGGCGCTGCCAACTTCCCCAACGCCACCAGCGACCGACGGTACAGCCACATCCCCCCCGCCAGCAGAACCAGGCCTGCCGGAACCAACGGCAGCCCGCTGGCTGAGGAAATCCCGCGCGTTGCCAGATCCCACAGCCCGATGTTCAGCAGGCCCCAGGCCAGCGAAAACAGCAACAGCTCGATCCACGCCCGACGGAACGGACCGGCCGGCAGGGAGGCAAACTGCTCCCGGTCGGCCAGCATCAACTGCATCGCCGGGCGACGGATCAGCCACAGCCATGGGCAACGCGTCTTGCCATTCTCGTCGTTCGAGCAGGTCATCGCATCCAGCCCTTCGGGCCTCTGCCGGGTCCGCCGGCCTCTCAGCGGGCCTTGGTGGCCCGGGCTTCGGCGACAATTTCCACGTACCGACCCGCCAGGTCCGTAATCTCCTGGAAGTTCCCGCTGGCCAGCGCAGACTTGGTCACCAGTGATGAACCGATGCCCAACGTCCTGGCCCCCGCCTTGATCCACGCCCCGGCCGTATCCAGGTCCACCCCGCCGGTCGGCGTGAGCTTCAGGTGCGGCATGGGCGCCAGAACCGCCTTGAAAAACTTCGGCCCGAACATCCCCGCCGGGAAGACTTTGACCATGTCCGCCCCGGCCTCGGTGGCCCGGTGGATCTCGGTAGGCGTAAATGCGCCCGGCACGCACGGACAGTCGTGCTGGTGCGATTTCTCGATGACCGACGGGTCGAAAATCGGCGAGACGACGAACTGCGCCCCGGCCTGGATGGCCTCCTCGGCCGTCTGGGCGTTCAGCACGCTGCCGACGCCGACGAAGGCTTCGTCCAGCTGCTTGCGGCAGTCGGCGATGACTTCCAGGGCGTTCGGCGTGGTCATGGTGATCTCGATGCAGTCGACTCCGCCGGCCAGCAGGGCTTGGGCCACGTCGATCAACTGTCCGCTGTTGGAGGCTCGGACGACGGCAACGACGCCCTTGTTGCAGAGGCGCTCAGCGGCCGCGGCACGATCGGTCATGTCTGTTCTCCTTTGGGGTTCTTCGTCTGACAAAGCCAGAGACTACCCGTAGAGCGGGCATTTGGCAAGATGCTTGAGATAGCTTGGGCGGCCCGGCCGGTATCAGTCGGTCCCGAGTCTTCCCAGTTGTCGGGCGGCCTGGTCGGCTTGGTCCATGCCCTGGTACTTTTCAACCAGTTCGAGATAGCGTTTGCGTGCGAGGTCTTCCCGGCCGGCAGCGGCGTACATCCGGGCCATCTTCAGCAGTTCCTCGGCCTCGGCCGTCCGCTCGATCTGCCCCAGTCGCCGGGCGAAGGCTTGATCTTCCCCCAACGCCTCCAGCTGGCTGGCGACCTCCAGGCCCGTCGGCGTGTCGGGATAGCTGCGGGCGACGCGTCGCATGGTCCGGATGACCTCCAGGAGCATCTGGTCGCCTAACCGGCGGATCTTGACCGTCCTGTCGATCGGCTCTTCCGACGGCTCGGGCGTCTCGCCGGACGATTCGTTCGCCCGACCGGCGGCGGCCCGGAAGGCCGCGTCGATGCGTTTGTCCAGCGTTTCGATCAGGGTGTTTGCCTTCTCGTCGCCCATAGCGGCAGCGACGAGCGGGTCCCGGCGGGCCCGGCTGATTGCGTCGCGGGCGGCCACGCCTGCCGGCAGCCAGCCGAACGTCGTCAGGATCTGGCGGTACATCTTCAGCCCCTGGGCGTACTTGCCCTGGTTGAAGGTGGCATGGGCCTGTTTGAGCTGCAACTGGCCCTGCTTGTCGATCTGCAGATAGAGTTGGCGGACGGCCCGGGCCTGAGACTGGGTCTGCTGGCCCCTTACGCGGTCCAGCTGTCGCCGCGCCTGGTACCACTGCTCTTGCTGGATCAGCTGCTGGGCCTGGGCGATCGCCTCGGCAGCGTTTTTGACCTGGTCCTCGAGGTTGTAGAACCGGGCCGGCTCGCCGAAGGTCACATTCTTGCCGTCGCCGGTCTCGGTTCGCCCGCTCTGGGCCCGGGCCAACGGACCGGCGCCTGCCACGACCAGCAGCGCTATGCAGATGTGGAATTTCATCTCGGCCACCTTGGCTATTGCGTGTGCCTCTGGCCAATTATATGCGGCCGGCGGGCGCGGACCCTAGTTCGATCCCAGAAACGCCCGGGCCATGTTGACCACGTAGGCGACCTTGTCGGCGGCCAGATAGTCCAGGATCACCTTCCTGCCCGGCGTGTCGGACTGGCCCACGGTCTCGGCCACCCGCAGACGGACCAGCCAGCTTGGGTCATCGAACCGCCGGCCCAGGGGCTTGAGCAGATCGCGCGACAGCGGGACAAAACGCAGCGACGAGACCATCTCGGCCCGGACGACGGGGCTGGGATCGAGCATCAGCTTGCGGTAGAAGTCGAACGCGTCGGACTTGAGGGTGACATTCGCCAGCGCCGCAGGCAGGGAGGCCTCTCCCAGCTCGACCCGACGGGCGGCTGCCAGCAACGACGCGACCTGGCGCGCGGCGGCGGCGCGCTGGGCGACGTCCTTGCTCTCGGTCTTGCGCTGCAGGGCCATCAGGGCTGCCTGGTAGGCCTGGCGCCAGCCCGCGGCGGCGTCGGAAGCGGGGGGCGAGACCATCGGGCTGCGGACGATCACCACCGGATCGACCTTCACGCTGCTGCTGAGCGAGACGGTCTGCCCCTCGGCGTCCATGCCCGGGTCGAAGGTTCCCGAGACCGTGATCGCCGCGCGCGAGAACGGCGCCTGGATGAGCGTCTGCTGCAGATCGGCCACGTCGATCCGGACCTTGCGCCGGACGGTCTGGTGCGGCTGAAGCAGGCGCCCACTGGGCAGGACAACCATCGGCAGGGAGGCAAAGCTCTTTCCCCCGCCGGTGACGGCCTTGAGGGCGACCATGGGCCTGGCCAGGCCGTCCGGGCCCATCGGCAGGGGCTTGTCGGTGCGGTTCTGCAGGGCGACGACCACCTCGATCCCCTCGCCCGGGACCACCTGCTCGCGCGGGGCCTGCAACTCGACCCTCAGGGCCAGTTGGGGCTGGAGCACCCAGTTGCGGAGGGTCAGGCTGGCATCGAAGGCAGCCGCGGCCGCTGCGGCGCCCTTCGGCTGGGGACGCTTGACGTCCAGCTGTCCGGCCAGCTCGGCCAGCTGCCTGGCCGCCGGCCCGGAGCGGCTGGTCAGGTTGGCCCGTTCGAGGATCCGGACGGCCCTGGTCTTGTCGTCCTGTTGCAGGTAGTGCTGGGCCAGCAGCACCGCCGCCCACGGGTCCGAGGCGACCAGGGGCTCGAGCAGTTCGGCGCCTTTCTCGGCCTGCTTGGTCTGCAGCAGGCTGATGCCGTAAACCCGCTTGCCCAGGGGGCTGTCCGGCTGGAGCTGCGAGGCCGCCTGGGCGTACGACATGGCCTGCTGGGCGTCGGGCTTGGTGATGACATAGAACCAGCCCAGGCGCAGGGCGGTCTCGGCCGTCAGGGGCTTGTCCTTCAGCTGCGCCTTCATGTACTTCTCGGCAGCGCCGATCAGGTCGTCGGCGGCCTGGACATTCTGCTTTCGCTGGTAGGCCTCGATCAGCGGCAGGTAGAGGTCGCTGTATTCGTTGGTCTTCTCGAGCATCGGTTCGAGCAGGCCGATGACCTCGTCGTAACGCCCGGCGTCGAGCAGCGCGTTGCACCGGGCCGAGATGAAAGCATCGGCGCTGTGCTCGATGCCCATTTTCTCGCGGAGCTTGCCGATGTAGTCGAACAGGTCGACGGCGCGGGAATGCAGGCCCAGTTCACCCAGGGCGCTGGCGGCGCCGACGGCGGCGGCCTCGTTGCGAGGCAGGGCCTGGTGGAGGCGGATGACATAGGCCCCCCGCTGCTCGGCGTCCAGGCCCAGCCGGGTCTGGAGCATGGCCGAAAGGGCCTCCGGGTTGCCCGGATCGGCCCGCAGGGCCCGCAGGAACATCGCCGCGGCGACGGATTTTTCGTTCTGTCCCAGGCGGATGCGTCCCAGCTCGACGGCGGCCTCGGCCCGGACGGTCCCCGACAGGGCTGTGTCGTCCAGCAGGGCTTCGAGCATCTCGATGCGGTCATCGGCCGTCTGAAGCGCCGCCAGCCGCAGCGACAGCCACCGGCGTCCCATCGCGTCGTCGACGGCGTCGGACCTGAGGCAGTTGGCCAGGGCCTCGGCCGCCTTTTCCGGCTGGGACCGAACCGCGTAGATGTCGGCCAGGATGCGGCAGGTCGCCGGGTTTTCGTCTTTCAGCGCTTCGGCGGCCTGGACGAGGGCGAAGATGCGTCCGGCCCGAGCGGTCGCGTCGGGCTCCAGCAGCAGAGACTGGGCGTCGTGGCGGAGAGACTCGGCGGCCAGCCTGGCCGGCTCGGTCTGGGCCCCGGCAAGGCGAATGAGCCCCAGTCCCGCAGCGGCGGCCAGTATCCAGGATGTGATCGTCGGTTTCATTTCCGCTTGCTCCTGTTGTTTGATGGGTTGGATGGGGGGCCGCTGGCTTCCGCGGCGGCCAGGCGTTCAGCCAGAACCGGCCCGGCCGAGGCAGGAAGCTTCTGCAGCCAGACCAGCAGGCCGATGCCCGCGATGACCGTAACCACGCTGGTCCACTGGTTGTGCGTCAACTGCAGGCTGGTCAGGTTGTGCGGGTTGTCGCTGCGGATCAACTCCAGCAGGAACCGCGTGATCGGGTAGAGCACGACCATGACCGCGAAGACCTGCCCCTCCCGCCGACGAAGACGGAAGAAGACCAGCAGGATCAGCGCCAGCAGCAGCGCGTTGATCACGCCCAGCAGCTGGGCCGGCAGAAGCGTCGGCGTGTGCGTGTGGGCTGCCAGTGTCAGCAGGTCGGCCCGGAGGAACGCATCGGCCCGCTGTCGTTCGGCCTGGTTGAGCAGGCCGTCTTGGTCGGCATCGAACTGCTGCAGCAGCATCTGCCCGCGGGTGCGGACGTAGCGGAGGAACTCCGTGCTGTCCAGCAGGTCGTTGTCGTCGGCGTCGTGCATGGAGGCAATGGTCCAGCTCTCGCTGCCGGCCAGCAGGCCTTGGGGGTCTTCCAGCTCGGCGCGCCACTCGGCGTGGCTGAGCAGGTTGTCCTCCCCGGCCGCGGCGACAAAGGCCTCGCGCGTCCGGGCCAGGGGCCTGTCCAGCAGGACCAACTGGTTGCCCTCCAGCGGACCGTGCAGATCGGTCGGCGGGCGGACGATCGTCCTGCCGTTGGGAAGCCTCAGCAGCAGGCGCGGGTCCACGTGGGCATGGCCATGTTCGAGCATGTCGGCAAAGGGCGGGCTGGGACCCTTGAGCCCCTCGGAGTACGGACTGTCGCGCCCGTCGAGTTTCACCAGCGGCGTCGAGTAGAGCGGGAATTCCGTCGAGACGGCAAAATCCGGCGGGCAATGGCCTCCCCAGCAGCAGCCGTTAAGCAGGCAGCCCATGCGCCCGAAGGCCAGGCCCACCATCAGGCTGACCGCCACGACGTCCAGATACCGCCGCAGCGGCACGCGCTTGTAGAGCAGGTAGAGCGTCACCAGCAGAGCGGCCAGACCCAGCCCGCCGTAGTAGATCAACCCGCCGGAGGTGATGTCCAGCATGGCCGCCAGCAGGTCCTTCTCCTGGGAGAACTGGCTGTCCCAGTTTTCGATCACGTAGGCCAAACGGGCACCGAAAATCCCCCCCAGAAGCGCCCATATGCCCGCCACAGCAATGACTTCCGGGTTCTCGCCCACCCGTCGGGCACGCCACTGGGCCAGCAGAATCGCCGAGAGAAAACCCAGCACGAGCATCAGCCCATAGCCGTACACCCGCAGCGGGATCGACAGGCCGAACAGCTCCAGCGTGCCGAAATCGAATAGAATCTGGTGCATGCGGCTAGGCCTCCACCCCGAGCTGCCTCAAAGCAGGCTCGTGAGTCTGTTGTCCGTGTCGACCAGGGCGACCTTGGCCTTGAGCTGCTCGGCCTTCTCGACCGGCAGGTACGCAAAGGCCATGATAATCACTTCGTCGCCCTCCGTGACCAACCGGGCCGCGGCGCCGTTGATACAGATCACGCCGCTGCCGGCCTCGCCTTCCATCACGTAGGTCTCGAACCGGGCCCCGTCGGTCATATCCGAGACCAGCACGCACTGGCCTGCCACGATGCCGACCGCGTCCATCAGCTTCCGGTCGATGGTAATCGAGCCGACGTAGTCGATCCGCGCCTCGGTTACGCGGGCCCGGTGTATCTTCGAGCGTAAAACCTTGATCTGCATGGTCGCTGCAAACTGCCTTTCCCGCCGTCGCGGCGGACTGCAAAAGACTGGGGCCAAACTTTTATTCTATGGTTTCGCCGGTCCGGAGTCCACCAGGAGGTTATCGATCAGCCGGGCCCGGCCGAAGTGAACCGCCAGGGCCAGCAGAACCGGCCCGGTCGTCTGCTCGACGGGCAGAAGGCTGACCGGGTCGACCGCCTCGACGTAATCGATCCGACCGGCCGGGGCGTCCTGCTCGATCTGCCGGCAGATCTGCTCGACGACCTGCGCCGCCGGCGGATGCTCGCGGCGGATCGTCTCGCCGGCCTGCTGAAGCGCCCGGTACAGCACCGGCGCCTGTTGACGCTGGACCGGGCCGAGGTAGGCGTTGCGGCTGGACATCGCCAGCCCGTCCTGCTCCCGGACGGTCGGACACGTGCGGATCTGCACCGGAAAGTTCAGATCCGCGACCATCCGACGGATGACCGCAGCCTGTTGGAAGTCCTTCTGGCCGAACAGCGCCACGTCCGGCTGGACGATGTTCAGCAGCTTGGCGACCACCGTGCAGACGCCGGTGAAGTGGCCTTGCCTGCTGCGCCCGCAGAGGGTCTCGGTCATCCCGGCCACGCTGACCTGCGTCAGACTCTGCTGGGGGTACATCTGCTCGACTTGCGGCAGGAAGACCGCGTCAGCGGCGAGCGATTCGCAGGCGGCCAGATCCTGCTCGACGCACCTGGGGTAGCTGGCCAGGTCCTCGCCCGGGGCGAATTGGGTGGGGTTGACGAAGATGCTGACGACGACAAAGCCGCCGTCCCCGACGGCCTGGCGGATCAGGCTGAAGTGTCCCTCGTGCAAAGCACCCATGGTGGGCACGAGCAGGACGCTGCTGTCCTCCCGGCGGGCCGAGGCTGCGGCGTTGCGGATCTGCTGGATGGTCTTGCAGACGTTCATGTGTTGTCTTTCCAGAGCTGTTGGATCTTACGGGCGATCGGGGAGCACTGTTCGGTGCGGCGCAGGTCGCAGGCCTGGGCGTCGACGGTCAGGACGGCCCCGGCCAGGGAGGCCAGGTCCATGTTGTCGTAGGCCCGGGTCAGGCTGGTCAGGAATTCCGGGCCGATGGCCCGTTCGTGGTCCCGGCCTCGCAGGCCGATGCGCTGGACCAGGGCGTCGACGGGCACCTGCAGGTGGATCAGGACGTCTGCGGGTCGGATCAGCGGTGCGATCCTCGCGTGGACCTGCTGATACGTCTGCCAGTCTTGCCCGGTCAGACGCGTGCGGGCGTAGACGGCGTCCATGCAGAAGTCGTAGTCTGCCACCCAGATCCCCTCGGCCGGAAAGATCGAACGCGCCAGCTGCCTGGCCCGGGAGATCAGGAAATCGATCTGGCAGGGCAGGTCGGCTGCGCCTCGGCCAAGATAGGCCTCGTCCAGGAAGGGATTGGACAGGAAGTCCTCGGCGATCCGCCCTGCACCCAACAGATGGGCCAATTGGCCGGCCAAGGTGGTCTTCCCCGAGGCCGGGGCACCGACGATGGTCACCAGACGCGAACTCACGAGCCACTGGCCTCGGGGGCGTCCAGGTCTTCCAGCAGCTGCGCGGCGGTTCGGCCTGTCTGCGGGTCGACGACGTCCGGGGCGACCTGGCAGAGCGGCTGGAGCACGAAACGCCGTTGGCGCATGCGCGGGTGCGGGATCTGCAGGTCGGGTGTTTCGACGATGCGGTCGCCATACAGAAGAATATCCAGGTCGCAGGTCCGGGGCCCCCATCGCTGCGACGTCGCGCGGTCGCGGCCGCAGTCGGACTCGATCTGCCCCAGCCGCTCCAGCAGCTCCTCCGGCGGCAGGTCGGTTCGGATTTCGGCCACGGCGTTGAGGTACGGCCCCTGCCCGGGGGGGCCTCCGACCGGTTCGGTCTGGATGAAGTCGGAGCAGGCGACCAACTCGATCCCCTGCCCGGCCATGCTTTCCAGGGCCCGGCCGAGAGTTCGACGTCGGTCGCCCAGATTGCTGCCCAAAGCTACAAACACGCGTGGGTCCATCCCCAGAGCCTAGCGGATTTGCCCCAAACATCAACCACCTCGGAGGCGGTGCGGCCCGGGCGGCGCAAAAAAAAGAGGACAACGGTATGGTGGAGGGAGACCACACCGCTGCCCTGCGGTGCTGCAGCCCTGATTGGGCAGGTGGAGGGAGACCTGCCGTTCTCGTAACGGGTGCAGCAGAAAGATTGCACACGCCAGGCAGGCAATAAGGAAGCATGTCCCTGCCAGACAATCATAGCTTACGGGCTTTTGGCGTTTTATCAAGCCCAATCTGGATAAATATCTACGGTATCCCAACTTTTCTGCTCGGATTCGCAGGGGAAATCACCCTTCTGCCCGCCCAGCGCACTCTTGCCAGCCCCGCGGGGGTCAGTTACATTGGATTCGCAATCAGATATACCCCTCGGCGTCACAAGCTTCTGCGGGAGACCGAAATGGCTGCTTCCAGTCCGTTTGTTCACGGAACGACGTACTACCACTACGCCAATCCTCCGGCAGAGCTGTCGGCTAACTTCAAGAAAATGAAGGAGATGGGCCTCAACGCCGTCCGCGTCGCCGAGGTCTGGCCCGGCTGGGAGGTCCTGGAACCACAGCCCGGACGCTACGATTTCGACCTGCTGGACGACTACGTCGACAAGGCCATCCAGGCCGGGCTCTCGGTGGTCATGGGCATCGGGATCAACAATCCGCCTTTCTGGATGTTCGAAGAATTACCGGATCTTCGGACGATTGATGTTTCCGGGCAAATCGCCTCCCGCCGCATCCACGCCGCCAACCACGATGACCCACGCTTCCGCCGACACATGGAGGCGTTTATCGAGGCCCAGGCCTCCCACTACGCCAACACCGAGGGACTGCTGGCCTGGCAGTTCGGCAACGAAATCCGCTACGGCGTGGACCTGCCCGACTCGCCAGTGACCCACCTGCGATTCCGCCAGTGGCTCCAGGAGCAGTTCGAGTCCGACCTCGACCAGCTCAACGCCCTCTGGTCGACCTCCTACGCCGGATGGGGGCATGTATTCCCCTATCGCAGCCGCTTCGGCCCGCCGACCGAGGGCCTGGCGCCGCTGGCCCTGGCGACCCGACGATTCATGGCCTGGTCGCTGGCTGAGCTGGTCGAATGGGGCGTGGGAATCCTGCGGCGACACTCCGCCCTGCCGGTCTTCCACAACAACCACTCCCTGCCCGCCCAGTGTCAGTACTCCCACTGGGACGTCGCCGCCCTGGGAGACCTGGTCGCCCAGGATATCTACCCAACCATGGGCAGCTGTCCCCAGGACGACACCACGGTGCATCTCGACGTGGCTGCCTCCATCGCGCGGACCCTGGCCAAGCCCCTCTGGATCAGCGAGACCGGCGTGGGGCAGTACGGCACGTACAACCGCAACCGACCGGACCGCAGGCAGGTCCAGGCCTGCCTGGCCGAAATGCTCGCCGCGGGAAGCGATGCGATCCTCTACTTCCGCCACAAACCCCCCCGCCACGAACAGCCGCACAAGTTCACCGGCTCGCAGTCGGCCCTGCGGCCCGACGGGTCGGAGCTGCCCTACGCAGCCGGAATCCGCAAGATCTCCAGCGTCTCGCAGCAGCTGGCAGACCGGCTCCGCCCCGCGACGCCCACCCAACCCCGGGTGGCGGTGTTCTACCCGGAAGACTCGCTGCTGCTGTCCCGCGACGCCGGCTACCGCCTGCTGCAGACCGACGCGATCACCGGGACCAGCCAGCTGTTCGGCCGCCTGGGAATCCCCATCCAGTACTTCAACGCCAGCTGGCTGGTCGAGGAAGACCTCTCCGACTACCGCCTGCTCTATCTGCCCCTCTGCTTCCAGATGGACGCCGTCGTCGCCGATCGCCTGCGGGCCTTCGCCGAATCCGGCGGAACGGTCATCTGCGAGGCCCGCTGCGCTTACGTCGACGCCAACGGCTGGGTCTACCGCAACCAGCCGGGGGCCGGGCTGAACCAGCTCTTCGGCGCCGCCGAGGACCTCTACTGGCAGCAGGAGCAGATGCACATCTCGGCCGGGGTGGCCAGCCGCACGCACCGCCTGGTCGCCCACAGGGTCTTCCAGTCGCTGCGACTCAACGGCGCCGACGTGCTGGCCCATAACGACCAGGGCGAGGTCATGGCCGCTGCCAACCGTTGCGGTCGAGGCCAGGCGATCCTCCTGGGCTTCGCGCCGTCGCTGACACTGGCTGCCCAGGCCAGCGACAATCCGCTGCGCCCCGAGCGACAGAGCATGCTCCGCCTGGCCGGCGACCTGGCCGGTCTGGCCGACGTCCAGCCGCCGCTCGCGTTTGAGACCCCCGGCGACCAGTTGAGCTTCCGCTACCTCGATGAACCCGACGGCGGACGCCTTGTCTTCTGCGCCAACCACGGCGAGCCGACGCAGCTGCGCGTAGAAGGCCTCTCGGAGATTCTGGCCTGCGGCGACGGCATGGACGCCGCATCGGCCCGCGAGGACGAGGTGGTCCATCTGCAGCGGTTCGACTGGATCATCGCCGCCTGCAAGACAGGGCACAGCGCGGCCGGTTAATCCTCCGCCGGGCCCCCCGGAGCCATCTTGACCAGCCGCGGGTCGAAACGGGCCAGGACCTGGACCAGGTCTTTCTGGGCGGCCATGACTTCGTGGATGTCCTTGTAGACCATCGGCACCTCGTCCAGACCAGCCGAAAGCAGCTCGACGTTCCGCTCGGCCAGCAGCTTTCGGGCGGCAGACCAGGTGCAGTTCTTCCTGGCTTGCCTGCGGCTCATCACCCGCCCTGCCCCATGCGAGGCCGACTGCAGCGAGGCGGCGTTGCCCTTGCCGCGGACCACGAAGCCCGGCGAGGCCATCGAACCGGGGATGATCCCCAGCGTCCCCCGCCCGGCCGGGGTTGCGCCCTTGCGATGGACCACCACGTCGCGCCCGTCGTGGGTCTCGATCCAGGCGAAGTTGTGATGGTTCTCGATGTCCAGCAGGACCTCGGCGCCCAGGTGCCTGGCGATGTGGTGGTGGATCAGTTCGTGGTTGGCCGAGGCGAAACGTCCCATCAGCTGCATCGCCTGCCAGTACTCGCGCCCGGCATCGCTGTCCATGTCCAACCAGGCCAGGTGGCTGAGTTCCTTGGGCATCTCGGACCGCTGCTGCGAGGCGAGCTTGGAGTAGTGCTTGGCCACCTCGTTGCCCGGCCCGCGCGAGCCGCTGTGCGAGAGCAGGGCCAGGTACTCGCCCCTGGCCAGGCCCACCGACGCATCGTCGACGCTGAGCAGGCCGAACTCGACGAAGTGATTCCCGCTGCCGCTGCTGCCCAGTTGCGACCGGGCCTTGTGCTTCATCCGCTCGGTAACCGGCGAGAAGCTCCAGTCCTCGTCCATCACCGGGTGGCTGCGGGGCTTCTTGAACTCCGCCCCCACGCCGAAGGCGGTTTCGCGCTCGATCGCGCGGGCCAGGCGGTCGGTCTGGCCGTCCAAAGCGGTGGTGGGCAGGTCCAGGACTGTCATCTTCATCCGGCAGGCGATGTCGACCCCGACGGCGTACGGGATGACCGCATTGTCGCAGGCCAGCACCCCGCCGATCGGCAGGCCGTAGCCGAGGTGGGCGTCGGGCATCAGCGCCCCGGCCACGGCCACCGGGAGCTTGCAGGCGTTGGCCATCTGCTCGACGCTGTTGGCATCGAGGTCGCGCCCGAAGCGGGTCCAGCGGGCCGGCTCGGATCGCGGGGTATGCGTCTGGTCCGGGGCGACGGGGTTTTCGATCAGCCTCGCAGCCAGCGGCGCGAAGAACGGATCGTCCAGGTGTTCCTCCGGTTCGGCGGCGACCTGCTGGAGCTGCCGGCGGATGGATTGCTTGTCGATTCCGGCCCGGCTGGCGGTGGAGATCGCATCGAAGGCCGCCTGGAACTGGTCCGGATCGGACAGGCCAAGGTTTCGCAATTCGCGTTTTTTCATCGCTGGTCTCTCTCGGTGTGTTCTATCGTCTGCGTCCTCGGCGATCGCGCGGGGGCGTGCGGTCCCGCTTGCCCTGGCTGGTCCGGACGCGGATGTTCGTCCCGGAAGGCTGTTTGCGAACCCACTTGACAAAACGCGCGATATCCGGGTGCTGGCGCAGCGATTCGACATCGTTGTACCCCTGTTCGAGTTCCTTCTCGCTCAGCGTGGCGTGGACGGTCTTGTGGCAGGGGTTGCAGAACATGGCGATCCGCTCGTGGACCTCCTGGCGGTCGAACATCTTCTTGTTCTTCTTGTTGGCGTGGCGGGTCCGGGGGATCAGGTGGTGTCTTTCCAGGGCCCGGACCTTCCTGCCGCAGAGTTCACATCGACTGCCCGGGCCCATCGCCACGTCCGTTCCGGAGCCTGTCGACCGTTCTTTCCAGCAGCCGGTACTGTCCCCTGCCGATCGCCACGCCCGGCCGAAGCGTCTGGAGCCGGTGAACCGCCTGGCCCGGGGTTTGGACCAGGCCCCGCCGGAGCATCACACCGGCGACCACCGTGGCCGACCGTCCGTACCCGACGGCGCAGTGAACATAGGCCCGCCCGGCGAAGTCGGACACCTCCTTGACCAAGTCGATGAATGCCTCGGTCTCCGGGGCCGTGCCATCCAGCGTCGGAAGACAAAGGTACTGGCGCTCGACCCGGACGTTGGGCCTCTCGCGAAACTCTGCCGTCAGGTCCACCACCAGGTCGACCTTGTCGGGCATTTCGCGGTTGGACAGTCGCCGCCCGAGATAGAGGTCCTCGTCGATCTTCGTCCATGCCTTCTCCTGCCAGACCCATTTGCGGATTCGCCAGGTCAGCCAGGCCGGGGCCAGGTACGGCAGCAGCAGCAGCACGCGCAGCAGGGGCAGGCGCCCGTCGAGTCGCTTGCCGAACACACCGTGCCACCGGAACCCGTAGGCGGCCGAAACGATCACCAGCACGACCGCCGGCCAGAGAAACAGCAGCGACCAGGGCCTCCAGAGCAGCGAGAGGTACGACAGCACCAGGGCCATCGCAATCAGGGGTATGGTGAATATCGCTGTTTTCATGGTCGTGTTCCGGCCTGCTGCCGTATCTGACAGATAAGGTACTGGTGCTTGTACTGTTCGCTTCGTCCGCGGCGGCGCTGGATCTGCCGGCGCTCCTGGGCGGCGAAGAACCCTGCCGGGGCGATCTCGACTTCGATCGGCCCCAGCCGGCCGCTGGAACGTTTCGAGGCGTACTCGATGTTCAGCTTCGCCAACTGCGTATCGAGCTTATCGGCAATCGCCCGGGCCTCGGGTTCGCTGCGGTCCTCTACTGTCAGTATATAGTTAGGCCGGTCCGAGAAGCGGCCTTGCAGGCAAAACAGCTCGCTGCCGGGCTGGTTGTCCCCCGTTGCGGCGGCGAATGCACGGACCACCTGGTTCTCCGTGATTTTCTCGCCGGTGATCGAACTGGTCCGCAGTCCGCGGCAGAGAAACTCCAGCACGGGCGTCTGGCCGTGGAAGCCCACCACCCGCACGCGGTCGTCCAGGTTGTAGCGCAGCAGGCAGGTCCAGTTCGAGAAGACCAGGAAGTACTCCTGCCCCAATTGCAACTCGTGGACGCGGAGGGTCGGCGGGTTTTCGTTTTCGCGCTGGTCGGCGGGGATGAATTCCAGGAAGTTTCCCAGGATCTCTGCGGGCCCGGCCGGGGTGTTATCGGCCAGCGGGATCGTGAACCGCCCCTCGCTGGCCAGCAGGCCGATGTCGCGGATCGGGGCGTTGTCGAACAGCTCGCGCAGGCGCGGCAGGTACAACTGGAGGGTCCCACCGGCCCAGTTGGTCAGAAAGGCGATCGACCAGAAGTGTCGCGGCAGGAGCACCCCGTCGCGGGCGATACCTTCCTCGATCCGCCCTGCCAGGGCCGGGTTGGGCGCAAACCGCCTGCCGCCGCCGGCGACCGGGTCGCTGCCGCCGGGCGTGGTGCACGTCCCGTCCCGGATGTCGCGAATCAGCCGCTCGGTGTGGTCCTGGCCGGTCTGGATGAGCTTGATCGTGCTGGACGGATTGGCCGTGGTGATCAGCCCCACGTCCCGGTCGATCGAATGTCGCAGCAAGCTGTAGTAACGGTCGGTCGCGTCGGAGCCGGCCGAGAACTGCGGAGAGACGTACATCCAGCGGACGATGCGTTTCTGCGTCTGGGCCAGCAGGCCGGAAATCGCACCGCAGGGAAGGCCCGTAGGGCTGTCGGCCTCGCGCATGGGCGAGGAGATCTGCAGGATTTTCCGCAGCCAGCCGGCGGGGTGGTCGCTCAGTGTCCGGATGCCGAAAATGTTCCATCCCCGCCGCACATCGGAAAGGAATCGGCGCGTAACCGGGATGAACTTGGACCGGCCCGTCGTACCGGAGGTCATCGAGAACATCAGCGCATCCATCTGCTCGCCCAGCAGGGCCTGCTTTTCGCCGGCCAGCAGGCGGTCGATGTACGAGCGGTAGGTCTCGTAGTCGCAGACCGGCAGGGCGCGTCTCAACTCGTCGTAGGTCCGGACCTTGCTAAGCCCGTGGTCGCGGGCGAAGTCGCTGGTCGAGAGCTTCTCCAGCAGCTCAGCCAGGAAGCGGTCCTGGACGGCGCGGGGGTCGTCCAGCGCGCGGAGGAAGCGGGCGGCCTGGCGGCGTGCGTGCCGGCCGGCCGTCCAGGCAATCGGTCGCAAGGATGTGGTCAACCATGACATGGCAATGGCAAGTATAAAGGTCTGGGCGGGGCTATGCGAGCCCGGTAGCCCCGGCGACTCAGGCGACTTCGATTTCGCGCGGGTCGGTGATGTCGACTTCGCTGACCGCCTGTCCTGCCAGGTGGCGGCCGAAGAAGGCAATGGTCCGCGCGGCATATTCATCCGGGCGGAGGATGACCGACTGGTTGTGCTTGGCGTCGGGGACCACCCAGAGATACTTCGGGGCCGGGGCCTCGTCGTAGAGGATCTGCGTCTGGTCGACGCGGATGTAGCTGTCCTTCTGGCCGTGGATGAAGAAGATCGGGCGCGGCTGCATCTCCGCCAGGGCCTTCTGGACCGACGGGAAGCGCCGACGCAGCTTGGGCTGGGCGAAGCGCATCAGCAGCCAGACCAGGAACCGCCAGAACGAATCCGGGTGGTTGCGGTAGACCAGGCGGACGCGGGCAAAGATGCTCGCCCAGCGTTTCATCAAGGCCATCAGCGTCCGCTCGGTGGAGAAGGCCCCGTCGGTGACGATGGCCTTGATGTTCAGATCGCTGGCGGCGGCGAGGATGGCTGCCCCGGCGCCCCGGCTGATCCCGAAGACGCCGATATCAGTGGGCTTTCCTTCCGAGGCAAGCACCGACTCGACGTACGCGCAGGCCCCGAGGGTGTCTTCCATCTCGCGGTCGCTGGGCCACTGCAGCGGGTGGTAGTTCCTGCCCTTGCTCGATTGTCCGTGGGCGCGATAGTCGAAGGTGAATACGTCGTAGCCGGCATCGATCAGCGGGCGGGAGTAGCGGACACAGCTGTACATGTCCGAGCCGAACTCGTGGCAGAAGACGACCGTGCCCTGGTAGGCGGCGCGGTTGGCGTTACGAAGCCACATTCCCCGCAGGCTGACCCCGTCGAAGCTCCGCAGACGGACCTCCTCGCCGTAGATCGGCTTGAAGTCGGCCGGGCCCATCGACAGCGGTGGCGGCGTGTCGACGAAGATATTCAGGCAGATGCGGATGTACTTGGCCAGAAGAAGGCAGACGAACAGCAGCAGGGAGAAGCAGGTCAGGGCGATGGCCATGAAGGCCCAGTTCCTGCCGATCCACAATCCCAGATCACTATACCAACTCTGTGCCAGAATCATCCGTTTCCCTGTCTGGAGGTCGCTTGCAAGGCGGACCTATCCTAGTGGAGAAATTCCGTTGAGGCAATCCGGTAGATCTATCGGAAGACCCCGGGCGGGTTCTTGAGGTTTTGGCAGGCTGAGATTGCCGATCAGGCCGGTTTTTTCAGGATCAGCGTGTTGTTCTGGCCGCCGAAACCCATCGAGTTGCTCATGCAGATCTCGACTTTGGCCTTGCGGGGCTCGTTGGGGATGTAGTCCAGGTCGCAGACCGGGTCGGGCTGGTGGTAGTTGATCGTGGCAGGCAGGATCTGGTCGCGCATCGCCAGGATGCAGGTGATCAGCTCGGTCGCCCCGGCCGCGGCGATCAGGTGGCCCAGCATGCTCTTGGCAGACGATACGGGCACCTTCGTAGCCAGGTCGCCGAAGACGCGGTGGATGGCCTTGGTCTCGACCTCGTCGTTCTGCTGCGTGCCCGTGCCGTGGGCGGAGATGTAATCGATCTGCTCGCAGCCGAGGCCCGCCTCTTCCAGGGCGGCGGTCATCGAGGCGCCCGCCCCTGCCCCTTCGGGGTCCTGGTCGGTAATGCGGAAGGCATCGGCGGAGGCCCCGTAGCCGATGACCTCGGCCAGGACGGTCGCCCCGCGGGCCTGGGCGCTTTCGAGCGTTTCCATGACCAGGATGCTCGCCCCTTCGCCGAGGACAAAGCCGTCCCGCGTCCGGTCGAAGGGGCGGGAGGAGCTTTCGATCTCGTCGTTGCGGGTGCTCAGGGCAGTCAGGCGGTTAAAGCCCGTCACCCCGTACGGGTGAATCATGCTGTGGGCCCCGCCGGTCACGACCATGTCGATATCGCCGTGGCGCAGCTGCTGGTAAGCCTCGCCGATCGCCTGGGTCGAGGCGGCACAGGCGGTCAGGACGTTAAAGGCCGGGCCCCGCAGGCCGAACTCCGCGGCCAGGTGGCTGACGACCATGTTGGATTCCTGCTCAGCCTCGCGGAAGACGTCCATCCGCGAAAAGGCCAACTCCGTCCACTTCTGCATGTCGATTTCGCGGTCATCCCACGCGTCGACCAGCAGGGAGGTGAAGTTCTCGAAGTCCAGACTGCCCTCGCCCGAGCCGAGATAAATGCCGATATTCTCGCGGTCGATTTCGCTGGAGTCGACCAGGCCCGCCTGGGCCCAGGCTTCCGCGGCGGCGGCCAGGGCGAACTTGCAGTGGCGACCGGCCGTGGCGTGCTTTTCGGCGCTGTCCAGGTGGTTGGCCAGGTCGAAATCCAGCACCTGGGCGGCGAATGTCGTCGGGAAGGTCGAGGCGTCGAACAACTGGTTGCGGCTCACCCCGCTCTTGCAGGCCAGGATCGCCTGCCAGGTCTGCTCGACGTTGTGGGCCAGCGGATTGACCGTGCCCATCCCGGTAATGACGATGCGTCGGGGTTGACTCATGAATCGACTCGCTTGAGGACAACGGCAGCGCTCTGCCCCCCCACACCGAAGGCGGCCGAGAGGATGTACTCCATCTCCACGTCGCGACTGCGGGGCGAGAAGTTCAGCCGGCAACGGTCCGTTGGGCTCTGGTGGTTCACGGTGGCTGGGAGTTTCTGTTCGGCGATGGCCTTGGCGGCGATGGCGACTTCCAGCCCGCCGTGACCGGCAAAGAGCGATCCGACCGCACCGGTCAGGCAGCAGGCGGGGATCTGCTCGATCCGATCGCCCAGTGCTTCTGCCCAGCCATCGGCCTCGGCGACATCTTCGCCGGGTACGCCCGTGCCGTGGACCATGATCGCCCCGAGCTTCTCCGGCCCGATGCCCGCGTCCTTCATCGCCCGTTTGACCGCCAGAGAAATGCCTCCCGCATTGGGCCTGCGGATGTCGGCGCCGTCCGGGTCGCATGCGCCGCCGAAGCCGACGACTTCGGCGTAGACCCTCGCGCCGCGAGAGCGGGCACGATCCATGTCTTCCAGGATCAGCAGCCCGCCGCCCTCGCCGACCAGCGTGCCGGCGTGGCCGGCGTCGAAGGGTCGGACCGCCGCGGCAGGGTCATCGCTCGGGCCGCACAGGCGACCCAGCAGGTGCTGGCGGAGCATGCCCATCGGGTTGAGTTTGCTTTCGGCCCCGCCGGCGATGGCCACGTCGGCCGTGTTGCGAAGAATGTATCGCGCCGCCTCCCCCACCGACATCTGCCCCGAAGCGTCGGAGCAGGTAATGCAGTTGCTCGGGCCCTCGCAGCCGTGGATGATCGTCACGTGGCAGGAGAGCATGTTCGGCAGGTATTTCAGCAGCCACAGGGGCGTCAGGTTGCTCATGCCCGTCTGGCCCCAGAGTTTCAGGTCGAACTTCCCGTCGACCAGGGCGGTGTTGACGGCCAGGCCAAGCTCGTTGAGGTCCGAACAGATCAGCCCGGCGCCGATGTTGCAGCCCAGGCGCCCGGGCTCGACGCTGTCGCCCTCGTCGTCGATGCCTCGCGTCTTGATCCCCGCGTCGCGGAAGCCCAGGTCGGCGGCCCCCACGGCCAGCTCGATGTCCCGGGCCATGACTTTGACAGCCTTGCGGTAGCTCTTGGGCACGAAGTCGCGGGCGCGGAAGTTTTCGACCTGTCCGCCCGAGGCGACGTCGAACTTGCCGGCGTCGAAAGCCGTGATGGGGCGAATCCCGCTGGCCCCCTCGCACAGGCCCTGCCAGGTCGCCTCGGTCCCCACGCCCAGAGCGGAGATGCACCCGAGTCCGGTCACTGCTGCCCGACGCTCAGCCATTGGCCGCCTCCAGAAACGGCGTGACCATCCGTTCGAATGAGCCGGTGAAGACGAAGTTCTCCTTCGGCAGCTCGAGCCCCTGCATGTTCTGGTCGACGTGCGAGAACATCAGGTTGACCTGCCCGATCTGCTCGTCGTTCCGCAGGACCGTGCCCTGGATCGACGCAGCCTCGGGCGCCACGTTCTCGATCTCGGCGACGTACTTGAGCTGGTCGCCGGGCAGGACAATGTCGTCGAAACTGGCCTTGGAGACCTTGGCCAGGACGACCTTCTCTTTGAAGTCGCGTGCCTGGCCGACGAGGATCCCGCCGGTCTGGGCCATCCCCTCGATCATCAGCGAGGTGGGCATGATCGGGAACGCCTCCCAGTGGTCGTGGAGTTGTTCCTCGGCCAGCGATACGTTCTTGATCGCCACGGCGCGGCGGCCGGGCTCGAACTCGACGAATCGATCAATCCACATCCAGCGCATCAGGGAGTTTCCAAGCTATGGACAGCGCGCCGGACGAACACCAGGTCCGCCCGGGCGGCAGAAGACGCGGGCAGCGCAACGCGATCGGGCGATCAGTTGACCTTCTGCATCACGTAGTTGACGATGGTCTGGACCGTAAAAAGGTCGATGATCTTGTCGACGCGACGGTCCTCTTCCAGCTCCGAGAGGTCGGCGTGGGTCATTCTCTTCTTGACCTCGGCCAGGCCTTGGTCGGTCAGCTTGCCGTCCTGGACGTACTCGGGCTTGTTCAACAGGTCCTCGGGTACCAGTTCGCCCCGCGGGATCTTGATGTCGAACGCCTTTTCCAGGCGGAAAGTAATATCCAGAACGTCGATCGATTCGGCGCCCAGGTCGGCGAAAATCTTGGCCTCGGGCGTGACTTCCTCTTCATCGACACCGAGGGCCTCTTCCAGGGCTTCCTGGACTTTCGCGAAGACTTGCTCTTCGGTCATCGGCATGGGTTTGTCTCTCCTATCGTGCCGGTTTCAATCCATTGCACAAGGGTTGTGCGGGCCGCGGGCAACTGCAGCTGCGGCAACGCGGTCTATCTATAGGGGGTTTAACTCACAAAGTCAACGATTCCAATCCTGCGGACATCCGGTTCAGGCCCCGCAGGCCGCTTCCAATGCCGCCGGACCGCCGACCAGCTCGAACTGCTTGCGCTGCTCGGCCAGGATCGACGCGTCGGCATCGGCCAGGTACCCCGCCCGGTCGACCAGGTTGAAGCACGAAAGCTCCAGTCGACCCGAGACGTTCTGCGTATCGCCGACGTAACCGGCGAACTTCACCTTGGCGGTATCCTCGTCGATGCGCATCGCCTCGACCTCGCACCGCAACGTCTGGCCGGGCTTGACAAAACTCGAATACTTCACGTTCTTCGCCGCCGAACAGACCACGATGCTCCGCGACCAGTTCTGCGTCACGCGGACCAGCCAGGCCGCCGCCTGCGTGGCCGCCTCGATCATCAGCACACCGGGCAGAATCGGAAAGGCAGGAAAGTGGTCCTGCAGGTATTCCTCCGCCAGAGAGAGGTTCTTGCTGGCGACGATCCTTCGGCCGGGCTCGATCGAGCAAATCTTGTCTATCAGGATGAATTTCATCTCGTGCTTCCAAAGTCACGGTCAGACCCCGCCGGCCGGGCGGAGGCCAAGAGGCGAAGGTTTATTCGCTCGCCGACTCAGATGCAAGCGATTTCTCGCCAAAGACGGCTGCTGCGGGGACTTAATCCGCCAGCGACCGGAGAATGTCCAGCCCCTTGGCCAGCCGGTCGTTGTCGGTGGCGTAGGAAATCCGGAAGTGCGTGTCCCGCCCGGAAAAGACCGAGCCGGGGATGATCAGCACGTTCTTCTCGATCGCGCGGGTGACGAACTGCGTCGCGTCGCCGCCCGGGGCCGGAACGAACGCGTAGAACGCCCCGCCGGGCTTGACCAGGCCGAACGTATCGCCCAGGGCCTGGAACACCATGTCGCGCTTGGCGCGATAGGCCTCGACATGCTCGCTGATATCGTAATCCAGGGCCACCACCGAGGCGACCTGGGCCATGCTCGGGGCGCAGACGAAACTGTACTGCTGGAGCATGGTCATTTTTTCGAGAATCGCCGCCGGGCCGGTCGCCCAGCCCACGCGCCAGCCGGTCATCGCACAGGACTTGCTCAGGCCCCGCAGCAGCAGGGTCTTCTCGTAAAGCGAGGCCATCGAGACGAATGGCTGATCGTAGCAGAATTTGTCGTAGATCTCATCGGAGACTACCAGCAGGTTGTGCTTGGCGGCGATCTCGGCAATCGCCTGCAGATCCTCCTTGCTGTAGACAGCCCCCGTCGGGTTGGCCGGACTGTTCAGCAGGATCATGCGGGTCTTGTCGGTGATGGCTGCCTCGAACCTGGCCGGATCGGGCGCAAAGTCCGGATAGGTGTCGACCGCCACGCACTTGCCCCCCGCCAGGTGAACCAGGTGAGCGTACATGACGAAGTACGGGTCGGCGAAGACCACTTCATCGCCCGGGTTGACCAGGGCGAGCATGGCCAGGACCAGCCCGCCGGAAACCCCGGAGGTCACCAGGTAGGGACGGGAGTCGGCATCGGTCCAGCCGAATTCTTCGGCGCAGTGGCCGGCCAGTGCGGCCCGCAGTTCGCCTGCGCCCTGGGTCTGGGTGTACTTGTTGCAGCCTTGCTCGATGGCGTCGATGGCGGCCTGTCGAATGGGCTGGGGAACGTCGAAGTCCGGCTGGCCGATCGAGAGGTTGATCGGGTCGGTCATTTTCGCGGCCAGGTCGAAGACCTTCCGGATGCCGGATGCGTCGATTTTGGCCATTCTGTCGGCGATTTGCAGCGGATCGATCATGTCTTCTGGTACCTCCCTGGTCAGCGGGGGTCGATGCGGATACGAATCAGGCCGTGACAGGTCGCCGGTTGGCTGGTCGCGTTACCAGTCGATCGGAGCCTTGGCACGGCCCGGGGGACCTGCTGCGGGTGCAGGCCCGTGGTATCATTGCGTTGGTTATTCGGCCGATTCTTCGCCGGCTTCGCCTTCGGCAGCCTCGGCGGCAGCTTCGGCGACCTCGACGGCTTCGGCCTCTTCATCGGCCTTCTTGTTCGCAGCGGCCGCGGCGGCCATGGCGCTGACGGTCCGGACCTTGGGCAGGCCCAGGGGGTTGTCCTTCTTGGGGTCGAACTCGCCTTCTTCGGTGAGCTTCTGGATGCGCTCGGCGCGGGTCCAGACGTTGCGTCGCCCGGTCAGGCCGGATGTACTCTTCAGTGTGCGGTCCAACGACATTGATCTTCCTCGAATCTAAGGCCAGTTGCTTCTACGATCTAGTTGCTCGGCTTGGGAGCGAACCAGGGCGTCTGGTTGTTGGGCCCTTCCGGGATGAACGTCACCGGGCGGGCGTTGTTCTGATAGCTGTTTCCGATCCGTCTTACCTGTTCGACAAAGCTGGCCGCGGCGGCCGAGTTCGGGTCGTCAAACGGCCTGAACGACCAGATCAACAGCGTCCCGTCCGGCAGATTCGCGATATCGGCCTGCAAGTCGCGCTGGCGGAAGAAGGCGACCAACTCTTCCGCCTGATCGCGGTACTCCTCTGCCCCGCCCAGCCTGGCCATCACCAGGTAATGCTTGTCCGGGAACCGCACCAGGGCGGGCACCGGGTCGGTCCCTGCGGCCAGGGGCTGGCCCGGGCCGTTGGACGCCGTCTTCCTGCCCAGCACGAACGCCCCGGCCAGCAGCAGCAAAAGCCCGCCGACCAGCACGAGACTGGATACGTAATTCAGCGAGATCCGCAGTCGCCCATCCCCGGTCTGGAGGATCGGCTCGGACGGACCCGGCGAGAACGCCGCTGCGGGCTTCGGCCGCTTGGGCTCCGGCGTCCGGGTTGCACCCGGCTGGGGAGCTTTGGGCACCTCTACGGTCTGTTTTTTTGTTTCGTTCTGTCCCTCTTCCGGCCGGGCCGGGCCGGCAGCCTCGGGGCTTTCGGCATCGACCTGTTTCGGATCCCCCACCCCGACCCGCGAGCGGGACATCAGTTCGAACATCGGAACAGAAGCCTTTTTCTTAGCCACGGTCTCAATCCTCTGGGCCGGCAGGGAAAGCCTTCTCAGGCCATCGGGAACACAGCATGGTATGGTTGGCGCGGGGTTCTGTCAAGACCCCACATCCAACCATTTCCACCCGCAGCGATCAAAACACCCAGCTGCTGGTGGCGGACCCGGCCCAAACCGGCCCGCCGGAGCAGCTTTTGCTTGTCTCAGACGCCAAGCTGGTGTAGAAGCAACAGCTTATGGTTACCTATCGGAAGACTGTCCGGCCCGGCGCAGTTGTCTTACCCGCCCGGGCCGCCACAGCAGCGCCCGAACCGGCCGGACCATGAACAACGACATACAGAGAGGAATCCTCACCATGCCGCAACCGGTAAAGTATAACGAAATCAAACCCGCCGACGCCTGCCGCTACGACGGGGCCTCGATGGGCGAAGTGATGATGCGCTTCGACCCGTATGACATCCCGATGAACCGCGCCAGCCGGCTCCGCGTCTTCCAGGGCGGCGGGGAGACCAACGTCGCTTGCGGCATGGCCCACACGTTCGGCCTGCGTTCGACCGTCCTGACCGCCCTGGTCGACGACCACATCGGCAAGAACATCCGCAACCAGATGCGGGCCGCCGGGGTGGATACATCCAACATCATCTGGTTCAATACCGATTCGGACGGCTCGAAGTTCTCCACCGATAAAAAAGGCACGATCTGCAACGGCGTGAACTTCACGTTTGTCGGCAAGGGCGTGCTGCCCTCGGACACCTGCTACTACCGCGCCCACACGGCCATTCGTGAAATCAAAAAGGGCGACTTCGACTTCGACCGCCTCTTCGGGCAAGACGGCGTGCGCGTGCTGAACACCGGCGGGATTTTCACGCTGATCAGCCCGACCAGCAGCGAAGTGGCGCTGGAGGCCATCGAATCGGCCAATGCCAACGGCACGTTCGTCGCCGCCGACCTGAACTACCGCTCGAAGGTCGAGCCCGACAAGAACCGCGCCCGGAAGATCAACCAGTCCATCGCCCCGCACCTGGGCTTCCTGGTCGGCAACGACTCGGACCTGGCCGACGCGCTGGGCTACGAAACCAAGACCAGCAAGGAAGACGTCTTCGAAGTCTGGCTGGAAGCCTACAAGAAGACCGTTCTGGCCGTGGCAGAAGACTACCCGAACCTCAGTTTGATCGGCACGCAGTGGCGCGGGGCCATCAACGCCGACACCATCAGCTGGGGCGCAGTGCTCTACGACGCGATCAACAAGAACTTCCACGTCGCCACGCTTCGCCAGGGCGTACCGATCGCCGACCGAACCGGCGGCGGGGACTCCTTCGCCTCCGGCGTGCTCTCTGCCCTGCTGAAGGGCAAGGATCTCCAGACGGCCGTCGAGTGGGGCGCCGCCCACGGCATCCTCGTCCAGGAGACCCCGGGCGATATCACGATGATCGACCAGAAACTCGTCGAGGCCGAAGTCAAGCGCGCCGGCGCCGGCGGCGGGGTCAAGGCCACCCGCTGAGTCAGGCAGCCAGGGAAAAGGGACCATGGACCAACCGCTGCGAATCGGAATCGTCGGGCCGGGCAAGGTCGGCACGGCCTGGGCCCTGCTGGCCGAGGGCGCGAAGATGCGCGTCCAGACGATCTGCGCCCGCACCGAGGCCGCGGCCCGGCAGGCGGCCCGAAAACTCCGTCAGGACCCCCCGCCCCGACTGACTCCCGACGCACTGGCCGACTGCCAGGTCGTCCTGCTCTGCGTCCGCGATGACCAGATCGAACCGACGTGCAGGCAACTGGCCGATGACGGTCACCTCGCGCCCGGGTCGATCCTGGCCCATTGCAGCGGGTCTCTGGGCAGCGACGCACTCGCCCCGGCCGCTGAAATCGGCCTGTCCACCGCGTCGATCCATCCGCTCCAGACCTTCCCCGACGTCGAGTCCGCCGCGCGGCGCCTGCCCGGGTCTTTCGTCTTCTGCGAAGGAGACTCTGCCGCCCTGCTGACCCTCGAGCCGATGCTCCGACAGATGGGAACCATTGCCGTGCGGATCGACCCGGCCGGCAAGGCCCTCTACCACGCCGCGGCCGTGATGGCATGCAACTACCTCACAGGCCTGTTCGACGCCGCCCTGGCCCTGGCCGGACAGGCGGGAATCCACCGCGATACCGCCGCCAGGGCCCTGGGGCCACTGGTCCAGGCCACCGTCGCCAATGTCCTGGCCGATGGGCCCGTCCGGGCCCTGACAGGGCCCGTCGCGCGCGGCGATGCGGGCACGATCCGACGACACCTCCAGGCCCTGCAGGACCGCGATGAGGACCTGCTGGACCTATACCGCGCAGCCGGCCTGTGGACCCTGCGCGTCGCCCGCAGCAAAGCGGCCGCCGAGACCGTACAACTCGACGAAGTCGAATCCCTCCTGCGCAACTACCAGGACCCCCAACATGGCTGCTGAAATCATCGACGGAAAGGCCGTGGCCGCGGAGCTCAAGCAACGCACCGCACAGGAAGCCCACGAACTGGCCGAACAGGGAAAAACGCCCTACCTCGTGGCCGTCCAGGTCGGTGACGACCCGGCTGCCAGAATGTACGCGGGCATGCAGCAGAAGAATTGCCGCTCGGTGGGCATCCGCTACGAACTGCAGACCCTCCCGCCCGATGTGGCCGAAAACGAGCTGCTGGCCCACATATCCATGCTCAACACCTCGGCCGAGGTGACCGGCATCCTCCTGCAGATGCCCCTGCCCGAGCACATCGACACCCGCAAGGCCCAGCTGGCGATCAGCCAGGACAAGGACGTCGAGGGAATCCACCCCGCCCAGATGGGCAAGCTCTTCTACGGCGAGGCCCAGGTCGCCCCCTGCACGCCGCTGGCAAGTATCGAACTGCTCAGCCGCGTCAGCCAGCACTGGGAGGGCAAGCAGGCCGTCGTCGTCGGACACAGCGAGATCCTGGGCAAACCCCTGGCCATGCTCCTGCTCCAGTCCCGCCGACACGCCCCCACCGTCACCATCTGTCACGTAGCCACACGCGACCTGGCCAGCCACACGCGAAACGCCGACATCCTCATCGTCGGCGCAGGCGTGGCCCAGGCCAAATGGCAGCGATGGAAGAACCTGCCGGATCCGCAGAAAACCGCCCCGCCGGACCTCTGGCCCCTGATCGGCCGGGAGATGATCAAGCCCGGCGCCGTCATCATCGACGTGGCGATCAACCGCATCCCGGTCGGCTTCGACCACAGCGGTCAGCCGCTTGCCGACGATGCCGGCAAAATCCGCATGCAGACCGTCGGCGACGTGGATTTCGCTGCCGCTTGCGAGCTCGCCTCGGCCGTCACCCCCGTCCCCGGCGGCGTCGGCCCCGTCACCGTCGCCATGCTCCTGCGCAACATCATCGTACTGGCCAAACGAAACCTGCGGTAAGGCGGGTCCTGTCAGAGGCCCAGTTGGCGGACGATTTCGGTGACGGGCTGGGTTTTGTTGAGGCAGTAGAAGTGGATGCCGGGCGCGCCGGCGTCGAGCAGGTCGCCGCAGAGCTGGACGGCGTGGTCGATTCCGGCCCGGCCTGTCGCTTCGGCGTCCTCGGCGATCGAGGCGAAGCGCTGGTGGATTGAATCGGGCACTGACGCGCCGCACATGTCGCAGAACTCCAGCAGGCGGGCGTAGTTGGTCACCGGCAGGATGCCGGGGATGATCCGGAAGTCCACCCCGCCGGCCCGGGCGCGGTCCAGGAAGGTCTTGTACAGCCCGGGCTCGAAGAACAGCTGGGTGACCGCGAAATCCGCGCCCATCTGTTGTTTGACCCGCAGGACCTTGGTGTCGATTTCCGGGGCCATCGCCAGCGGGTGGGTTTCGGGGAAGGCGGGCACGCCGATGGAGAACCAGTCGCCGTACTCGCGGATGATCCCGACCAGGTCGCAGCCCCAACGTGGCTGGTCGGGGCCCGGGACGTAGTCCGGCTCGGCGGCCGGGGGATCGCCCCGCAGGGCCATGATGTTTCTCACGCCGGCGGATTTCATCTCGGCCAGCTCTGCCCGGACCGAAGCGAAGGTGTGCTTGATGCAGGTCAGGTGGTGCATGACGGGCACGTCGAGACGGTCCAGCAGGCCCGTTACGACGTTCATCGTCGCCTTGGATTCGCTGCCGCCGGCGCCATAGGTGACCGAGAAGTAGTCCGCGCCCAGCTCGGCCAGTTCGGGCGCGGTCGACTCGACCAGCTTGGCCAAGCCCTTCTGCGTCCGGGGCGGGTAGAACTCGAAGGAAAGCGTCCGGGGCTTCTCGGCGAACAGGTCTGTGATCTTTCTCTGGGCCATGTGCTGCTGACCTACCTTCTAGACCCGGCAGGGACCTTCGTCGGAGATCGTATCCAGCAGTTGGCTTGCCGCGTCGAGTTGCTGTTTGCTGCCGTGGACGCCGACCCAGACAGCGCCCTCGGCCCCGTAGATCCCCCCGCCGGCGAGCATGCGGGCGGCGGCGCCGGTGAGCATGGCAATCGCGTCGAGTTCGGTGAAGACTTCGCCGGGCATGGGAATCATGCGGGGCCCTTCGGTTTCCGGGTCGTTCAGTTCGGCGGCGATATCGTTGATGTTGCCGGCGATGCGTTTTTCCAGCCCGACCGGGATGATCAGGCGAACGCGTCGGCCCATCACGGCCGGGAGAATCGCCCCGATCGTGCCGCCCTGCGGATGGCCGACATAGACGCCGGCGTGACCCCGACGGACGTCGAGGGCGTTGGCGCCCTTGAGCACCACGTCGCCCATGGCTAACTCGTCGACGATGTCGAAGACCGTCTTGCCGACGATGCGCTTGGACTGGCGGATGATCACGTCGCCGTCGTCCATGCAGCTGGGGGGGATTTCCGAGGCGTCGGGGGGCACGACCACGCCGCGTCGGAACCCAACGCGGCTGAAGCTGTCGGCCTGCCCGATCCGGCGGAGCAGTTCCTCTGCGACATAGCCGTTGGTCGTGCCGGCGACGATGCAGATGGTACCCTCAGCCAGGGCGTGTTCGATGGCGGGGTGCTTGCAGATGGCTTTGGCGATCAGGCGTTTGCCCATCGCGGGAGTGATGACGAACTGCTTCATGATGGATGGACTCCGAATGCTCAGACCGGCCGGGCGCTATTCGCCGCGTCCGACCCGCGTAACCGCTTCGAGGCGCGTGGTGCGTTTGCGTTTTCGACCGGCCAGGTAGAGCACGATCGAGCCCAGCAGCAGCACGCCGCCGATGATGCCCCAGATCGTGGCCGGCAGGACGTGCCAGAACATCCCCTTCTCTTGCAGACGTTGTCGTTCAGCCTCGATCTCCGGCTGGTCTGCGTCGGATTGGCCCTGCTCGATGCGCTGCTGCTCGGCAGTTCTGAATTCCTGGAGCTGCGTATAGCTCAAGACGGCGAAGACAATGGCGGCGATGCCGAGGATCGCCACGATGAGTTTGGCCATGGCCGGGCCTCCGGGTTGGGCAAGTCAGGAAGAAGGAGTGGCGAATCTGGACAGCCGGCAAGGGCCGGACCGCCGGCGGCGACGAGACACGGACCGCCGGGGGTCATTCCGCATAGTTCTGGGATCCGGAATCGGTCGGGGCGCCCTCCTCCAGGCCTTCCTGCAGCTTGATCTTCATCAGGCGCCCGACCTTGAACTTGACCGTCCGCTTCGGCGGGACGCTGACACGCTGCAGCGTTTTAGGATTCTGGGCGATCCGGGCGGCGCGTTCCTTGGTCTCGAAGACGCCGAAGTCCCGGAACTCCAACCGGTTACCCTTGCCGAGCTCGTTGACGATCTCGTCCAAAAAGCTCTGGATGATCTTCTTGACCGCTACCCGCTTGGTGCCCGTATCGTCCGCTATCCGGTCGACCAGCTCTTTTTTTGTCACCGTGTGCATGAAATCGCCTTTCGAACGTCCCGCCGGACCTGGAGAACCCCGGCCGAGGCGGAACTGGTTTACCTATGTGCTTACAGCAACTCGCACTGGATGCAAATCATATTATGCTAAGAACTTCTAGCTAACAAGTCAAAAACCCTGCTCCACCTGCCCGCCCCAACGGCTGCAACCTGCCGATATCGCGGGACATGCCGCAGATCCAGCCGCTGCGCCGCAGCGTCGAGAACCTTCCACTCTATCGGAAATCCTTTGCCCGCCTCTTGAAGCGAGTCTCGGAATTGTCTCAATCAAGATACGGTCCCAGCGGACGATACAACAGACGCGACTTGGCCGGCGCCTTGCCGTCCTCGCAGAAGATCGCCACTTCGTTCTCCTCATCCAGCCAGCAGCCGGGCAGATAGTACCACTCCTGCGGGCCCAGGTTCCAGAACCGCCCGACATTACGACCGTTCAGGACGATCTGCCCCTTGGCAGGCCCTTCGATCTGCAGGAACAGCGGCAGGGAGGTCTCTGGCTTGTCGCTGAAGGACGAAACCCACCAGGCCGGACGCTTCGACGGCGCGCGCGTCTTGCCCGCCGGCTCGAACGTCTCCGGGATCCGCCACGGAATAAAGCCCCACGGCGCATCGGCACTGAGAGGCTCGGTCAGGGCGTGGAACTGCACGTCTTTCAGCTGCCGGGCCGTCACCTTGCCCCAGCAGAGCAGGCGGATCTCGTTCTTGCCCTTCTTCAGCCGCGACTGGAGCAAGACCCTGCCCCAGTTGCAGCCGCGGTGGGCCTGGCAGAACTCGACGCTCTGGGCGTTGACCATCACCGCCAGGTGACACGGCAGGGATTCAAACGAAATCTCCACCAGTCTGGGAGAGGTCAGGTTCACTTCGGTCTCGGCGACATGAAGTTCGAGCTTCTCAAGTTTCTCTGCCAGGTGGCTGAGGTGTCGCGGGAGGATGCGTTTGCTGAACGATTCCTCGCGACTGACCTTGAACTTGCGGACCTTCAGCGCTTTGGCGTCCCAGATGTGCCCGAACAGGCCCTTGCGCTCGCCGATCCGCGGGCCGTACGAGTAGCGCCCGAGGTTGTCGACCATCGCGACCAGAACGTTGTCGCCCTTGGGCAGATCCACGGGCATCGGCTGGCGTTTGGCCCCCGGGCCGCTGCCCCACGTTCCGATGCACTTGCCGTTGAGGAACAAGGTCGCCCGGTCGCTGCACTCGGGCAGGAACAGGTTCCGCTTGCGGGCCCGCGGGGTCGGGATGACGATGCGGTAGTAGCCGTAGCCGAAATACTGTCCCAGCTGGTCCAGGTCGCGAGGCCTGTCGAGCTTCTTCCAGTCCAGCTCGGCCGATCCGTCGGACTCGTCGGCCACCTCCGCCAGCTGCCACTTCTTGAACCGCGGCGGCTGGGGCTTGTTCGAATCGTCCAGCTTGACGGGGATCTGCACCTTCTTCGGCTGCTCGGCCAGTTCCAGCGCGAACAGGTGCTTGACGTCCTTGTCGATTTCGATCTCTTCGAGGCTCTCGCCGACAAAAGATGCACCGAAGACGAGTGTATCCTCGACCAGCCATGTCCGACGGGCCAGTTCGCTGGTCAGCAGGACGATCTGCAGGCCCTGGCAGTCGGCGACTTCCGGCGTATCGCGGTCGGGAATTTTCCCGCTGAAGCGCTGCCCGTTGATCGACAGCTCGACCTGCCAGCCCGCCGGGCCGTGCAGCGCCAGGACCTTCGAACGGAAGAACCCCAGCGGCGTGGTGTTGGTCCAGTCCAGCGTGTGGCCGGGGGTGAGGACCAGCTCGTACGGCAGGATCGCCGCACCGTAGGGTTCCAGCGTAGCGGTAAACTCCGCGCCGGTCGGCAGGGCTACGTCGATCCGGCTGGGCGTGTCCTTCTGCCCGTTGCCGGTCAGCGTCAGCCACGAGCCGTCCAGGCCCTCCAGGCAGATCTTGTCGCAGGCGTTGCGGACAGTGGGCGAGGCGGTTTCCATGACGGCCTCGCCGATGAACCGCCCCATCGTCGCCGCCAGCATGTTGATCGGGCGCAGGAGGTAGTATTTCTCGCTCAGCCCGCCGCCCTCGGCGATCGGGGCATCGTAGTCGTAACTGGTGGTCTGCCACGAGGCCGGTCCGTTGACCAGCCGCGAGCCGGTAAAACCGAAATTCGTCCCGCCGTGGAACATGTAATAGTTGAACTGCCCGCCGCAGCCGAGGATCTCCATCGCCCGCCGGGCCGTGGCCATCCCGTCGCGCATGTGGTGCTGTTCGCCCCAGGCGTCGAACCAGCCGTTCCAGAACTCGGTGACCAGCAGGGGCTTGTCCAACTGACGCATCCGCAGCGTCTTGAGGTGGTCCACGCAATTCGACCAGCTGTTGACGCACTCGATGGCGTCGGGGACGAACGGGTCGGTCTGGTTGTTGCACGTGATGATGGGCACTTCGAAGCCCGCCCGGCGGATCAGCTGGCTGATGAACTCCAGGTACTCCAGGCGATCGGGCATGACGGTTTCGGGATACTCGTTCTCGTTCTGCACGAGAATGATGTTGCCGCCCTGTGTCACCTGCAGCGGGCTCAGCCGCGGCAGCAACTGGCGGAAGTACTTGTCGAAGTAGTGCATGAAGGCCGCCGAATTCGTGCGGTAGCTGACGCCCGACTTGGTCGTCAGCCAGGCGGGCAGGCCGCCGAAATCCCATTCGGCGCAGATGTAGGGCCCGGGGCGGAGAATCACCATCAGGCCGTACTGACCGGCCTTGCGGACGAACTCCACGACGTCCAGGTCGCCCTCGAAGTTGAACTTGCCCTCCTCCGGCTCGTGGAGGTTCCAGGGGACGTACGTGCTGAGGCAGTTCAGCCCGGCGCGGGCCATCTTCAGCAGACGGTCGTCCCACAGCTCAGCCGGGGTCCGGAAGTAGTGGAAGGACCCGCTGGCCAGCCAGATGCGATTCTCGTCGACCAGGAAACTCCTGTCGTCGTAGGTTACGCTCGCCATCGCAGGGTTCCCCATCATAAGAGGTTATGCGTTGCTCGACGGCCATCCGTCGTAAGCCGAAAGTGTAATTGCCCCCCACACCGTTGCAACAAAATTCAAGGCCCGCCAGACCGGCCAAAACCGCCGAGGCCGCAGAAAAAGGAACTCCTTTTCTTACGCAACGTATTCTCAATTCATGGTTTGCAGAGGACACACAGGGCGGACATTTTCCATGCCACAGATACAGATCTTTTTGAGACTTCCGCACAAAGTCTTAATATTCCGGAAGTTAGCCCCAGCCCCCCACCCGGTTCCGGCGATCCATTTGACCTCGACGCCCGGGCAACATATAAGAACACTGTGAGACCTCAACCGCACTACCGTCTGCTGCCGTCAATGGCGATTGTCCTGGCATGGCTCTGCGCCGCCAACGCAGAGGCCCCCGCGCCGCCCCGGCTGGCCTACGCCCAGACGCGCGACTTGGCCGCACAGGCCCGGAAAGGAATGGACCTCTACCTCCGGCGCCGAACGGGCCCCGAGGACCAGCCCGTGCTCGACTCGCTGGCCGAGCTCGACTCGACACGATACCCCGTGGCCGTGACGTTCTGGCAGGAGGGCAAAGCGGTGGCCCGGGCCGTCCACAGCCGCCTTTCGACCCCCCGAAATGCCATCGCCGCCGCCCTGGATGCCATGCGAAGCCCCCTGCTGGGCAACCGCGTGACCGGCGAGGTCCTGGCCGGGCTGACCATCGAGATCGAAGTCCTCTCGCCCGGCCGATACGTCGAGGATGACCAACTGCCCGCGTCGATCCAACCCGGGCTGACCTCGCTGACGCTGATCCAGGGCATGCAAGAGGCCCATGTGACCGCCGGCGAGGCCTACCGCCACGGCTTGGATGTCGACCAGATGCGTCGTGAGGCGATCAGCCGCATCCGCCTCAGGCCCCAGGAGGCCGACCTCAAGCGACTCTGGAAGGTCCACGGGACGCTGCAGATCCTCGACGCACCCGGGCAGGTGCCCGTCGTGCTCTTCCGCGGCAAACGCCCGATCGACCAGCAGAACGTCGACCTGAAACTCGCCCGGACCAGCGGCCTGGCCCTGGCCAACGCCCTCCTGGCCCACCAGAGCGCCGACGGACGCCTGGGAGACCCGAAAACCGACAGCCTGGCCGACCACGCCTGGGCCATCTACGCCCTGGCCAGACAGGCCGGGAAAAACCCGACCGACGCCCAGCAACGTGCCATTGACGCCGGGATGGCGTTCTCGGCCCGGGCCCTCTCGGCCGACCAGGCCCGCAGCCCGGCAGAGCAACTGGCAGAGACGGCCGCATGGACCGCGATGACGAGCCTGGCGATCAGCCCCGACGGACAGGGACAACAGGCCCGCGAAGAGTTGGTCCGGGCCCTGGTCGAATACGCCTCGGCCCGCAGCGGCGCCGAGGACCCGCTGGGCAGCATCCGCTCGGATGCGGTCATCTGCCACGCCCTGGGTGCCCTGCCCGGCTCGGACCAGCAAACCCAGGCCCGCCGGCAGCTGCTGGAGCGGCTGGGCAAGATCCCTCCGCAGAATGCCCAGCAGTGGGGCTGGCTGATCTTTGCCGGGGTGAAATCCCCAGCCGCCCCGACCGGCGTGGACCCCCAGGCCCATCCGCGGACCGACGCGATCGACACCCGCGGGGGCTTCGCCTTCGCCGGTCAGCTGCCGACCACCGAGTCGACCGCCCTGGCGCTGATCAACATCGCAGCAGGCCGCCGCTGGCCCGAATCGCCCGGCGGGCCCGCCTGGCCGGCCGATTCGCCCAAGGCCGCCCAACTCGCCCAGGCGCGATTCCTCATCCAGATGACCGTCCGGGCCAGCGAAGCCTGGTTCGCCCCCGAGCCCGGCCGCCTGGTCGGCCAGGTCCGCATTCACCCCGCCTCGGCCAGGACCTCCCTGGCCGCAACCGCCGCCGCCCTGCACGCCATGGCCACCGCCCTGGGCAGGTAGGTCTAGGCCCACCTGCGGGGGTAGGCAGAATCGCAAGTCCGGGGTATCATGGAACCATCGAGGCGGCAAGGATGGGGCCGCCGGATTCCCCCGGAGGAACCATGAGCCAAGCCAGCGAAAACCTGTACGATTTCTCCCCCGGCCAGGACCTGCTGGTCCATGCAGCGCGGGTGGCAGAACGCCACGACCTCGACCCGCTGGAAGTCCTCCGCATGCTGGTCGACCTGGCGTTGATCCGCCGCGGCCTGGGCAGGCAGGACAAAGAATTCCGCGCCGCGGCCGCATACAACTGACCGCCTGGGCGGTGCATTTCCGTAAATCCGATAAATCTAAAAAGACTGGCGGCCCAGACCGTCGACGAAACCGTCCTGGGTGTACTTCTCCCTGAAGGCCTTGCTGAACGGCCAGGTTACCAGTCGACCCAATCCGATGGTTTGGAGAATCTCTTCCAGCGAGATTCCCTGTTCAGCAAGGTTCAGGTACCCGAGAACCTTGAACACGATACTGTCAGCGGAGCAGATCGTGAAGCGTTCTTGAGATGTCAGCAGGTGTGCCAGCGCCTCACGCTCACCGGGATCGAAGCGTTCGAGGTATGCAATTCCGAAATGTTTCGTCAGTTCCGCGTCTTGGGAAAGACTGACATCATGGACAGTAACAGCCCCTGACCTCTGACAGCAGACGAGATCGATACCGCAGCGCAGCCCATCGTCGTCTTCGTAGTACCGGGCTTCCTGCAGGATAGTGCGGGACAGGTGGACATCGCACCTGTCGACGATCTGCTCCCAAATCCCCATTCTGAACAGCTCAATAATGACATTGGCATCAAGCAGGAGCAAGCGAAACTTCTTGGCCATCCGTGGGCTCCTGCTGGAGGTATTGCATCGCCTTCTGCCGCGAAATTTCCATGTACGCGGCAAACTTGCCAATCGAAATCTCTCCAGCCCGAAGGGCCTTGACGGCCATGGCTCGATACCTCTCGGGCCATCGGGGAGGCTCGGTGTCCTGACGCTCCTCATAGACAACAGACAGTGCCGAGAGTTTCCCCGCCACCTCCCGAACTGCATCGCCGGACAGGTCGCGGCCAAGCAGTTTCAGGTTATACATGCGCCAGAGGACCGCCTCTGCGGAGACATCGAACTGGCGGGCCAGATCATACAGGTCTGCATAGGTCAGTCTGCCGTCTTGAGATCTGCCAGAATAGGCAGCCTCCAGGGCTTCAGCAGGAAGCAGCAGCCGTGATGCGAAGACATCTGCCAACTGTTCCTCCCGCTGGCTGGGAAGGGGTGGATGAGATTCTTCGCGGGTGCGGAAGACTCTCCAGGTAAGAAGGTGGAAGAGTTCGTGGGCCAGGTCATAGTTCCTGCGCCACCGTTTGTTACCGGCGTTGAGGAGTATTCCCGCTCCATAAGACTCGCTCAGGGTCGATGCCGCAGTCCCTGTGGGTTCGAAACGACGATGGAAGACCTTGATCCCGCAGACCTCTTCCAAGACCGACAGCAAAGAGTGGGCCGGCCTGTCCCCCAGGTTCAGTTCATCTCGGACCCTCTTTGCAAGCACATCCGCTTGTCGGTAGTCCCAGTTGACGGGTCCCTTTGCCATCGGCAACTCCAGGGGAATCCTTTGCCCCGTCCACATTTCGAGATTGTGATACTGCTGGCAATGCAGCAGAAAGGCCGCCTGTACATCGTCTCTTCCCTGCGAAGGCATCTCACGCCAGAGAACCACCTCCGGCGGGATCTCCCCCTCGGACAGGAAGAACGAAACCGGGCGATGGTAGGTTACGGCCAGGGAATGTAGTTGGCTGAGGCTGGGCTCCCTTTTGCCATTCTCGAACTCAGAAAGCGACGACTCGCCAATCTCGCTTCGCTGTCTGACTTGGCCCAGGGTCAAGCCGGACTGGTCACGAGCATATTTCAGGCGTCCAGCGATACCCATGTGTTTCTCCTGTCGGTTTGCCAGAGGACGTCTCCACCACTTCTGTATTTCGAATAATATACAAAACTATATACAGAATCACAAGAGATTTTCTTCTGAATTATAGAACTTTGATCATGTTATCATTCTCTTTTGTTCCTAGATTCTCAAAATCCGACAGGCGGCTCTACATTCCGGTAGTGTGGACCTGGAAGGAAAGTTGTTCGAGGTGGGCGGCGATGTCGACCGGACCGACGGCCACGCCGGGGGGCACCTGCAGGACGCAAGGGGCGAAGTTCAGCAGTCCCTTGACGCCGGCGCCGCAGAGGCGCGCAGCGACGTCCTGGGCAGCTTCGGGGGGCACGGCCAGCACGGCCAGGCGGACACTGTGGGCCCGGACGATCTCTTCGAGCCGGTCCATGTGGTGGACCGGGACCTGCCCGACGTTCCTGCCGACCTTCGAGGCCTGCAGGTCGAAGGCTGCGACGACCTCGAAGCCCTTCTTCTGAAAGCCCCGGTAGCGAAGCAGCGCGCGGCCGAGGTCGCCGGCCCCGACGACCACGACGTTCCACGTCCGGTCGGTCCCGAGCACCTGTCGCAGGTGGGAGATCAGCTCGGCGACGCTGTAGCCCAGCCCGGGCCGGCCGAACTGGCCGAAATAGCCCAGATCTTTCCGGACCTGCGCTGCCGAGAGCTGGAGGCTCTCTGCCAGCTGCTTGGATGACACCTTCGTCTCGCCGCCGTTGTGGAGGGACTCCAACTGCCTGAGATAGAGGCTGATGCGACGGACGGCCGGATCGGGTACGGGCTGTGTTTTCACGGCCTCTCCTTGAAGTGGGCTCGGCGGTTCGCTGCAGGATCATCGACGCCACAGGTTCGGCGAAGATGATAGATGCCTCCCCGCGGATCGGTCAAGTGTGGATCCGCCCGACGGCGTTTTGGCCGGGCAGATCGTCAGGAGAAACTGCCCTGTCAATCTGCTTGACAGCCCCGCCTGCAGCGCATACCATCCCGCTATCCAGTCTTACGCGGAAGGATATACACCCGATGCACAGGAATGCAGCCTGCCTTTACGTAGCGGCCCTTCTGGTCGCTGTCATTTCGGCCTCAGCCGTGGCCGCCCCCGCCGGCCCGGGGCTGGACGAGGAGGCGATCGAACAGCGGATCGTCGAGTATCTCGGTCAATTGAAGGACGCCGAGACCTCTGAAGAGCTCTTTGCTGCGCGCAACCAGTTGATCTCCGACTACCAGTTCTACCGCAAGAACAACCGCGGCGTGCTGTATGGCACGATCTTCACCAAGCGGGCCGTGCCCGTGCTGGCCGATCTGGCCAACGAGCCGCAGAAGCAGGTCAACCTGGGCATCGCGGCCAGGAACATCACCGAGGCAACGATCAGCGGCATGTACTACGAGATGGGCAAGCACCGCAATCCGTCGCTGCGGTACCTGGCCTGGCAGGGCTTTGCCCGGCGCGTCTGGCCGATGGTGCTCAACCAGGGCATGGGCGCCGCCCAGCGACTGGTCAACCAGGCCGGGGCCCAGCTGCAGAAAGAAACCGACCCGCTGGTGGTCAACGAACTGATCCGCCTGCTGGGGTTCAACCCGCCGGAGAATCTCTCGATTCCCGGCGCTCCGCTCAGCCGGGCCCGCGACCTGTCCCTGACGCAGATCGCCCAGCGGGCACCGATGATCCTCACGCAGGTCCGCAAGGGCCAACCCCAGTTCACCCAGGCGGGCCTGATCTTTGTAAACGACTGCTATGCAAGCCTCTACCAGCAGGCCCAGATCGACCAGGCCGATGCGACACAACTCAACCAGATCATGGTCGACCTGATGATGCAGGCTGCTTTGGCCTACGACGATTCCGAAGGCCAGGGCATGCTGCCCAAGATGCAGCTTTTGCTGCTGGCCCGCGCCGAAGATGCCCTGATCCGCACACTTCAGACGGGCAACAACCGCATCAACGCCCTGCTGCAAAACCCCACCAACACGCTGAAGGTCGACCTGATCCAGGCCGTGCTGGACTGGGTCGCCGATATCAAACAGAAGCACCCGCAGGTCAAGGACCCGACCGACCTGGCCAAGGCCCAGAACTCCGGCCAGGGCTGAGGGCCCGGCAGGGCCAATCGGACCGAACCGTCCGGACAGGCAGGGGGTATTACTGCTGCGGACAAGGGAACCAGCCTGCCCGCGGGCGTCCAAGGCCGACCCGCCGCCGAGATACTCTGCCCCACCGGCCGGCCCGCCCCGACCGCATGCAGGGCTGAGCATTGAACGGGCCGCGACCTGCCTGTATAAGAGACGTGTCCTGACAGACCTGCGAGGTATCCGATATGAAATGGTTCTACCCTGCCGCCCTGCTGGCCGTGACTGCCCTGGTGCTCAGCCCCTATTTCCTGCTTCTCGGGGAAACCGTCGAGATCGACAACGTCGTCACGGGCTGGGATGAGGACGGCCAACCGCTGATCGAGGATAATCCCACGGTGCTCTACAACTCGTGGGGGTCGGACATCAAGTCGCTCGAGCCGGCCACCGCGGGCGACACCACCTCGGCGGGGTTTCAGGGACACCTCTTCGAGGGACTCTACACCTATCATTTCCTCAAGAGACCTGTTTCGGAAGACACCATCGTGCCGCAGCTGGCGGCGGGCATGCCTGAAGTCAGCGAAGACCACCTGACCTATACGATCAAGATCAGGCCCAACGTCAAGTACCATCGGAATCCCTGTTTCGGCGACAAGCTGCCCGACGGACGCTGGCCCACCCGGACGGTGACGGCGCATGATTTTGTATACGCGATCAAGCGAATCGCCGATTTCCACCTCTCGACCGGTTTGAGCTGGAGTTTCCTGCGTAACCGCATCGTCGGCCTGGATGAGTATCGCAAGCGAACCGAACAGGAGTTCACCAAAGATCAGTTCGAGCGTTACGACCTGCCGGTCGAGGGCGTCCAGGCCCTGGACGATATGACGCTGCAGTTCAAGCTCAAAAAGCCCTACCCGCAGTTCATGCTGGTCCTGGCGATGCAGTCTTACGCCCCCGTTCCCCGAGAGGCCGTGGAGCATTGGCTGGCCGACAAGGAACCTCTGCTGACCGAATTCCGCAAGAAAGAGCAACTCGTCGGGACCGGTCCGTATACCCTGCACACCTACAAGCCGAAGGACAAGATCATCTTCGTCCGCAACCCGGACTTCCGGCACGAGACGTACCCGACCGAGGGCGAGCCGGCCCACGGGGACTACCCCGGCGACAAGGCCCGAGGACTGCTGGACGATGCGGGCAAACCCGTGCCCTTCATCGACGTGATACGGTGGGACTGGATGAACGAATCCTTCTCGACGTGGATGAGTTTCCAGGCCAAGCGCCTGGACGTTGCCGGGATTCCCGCCGAGACATTCGACAGTGTCCTCACCCCGGACAAGGAACTGGAAGATAAGTGGCGGAAGAAGGGCATATACCTGACGACGTACACCAACCCGACGATCTACTGGTTGTCTTTCAACATGACCGACGAGATCCTCGGTCAGTCCAAGGCCCTTCGCCAGGCGATCGCTCTGGCTTTCGACATCGAGTCGTACATCAAGGTCATTCACAAGGGGCGGGCCAAACGGGCGGTCAACATCGTTCCTTCCAGCTTCCCCTCGCACGAGGCGGCCGGGGCGGGGCCCTACTTCCAACCGCACACCGATGAAACCCACGACGAACTCCTGGCCAAGGCCAAAGAGAAGCTCGCCGAAGCCAAGAAGCAATTGGGCGAAAAGGGGCTGCTGATCGACGGAGAGATCCCCAAACTGCGGCTGGAGATGGGCAACGGCGAGTATTTCGTCAAGGTGGGTGAATTCTGCCAGCAGCAGTTCCGCAAGATCGGGCTTGAGCTGGAACCGGTCTACAACACCTGGCCGGTCCTGCAGACCAAAGTGCACAGCGGCAAGGCCCAGATGCACCTGATGGGGTGGCATGCCGACTACCCGGACGCCGAGAACTTCCTGCAGCTGTTCTACGGGCCGAATATTGAGGCGGGCACCAACTCCAGCCGTTATTCCGACCAGCAGTACGACACATGGTTCGAGAAGTCGCGCACCATGTTCCGGGGCCCGGAGCGGATGGACCTGTACGTCAAGATGATCCGCAAGCTCTCCGAAGACGTCCCGCTGCTGCCGATGACCGAGCCGATTTCCTACATCATGGTCTATGACTGGATGCACAACATCAAACCCCATCCGATCGGCTATGGTTACACGCGATACCGACGGATCGATTCGAAGCTGCGGGCCGACATGGGCGGAAGGAAAGACTGAACATGGGATCCTACATCGTCAGAAGGCTCGCCCAGGCCGTCTTCACCATCTTCGGGGTCATGGTCCTGACATTCCTGCTGTTTCATCTCACGCCGCGGGACGTGGCCAACACCTACGTCGACCAGAGCAAGCAGGGCAAACAGGCAGTAGACGACTGGAAGGCCAAACACCACATGGACCTGCCGGTTTTGGTGAACACCTCCGAAGGGTGGAACCCGTTTGACGGCAAATTCTATGACTCGCAGTTCTTTCACCATCTCGGCAAAAGCGTCACGTTCAGCGGCTACAGCTTCCAGTACCCCGAGCGGACGCTGCTGGATATTATCGCACAGCGGGCCAAGTTCTCGCTGGCCCTGACGATCCCCCAGCTGGGGCTGGGCTGGATGTTCGGCCTGATCATCGCGTCGATCGTCGCGTTCTACCGGGGCAGGTTCATCGACAACTTCGGGGTGTTCCTGGCCGTGCTGGGCATGTGCATCCCCTACCTGGCGTATATCATCCTGGTCCAGTATTTCATGTTCCAGTTGAACCCGGAGATCGCCTTTGGGACCGGGAACTTCTACAACATATACATACCGGTCGGCATTGGCGTACTGGCGGGCCTGGGCGGCAGCGTGCGGTTCTACCGGACCATCATCCTCGACCAGGTCAACCAGGACTACGTCCGGACCGCCCGGGCCAAGGGCGTGCCCCTGCCGAGCATCCTGGGCAAGCACGTGCTTCGCAACTGCATGCTGCCGATCCTGACGAGCCTTGTAATGTCGATTCCCTTCTTGATCATGGGTTCGCTGTTTCTGGAGAGGTTCTTCGGCATACCGGGCCTGGGCGACCTGATGATCACCTCAATCACCGCCGACGACATCCCGCTGATCACCGGCCTGACGTTCCTGCTGGCGGTGGTCTACACGATCGGCCTCTTGATCACCGACATACTCTATGGGGTCTTCGACCCCCGCATCCGGATGAAGTAGGAGACCCACGCGTGACCGAACTGACAGCCAAAACCCACGAGCCGGTCCAGAAGATCGGCGGATCGGGGCGCAGCCTCTGGGCAGAAGCCTTCAGGAGGCTGAAGTCCGACCCGGTCGCGGTGATCTGCTTCGCCGTAATCTGCCTCTATGCAGCGATCGCCATTTTCGCCCCGATTGTCCTCGGCGACTGGGAGACGACCTTCGACTATGACCGCGTCGACGAACCACCCAGCTGGGATTACTGGCTTGGCACCGACTCGCTCGGGCGCAGCGTGCTGGGCAAGACCCTCCTGGGCGCCAGCGTCTCGATGCAGGTGGCTTTCGTGGCCAACATCGTCGCCGTGCCCCTCGGAATTGTCGTCGGTTGTATCGCCGGATACTTCGGCCGGTTCATCGATGACGCGATCGTCTGGCTGTACACGACGCTGGTCTGCATTCCGGGGCTGATCCGCGTGATCGCGCTGAAATTCGCATTCCAGGAAGTCGTCTTCTTCCAGGACACGGCCTGGCAATGGGAGCTCAAAGGCATGCCGGCGATCATCATCGCCCTGGCGATGACCAGCTGGATCGGAACCTGCAGGCTCGTCCGGGCTGAGACGATGAAGATGCGCGAGCTGGATTATGTCATGGCCGCCCGGGCAGCAGGCCGCGGCAGCTTCTCGACCATGCTCCGACACATCGTGCCCAACGTGCTGCATATCGGCATCATCAACTTTTCGCTGGGCTTCGTCGGCGCCATCGGCGCCGAAGTCTCTCTGAGCTTCCTGGGCATCGGCGTGATGGACAAGCCCAGCTGGGGCAAGATGATCAGCGGTTCGATGCTTCAACTCGTGGCCGGACGCTGGTGGGAACTGGCCGCGGCGACCGTGGCGATGTTCATTATCGTGCTGGCCTGGAATATCTTCGGCGATCGCCTCCGCGATGCCCTCGATCCGAAACTGCGGAACCTATGAGTCAATCAGCCCCCCTGCTTCGCGTCCGGAACCTCAAGACGTACTTCAACACCCCCGACGGGCTGGTCAAGGCCGTCGACGGGGTCAGCTTCCGTATCGGCCATCGCGAGACCTTCGCCCTGGTCGGCGAGAGCGGGTGCGGCAAGAGCGTTACGTCGTTTTCCATCCTCAAGCTCATCCCCATGCCCCCGGGCCGCATCGTCGATGGGTCGATCAAACTCCACAACCAGGAGCTGACCCGCCTGAAAGAACGCGAGATGCGGGAGATCCGAGGCAGGAAGATCTCCATGATCTTCCAGGAGCCGATGAGCTCGCTGAACCCCGTCTTCACCTGCGGCCACCAGATCGTCGAGGCGATCCTGCTGCACCGCAAAGTATCGAGGTCCGAGGCCCGGAGAATCGCGATCGAAATGCTCAACAAGGTGGGCATCCCCGAGCCGGTCCAGCGCTTCGACGAATACCCCCACCAGCTTTCCGGCGGGATGCGCCAGCGCGTGATGATCGCGATGGCCCTGTCCTGCAACCCGCAGCTGCTGATCGCCGATGAGCCGACCACCGCCCTGGACGTGACGATCCAGGCCCAGATCCTCGACCTGCTCAACGAGATCCAGGAAGATTCCGGCCTGAGCATCCTGCTGATCACCCACGACCTGGCCGTTGTGGCCGAGACAGCCGATGTCGTCGCCGTGATGTACGCGTCCAAGCTGGCCGAATTCACCGACACCCGTACGCTCTTCGCCGATCCCCTCCACCCGTACACGCGCGGGCTGTTCCGCTCGCTGCCGAAACTCGGCGACCGCAAGAAGGAGCTCGACACGATCCCCGGTTCGGTGCCCAACCCGCTGATCTTCCCGACCGGCTGCAAGTTCCACCCGCGATGTCCGATCGGTCACGACCTGCAGCGTTGTCAGAATCAGGAGCCTTCACTGCGGGAGGTCCAGCCAAACCACTGGGTCGCCTGCTGGGAGTGCCCGGGATATCAAGAGGCCCCGGAGAGCGACCCATCCGAGGCCGTCTTCCAGGGCAAGGCCCGGCCGGAAGTTACCGAAGCGAGCGAGGAGGACGGCGATGTCTGAGAACAACGGCACGATTCTGAGCGTCAAGGACCTCAGGACGTACTTCCCCGTTCGCGGAGGCCTGTGGGGCACCAAGCGGTACGTCCATGCCGTCGACGGCGTGGACCTGCAGATTCCGCGCGGCCAGACGGTCGGGCTGGTCGGCGAGAGCGGCTCGGGCAAGACCACCGTGGGCAGGACGATCCTCAAGTTGATCCCCGCGACTTCGGGCGAGGTGCGGTTCGACGGCGTCGACGTGCTCTCGGCCAGCGGCAATCGGCTGGCGAACCTGCGCAAGCGGATGCAGATCATCTTCCAGGACCCGGTCGGGTCGCTGAATCCGCGGATGACGGTGGGCTCGATTGTCTCCGAGCCGCTGGACGTGCATACGAGTCTGTCCCGGTACCAGAAGCGTCATCGCGTCGGTGAACTGCTCGAACGCGTGGGGCTTTCGGCCGGCTACATCAACCGCTACCCGCACGAGTTTTCCGGCGGGCAGCGACAGCGGATCGGCGTCGCGAGGGCCTTGGCGTCCAAGCCGGACTTCATCGTCTGCGACGAGCCGGTCTCGGCGTTGGACGTTTCGATCCAGGCCCAGATCCTCAACCTGCTGCGCGACCTGCAGCAGGACATGGGGATCAGCTACCTGTTCATCGCGCACAACCTGTCGGTCGTCGAGCATTTCGCGAAGCAGGTGGCGGTGATGTACCTCGGGCGGATCGTGGAAATCGCCCCGCGCGACCGGATCTACGAAAGCCCGCAGCACCCATACACGCGGGCGTTGCTCTCGGCCGTGCCCCGGCCGGACCCGACGCGGAAGATCAAACGCGTCCGCCTTCCCGGTGAAATGCCCTCCCCCATCGACCCGCCCTCAGGTTGTGCGTTCCACCCGCGCTGCCCCCTGACGCGGAAGCTCGCCGCCGACCTGCCCCACGACCAGACAGCCACCATCCTCAGCGAAGACCAGCCCGTCCGCGTGGTCAAACGCTGCACCCACGAGTCCCCCTGCCTGATGGCCGTGCCCGGCTGGGACACCCACAAACACGCCTGCCTGCTGCGCCAGGACGGCAGACAGGCACCAACCCCCCCGCCGCCTCCACCGCCGGGCAAGGATTAATCTTCCTCGGGTTTCAGGTTGGTGTTGGCGGCGGCGGCCTTGTCGAGGACGACGACGCAGAGGCCATCGGTGGGCCTGACGCGTGCGGCGGGGATGGTTTTGTCGTCGTCGTATCGCTGGTCGAGTAGTTTTTCGACGGCCTCGGCCTTGTCGCGTCCGGTGACCAGGAAGATCACGTTTCTGGCCGCGTTGATCAGTGGATAGGTGATGGTCATGCGGGTGCGGTCGTGGACGGGGACGTGGTTGGCCACGACGAGGCGTTTGTCTTCTTTCAGCGCTTCGGTTCCGGGGAAGAGGCTGGCGGTGTGTCCGTCTCCGCCCAGGCCCAGCAGGATGATATCGAAGCTGGGGATCCCGTTGTTCTCCTGCTGGACGGTCCGACGGATGATCTGCTCGTACTCTCGGGCGGCTTCGTCCATATCGTCGCTGTCTGCCCGCATGGGATGCACGCGGGCGGGGTCGACGGGGACGTTGTCCAGCAGGGTTCTCTGGGCCATGCCGTAGTTGCTCTCGACGTGATCGGGCGGCACGTCGCGTTCGTCGCCGAAGAAGAAGTCGACCGATCCCCAGGGCAGTTCGGCGATGGCGGCCTCGAAAGCCATCAGGTGGTACAGGGCGTGGGGCGTGGTTCCCCCGGCCAGGGCGACCGAGCAGGAGCCGTTCCGCGCCACCGCCTCGCAGATGGTGGACTGGAACAGTTCGGCGACGAAGTGCGTGGCGCTGGCGAGCGAATTCTTGACCACGACCCGTTTGGTTGTATTTGGCTGGCTCATATGGCCTCCATTCTAGTTATCCGTCCAGGGGGTGCCAACGTTTGTAGGGATCTTCGAAGAGTTTGTCCGCCGCGTCGGGTCCCCAGCTCCCGGCCGGGTAGGTTCGCAGTTCGGGGCCCTTCTCGTCGTCGAACCCGCGGCGGATGCCGTCGACGAAGCGCCAGGCCGCCTCGACCTCGTCGGAGCGGATGAACAGGGCCATCTCGCCCTGCAGGGCGTCGAGCAGCAGGTGTTCGTAGCCTTCCGGGGTGGCCGACTCGAACGCGGTGTTGTAGTCCATGTTCATCGATACCGGGCGCAGGAGCATGCGTGTGCCGGGCACCTTGGCGTCGAAGGTCAGCGAGACGCCTTCGTGCGGGGCGATGCGGACATGCAGGTGATTGGCCCCGCCCATGTCGCAACCGAGCTGTTGGAAGAGGTTGATCGGCTCGCGTTTGAACTCGATGACCACTTCGCTGACCTTGGCGGCCAGCTTCTTGCCCGTCCGCAGGTAGAACGGCACGGACGCCCATCGCCAGTTGTCGATAAAGCACTTGAAGGCGGCGAAGGTCTCGACCTGGGAGTCCTCGGCCACGCCCTGCTCTTCCAGGTATCCGGGCCCCTGGGCCTGGTCGCTGGCGACGTACTGGCCGCGGACGACGTGGTCGGCCCATTCGTCGCGTCGGATGGGGCGCAGGGCCTTGAGCAGCTTGACCTTCTCATCGCGGATGCTCTCGGCGTCCATGCTGACAGGCGGCTCCATCGCCAGCAGCGAGAGGACCTGGAGCATGTGGTTCTGCATCATGTCGCGCATGGCCCCGACGCCTTCGTAGTAAGGCCCGCGCCGCCCTTCCATGCCCACCTTCTCGGCCGTGGTAATCTGCACGTTGTTGATGTAATGGCAGTTCATGATCGGCTCGAAGATCGAGTTGGCGAACCGGAAGACCAGCAGGTTCTGGACGGTCTCCTTGCCGAGGTAGTGGTCGATGCGGCAGATCTGCGACTCGTCGTAGTGCTCGTGGATGGCCTCGTTGAGTTCGCAGGCGGATTTCAGGTCGTGGCCGAAGGGCTTTTCGACCACCAGGCGGACGAACCCGTCGTCGCCGGGTTTGTTCAGGCCCGCCTGGCCGAGGTGGCCGGCGATCTTGGGGAACAGGTCGGGCGTCATGGCCAGGTAGAACAGGCGGTTGGGCCCGCAGCCGTGCTTGTCCTGGAGTTCGTCCAGGCGACTGGCCAGTGAATCGTACTCGTCCTGGTCGTCGGCGTGGGTGACGTGGTAATACCAGTTCTCCTGCCACTGGTTCCACATCTCGGTGTCGATCGGCTGGGTGCGGCTGTGGTTGCACAGGGCCTGGAGCATCTCCTGGCGGTACTGCTGATCGCTGCGGGGCCTTCGGGCCACGCCGACGACGACGGTGTTCTCGCTGATCCGCCCCTCCTTGCGCAGGTTGTACAGGGCAGGGGTGATTTTCCGGGCGTTCAGGTCGCCGGTTGCCCCGAATACCACGACCGCCCCGGCCGGGGCCGACGTATCTTCCTGATATGCATTGACTCGGAAACTGCCTTTACCCGAAGCCATGGTACCTCTCTTCCTACCTGACCGGCTGGTGTGCCCACCCCGGACAGGGCCAGTGGTTCTCTCTGCGACAGTCTAGTTTGTCAGAGCACGGATCGGCGCGGGAATTCTGCCGCCCCAGGCGATGAAGGCCTCGCTGGCCCCGGCGTTGCGGACCTGCATGACCCGCGCCGAACCGAAGAGCCCGCCGAATTCCACCAGTTCGCCCGGACTGGCACCGGGCACGGGGATCAGCCGCACGCCGGTGGTCTTGTTGTTGATCACGCCGATGGCCATCTCGTCGGCGATCAGCCCTGCCACCGTGGCCGGTGGGGTATCACCCGGTATGGGAATCATATCCAGACCCACCGAGCAGACGCTGGTCATCGCTTCGAGTTTCTCCAGCACGAGCGAGCCGTCGGCGACTGCGGCGGCCAGGGCAGCATCTTCGCAGACCGGGATAAACGCCCCGCTCATCCCCCCGACGCTGCTGGAGGCGAACAACCCGCCCTTTTTGACCGCGTCGTTGAGCATCGCCACGGCCGCCGTCGAGCCCGGCGCGCCGATCTTTGCGATTCCCAGGGTCTGGAGGATCTCGCCGACCGAGTCGCCGATCTGGGGCGTCGGCGCCAGCGACAGGTCGACAATCCCGAAGGCAACGCCCAGTTCGGCGGCGACCTCGCGGCCTATCAGTTCGCCCACGCGGGTCACGCGGAAGCTGGTGATCTTGATCTCTTCGGCCAGGTCTCCGAAGGTGAGCTTCTCGCCGCTTTCCACGCGTTTGCGCAGGGCCGAGCAGACCACGCCCGGCCCCGAGACACCGATGTTGACGGTGGCTTCCGGCTCGCCGGCGCCCATCGACGCCCCGGCCATGAAGGGGTTGTCCTCGGGGATGTTGGCGAAGATGACCAGCTTGGCCGCCCCGAAGCCTTTCTGGGCCGATGAGGCCCGGGCGATCTGCGGGACCAGGTTGCCCAGCATGCCCACCGCGTCCATGTTGATCCCCGCCTTGGTCGATGCGACGTTGACCGACGAGCAGACGTGCTGCGTCTGGCTGAGCACCTCCGGCAGGGCGTTCATGACGATGGTGTCCGTCGGCGTCATGCCCTTGTGGACCAGGGCGGAAAACCCGCCGACCAGGTCGATCTCGCACTCCTCGGCCGCGGCGTCCAGCACGCGTCCGACCTCGATGGCCGCCGACCTGCCGTGACCGGCCAGGATGTGCGTGACCGGCGAGATCGCCAGGCGCTTGTTGGTCACCGGTATGCCGTATTTCCCCCCGATCGTGTCGCAGACGCGAACCAGCCTGCCGGCGTGGTGGACAATCTTGGCCCGGAGCTTCTCGCAGAGCGTCTCGACGCTGGCGGCCGAGCAGTCGTCGACGTTCAGCGCCAGCGTCACCGTGCGAACGTCGAGGTGCTCGGAGTGGAGCATCTGGATCGTCGAGAGAATTTCGTCTGTCTGGAGCATCGCTGGGCGGGGCCTTTCAGTCCGCCGGCCTGCTCAGGCGCAGCGGCGCCCGCTCGGCCAGGGGTTTCAGCCGCAACTGGTTGGTCGCGACAAAGATATTCTCGTGCTGCAGCCGCACGGTAAAACCGCTGTCCCGTCCCATCTGGGCCAGCTCGGCCTGGAGGTGGCTCAACTCCAGCCGCGCGGGGATCTCGACCTGGCTGATCAGCATGAACTGCCCCCCCTGCCGCTGGCCGTAGAGGTCGACAATGTTGATGTCCTTGCCCGCCAGGTAGCGGCTGAACTTCAGCACCACGCCCGGGGTGTCCTCGCCGAAGGCGGTGACGACGAACCGCTCGGCGGTTTCGGCAGCCTGCCTGTCGGCAATGGGCCCGAATCGGCGGACGGTGACCTGCAGTTCAGACCCGCCGGCGGTCTGGCTTGCCACGCGTTGCTGGAGGTCCCGCGGATCGACGTTCTCGGGCACCGAGACGATCATGATCAGCGTGAAGTAGCCACGAAGCACGGTCTGGCTGCAGGCGTCGATGTTGCCGCCCAGATCCTTGATTGCCGTGCCGACCGACGCGACGATGCCCGGATGGTCATCGCTGATCACGTTAAGCACGTAGACGTGTTGGTATCGATTGGGCATGCGGCCTCTCCTGGGATTCTGGGCGGATCTTACCCGATCGGCCGGCAGGGGTCAATCCTCCCGGCCCGGGCGGTGCTGATGCCCCAAAGTTTGGTGGTTGCGGCAATTGGAAATTGCCCATCCGGAGGTCTTTGCTTTTGCCCCGCCGATCTGTTCGGTACAATGCTTGCATGAATGTTCGCCCAGCCCACGTATCCGACGTACCCGCGATGTGCGAGTTGATCAACAGCTACGCCGAGCGCGGCGTGATGCTGCATCGCTCGATGGAAAGTCTCTACGACGCCCTCCGGGAATTCCACGTCGCCGAAGATGACGGTTGGATCGTCGGGACCGTGGCCGTCGATATATTCTGGGCCGACCTGGCCGAGGTCAAATCCCTCGCCGTCGCCGGAGAATACCGCGGCCGGGGCGTCGGGGCCCTGCTGATGGACGCCGCCGTGCAAGACGCCCGCCGCATGGGCGTCCGTCGCCTCTTCGCCCTGACGTACCAGCAGAATTTCTTCCTGCGGCATGGCTTTGAGGTCATGGACCGCGCCCAGCTGCCCGAGAAGGTCTGGCGCGAGTGTCTCCACTGTCCCAAAGCCGACGCCTGCGATGAAATCGCCATGATCCGTATGCTGCAAAGTGCCCAGCCAGCCGGTGCAGAGGCCCGGCAAGGGCAAGAGGCGGGCCGATGAGCAACAACGACCAGGCCATCATCCGGCTGGAAGACGTTCACAAGTCTTTCGGCCGACAGAAGGTCCTCGACGGGATCGACCTGGAGATCCGCCAGGGCGAAACCACGGTGATCATCGGGCCCAGCGGCTGCGGCAAGACCGTGCTGATAAAGCACATGATCGCCCTGCTTCGCCCGGACAGCGGGCAGGTCTGGTACCGCGACCAGAAGATCAGCAGCATGTCGGAGAGGCACCTTTCGCAGGTCCGCATGCGGTACGGCTTCGTCTTCCAGGGCGGCGCGTTGTTCGACTCGATGACCGTGGCCGAGAACATCTGCTTCCCGCTGAAAGAGCACGGCATCGGCACGACCGAGGAACACAAAACCCGCTGTCAACAGGTGCTGAACATGGTGGGCCTGGGCGATACCAAGCAGAAGCTGCCCGGCGAGTTGTCGGGCGGCCAGAAGAAGCGCGTGGCCCTGGCCCGGGCGATCGTGATGGACCCGGAGATCATCCTCTACGACGAGCCGACGACAGGCCTGGACCCGGTCCGGTCCGACCTGATCAACGAACTGGTCATGCGACTGAAGGACGCCATGGGCGTGACCAGCGTGGTGGTCACCCACGACATGGCCTCTGCGCGCAAGGTCGCCGACCGGATCGTCATGCTCCACCGGGGCAACCTGATCGTCGATACCACGCCCGAGCGGATCTCGCAGATCGATAACGACGTCGTCTCCCGCTTCGTCCAGGGACGCGCCAGCGACGAGGAACTGGCCGAGGTTGCCGATAACGACCTGCCCAGCCTCCAGGATACCACCAGCGGATGAACCGCAATTACCCGCAGTCGAGAGAGACGCCATGAAAGAATCCAGTAAAAACCTGGCCGTGGGGCTGACCGTGCTGGTCGGCCTGTTGACCCTGGCGGGCATCATCATCCTCTTTACGGGCCTGCCGGAGTTCTTCACGCCCAGCTACAACGTGGCTACCCACCTCAACAGCTCCCACGGCGTGCAGGAAGGCGACGTGGTGCACCACAAGGGCATCGAGGTCGGCTCGGTCGAGTCCGTCCGCCTGACCGGCGGGGAACTGAACCAGGGCGTGACGATCTTGCTGGATATCAAGGACGATTACGACCTGCCGGGCAACTCGCGGCTGAAGATCCAGCCGTCGCAGTTCTTCGGCCCGCCGTACCTGGACATCCAGTCCGGCGACGAGTGGCAGAGGGACGACCAGGGCCAGCGGATTACCAGGCTGCCCAAGGACGGTTCGGCCACGATCCCGGGCGACTACACCACGCCGGACATCCTGCCGGCCGAGGTCAAGGACCAGCTGCGCACCCTGGCCGACATGGGCAAGACGATCAACAAGTTCGGCGACCTGGCCGACAACATCAACCGCCTGCTGGGCGAGCTGGTTCCGGCCCCGGCCGAAGGGACGGGCAACGGCGAGAACACCAACGGCGACGGGCCCGACGGGCAGGGACAAGGCAAGAGCCCTCTGGCCAAGTCGATGGACAACCTCCAGAAGACGCTGGAGGGCACGGCGGCGTTTTTCGGCAACACGGACAACCGCCAGAACTTCGAGAAGACCCTGGCGAACCTGGCCGAGGCGACCGCGTCGGCCAAGAAGCTCATGGCCGACGTCCAGGACGTGACCGAGAAGCTCAAATCCGTCGCCGACACGGCCAAGAGTTCGGCCCAGGCTGTGGGCAACACCGCCGACAGGGCATCGGAGAAGATCGACGAACTGGCCGAGAGCATGCTCACCCAGACCGAGAAACTCTCGCAGTTGCTGCAGACACTGCACGTTGCGGCGCGGAAGCTGGAAAACGGCGAGGGCACGGCCGGGCAGATGCTCAACGACCCGGCGCTGTACAACAACCTCGTCGACGCGGTCAAGGAGATCAACACGATGGTCAAGGAGATGCGCGGCCTGATCGCCGACTGGAAGGAAGAGGGCATGGGGGTAAAACTCCGCTAGCTCCGGCGCCCAGGAGGTTGCACGCGGGACGATTCTGCCTACACTCTTCAGCCTGACTCGCAATTGACAAGAGGCACCGTTGATCAAGACGCTGGCTGAACAAACTGTCGCCAAACGAGGATGGGTCGTAGTGGGCTGGCTGCTCGCCGCGGCCCTGCTGGTCTGGCTGGTCCCCGAGGCGCCGGTTTACGACGAGCAGGATCTGCAGTTCCTGCCCGAATCGTCGGACTACATTCGCTCGCTGCGGGCCAGCCAGGAGGCCTTCCCCGATTCCAGCAGCGTCAGCGAAGCGACGATCATCTTCGAAAGGCCCGGCGGCGCCCTGACCCCCGCCGACCTGGTCGCGATCGAACGCCTGGCCGGGCGGATCACCTCCGAGCCCACACACACCGCCGACGCCGAAGAGCTCGCCGAACTGACCGTCCGCAGCCCGGGCTCGATCCCCAACCCGCACCTGCCGATCGTCGATACGCCGATTTTCCAGAACCCGCTGCTCAGCCGCCCCGGGCCCGAGCAAGGCCAGGCCGCCATCGTCTCGGTGCTGATCCCCAGCAACTACGTAACCATCCACGCCTATAACATGGTCGAGCACATCCGCACCGTGCTGACCCGCACGCCCCTGCCCGAGGGGCTCAATGTGGCGGTAACCGGTTCGGCGGGTTTCGGATACGGCTACGCCCGGGCGGCCGAGGAGTCGTACCAGTCGACCACGTGGGTGACCCTCCTGGCCGTGGTGATCATCCTCCTGCTGGTCTACCGGGCGCCGCTGGCGGCGATCGTGCCGATCCTGGCGATCAGCACGGCTGCCATTATCGTCGTCGAACTGCTGGAGATGACCCAGCACCTGGGCATCCACACGGGCATGGCCGAGAAGATCTTCCTCTTCGTGCTGGTTTACGGTGCGGGGATCGACTACTCGCTGCTGCTGATCAGCCGCTTCCGCGAGCTTCTGGCCGAGGGACGGCGGTCGACGGACGCGGCCTGGCGGGCCCTGACGGCCAGCTTCCCGGCGATTGTCGCCTCGGCGATCACCGACGCGGCGGGGCTGCTGATGCTGGTCTTCGCCCAGTTCCGCCTGTTCCGCACGACCGGGCCTGTGGTGGCCGTGGCCCTGCTGATTGCCATGCTCGCTTCGCTGACGCTCGTGCCGGCCCTGATGGCGATCTTTGGCAAGCGGATGGAGTGGCCCGGCAAGCCGCACCGGCGCAGGCAGGGGCGCGCCTGGCCGGCCTTGGCGAAACTCGTCACCCGCCGCCCGGTGATGTCCCTGACCGTCACCGTGCTCGTGCTGATCGGCCCGGCGATCCACGGATCGAACCTCGACTGGGTCTACGACACGCTGGCGGGCTTTACCCCCGCCCAGCGGGACGGGGTGGGCAATGCATCGATGGGCGTCGAGATCGCCAAGCGCCACTGGCCCGTCGGCGAGGTGGGCACGACCGGGGTGCTCGTCACCGCCGATAAGCCCCTGGGCTACATCCAGTGGGGTGGGCTGAGCGAGAAGCTCTCGATCGCCCTGGCCGCAACCGAGGGCGTGGGCAACGTTCGCAGCTTCAACCTGCCGCTGGGCCTGGAGACTTCCGGCTGGTCCAACGCGCTGATCCAGACCTTCGGCGGCGGGCAGGTCGCCGACCACTACGTCAGCAGGTCGCGCCGGGCGATGCGACTCGACGTGGTGCTGGAAGATCAGCCGATGACCCTGGGCGCCCTGGAAACGGCTGAGCGGATCGGCCCGGCGGTCTCCGGCGTGCTCGACCGGGCGGCCGACCAGTTCCAGACCGAGATGAATCTCCACATGATGGGTCCGACGGCCGAGGTGCTCAGCATCCGCGACGTGACGACCAGCGATTTCCGCCTGGTCGGGGGCCTGGCGCTGGGGGTGATCTTCGTGACCGTGCTGATCCTCCTGCGCGACTGGATGCTGACCGCCTTCATGATCGCCTCGACGCTGCTGAGCTACCTGGCCACCCTGGGCCTGGCCGACTGGATCCTCTCCGGGCTGATGGGCATGCAGGGGCTGGACTGGAAAATCGAGATCCTCCTGTTCGTGGTCATGGTCGCCGTCGGGGTCGACTACAACATCTTCCTGGCCAGCCGCATGAGCCAGGAAGCCCAGCGCCTGCCCGCCAGGCAGGCCATCGCACAGGCGGTCATCTCCACCGGGCCGGTCATCTCTTCCTGCGGGCTGATCATGGCTGCGACGCTGGGTTCGCTGATGGCCGGCGAACTGAAACTGCTGCTCCAGCTGGGCTTCGCGATGGCCCTGGGGATGATGATCGACACCTTCGTCATCCGCCCGATGCTCTTGCCGGCTTTCGCATCGATCACCGGGCGGACGGGCAAGAGCGGCATGCTGCCCCACTGAGGCCCGATTTCCATGAACGCACCGGCCCGCAAACCGCAGATCCTGGCCCTGTCCGGCAGCATCCGGACCGGCTCGTACAACACCACCCTGCTGCGAGAGGCGGTCGAAATCGCCGAATCCCGCCGGGCCGAGGTCCGAACACTCCAGCCGGACGAGCTGGACCTGCCCTTCTATAACGGCGACCTGGAGGCCCGCGCGGGCCTGCCGGACAAGGCCGTGGCGATCAAGACCCGTATCGCCGCAGCCGACGGCCTGCTGATCGCCTCGCCGGCCTACAACGGCTCGATCAGCCCCCTGCTGAAAAACGCCCTGGACTGGGCCAGCAGACCGATCGCCGATGAGCCCCGGCTGGCCTGCTTTGCGGGCAAACCCGCAGCTTTGGTCTCTGCCTCTCCGGGTCCGGGCGGCGGGGCCAACGGCCTGGCCCACGCGCGCGATGTATTGACCGTCCTTTCGGCCCGCGTGCTGCAGGCTTCTCTCAGCGTCCCGGCCGCCTACGAGGCCTTCGACGAAGATAACCACCTTAAATCGGACGAGTTGCGACGGGATCTGGAATACCTGGTCGACCAGTTGCTTCACGAAGCGGCAAAACCCCGAACTTCCAGCTAAACCGACCTGCCGGATCGGCCGAAATGGTTCTCAGACGAACCCGAGGCGATGTCCGACCCAGGGAGGTACACCCGTGCGCTGCAGCAAATGCAAAAGTCCGCTCGATGCCGACGACCCCCAGGCCGTAGTCAACGGTCTCTGTCCCCACTGCGGCCCGCAGAGCAGCAACCGGGCGATCGAATCGCTGGCCATGCACGTCCAGGCCGCAGGCGAGGCAACCCGCCACGCCGATGTCATCCCCTTCGAGACGCCCCGCAAACGCAAACTCCGCGCCCTGATCATCCTGGCCGTCTGCTCGGCGGGGATCGTCGCCACCGTCATCGCCAAGAACATCGGCCGCTCCCTGCCCAAGGTCGTCCAGGCAACCCAGCAGGCCGAAGCCACTGGCCAGGCCAGACCCGCGGCCCAACCGGCCCCGGCCGCCCGGGTCCCCGCCCAGGCCCCCGCCCCCGCGACGGCAGTAACCCTCCGCTCCTTCCAGGACCTGGAATACCGCGCCCTGCTGGCTGAGCAGCGCCGCGACCTGCCCGCCGCCCTGGACAGCTACAGCCAACTGCTGCAACTGGCCGGGGAAGACCCCTCCGCCGCAGCCGGGGCCCGAGAGCTGCTCCAACGCGCCCGCCGCCAACGCGACCTGCTGATCGCCTGGCAGATGCTGATCAAATCAGGCCAGCCCGACGCGGCCAAGCCGACCAGCCTGGACTCGATCTTCGACCGCTGAGCCCCACGCGGGCCCAGCGGGCGCCTGGCCAAGCCTTTTCTCGCGATTCCATCCGGGTCTGCAACCGCCGGATCCTGTATACTACGGCAACTCGCGTAACAGGACCCCAGCCAGCAAGGCCCCTCCATGACAAGCGACCAGACCCCTCCCGCACCGGCCGAAATCGATCTGCCCAAGGTCCAGCTCGGACGGACGGGCAAGTCCGTCTCCCGGATGGGGTTGGGGGGCTTTCATCAGCTCGAGATCGACGCCGAGGCCGTCTCGAACGTCATCGACACGTTCCTGGCCTGCGGGGGCAATTACATCGAGACGGCCCGGGCCTACGGCTCGGGGGCCTCGGAGAACAAGATCGGCCGGGCGCTGGAGTCTCGGCGCGACAAGGTGATTCTGGCCAGCAAGACCGGCGCTGCCACGGCCGACGAGGCCCGGCGCGACCTGGAGGAGAGCTTCAAGCAGCTGCGGACCGACCACCTGGATTTCTACTTTCTGCACGGCGTGGACGCCCAGAAGCTCGAGACGGTCACCGCTCCCGGCGGGGCGGTCGAGGGGCTCATGGCCGCCCGCAGCGAGGGGCTGATCGACGGGATAGGCCTCTCCAGCCACACGCCGGCGACGTACCTGGAGGCCATGGACCGGATCGACCTGTCGCTGATCCTGGTCTGGTGCAACTACCTGGACAACCAGAACTACCCGATCATCCCGGAGCAGATCCTGCCCGAGGCGATGCGGCGCGGCGTGGGCGTTACGGGCATGAAGCCTCTGGCCGACGGGCTGCTGCACGAGTCGGTCGCCGATGCGATGGCGTATTGTCTGGGCATGGGCGCGGAGGTCGCCGTCTGCGGGGCCAACTCGCCGGTGCAGGTGCGTCAGTCCGCCGCGGCCGTTGCGGCCGGGCCCGCCGACGCCGAACAGATCCAGCGCATTCTCAACGAGGCGCCCGAGCTGGGCCACTACGTCTGTCGCCGCTGCGGTCAGTGTCCCGACAGCCTGATGGACCTGTTCGGCTGGGAGGGGATGATCGACCGCCAGATGATCGACCTGCAGTCGCGCGACCCGGCCAACCATGCTTTGCGGGCCCGGCTGTCCAACTGGTTCCACAACGACCAGGCCGCCCGCGATGCCTTCGCCGCCGCCGGGTACGACCCGGCCGAGCTGCAGGCCGCGGCAATGGAGATCACCTGCCCCTACCACATCAACGTCCACCGCAAAACGCGGATCGCCCTGGCCAAGCTTATGGGTCAGCCCATCAACCGCCTGTAGGCGCCGCGCCGGCAGGGGGATTCGCCCGGCTTACTTCTCGCCTGCCAGGGTCACCGCGCCGACGACGAGGTACTCCACGTCGGCGATTTTCTTCCGCAGGGCGGGGCTTGTCAGCGCCTCGGCCGAGTCGGCCTGGGACAGGGCCAGGTCCTTCTCGTCGAAGACCTTCGACAGTTCGATCCGCTCGTGGACGCGCCAGCTGCCCCGCTGCTGCAGCAGGCCGGAGAGCTTGTCCGCCAGTTCGCCGGCCGCGGCCCGACCGGCGTCGCTGCCGGTGCGGCTGCGGAAGGTGACCACGGCGATGCGGCTGCGTTCGGGCAGCTCGGCGGCGATCAACTTCTTGGACAGTTCCTCGGCCAACTGGGCGAGTTTCTCGCGTCGCTGCGTCGCCGACGCACTGGCCATGACCGCCGCGTCCGAGACGCGCACGATGCGGATGTCCGCGGCGAGGTGATCGGGCTTGAGCAGGCGGACGTCGTACCGAACCGCCCCGTCTGCGCCGCGCCGTCCCGAGGTCCCTGGCAGTCCGTTGGCCCCGTCGGGCCCATCGGGCCCGTCCCGGCCGGCTGAGCCGTCGAGGCCTCTTCGGCCCGGGTCGCCGTCGGGACCGTCGGGCCCGGCCGGTCCATCGGGGGCCGGTTGTCGCCGGATGACCTCCTCCCGCTGGACGGAGCCCTCGGGCGTCTGCTCGATGTAGGGGCGTGTCCACGTCCCGCCCGAGCCGCACCTCTTCCTCGTCGCTGACAAACGAACGCGCCTCTACCGCGAGATCACACGCCTCGCACCGGACCTGCTCATCGTCTACGGCACCTGGGTCCCCGTCCTCCCGTACATCCACGAGCTCCCCTGCCGCACCGTCCTCCTCATGCGACAGGTCAATCCGCCCTTCCTCCGACTCCGCCTCCCCGGCGGCGACGAGGTTCCCATCAATCCGGAGGACTACGACCTCGCGCTCACCTGCGAGCCGGGCTTCACGATACCCGGGTTCCAGGAGATCAACCCCATCGTTATCAGGAATGCCGACGAGTTACTCCCGCGCGCGGAGGCCCGCGCGCGCCTGGGTGTCCCGGATGGCCTCAGGAACTGCGTGATCGCTCGAAACGGTTACGAAGGCGAGCTCCAGGAGCTTCTTGCGCGCCACGGCGGCCGCGACGGCTGGCACCTCACCGTCCTCACGAACCAGGGAGGCCGCGGCGTCTTTCCCCTCGCCGAGTACGCGAACGCGATAGACCTTCTCATCTCAGGCGGCGGCTACGCCACCTTCTATGAGACCCGCTACCTGGGCATCCCCGCCGAGCTCGAGCACTTCGAGCGCAACGCGGAGAACATCGCCTGGCGCCTCGAGACGAACGCGGAGTATACCTTCGCAGAGAACGGGGCGGACCAGTTCGCGGAGTTGGTGCGGCCGTTGCTGGTATCCAGGCGGGGCCAATGGTAGAATGGTGAGGATCATGATCGAGCGTACCGTGCGAAAGACAGCTCTTCACGAGCAGTCCGGAAAAGAAGATCGAGACCACTGGTTGCGGGCGTCGCCTTTGGAACGTCTCCAGGCGGTCGAGTTCCTGAGGCAGCAGTACTATGGTGACTATTCCCAGCGACTTCCTCGAGTTCTTCGCATTACTCAACGCGCATGACGTGCAGTATGTTGTCGTGGGCGGTTACGCGGTGGCCGTTCATGGCGCGCCACGTTTCACCGGTGACATAGACGTCTTCGTGGGTACGGACGGGGACAACGCGATCCACCTCGTTCAGGCGCTTGAGCGTTTCGGGTTTGCCGAACTCGGCATTTCAGAGTCCGATTTCGTCGCCCCGGAGCAGGTCATCCAGATCGGCGTTCCTCCCATGCGAATCGATCTCCGACGAAACAAGGCCGCATCCGGGCGTGCGAAGGACCGCGCCGATCTCGAAGCTCTCGGCGACACGTGAAGCACTGGTGGGCATCCCCGCCGAGCTCGAACACTTCGAGCGCAACGCGGAGAACATCGCCTGGCACATCGAGACGAACGCGGACTCCACCTCCACGGAGACGGGCTCGGATCAGTTCGTAGAGCTGGGGCGGCCGCTGTTGCGTTAACACATACTACGTGCGCACGTATTGTGTGTGCGTGAACATCACCCTCTCCGCAGACGTCCGCCTCGTCGAGCGCGCCCGCGAGTACGCCGCCGCACACGGCACCTCGCTCAACCAGCTCGTGCGCGACTACCTCGAGCGGCTCGTCGGCGTACAGCCGCTCGAAGACGCCGCAGCCGAGTTCGCGAGACGTGCCCGAACCGAATCAGGCTCGAGCGGCGCCGGCCCCCGCATCCGGCGCGAAGACATCTACGCCGACCGGCTCGCGCGACTCGAGCGGCCCATGCACGTCTCCGACCCCGGCAGCATCGAGCCCGGCGGTCCCCAGGAGTAGCAGGCGTGGCGAAGGAGTTTCTCGACACGAGTATAATCGTCTACGCGAACGACGCGGCGCATGCCGCAAAGCAGGAGCGGGCGATAGAGGTCGTGACGTCGCTCATGACGAGCGGGGACGGCGTCATTTCTACGCAGGTGCTCATGGAGTACGCGGCGGTCGCAACGCGCAAGCTCGGTCAGCCGCAATCCACCGTCTCCCGCCAGCTCGAGCTCCTCGAGCGCTTCGAAGTGGTCCATGTCACCGGGGCGCTTGTCCGGGCCGGCATCGCGCACGCGGAGACCTTCGGCGTCTCCACCTGGGACGGCACGATCGTCGCCGCCGCGCTCGCGGCCCGCTGTACCTGCCTCGTCAGCGAAGACCTCACGGCCGGTCGCTCGTACGGGGGAATCGTAGTGCGAAATCCCTTTGAGGACCTTGCGACCGACTGATTGGGCCCGCGCCAC
>JBKHDI010000003.1:0-110366 GCA_046541415.1 Phycisphaerae bacterium | reverse complement strand
TCCGAGCCCATCGGCAGCAAGTGATCGGCTGGGCAAACCGGTAAGCAAAAGAAAAGCCCGCGGGCGATCGGGTCACCCGCGGGCTTGTTGTCTCTGCCAATGAACTGCGGGCTTATAGCGGTTTCAGACCTTTCATGGCTTCTTCGACTTCCTTGTTCAGCTCGGGGTTCATCCCGATCCGCATGGCTTCCTGCATCATTCGTCCCAGGGCCTTTTCCCTTTCCTTGCCGTACTTTTCCTTCAGGGCCTTTTCCTCTTCTTCGCTGGGCTCGTCCATTTCGTCCATTTCGGCCTTGAGTTCCTTCATTTTCTCGCCGAGTTCTTCCAGGTCGTCCTTGGCGGCCTGGGCGGATTCCTTGTCCTTGATGGTGGCCAGGACGTCTGCGGTCTTGTTCATCAGCTCGATCTGCTCTTCGACGACGTCTTCATGGTCCTTGCTGCATCCGCCGACCGTCAGAACCAGACCTGCAGCCAGTGCGAGGATTGCGAACTTCTTCATCAGTGTCTCCTGTTGTTCAGTCTCTGCGCGTTGCGCGTTGTCGTGTCGATGACCCGGCGGTCACCTGGTTACCATAACACATGCCCTGTAGACGGCGATGGTAGGCAAACGTTTCGGGTTTGTCACGCGCGGAAAAACCCGCAACCGAAACAGCAGTGTTTTACAGGGCGGCGAAGCGGCGGCTTGTCGGTCAGGCAGGCCGGCGGTAGGATCAACCCCAGCGGCGAGAAGCTTACTGAAAGGCGACTTACGACATGCTGGATCCCCTGATCGACTGGATGCGCCACGTCAACCCGGTTCTGCTGGCGCTGCTGGCGACGCTGTTTACCTGGGGCGTTACCGCCCTGGGCGCCGCGATCGTGATCTTCACGCGGAACGTCTCGCAGAAGTTCCTCGATGCGTCCCTGGGCATGGCGGCCGGGGTGATGATCGCCGCGAGCTTCTGGTCGCTGCTGGCCCCGGCGATCGACATGGCCGTCGAAGAAGGCTATGGCCAGTGGAAGTGGGTCCCGCCGCTGGTGGGCTTCCTGCTGGGGGCGGCCTTTCTGCGGATGATCGACAAGGTCCTGCCGCACCTGCACCCGGGCCTGCGGACCGACCAGGCAGAGGGCGTCAAGACCAACTGGCAGCGGTCGACCCTGCTGGTCCTGGCGATCACGCTGCACAATATCCCCGAGGGCCTGGCGGTGGGGGTGGCCTTCGGGGCCGCAGCCGGGATGACCGGCGCCGCACAGACCGCCCAGCTCGGAGCGGCCGCGGCGCTGGCACTGGGCATCGGGCTGCAGAATTTCCCGGAAGGCTCGGCGGTGGCCCTGCCGCTGCGACGCGAGGGGATGGGGCGGATGAAAGCACTCTGGTACGGGCAGCTCTCGGGCATGGTCGAGCCGATAGCCGGCGTGGTCGGCGCAGCCCTGGTCATCTTCGTCACGCCGATCCTGCCGTATGCACTGGCCTTTGCAGCCGGGGCGATGATCTTTGTCGCCGCCGAGGAACTGATCCCCGAATCCCAGGCCAACGACAACGTCGACCTGGCGACCATGGGCGTAATCGGCGGCTTTGCGATCATGATGAGCCTCGACGTGGCCCTGGGCTGAGGCCGACCGTGTCCTTCGAGCCCCACCCGGTCGACCCGGAAATATTGGCCAACCTCAGCCCCGAGATCCTCTTGTCCGCCTATGCCCAGGGGCTGTTTCCGATGGTCGAGGCCGGCGAGCTCTACTGGTTCAGCCCGGACCCGCGCGGCATCCTGCCCCTGGACGGCCGCTTCCACGTGCCTCGCCGCCTGAAGCGGACGCTGCGTTCGGGCCGCTTCGTCTGCACGATCGACTCCTGTTTCCAGCGGGTCATCCGCCTCTGTCGGACCGAGGGTACGGGGCGGGAGAACGGCACGTGGATCTCGCCGGAGATGCGCTCTGCCTACGTCCGCCTGCACGAGATGGGCTTTGCCCACAGCTTCGAGGCCTGGTCGGCCGACGCGCCGCGCCGCGGCGACCCGATCGGCGGGCTCTACGGGGTTGCGATGGGGCGGGCGTTTTTCGCCGAGAGCATGTTCCACACCGTCACCGACGCCGGCAAGGCCGCCCTGGTCGCCAGCGTGATGCACCTGCGGGAGTGCGGCTTTACCCTGTACGACCTGCAATGGGTCACCCCGAACCTGGCCCGTTACGGGGCGGTGGAGATCCCGCAGCAGGAGTACAGGCAGATGTTGGCCGAGGCGATCGCAGACCTGCTGGACCCCCGCGAACCGGAGGGCTGAGCCCGGGCGGTCAGAGTCGCTTGGCCCGTCGGTAGTCGCTGGGGGCCTGGCCGACCTCGCGCTTGAAGGCCTTGGACAGCTGGGAGGGGTAGCTGAAGCCCGCCAGTTCGCAGATTTCCGGCATGGCCAGCTCCGTCTCGATCAGCAGGTGCTTGACGCGGGCGATCCGCACCCGCATGACCTCCTGGCCGATGGTCCTGCCCAGGCAGCGGCGAAAGCCGGTCTCCAGGGTCCGCCGCGCTACCGGCAGGGCGGCGATGACGTCCTTGGGCCCGATGCCATCGGCGATATTCTCGCGGATGAACCGCACGGCCCGGGCGACGTCAACATCCTCGATCGCCAGCGTACTGGTCGATTGGCGCACGATGACCCCTTCGGGGGGCACGCGGACGTCCTCGCCCGGCGGCGCCTGGCCGTCCATCAGCCGATCCAGCAGGGCCGCAGCCTCGAAGCCGATCCGCCTTGTCCCGTGATCGATGCTGCTCAGCGGCGGGGTAGTCATCCGGCAGGCCAGCTCGTCGTTGTCCACCCCCAGGATGGCGACCTGTTCGGGGACCATGATATTCATTTCCCGGCAGACGTTGGCCAGGTGGACGGCCGTCATGTCCTCCGCGGCCATGATGCCGATGGGCTTGCTCAGCTGCTGAACCCACTGGTTGACGGTCATGGTCCCATCGAGGGGGAACAGGTCGACATCGACACCCCTCTGCCGGGCCTCCTGGACGAATCCGTCCTGTCGCTGCCGCGCGAAGGCCCTTGGCTGGGTCGCCAGGAAGCCAAGCCGATCGAAGCCCAGGTCCAGCAGATGGTCGGCCCCGGTGGCCCCGACGGCCAGGTTGTCGGCCATCACACGAGGAGCCAGATCCGGCGGAGCCTGCGAGGTGGTCAGCACCGCAGGCGTTCCGCCGGAGATCATCCGGGCGACGTCCTGTCCCAGCGGCCCGTCGAAGATCTCGGCAATCACCCCGTCGGGCAGGGCGGACTGATACGGATCCTGCGATTCGCGGAAGATCTGGAACTCCCATCCGGCGTGCATCTCGGCGTACTGCAGGATACCCTCGACGATCCGCTGGCCGTAGGCGGCGTAGGTGTGAACCGCCAGCAGAACACGCCGCAAGCCCCGCCCCGCGGCTGAATTGGGTGGTCTCAGGGACATATTTTCCCATATTAGCCGAAAGCCTGCGCAATGGGGAAAAATAAATACTCTATTCGTCAAACATGACTGCCGGCAGGGGCCTATACTACATCGTTGAAATATGGGCGAAATCCCATGCGGGATTCGGAGCCCCAAGCAAATCAGGCAATCAACAGGAGAGGACTTACGATGAGGAAAGTAGCAGCACTGGGAATCGTTCTGGCCATCGCGGCCGGGGCACAAGCGGCAATTATCGCAGGCGATGTCGTTTCGATCGACATCAACAGCGGCGGCAACGTGAACGCCACGGGCGACAACTGGAACAACTGGGGCAGTGCCGACGAGGGCGACGAGCAACCTGGGGATCCGGGAGCCCGCTTCAACGACCACGACCCGGATGACATACTGATCGCAGATTTGATCCGCCGCAGCGACGGCGCGGCCACCGGCGTCAGTTGGGTTGGCACAGAGGTCAACAACACCACTGACTGGGGCACGGAGACCACTGCGGACTATGACGAGGCCACCACCACGGGCTTCCCCATCTCAGCTACGCGGGACCTGGGCTTCACGGTAGATGACGAAGGTACTGTCGGTGATGGCACGATCGTCTTCGAGTTCCGCAATCTGAACACCGCATTGACCTACGACTTCGAATTCTTCGGTGGCATCGGCAGCGGGCCCCGCCTCGAGTCGGTCTTTACTGAGACCACGACCGGCGGCGGCAGCGCTTCGGATTCCTACCAACCCCTGAACAACACCGATGACATCGCGACGCTGAGCGACCTGGCGCCCGACGCCAACGGCACCATCGAAATCACCTGGGGTCTGGGTGGCGGCAGCGGCAGCAGCACGATTCTTAGCGTGGTTCAGTTCACCGCCGTTCCCGAGCCGGCCACGATGGGCGTGCTGGGTCTGGGCGGTCTGGCGATTCTGCGTCGCCGTCGCAGATAAGCGGCCCCCCGGGCCTGCAAGCGACCGAGACGTCGGGTGGATGAAATCCCACGCGACAGAATAGATGTTTGAGCAATTTGGGAGGATCTCCAGACGGGATCCTCCCTTTTTGTACCCGAATTGTGCCCGAACCGGGACAAAACGAAGTACGACAGGAGCAGCCATGAGACGTTTGACGGGACAATGGATGATCGCCGCGGCGGTACTGGTCGGATGGACCGCCACAGCCGGGGCCGAGAATTACAACGCCGATATCGTCGTCTACGGCGGCACGTCCGGCGGGGTAACCGCCGCCGTCCAGGCCGCCCGGATGGGCAAGTCGGTGATCCTGATCGATCCGGGCGACTACGTCGGGACCAACCCCGACGGCTCGCCCCGATACGTCAGCCACCTCGGCGGGCTCTCCAGCGGCGGGCTGGGCTCGACCGACGCCGGCGACGGCAGCGAAATCGGCGGGCTGGCCTTCGACTTCTACCGCCGCGAAGACCGCATCGGCGGGGGCAGCGGATGGAACGTCATCTCCAGCAAGGCCGAGGCCGTCTTCGACGCCATGGTCGCCGAGTCGGGCGTAACCCTGCACCGTCTCGGCCAGTTGGACCGCACACCCGCCGGGCTGACGATGAACGGAACGAAGATCCAGTCGTTCCGCACCAAGGCGGGCCGTTCCTACAGCGCGAAGGTCTTCATCGACGCGACGTACGAGGGCGACCTGATGGCCGCGGCGGGCGTGAACTACACCGTCGGCCGCGAGGCACGAAGCCAGTACGGCGAGAGCTATAACGGCATCGCCTATGACATCTCGCGACACCACATATTCTCGGACAATGGGGCCAACGTCGACCCGTACGTCACCCCGGGCGACCCGAATTCGGGGCTGATCGACGGGGTCCACCTGACAGGCCAGGACCCGGCGGGCAACGGCGCAGCCGACAACCGCATTCAGGCCTACTGCTACCGGATGACCTGGACCGACGGTTCGAACCGCGTCAAGTGGACCGACCTGTGGGGCGCCAACGGCGAAAACGCCCCGGAAGGCTACGACCGCGACACCTACGAGGTCCACGACCGCTACATCCGCGAGACGGGCAACAAGCTCAGCAAGGTCGTCCGCCTGGATACCGGGATCGGCAGCAACCTCAACGACATCAACAACTGGGGCCCGGCCTCGACGGACTACCTGGCGGGCAACTACGACGTATACGTCCCGGCCACCGGCAACATCACCAACTATGCCGAAGCGAGCGACGAGGAGCGCGAGTACATCATCCAGAAGCACATCGAATACACCAAGGGCTTCCTGTACTACCTGGCCTTCGACTCCCCGGTGACCAGCCAGATGGCCAAGTGGGGCCTGGCGCCGGGCGAATTTACCGACAACGAACACTTCCCGCACCAGCTGTACGTTCGCGAGGCCAGGCGCATGCTCGGCGAGTTCGTGATGACCGAACTGAATACTCGCTCGGACAACCCGGTTGACGTCCCGGCCGGGACGGAAATCGGCCTGGGCACCTACGCGATGGACTCCCACAACACCCACCGCTACATCGACGCCAACGGGGATGTAGAGGCAGAGGGCAACTTCTGGCTCAACAGCCAGACCCGGACGTATTCGGTGGCGTACGGTTCGATTACGCCCAAGCAGGCCGAGGCGACGAACCTGCTGGTTTCTTCGGCCTTCTCGGCCAGCCACACCGCGTATGGCTCGATGCGGATGGAGCCGGTGTTCATGGTCCTCGGCCAGTCGGCCGGGACGGCGGCTGTCCGGGCGATCGAGGAAGGTACGACCGTCCAGCAGATCGATCTGGCGACGTACCAGTCGATCATGCGGGCCTACGGACAGGTCCTGACGACCAACGAGCCCAACGCGGGCCCGTTCGTGGGCATGCTGCGGGAGGATTTCCACTACGGCGAAACGAGCAAGGACCTCGAGACGGTCAGCTACATCGCCCCCGGGTGGGCCGAGCCTTGGCAGGCCGATGGGGCCGATCCGAAGTTCGTCGCCAACGAAAACCTCAGCTACGACGCAGAGGGGTATGTCAACTCGCACGCGTACGGCTTCAGCGGGGCAGCCGGCGACGGCAGCGGACAGCGGGCCGGACACATCACGATCCGCAACATCCGTGGAGGGATGTCGGGGGAGGCCTGGATGACCGCCCTGGTGCAGGTCGATCCGACCACCGGGGCCGAGTCGCTGCTCTGGCTGGACGGCGTCAGCGCCGATGATGCCATGGGCATCGCCGACGATGGCAGCCTGGAGCTTCTGGGCAACCAGCTGGCTGGGAGCTTCGACGACGGCCAGGTCCATCTGCTGCTGGCCAGGCTGCAGGTCGGCAGCGGCAACGATTCGATCGAGTTGTGGATCGACCCGGACCTCAAGGACCTTGGCCAGGCGCAGATGACCTCCGACGGGGCGGACCTGTTCGGCGACTCGCTGGACCTGCTGGGCCTGTCGGTCGGTGATAACGGCGGGCTGATCGACGCGATCCGCCTGAGCAACAGTGCCACAGCCTTCGGCGACGTGCTTGGCCTGCTGGCTGGCGATGCGGACATGGACATGGACGTCGACCTGGCAGACGCGTCGATCCTGCTTTCCAACTGGGCCAGCGGGACCGGCTGGTCGCAGGGGGACTTCGACGGCGACGGCGACGTCGATGCCGACGATGCTATCCGCATGCTGGACAACTGGGGCGCGGGGATGGGCGATGATGCCGTCCAGGCCCCCGCTGCGCTGCTGGCGGTGGTTCCCGAACCGGGAATGATGACTCTTCTGGGCCTCGGGGCCCTGGCCGGATTGCGGCGGCGTCGCAAACGCTGACCTGGCGTCGTTGCCTCCGGCTGAATCAGAAGCGCCCGCAGGTTCCGATCGGAACCGCGGGCGTTTTTCTATCGGCGCTGCAGGCGTTGACTCAGGCGGCTACATCCAGCAGGGCGGGCTGCTGCTCGTCTATGTCGGTCTCTTCCGGCCCGGCAGCGGGGTTGTAGGTCCGCACGACCGTTCGGGTCATCTCCAGCTGCATCCACATCTGCTGCTGGACCGCGGTGGCCGGGTCGGTCTGGCTGGTCGGTTCGCCCAGCCCGTTTTCCAGGAAGTCGTTAAGCTTCCCGGCCACCGACCGGGCGATCCGGTCGATCTGGTCGAGCTTCTCGGCGTCGTCGGCATACTTCTCCCGGAGCGTCTCGGCGACGTTATCGACGGCCGACTGGACGAGGTCGACGTACTGGCTTCGGTTTTCGGCGGTGTCTTCTGCGCCCTGGTTTTCGAGCATCTGGCGGTATCGGTCGACGGCGTGGTTGACGATCGAGTCGGCCGTGCTCGGCGGGTTGAACGTCTGCTCGAACAGGGCCTTCGGGTCGTTGCCCGCTCCCATAAAGCCTTCCAGCGAGAAGGTCTGCTCGGCGCCGATCTGCCCGTTTTGACCCTCGGCAAAGGCTGAGAAGGACGCATCCAGCGAGAACTGCATCGCGAAGGTCTCGTTGCCCGCCTGGTCGATCTGGCGGACAGCCTGGTACGACAGCTCGATCGACACGCTGGCCCGGGCGGTATCGGCGTCGGTCATCTCCGCCAGCTGCTGTGCCCGGAAGCCCAGGCGATCCATGAGCTTGTCGATGTGCCTGGTCCCGTGCTTCATCAGGTCGCGCGGGGCGTGGGACAGCAGGTTCTCCAGGGCCCGCATGGGGCCCCGGGCGGGCTGGCCGACCGGCCCGGCCGGCTGGGTCTCGGCAGCCTCAACCGGCTGGGATGGCTGGGCCTCTACGGGCTCTGCAGGGACCTGTGTCAAGAGCGGGTCTTGTTGTCCGATCGCGTCGATCATGGCGATTCTCCTCGTTGTGCGCACGGAGACTCGGGGTCTCTATCGTCTTTATCCGCCATCTATGGGAAAACTTGAGCAGTGCACAGAGATTTGCAGTCCTGGCTGGCCGTGGCAGGGATCTCGATTCGAGGCAGGGCGACCCGGACCTGTCAATCCTTGCTGCAAGGCCGCACAACGCGTATGATTCGCTGCCCAGGATACAGCCAGACAAGGAGCAGAACCCATGGCCAAGGCCCCCAAAGACGCAACGGAAGTCAAGATCGCCTACATCGGCGGAGGCAGCAGGAACTGGGCCCGGTCGGTGATGACCGACCTGGCCCTGTGCGACAAACTCACCGGGCAGATCGCCCTGTACGACATCAATTACGAGGCGGCTGCGGCGAACGTCAAGCTCGGCCAGGACCTGTTCTCCCACAAAGACGCGGTGACGCACTTCGATGTCTCGGCCGAGAAGGACCTGCCCGACGCCCTGGCCGGGGCGGATTTCGTGTTCCTTTCGATCCAGCCCGGCCCGGTGCAGATGCACGCCAACGACCTGGACATCCCGGCGAAGTACGGTATCGTCCAGCCGGTGGGAGACACCATGGGCCCCGGCGGGCTCAGCCGCTCGCTGCGGGCGATCCCGCTCTACGAGCACTTCGCCCACCAGATCGTCGAGCATTGTCCCGGGGCCTGGGCGATCAACTACACCAATCCCATGACCGTCTGCACGCGGACGCTCTACGCGGCCGAGCCGGAAATCCAGGCGTTCGGCTGCTGCCACGAGGTCTTCGGCACGCAGTGGCTGCTGGCGGAACTGGTCAAGAAACACCTGAACGTCGAGAAACCCGACCGCCGCGAGATCAAGGTCGACGTCGCCGGGGTCAACCACTTTACCTTCGTGCCCCGGGCGAGTTGGAAAGGCCGCGATATCTACCCGCTGATCGAGAAGGAAATCCAGGCCGAGGGGTTCTTCGACGACCAGTCCGAGAAGGTCGCCGAACTGCTGGCCGACAATGAATTCTTCAAGGCCTGCAACAAGATCAAGTATGACTTCTACCGGCGCTTCGGCGTCTTCGGGGCCGCCGGCGACCGTCACCTGGTCGAGTTCGTACCCTGGTACGCCATCGACGAAAAGACGCTGCATCGCTGGGGCGTGCTGCTGACGCCGTCGGCCTTTCGGCTGGGCAAAGTCCAGCCCAAGAGCCACCTCGAGCGGAAGCACAAGTCCGGCCAGATCCCCGAGAAGCTCTACCACACCGGCGAGGAGGGCGTTGAGCAGATGTGCGCAATCGTCGGCGCAGGCGACCTGGACACCAACGTCAACCTGCCCAACCGGGGCCAACTGCCGGAACTTCCGCCCGAGGTGGTGGTTGAATCCAACGCCCAGTTCCGCCACGGCTCGGTTGCGCCGATTACCTCAACGCCCCTGCCCGATGCGGTGCTGAGCCTGGTCGACCGCGTGGTCGACGTTCAGGAGATGACCGTAGCAGCCGGGATGGAGAAAGACTTCGACCTGGCCCTGCAGGCGTTGCTGCTGGACCCGCTGTGCTCGATTTCCACCGACGCCGCGGCTGAGATGCTCCGCGAAATGCTCACCGCCAACAAAGAGATGATGCGTGGATGGGAACTCTGAACAACCTGCCCGGAAGACCAGAACCCCCCGGCGGCGACTGCGCCGGTGGCTGGGCCTGCTGGGGCTGCTGATCCTGGCCGGCGGGGGAGTCCTGACGACCATCCAGTGCGTCAGCTGCATGCAGTTCGACAGCGACTGGGACGACCCGCCGGAATCCATCCAGCAGAATCTGCAGGCCGCCGGGCAGCAAGGGCAGCGCGACCTGTTGGTCGGCCGATGGGAGGGGGCCTGGGAATCGACCGTCGAGCGACCCATGGCCGACGGGGGCAACCTCAAGGCGATCATCACCAAGACCGACGAGAACACCTACCACGCCCAGTTCAAGGCCACCTACTGGAAGGTGATGACCTACACCGCCCCGGTCGACCTGACGGTGGTCAAAGGTCCGGAAAAGTGGACCTTCACCGGCCAGGCGGACCTGGGCATCTACGGCGACTTCACCTACGACGGCTGGTCCGACGGCACGACGCTGTTCTGCAACTACTCGGCCGAGACCGACACGGGCAAGTACGAACTGAAACGGCTGGCCGAAGCCCCGGCCGCCGAGGACTCCGCGGCGGAAGACTCCGCCTCGGGCGCCGAGGCCCCGGACAATCTCTGACGGATCTGGCTGACCCAGCCGCACAATCCGAACCAGGTCGGGGGTGAAAAGAACAGGCCGCCTGCAACCGGTGGGTTGCCTGCGGCCTGTCTGCGTCCTCCTGCCCTTGGTCTGCTCGCTGCGGTTTGATCGGCGGCCTTTTGTCCTCCGCCGCCGGATCGCGGGCCCTCCTACGTCTTGCCCAACTGCCTGACCCCAGCGAGCCGCCCTCCACAGACAAGTATGGCAACCGCCGGTCAAGGAGGCGGCAAGGGCGTGTGAATCTCCCGTTAACTTCATCGGATAGCCGTCAATCGGTCAAAACCTGAGGCTCAAAACCGGAAAGCCCCGATTTATCGCTATTTCGGAGCGTCCGATATTCTACACAGACGTCGCAGCACCGACGCTGCGGCGTTGACAGACAAGTCGGCCGGCACCCGTCCACCGGCCGGCAATGCCCAGAGACCTGGTCGCGTTGGCCAGGTCTCTTTTTTTGAGGCCTTGGCAGGACTGCCGTCGACTTGCAAAATTGCGCAAGGTGTTGCGGTATTTCCGAACATGTAGTAGATTCTATCCAGTGGATCTGGCAGATCGTCAGTTCGACGCACCGGCTGCTATTTGTGCCGTCTCTGGCACTTGAGAGGGATTCAGATGAGCAGATTCGCATTGCCTGTTCTGGTCGTTTTGTCGGCTGTGGCCTTCCCTGTTGTCCTGGCAGCGGCCAGTCCGCCGACTTCGTTCGTTGCCCCGGGCCTCTACCCGGAAACCTACGTCCTGCCCGGCGGTACGACTACCACGGCGGTCATCGGCAGCGGCACGGCGAACCTGACGGGATACTGGGATGCCACCATCGGCGGCGGCACGCACTGGTGGGCTGACGGGGCCAACCTGTACGTGGGCCCCACCGCGCGGGTGAACAACAACCTCGCAAACGAGTTCGGCAAACCGTTCATCTACGCTTCCTTCTTCCAGTTCACCGGTCAGCCGAACAACACCGGCTCTGCAAACGAAGTGCTGGAAGTGGATGTCGGCTTCGACGCCAACATGGGACCGGAGGGAATCTTCGGCGATCCGGTCGGCGAGTTTGCCGGCTCCGACGACCAGGGCGGCGGTTGGACCACCCTGCGGATCCACAACGCCAGGTACATTACCCACGCTTCGCAGAACCTGCCGACATCCTGGAAGAATACGCCGGATCCCGGGATCTGGTTCCCCGACGCCGAGCCGTACCGCGTCCACAAATCTCACCACGGGCTGTTGATTTTCGGGGACATCATGAAAACAGGCCAGGCGGCCACGTCCAGCGAATGGTTCGTCAGGACCAACGACCAGACTTACGACGGGGGCCTGTACTGGAAGAACGACTGGCGGTTGGATGTCGAGCAGGGCGTGACCCTTTCGAGCAACACCTTTTTCGAGCAGGCGATCATCGGTCCGCACGTCGGGTTCGGGACCCGGCCGAACATCGAGAACACCACCTTGACCAAGACAGGCGAAGGTGCGCTGGTTATCGCCCGGGGGGGCATTCAGGGCTACAGCCCGAACAGCACCATCGACATCCAGGCCGGCCGGGTGGAGTTCAACTCCAACCAGACGCAGAACAACCCGAATTACTACCTGGGTAACAGCAGCGGACAGAACCTGACCCTGCAGGTTTCCCAGGGCGCTGAAGTGGCTTTCCACGCATATACCTACCCGATCGACATCAACTGGTGGAGCGGCGGGACGTACGGCCCGGACAGCCTGCACCAGATCGAGAATCTCGACTCCGCCGGCAGGGTCCGCCTGGGTGGCCTGTGGAGCCCAAGCAGCGACGCGTGGGACCAGGCGTACTACGACGTGTTTGAGTCGGCCATGGCCTCTCCGACCGGTTACGGCCCGGCCCTGGAGGCAGAGACGGCGATGGCCTGGCAGGCGCGGCTGGAGGTCTCCGGCGACCTGACGCTGCATGCCACTTCGGTCTTCGAGATCATCCTGGCCGAGGCAAATGCTTCCGACGATTACCGGGTGCAGGTCGGCGGGAATCTGGTCCAGGCCGGCGACCTTGTCATCATCGAGGACGACGCCTTGGCAGCGGCTGTCACTGACGCCGGGGGGATGGTCTTCGACCTTTTCGACGCCGAGACGTTCAGCGGGAGCTTCAACCTGGTCCTCCCGGCCGCCTGGTCCGGCGGGTATGACCAGACGACGGGTGAGTTGACAATCGCCACGATCCCCGAGCCGGCCACGATGTGCCTGCTGGCCCTGGGCGGGCTGGGCTTGATCCGCCGCCGGGGCAGGCGCTGAGCGAGACCGCAATTCGCCCCGCTTCCCGGGCGGCCCTTTGCAACAGGGTCGCCCGTTTTTCTCCTGGGCCTCCGCTGCTGTCGACAAGCCGCGGAGTTGCTCCCTCCCCGCCTGCCGGATACCATCGGGTTCTCAGAGACTGGAAAGGACGATCCACATGGACATGAGAACACTGGGCAAGACGGACATCCGCGTATCCGCCATCTGCCAGGGGTGCTGGTCGATCGTGGGGGGCTTCAACTGGGGGCCGCAGGACCGGTCGGACTCCATCGCCGCGCTGCGAACCGCGTTCGATGCGGGCATCAACTTCTTCGACACCGCCAGCGCCTACGGCGATGGCCAGAGCGAACAACTGGTGGCCGAAGCCTTGGCCGAACAGCGTCACGAGCTGGTGCTGGCCACCAAGATCCGCCGGTCCGACCTGGCCCCAGCCGAGCTGCGCAAGAGCTGCGAGCAGTCCCTCCGCCGCCTGCGGACCGATTGCGTCGACCTGCTGCAGATCCACTGGCCCAGCGACGAGGTGCCCCTGGCTGATTCGCTGGCCGAGATGCAGAAGCTCCGCAAGGAGGGCAAAATCCGCGCCATCGGGGTGTCCAACTTCGGCCGCGGGTATCTCGCACCTGCCCTCCAGACCGCCGAGATCGTCAGCAACCAGATCGCCTTCAGCCTGCTCTTTAGAGGCTGCGAGCAGCACGTCCAGCCGCTCTGCGCCGAAAGCGGCGTTTCGATCCTCTGCTACAGCCCGATCCTGCAGGGGCTGCTGGCGGGCAAGTTCAGCTCGGCCGACGACGTGCCGGAAGACCGGGCCCGGACGCGACACTTCTCGTCGAGCAGGCCGCATGCCCTGCACGGCCAGGCCGGCTGCGAGGCAGAGACGTTTGCCGCCGTGAAGCGCATCGGCCAGATCGCCGAGCAGCTGGGCAAGCCCATGGCCCACGTCTCGCTGGCGTGGCTTCTGGCCCAGCCGGCCGTGACCAGCGCCATCGCCGGGGCCCGCAACGCGGCCCAGGCCGCCGATAACGCCGCCGCCGGCGACCTGCAACTCGATGAGTCGACACTGGCAGCTCTGTCCGAGGCGACCGAACCGGTCAAAAGCGCCCTGGGCGAGAGCATCGACATGTGGCAGGCCGACCCGTCCCGGTCCGAACGCACCGATTGATTCCCAGGAGCCAACCATGCCGCCAGAATCCCCTTTCCATCGCTTGGAGTTGTCCTGCCCGTCGACGCCCGAGGACCGCCAGGATATCTTCGACCTGACGGCCAAGTGCTTCTCCGGGTCGCACCACTACTACGACTGGCTGGCCGAGGCAGAAGCCTACTTCCACCCTGAACACTACGATGCCGAGGCCTCGACGATCGGGCGGATCGACGGGCGGATCGTCACCCACTGGGGCGTGTGGGGGTACCGGATGCGGGTCGGGCGGGCCAGGCTCGCAACGGCGGGTATCGGGGCGGTCGCCACCGCGGGGGACCTGCGGGGCAAAGGGCTGATGGCTGCCACGGCCTTAGCCGGGCTCGACCGCATCCGCCAGGCGGGGTACGACTTCTCGGTGCTCTTCGGCATTGGCGACTTCTACCACCGGTTCGGCTACGTCGCCGGTTGGCCGGATACGGACTGGCAGGTGCAGACGGCCCGTTTGCCCGAAAAGCCGGCGTCGATGAAGCTGCGCAAGTGCTCGCCGCTGGATGAGCGGATCGCCGAGTTGTATAACCGCAGCCACGCGGGACTCGTCGCCTCGGCCATCCGCCCGACCTGCCGCCAGCTGCCCCCCCGGCGTCAGGGGTGGTGCTGGGAGTCTGATGGCCGCATCGTCGGGTACGTCGTGACCGGGAAAGGCGGCGGCCGATTCGAGTGCGTCGAGGCCGGCGGTCCGGCGGAGCTGGCCCTGGGCGCCCTGCGACATCTGGCCACGAAAGCGGGTGCCTCTACGGTCCACTTTCCTTCGCTGCCCGCAGGCGATGGGACAGCCCAGTGGCTGCGGACCAACGACGGGACGCGCACCGAGAAGTTCGCCCGCTCCGGCGGGCCCATGGTTCGGACGGTGAATCTGCTTTCCTGCCTGCGGAAGATGCGGCCAGAGTTGCAGGCACGGCTGGCCTGTTCGCCAGCGCATGGCTGGCAGGGACGGTTCGGTATCGGCGACGGCGTCGACCGGGTCGCGCTGAAGATCCGGGAGGGGAAGATCCAGGTCGCACCGGCTGAGTCGCTGGGCCAGCACGGCGTCGAGGCAGGCCCGGCCGCGGCCCGACTGCTGATCGGCTCGGACCAGCCGGCCCAGGTCGCCCGGGACGCGGGCCTGAAGCTCCAGGGCGATGCGCCGCTGCTGCTGGAAGCCCTCTTTCCCGCTCGCCAGCCCATGCTCCGTCGGCTGGATTCGTTCTGAGGTCGACCCGTGGGCGAACCGATCCCCATCGAATCCCTGGACGATCCGCGGATCGCGGTCTACCGCAACCTGCCCGACCGGACGCTGGACAACATGGCCGGGCGGTTCGTCGCCGAGGGCAAGCTTCTGGTCGAGCGCCTGCTGGAAAGCAGCCTCGCCGTCGAATCGGTCCTGGTCTCCCAGCGCCGGCTGGGCTCGATCATCGCTCGTATTCCGCCCGATCTGCCTCTCTACACCGTCCCTGAGCCGGTGATCCACGAGGTGGTGGGCTACCAGTTCCATTCGGGCATCATCGCAGCGGGCATCCGCCCCGAGCCGATGCGGCTGGACGAATGGGGCGATACCCCGGGACAGGCGCAGATGCTCGTCGTTCTGCCCGATCTGAGCATGGCCAACAACCTCGGGGCCGTCCTCCGCTCAGCCCGCGCGATGGGCGCCGCCGGCGTGCTGCTGGGTCCGCGCTGCTGCGATCCGTACTACCGCCACAGCGTCCGGACGTCCATGGGGGCGGTCTTCCAGCTGCCGATCGTCCGTTCGCAGGACCTGGCAGCCGACCTGGCGACGCTGCGGGCCCGGCGGGGTTTTACTTGTGTCGCCGCGGTAGCTGACGAGCCCGACGCGGTCTCGCTGCGCGACGCACCAATGCCGATGCGCGTGGCGATCGTGCTGGGCAACGAGTACGAGGGGATCGACGCGGTGACCCTGGCCGCCTGCGACCAGCGAGTCCGCATCGACATGCCCGGCCGATTCGATTCGCTCAACGTGGCCGTGGCAGCGGGGATTATCCTGCACCACTACGCCGGCGGGGCGATATCCTCCGGGCGGTAGTGGACGCGGATGAGGCTCAGCCCGTCCGGCGGGGCGGTGGGCCCGGCGTGCTTGCGGTCCAGCGAGGCCAGCATCGGCCCGATGTGTTCGGGGCTCCATCGGCCGCGACCGACCTCGATCAGCGTCCCGGTGATGTTCCGGACCATGTGGTAGAGGAAGCCCGTGCCGCTGACCTGCACGTGGATCTCGTCGCCGATCTGGCTGACATCGCAGGCCGTGATGGTCCGGACCGTGTTCTCCCGCTGCTCCTGTGACGAGGCGAGGGACCGGAAGTCGTGCGTGCCGACCAGCCGGGCGGCCGCGTCGATCATCGGTTCGAGCTCCAGGGGCCTCCAGTAGTGGTAGACCAGCCGGGCCCGATCGACCGGGCGGGTGGGCCCGACGCAGATGCGGTAGCGGTACGTCTTGCCGATCGCCGAGATCGAGGCGTGGAAATCGTCGGGCACGACCGCCGCAGAGCGGATGGCGATGTCGGCCGGGAGACGCGAGTTCATCGCCCGCCGCAGGCCGCTCAGCGGCACGGTGAGGTTGGGCGTGTGGAAGTTGGCCACCTGCCCGGCCGCGTGCACGCCGGCGTCGGTTCGCCCCGAACCATGCACCGTCACCGGGTGCTTGCAGACGGCCGAGGCCGCCTGCTCGACACGCAGTTGCACGGTGTCGATCCCGTCGGCCTGCCTCTGCCAGCCGTGGTAGGCAGCGCCGTTGTACGCGACGATCAGCTTGATGTTCCGGGTGGGTCTGTCCATCCGGTCTATCCTGCCAGACTGCCCAGCCGGTGTCCATGCAGAACCCGGGTCGGCTTGGGATAAGGCTCGCGCACATCCGGGGCGTCGAGCGCCAGGCCTGGGGGCATTGCGCTTGACAGGCAAAAGTTGGCTGGGCCTGTGGGTCTTACTCCGGTTCGACCACGCGGATCGCCGCGGCCGGGGCGGTGATGGTCCAGGTGCTGCCGCCGTTGACCGGCGTGGTGTAGCTGGCGACGAGGTAGTGCACCCCGGCCTGGGTCCAGTAGCATCGGCCGGTGAGGTTCCGCATGCCGAAGGAGAGGCCCTCGACGGGCAGGTCCATCGACTCGCCCGGCTGGAGCTTGACGTCCTGACCCATGCGGAATTCACGCGTCATCATCACCGGCAGATTGTCCAGGGTTACCGCGCCGGGCCCGACCAACTGCAGTTCCAGCCGCGACTGATCGCCGCCCTTGTTCAGCGTGATCGCCTGATCGGAGGTGTTCTTGATGTGCAGGACCATCTCGACCGACGGCACGGCCGGCAGGTTCCGGACGCCGCCGCGCTGGTCGGGCTTCAGGCCGACGACGCCCCTGCCGGCCAGCTCCTTGGTCAGCTCGTACTCCAGCTGCCTGACTTCCAGGCAGGCCTGCAGGGCGGGCAGCTCGGTCTCGGGCTTCTGGACGTGCAGCAGGACCGGGGCGGCGGAGATGTTCTTGCGTGCGTTTCCGTCGACCGGGGTGCTGTAGGTCGCTTCCAGGGCGTAGCTGCCCGGTTGGGTCCAGAAGCTTCCCGCCGAAATGCCGCGCTTGCCGTGATGCAGCGACTCGATCGGGATGTCGTGGTACTCGCCCGGCTTGATCGTCACGTCCTTGCCCATGCGGAATTCCATGGTCATCATGACCATGAATTCCACGTTGACCGCCCCGGGGCCGACCAGGCGGAGCTTCATCTGCGAGGCGTCGCCGCCGATGTTGATGCTGTGGGCCTTGTCCGAGACGTTGTACATGCGGAAGACCAGGTCGGTCTTCGGGACCGACAGCTCGGTCCGCCCATCCTGGGCCTGCTTCTTGATCGTCTCGGCCGCGTCCTTGTCCGCCAATTCCTCGCTCAGCAGGTAGGTCTGCTGGCGGGCGATGATTTGGCCGACAAGCGGCCCGGCAGACAGCTTCGCTTCGTCGAACACGCCGATGCCCACCGGCCCCAGCTTGACAGGTCCCGTCCAGACCTGATCCTTTTCGATGCCCTTGGGCAGGTTACCCGGCTGGTGGAGCTTGACGGTGACCTTCGTCGGGTGGGCGTACCCTTCGGGCAGCGTCTTGTTGACCGGCCCGCCCTTGATCCAGACGTACCCGAGGTCCATCATCTCGGCGGTGTGGCTCTGGCCGGGCTGGAGGACGATGACCCGCTCGGCCTGGGCTGCGTCGACGGTCGGCTGGGCTTTCCAGTCCCCGACCTGGATATCCCATCCGTAGTCGGGGTTGGCGATGGCGACGGGCTGTTTCGACACGTTTTTGTAGATCACCTGCAGTTGCAGCGGCTCGCCCGGGGCATAGACGTTGCGCAGGGGCAGCAGGGTCAGCTCCAGGCCTTCGTGGGTGGTGGTGAAGCTTTGCTGCCCACCGGCGGAGGCCGCGGCGAGGCAGACGGCAACGGCGGTCAGGGCGATCGAGCGGGTTTGCATGGCGGGGTCCTCGTTTAGGTGTTGTCTGCTACAATGAGGGTATATCCGGGCGGGCAGGCGATGCGCAGAGAATTTCGGATGGGGCGGGTGATCGATTTCTGGTCCCTGCGGAGGTCCCGGAGGTATGGACGGCAATTCCTTCGTGAAAGATTGAGTCTGTCCCGCGTCGCCGCAAGCGGCGCTGCGGTGCAGCGCAAAGCAAAAGCGTCGCGGGGTGGGGTTTGCCGCGACGCTTTGGGGGTTGGTGTCGGGGGCGTTTTCAGAGCATTTCGGCGATCTGGACGGCGTTGAGGGCGGCGCCTTTGCGGATCTGGTCGCCGGAGACCCACATGTCGATGCCCTTCTGGTCGTCCTGGGAGAGGTCTTGGCGGATGCGGCCGACGAGGATGGGGTCGGTGTCGGAGGCGTCGAGGGGCATGGGGAAGTAGGACTTTTCGCGGTCGTCGACGATCTTGATTCCCGGGGCGGCGGCGAGGATTTCGCGGACCTTCGCCTCGGGCATCGGCTCGGTGAATTCGAGGTTGATCGACTCGGAGTGGGCCCGCAGGACGGGCACGCGGACGCAGGTGGCGGTTACGCGGATCTGCGGTGCGTGGAAGATCTTGCGGGTTTCGAGGACCATCTTGGTTTCCTCTACGTTATAGCCGTCGGGCCCGACGTCGGAGTCGTGGCAGAAGACGTTGAACGCGGCCGGGTGGGGCAGGGCCTTGGGCGTAAAGGGCTGCTTATCGAGGAAGGCGCGGGCCCCGGCCTCCAGTTCGGCCATGGCTGCGGCGCCGGCGCCGCTGGCGGCCTGGTACGTGCTGACCACGACGCGGCGGAGGGGGTTGACCTTGTGCAGGGGCCAGACGGGCACGTTCATGATGATCGTCGAGCAGTTGGGGTTGGCGATGATGCCGTTGTGCTTGTGGATGTCTTCCGGGTTGACCTCGGGGATGACCAGGGGCACTTCGGGGTCCATCCGGAAGGCGGAGGTGTTATCGACGACGACGGCACCGGCCTTGACGGCGGCGGGGGCGAACTTCTTGGAGATGCTCCCCCCGGCCGAGGAAAGCACCAGCTCGACGCCCTGGAAGCTGCTGTCGGTCAACTCCTCGACGGTGAGCTTTTCGCCCTTGAACTCCAGCTGCTTGCCGGCTGAGCGGGACGAGGCCAGCAGCTTGAGGTTCTTCAGCGGAAAGTTTCTTTCCTCCAGCAGGCGAAGGAATTCCGCGCCGACGGCGCCGGTGGCGCCCATGATGGCCACATTCCAACTCATGTGATCTATACCTTCTCTTGGGACTTCGTGTGGTTGGCGTGAAAACAGCAAGAACCGGGTATTTTAACGATCCGGGGGCGTTTGGCAAAGCAAAAGGCTGGTTTGGCGGGCCCGGATCTGACGATATGCCCTATAATGGACGCGTCTCGGCCCCATCGGCCGGCGAAGAAGGAACATGGAAGCGAACCCCAGCAAACAAGCCCCCGAACCGACTGCGACCCGTCAGACCCTGCGGATCGAAAGCCCCGCCCGACTCGGCGCCGAAGGGTACCTGACCGCGGAGGTCTCCGCCTCGGCCGTGCAGACCAACCTCGGGTTGCTGCGCCGTCAGCTGCCGGCAGGGACGGGCCTGTGTGCGGTGGTCAAGGCCAACTGCTACGGGCACGGTCAGCAGCAGCTGCTGCCGCTGATCGCCGCCGGGTCGGACTGCCTGGCCGTGGCCACGCCCGAAGAGGCCCTGACGCTCCGTAAACTCGGATACGAGGGGCCGATGCTGATGTTCTTCTCGGCCTGTGCGTTCGCCGACGCCCACGAGCTGGTGGGGGTTTTAAGCGAGCTGATCGCCCGGCGGGTGACGTTGACGGTCGCGGCCGACTGGGAACCGGGCCCGATCGCCCGGGCGGCAGAGATTGTCGGCAGGACCGCCGAGGTGCACCTGATGATCGATACGGGCATGACGCGCTCGGGCGTCCGCTTCGAGAAGGTCGGGCCGATCCTCGACGAGATCGCCCGGCAGAAGCGGATCAAGCTCACCGGCCTGTACACCCACCTGGCCACTGCCGACGAGGCGGACAAAGGCTTTGCCCGCCGGCAGCTTCAGCGGTTTGGGGATACGGTGGCGGCCTGCGGTGTCGACCGGGCGGGGCTTACGCTGCACGCGGCCAACTCGGCTGCGACGATCGACCTGCCCGAGGCCCACCTGGATATGGTCCGCCCCGGGATCGCGATTTACGGCTACAGTCCCTCCGACCAGATGCACCACCGCCTGGGGCTCGTGCCGGCGTTGCGTCTGACGGCCCGGCTGATGCAGATCAAGGACGTCCCGGCCGGCCAGCGGTGCGGGTATGGTCAGACCTACGAATTCCAGCGTGACAGCCGCGTCGGGCTGGTGCCCATCGGCTACGGCGACGGCTACATCCGCTGTTTGTCCAACCGCGCGGCGATGCAGGTCTGCGGCAAGATGGCCCCGGTGCGTGGGCGGATCAGCATGGACCAGACCGTTATCGATCTGACCGAGATCCCCGAGGCCCGCATCGGCGACAGCGTCGAGATCATCTCCAACGACCCGGCCGGGCCCAACAGCGTGGCCAACCTGGCCCGCCTGGCCGGGACCATCCCCTACGAGATCACCTGCCTGCTGGGCCGACGCGTGCGGCGCAGACTGGTCGACTGACGCGCATTTCCTGGCAGGGGCTGGAAATTCCGCTGCACAAGCCCCACTCCTGCTGTCGATATAAGTCCCGGTGTTTCGAAGACCTCTGCGCCCGCTCGGCTGCAGGCCTACACTGGTTGTACAGGTCATCGGGACCTGAAGTGGAATCACAGGGAAGGAGAAAACCCATGATAGTTCCCTGCCCGCAGTGTGCATCGAAGATGGAAGTGCCCGACGACGCAGCCGGCAAACAGACCACCTGCCCGTCCTGCAGTCATACATTCATGATCCAGGCTCCGGAAACCGTCGAGGCTGTCCAGGCGGTTCCGTCTGTTCAGGCCTCTCCGGTCCAGGCCGATCCGAAACCCGCGCCTCCTGCTCCTCCGGCCGATCCGAGCCCCGTGGCTATCCCGCAATCGACCCCGCGCCAAGCTTCTGCGGCCGAGAAGATCAGGCAGTACGGCATCTGGCGGTACCAGGCGTTCGGGGCGGCCGTGCTGGTAATCGCAGCGTTCTTCCTGCCCTGGTGGAGTTTCACGTTCTCGCTGGAGGGGATGGAATCTCACCTGGCCGAGGCGGGAAGACTCAAGCGCAAGAACGAGGAGCTTCAGCGGCAGGGCCAGCAGGCCGACTGGCAGGAAGCCCAGAAGTTCCAGGCGGACGTTCAGACCTTCCAGCAGGCCGACCAGCGGATCGGCCTGGAAATCAAGGCCGACATGGAAAAGGCCGGGAAGGAAATCGACAGCGATTTCAGCGACGGACTGGTTGACGAAAAGGAACTCCAGAAGGATCTGGAGAAGGAGTTGATGTCCCAGATCGAGAGTACCGATCCATCGGGTGAGGTGGAGGTCGGCGAGACCTTCCATGGCTGGTCGTTCGTCCGCGGGATCATCTCGCTGATCCTGGCTGCCCTGGCTGCGGTGTTGCTGGCCGTGGCGATGTTCGTCCCGGCGGTCCGCCGGTTTGGATGGGCCATCTCTGCCCCGGCTGCGGCGATGGGCATAGCCATCGGCGTGCTGGCGCTGACGTTCGTACTTGCGGCCGACACGGCGGATTTCGACGGCAAGTACCTCCACGCCAGCCAGACCCTGCGGGAAGGGGCGTGGCTGACCCTGGCCGGCGGGGGGCTGCTGGCGATTCTGGCCGGCATTGACGTGGCAGTGAGCCTGCTTGCAGGCAGAAGATAGACACCAAGACGCTTCGGCCGGCGGGGTACCGGCCTGGACCAGACAGGAACAATGAAAGGATCCCGTCATGCAGATCAACTGTCCGAAGTGCCAATCGCAACTGGACGTACCGGACGACGCAGCCGGCAAGGAAACCACCTGCCCGTCCTGCCAGGAAACGTTTGTCGTCGCCGGCCCTGTCCAGACCAAGCCGGCTGAGGGCGTGGCCCCGCCGGCGGCCCCGGCAGGGGACAACGCCCCGGCCCGGGACAAGTCCGCGGGCGCCAAGGCCAAGGCCAACGAGTTCTACGGCAAGGCGACCACCATGCAGCTCGGCGGATTCAGCCTGATGAAAATCGTCGCCGCCGCCGGTGGAATCCTGCTATTCCTGAGCTTCTTCCTGCCCTGGTGGGGCATGGGGCTTGAATTCGACAAAGTCGACGCGGGGGATGTCTCGAACGCCAGAAGCGAGTACCAGAAAGTGTTCGATGGAGATGCCAGTGATGACGACAAGGCCGATGCCAACTGGGTTTTCTCTGTAGCCGGTCTGGAAGAGGCCCAGGAGATGGGCAAGGCCCAGGGGAAGGTCAACGCCAATGAAAGCGTTGACTACTCCTGGTCGGCGTTTGGCTGGGATCTGACGCGCGGCATTGTGACGTTCATTTTCGCGCTGGAGATCCTGGTTCTCGTCGGGCTGACCATTCTGATACCATCGGCCAGGCGGGTCGGTTTTGCCCTTTTACTCCCAGCGGCTTTGCTGGCCTTTGTAGTTCTGATCCTGACACTGACAGTCTGGTTCGGCACACCCGGCGATAACGAAGGCGAAAAGTTCATCGATCTCTATGCCGGCGTGAGCTTCGGGACGTTCGTGGCGATGTTCGGTGCCATCGGCGTGATGGTCGGGGCCGGCCTGGAGGGGGTTTTCAGCCTGTTGGGATTCATCAAGGGTTCCAAGAGCTGACCGACGGCGCCTATATTTAGTGTGAAGATACTGCCGGGAGGCATGGTCAAGCCCGCCGAAGGGCCGGCCATGCCTCCTATCATGTCCAGACAGGGCTGTATTCACATTGCAGGGAGAACCGAGATGACCGATCAGACAGGCAGACTCGATCCGGGCCGGCAGGTCGTGGCCTTTTTCCGCCGCGTGGCCACCAGCGATTTCCGCCTGGAGCGCCCTACCGACTGGGAACGCGGGCGGCTGGAGAAGCAGGGCATCGTCAACCCGCTGGCCCAGACGTACGCGGCCTGGCGATCGAGCCTGCTGTATCTCGCCGCCGCCTGCGTGCTGTTCGGGGCCATCTGGTCGCTGGCGACGATCGACCTGATCGCCGGCAGCGAACTGCTGGAAAATCCTCAGCTCAAACAGGCCTTCCGGGTCGAAGGCGACCCTGGCGTCATCGACGGCTTCCAGATCACCTCGGCCGTGTTCGTGCTGATCGGGGCGCTGACGGTCTGCGTCGCCGCCCCGCTCTGGCCTCGCGTGCGCCTGTCGCGCCTGCTGGCGCGGATCGGCTGGCTGGTCATGTTCCTGGCCCCGCTGGTGCTCTACGTGATCCCGATTGCCTCGATGGTGGAAATCCAGTCCCGCGCCCAGGACCCGATTACCACCGCGATGGCCGAAGTGAGCAACATGATCTTTCGCCTGGGCATTGCGGGGTTCGTCCTGGCCAAGGTGGGCCCGCGGTGGCTGGCGCTGATGCCGGGCATCATCCGATCATCGATGACGCTCAAGACGTTGCTGCCCGAGGCCCGAGGCCCCGGCTGGACGGCCGTGCTGCTGGCGCCGCTGTTCAGCATGCTTTTGCTGATCCTCCTGGCGGTGATCAACCAGCTCCAGGGCAGCGCCCTGCTGATACTCGGGATGATCTGCCTGATGCTCTCGCCGCTGGTCTTCGTGGTCCGCGCCCGGGCGCTGGTGCGCCCCTGCAGGCCCGAGGACGTCGCCGCGGCAGTGGTCTGGCCGAGGCGGATCGCCTTTGCGATTGCAGCACTGGGCTTCCTGCTGCTGCTGATCTGGGGTTTCATGACGCTCTCTGCCGGCGACGTGATCGCCTTCGCGATTTCCACCATCGGCTCGGTCCTGCTGATGATGGTCGTCGGTGCGGACTTTATCCTGCCTCTGCTGCGATCCAGCCAGGAGTCGACCAAGCAGTTCGTCGCCTCGCCCTTGTGCGACGCGCTGGACCAGCGGTGCGACCAGTTGGCCGACGTGCTGGAAACCCGCGTCCCGTTCGGTGAGGCCCTGGCGGCCCCGCCGACGGTGACGGCCCGGCTGGTCGAGGACAAGCCCGCGACCGGGCGGGTCGAGGCGCGCCGGGTGGAGTCTGTCCAGGCCAAGGCCGTGCCGAACGAGCCGAACGAACCCGAAACGTAGAGGCCGGCGGGAAGCGTGTAAGCGATTTTGCATGCATTCGAGCCAAAAGCATTGACAGTATTGTCGTTTCCGCCTACACTTCGCAACGACTGTCCCGCCAGATGGACTGGCTGGGCCTGTCAGTCTCGTTGTCAGCATTCCCGCCTACCATGCGAAAGAACCTTTCGCGACCTGCGAGATACTCACCGGTGCGGAATCCGACGCAACCACCAAATGACGGAGAAGCGATTCATGGCTAAGAAGAAGAAGCACGTTTATTTCTTCGGCGGCGGCAAGTCCGAAGGAAAGGCATCGATGAAACAGCTGCTCGGCGGCAAGGGCGCGAACCTGGCCGAGATGAGCTCGCTGGGTCTGCCCGTGCCCCCGGGCTTTACGATCACCACCGAGACCTGCGCCGAGTTCTACGAACTGGGCAAGAAGTATCCCGCGGGGCTCGACAAGGAGATCGACGAGAACATCAAGAAGCTCGAGAAGTTCACCGGCAAGACCTTCGGCAAGGGTAAGAACCCGCTGCTGGTCTCGGTCCGTTCCGGTGCGGCCGTCTCCATGCCCGGCATGATGGACACGGTTTTGAACCTGGGTCTGAACGACGAGACTCTCCAGTCGATGATCGAACTGACCGGCAACGAGCGGTTCGTCTGGGACGCCTATCGCCGCTTCATGCAGATGTTCGGTGACGTCGTGCTGGGTATGGAACACCACTATTTCGAGGAAGCCCTGGAAGACGTCAAGAAGAAGCACAAGGCCGATCTGGACACCGATCTGGACATCGAAGGTCTCAAAGACGTCGTCGAAGCCTACAAGAGTGTCTACAAGAAGAACAAGAAGACCTTCCCCCAGGATGCCCGCAAGCAGTTGCAGGCCTCGATCGACGCGGTCTTCGGCTCGTGGAACAATCCCCGCGCCATCCGCTACCGCCAGATCAACGACATCCGCGGCCTGATCGGCACGGCCGTCAATGTACAGACGATGGTCTTCGGCAACATGGGCGACGAGTCGGGTACCGGCGTTGCCTTCACCCGCGATCCGTCGACGGGCAAGAACAAGTTCTACGGCGAGTATTTGATGAACGCCCAGGGCGAAGACGTGGTCGCGGGCATTCGTACTCCTCAGCCGATCAGCCATCTGGCCAAAGTCAACCGCGGCGTGTACAACGAACTGGTCAAGATCCGCCAGAAGCTCGAAGAGCACTACCGCGACATGCAGGACATCGAGTTCACCATGGAGCAGGGCGAACTGTTCATGCTCCAGACCCGCACGGGCAAGCGGACTGCCGCCGCGGCCGTCAAGGTCGCCGTGGACATGTTCAAGGAAGGTCTGATCACCGAGGAAGAGGCCGTCTGCCGCGTCGAGCCGGGCCAGCTGGACCAGCTGCTGCACCCGACGTTCGATTCTGCCGCCGAGGAAAAGGCCAAGACCCTCGCCAAGGGCCTGCCCGCCAGCCCCGGCGCCGCGACCGGCCAGGTCGTCTTCACCGCCGATGAGGCCGAAGCCTGGGCCGAAGAAGGCAAGGAAGTCATCCTCGTCCGTATCGAAACCAGCCCCGAGGACATCGGCGGCATGCACGTGGCCAAGGGCATCCTGACCAGCCGTGGCGGGATGACCAGCCACGCAGCCGTCGTCGCCAGAGGCATGGGCACCTGCTGCGTCGCCGGCTGCGACCAGGTCGTCATCGATTACAAGTCCAAGACCTTCGTGGCCAATGGCACGAAGATCAAGCAGGGCGACTGGATCAGCCTCAACGGCTCGAAGGGAACGGTCTACGAAGGCAAGGTCGATACCGTCGATCCGAAGCTCACCGGTCCGTTCGGCCAGATCATGAAGCTCGCCGACAAGTACCGGACCCTCGGCGTCCGCACCAATGCCGACACCCCCAACGACACCGCCGTGGGCGTCAAGTTCGGGGCAGAGGGCATCGGCCTGACCCGGACCGAGCACATGTTCTTCGAAGGCGACCGCATCGTCTCGATGCGCAAGATGATCCTGGCCGAGGACGAAGAAGGTCGTCGCGCCGCTCTCAAAGAACTGCTGCCCCTCCAGAAGGCTGACTTCAAGGGCATCTTCAAGGCGTTGAAGGGTCGCCCGGCGACCATCCGCTTCCTCGACCCGCCGCTGCACGAGTTCGTACCCCACGATACCGCCGGGCAGAAAGGCATGGCCAAGGCCATGGGCGTCTCGGCCAAGCAGATCAAGGACAAGGTCGAAAGCCTCCACGAGTTCAACCCCATGCTCGGCCACCGCGGCTGCCGCCTGGGCGTCTACTATCCGGAAATCACCGCCACCCAGGCCCGTGCGGTCATCGAGGCGGCCTACGAGGTCAAGGGCGCCAAGCCCGAAATCATGATCCCGCTGGTCGGCAACGTCAAAGAGCTGTCGAACCAGAAGAAGATCGTCGAAGACGTCTACGCCGAAATCGCCAAGAAGAAGGGCAAGAAGCTGCCCTACCTCAAGATCGGCACGATGATCGAGGTGCCCCGCGGCGCCCTGACCGCCGACGAAATTGCGGAAGAAGCCGAGTTCTTCTCCTTCGGCACCAACGACCTGACGCAGATGGGTTGCGGCTTCAGCCGTGACGACGCCGGCCGATTCCTCAGCCAGTACGTGGACATGGGCATCTACGAAGCCGACCCGTTCACCTCCCTGGACCAGGAAGGCGTCGGTCAGCTCGTCTCGATCGCCGTGGAAAAGGGTCGCAAGGCCCGCCCGGACATCAAGCTGGGCATCTGCGGCGAACACGGTGGCGACCCGTCGAGCATCGAATTCTGTCACCGCGTCGGCCTGGACTACGTCTCCTGCTCGCCCTACCGCGTGCCCATCGCACGACTGGCCGCCGCACAGGCCGCCATCAAGAACGGCACGAAGAAGGCCAGCGCCAAGAAGGCGACCAAAAAGAAGGCCGCCAAGAAGACCAAGAAGGCCAAGAAGTCGAAGAAGTAATCTTCGCTGCTTGCAGCCGATAGTCAGACAGGCCCGGCCGGGACTTCAACGCCCCGGCCGGGCCTTCTGCATTGCCCATCGGCCAAAGGCGGAACTGGCGGATCGCCCCGCCCGGCTGTATACTGCCACGTCCAACCGTCCGGGACCGCCCGGACCCTGCAAGACCCATGCGGAGTGAACCCATGCCCAGCCTACTGGATACCCTCGAACAGCGCGGCCTCGTCCACCAGGTGACCGACGAGAAGATCGGCCAGATCCTCTCTGCCGGACCGGTGACGGTCTACGCCGGTTTCGACCCGACCGCCGACAGCCTCCACCTGGGCCACCTCGTGCCGATCATGGTCCTGGCCCACTTCCAGCAGGCAGGCCACAAGGTCCTGCCCATGGTCGGCGGGGCGACGGGCATGATCGGCGACCCGTCCTTCCGGTCTGAAGAGCGCAGCCTGCTGACGGCAGAACAGGTCGAGCAGAATGTCAGAGGCATCGGCGCGCAGCTGTCGCGGTTCCTGGACTTCGACGGCGAGAACCCGGCCCGGCTGCTGAACAACCACGACTGGATCGGGCGGTTCAGCTTCATCGAGTGGGCACGCGACGTGGGCAAATACTTCACCATCAACTACATGCTCGCCAAGGAGTCGGTCAAACAGCGTCTGGCCGGCGAGACGGGCATGAGCTTCACCGAATTCACCTACATGACCCTCCAGGGCTACGACTTCCTGCACCTGTTCGAGGCGGAGGGCTGCACCTTCCAGGTCGGCGGGTCGGACCAGTGGGGCAACATCACCGCCGGCTGCGACCTGGTCCGCAAGAAGCACGGCCAGACCGTCTACGCGATTACCAACCCGCTGATGACCACCGCGGCGGGCGAGAAGTTCGGCAAGAGTGCGGGCAACGCCATCTGGCTCGACCCCGACCGCACCAGCCCGTGGGACTTCTACCAGTACCTCATCCGCCAGGACGACCGCGACGTGATCCGCTTCCTGAACATCTACACCTTTATCGACCAGGAAGAAATCGCCGAACTGGCCCGGGCGGTCGAGAACGAACCGCACAAGCGTGCGGCCCAGAAGCGACTGGCCTTCGAAGTAACCGCGCTGGTCCACGGCCGGGAGAGCGCCGAAGAGATGGCCCGGGCGGCCGAGGTGGTCTACGGCAGCGAGATCAAGGACCTGACCGACAAGACCCTGGCGGCCGTCTTCGCCGACGTGCCCTCCAGCGAGCTGTCCTGGGCGGATCTGCAGGGCGGGGTGGACCTGATCGCCTTCCTGGCCGAAAACGAGATCCTGCCCTCCAAGGGCCAGGCCAACCGCCTGCTCAAGTCCGGCGGGCTCTACATCAACAACGTCCGGGTCACCGACGAGAAGCCCGAACTTACCGGCGAGCATCTGGCCGGGGAGTCGTTCATTGTCCTGCGGACGGGCAAGAAGAACTACCACCTCGTGCAGGTCAAGCGATAGACCCAAACAGGCAGGGCGAGGGTATGGAATTTGTCATCGGATTCATCGTCGGGTCGGTACTCGGCGCCGCGATCGCGCTGATGGTGGGCTTCATGAAAGGTCGCCAGGCCGCAAGACAGCTGGCCGATGCCCAGAACCAGCTGCGCGAGAGCTTCAGCGCCCTGGCAAGCCAGGCCCTCGATGCCAACTCGCGCCGCCTGACCGAACAGGCCGGAACCGCACTCGACGCCCGGCGCGAGCTGATCGAAAAATCCGTGCATGCCGTCAACGAACGCCTCGAACAGGTCCGCAAACAGCTCCAGCAGGTCGAGTCGGAGCGCAAGCAGGAGTTCGGCCGCCTGACCAGCTCGGTTTCCTCGCTGACCACCTCGGCCAATGAGTTGCACCGGATGCTCGCCTCGACGCAGCGTCGCGGGGCCTGGGGTGAGCGGATGGCCGAGGACGTGCTGAACCTCGCCGGCCTGGCCGACGGGGTCAACTACATGAAACAGCACTCCGACGGCACGACCGATAACTCGCGCCCCGACTTCACGTTCTTCCTGCCCAACGAACTGAAGCTCAACATGGACGTCAAGTTCCCGCTCGAACGCTACAAGAGCTACCTCGACGCCGAGACCGACGAGCAGCGCGACGCGGAACTGAAGCAACTCTGCCAGGCCGTGCGAAACCACATCCGCGCCGTGGCCGGACGGGGCTACATCGACCCGAAGATCCCGACGGTCAACTACTGCCTGCTGTTCATCCCCTCCGAGCAGATCTTCAGCCTGGTCCTGGCCTGTCAACCGGACCTGATCGACGAGGCGATGTCCAAACGCATCGTGCTGACCAGCCCGATTACGCTCTACGCCATGCTCGCCGTCGTCCGCCAGGCAGCCGAACACGTGAACCTCATGAAAACCGCCGATGAAGTCCTCGACCTGCTGAACGAATTCGGTTCGCAGTGGGAAAAATACTGCGGCGCGGTCGACAAACTCGGCGACCGCATCCGACAGGCCTCGGACGAATTCGAGAAACTCCGCACCACCCGAACCAACATGCTCGAGCGCCCCCTGCGGAAGATCGAAGATCTCCGCGAACAGCGCGACCTGCCAGAACAACAATAACCTCCACGCCAGAGATACCCAGGAAAACCGCCATGAGCACCAACGATGCCCCGAAGTACATGAACCCCGACCTGCCGATCGACGAGCGGGTCGATGACCTCGTAGGCCGCATGACCATCGAAGAGAAGGTCAGCCAGATGTCGCACGAAGCCGCCGCCATCGAGCGCCTCTCCGTGCCGAAATACAACTGGTGGAACGAAGCGCTGCACGGGATCGCCCGGGCCGGACGGGCGACCGTCTTCCCCCAGGCGATCGCCATGGCCGCGTCGTTCAACACGCGCCTGCTCAAACGCGTCGCCCGCGCCATCAGCGACGAAGGACGCGCCAAGTACCACGAGGCCGTCCGCATGGATAACCGCCAGCAGTACCTGGGCCTGACCTACTGGTCACCGAATATCAACATCTTCCGCGACCCGCGCTGGGGGCGCGGCCACGAAACCTACGGCGAGTGTCCGTACCTGACGGCCCGGCTGGGCGTGGCCTTCGTCGAGGGACTCCAGGGCGAGGACCCGAAGTATCTCAAGTCGGCCGCCTGCGCCAAGCACTACGCCGTCCACTCCGGCCCGGAAGACGACCGCCACCACTTCGATGCCGTTGTCAGCCCACGCGACCTGCGAGAGACGTACCTGCCTGCCTTCGAGACCCTCGTCCGCGAGGCGAAGGTCGAGAGCGTCATGGGCGCCTACAACCGCACCAACGGGGAGGTCTGCTGCGGGAGCCCGACGCTGCTGGGCCAGATCCTCCGCGCAGAATGGGGCTTCGGCGGCCACGTGATGAGCGACTGCTGGGCCATCCGCGACTTCCACGAGCATCACAAGATCACCAAGAGCCCGGCCGAGTCGGCCGCCCTGGCCGTCAAAAACGGCTGCGACCTGAACTGCGGCTGCACGTACCCCCACCTGCTGGCCGCCCACCAGGCCGGACTGATCGACGAAGCCACCATCGACGTTTCCCTCAAACGCCTCTTCCGGACACGGATGAAGCTGGGTATGTTCGACCCGGACGAGAAGGTCCCGTATTCGAAGATCCCCGCCAAACTCGTCGGCCGCCGCAAGCACCGCAAGCTGGCGCTGAAGATGGCCCGCGAGTCGATCGTCCTGCTGAAAAACGACGAGAACGTCCTGCCCCTGCGACCCAACCTGAAACGCGTATTCGTCTGCGGGCCCAACGCCACGGGCGTCGACGTGCTCCAGAGCAACTACTTCGGCTTCGCCGCCCGATACGTCGCCCCGCTGGACGGAGTCATCGCCGCGGTCTCGCCCGGTACGCAGGTGATGTACCGCCAGGGCTGCCAGCTGTCCGGCACGGACAAGACCGACTTCAAGAACTGCTACAACGAAGCCAAGGCCGCCGATGTGACCATCGCCTTTATGGGCCTGACTGCCAAGCTGGAAGGCGAAGAGGGAGACGCGGTCGACTCCGACGCCGGCGGCGACCGGGTGCACATCTCCCTGCCCGGCGTGCAGGAAGATCTGCTCAAGAAGATCGCCGAGGCGGGCAAGCCTGTCATTCTTGTCCTCTCCTCCGGCAGCTGCGTGGCGCTGAACTGGGCGGCAGAGAACATCCCCGGAATCGTCCAGGCCTGGTACCCGGGCGAGCAGGGCGGCCGGGCCATCGCAGACGTGCTCTTCGGCAAGACCAACCCCGCCGGTCGCCTGCCGGTGACGTTCTACAAGTCCATGGACGACCTGCCGGACTTCAAGGACTACAACATGGCCGGGCGTACGTACCGCTTTTTCGAAAAGCCCCTGCTCTGGCCCTTCGGCTACGGGCTCAGCTACACCAGCTTCCAGTACTCCAACCTCCGCATGCCCGCCGATCGCATCGCCCCGGGACAGAAGCTGCGTGTGGCCGTCGACGTGACGAACACCGGAGACGTCGCCGGCCAGGAAGTGGTGCAGGTCTATGTCAAGGACGTCGAGGCCTCCGTGCCTGTCCCGCAGCGTCAGCTGGCGGCATTTAAGCGCGTCAAGATCCGCCCGGGCCAGACCCGCACGGTCAAAATGACGGTCCGCCCCGAGCAGATGCGCTGCTTCGCCGACGACGGCAAGGCGATGATCCAGCCGGGCACGTTCGAGATCTCCGTCGGCGGCGGCCAGCCGATCGACCCGACCGCCGGCTGCCTGACCGCCACCTTCGAAGTCGCCGAGGAGTAACCCGACGCCGTTCGGAAAGGTTCCAGGCAAGGCGTAGCGCCGCGCGCACGGCCGTTCGGCATCGGCATGGTTACGACCCTCTCGGCCTGCAGGCCTCGATGCTCGTGAACCATGGCACCGGGGGTTTGTCCGTCAGTCGGCCACCTCGATCATAGCGTGGCCGAGCAGTTTTTCGATGACCAGTTCGACCCGTCCGTTCTCGTAGCGGACGGGCAGGTCCCTGCCGGCCGGGACGAGTCGGACCGATTTCGGCTCCGAATCGCAGCGCAGCGACAGTCGGACGTTGCAGACGGGCAGGACCTCTTCGATGGTGTCGAAATCCCGCCCGCGCCGCTCGGGGATGTAGTGCAGCAGGTGGATGATGCGGCGTCGCTGGTCTGGCTGGGCGTTGATGGTCGAAACGATGCTGCTGGGTCCGTCGATTTGCAGCAGCGGATCGGGCAGAACCAGGTCGAGGGCGTTTCTCAGCAGGCGCTTGCACCAGACCGGCGCGCAGTTGGCGTAGGTGGTGAACAGCGGGTGGGTGAAGTAAATGACCTTCCGGTCGCGCACCACCGCCGGGCCGATGACCTCGCCGGTCGACGGGCTGTGGCGGTGCGAGCAGAAGTGCTCCCACGTCCGGTCGAAGTAGGAGGCGACGGTCTCGGCGAGCACGTCCGCGTCGGCCTCGGCCTCGATGGCCACGCCCCGGTCGTACATCACGTAGTCGGTGGGCCGCAAACCTTGGCCAAGCTGCTCGCCGGGGCGGATGAAGTCCGGGCTGAACCGGGCAGGCCCCGTCGCCCGGGCCGGGATGCACGAAAGGCCAAAACCGTCCCCGCCCGGTTTCAGCCCGCTTCGTCCGGTGGCGATGACCGCCCCGCCGCCGGAGACGAAGGCTGCGATCTTCCGGTCCAGCTCGGGGCAGACGGGGATCTCGTCGGGCAGGATCAGCACGCGGAAGTCGTCGAAGGGCATGTCCGAATCCAGGATGTCGAACTGGTGGCCGAGCTCCTGGAGCATGCGGGTGGCGCCCAGGGCGGCGGGGGGCAAGGCGTTGTGGGCCGACTCGACAAATTCCTCCGGGCTCAGCAGGGCGATGTCCGATACGCCGCGGGCCCCGGCGCACCAGGGTTCCTTGTCGCGCACCTTCCGGTAGACCTGGCCGACCAGATCGTAGGTCTGCCGGCAGATCTTTCCCGACGGGTGCAGCTGGTCGCCGATCGAGCACTTGCCGGCCAGGGCGAGCATCTGGAAGCACTCGAACTCCAGGGCGGCGGGGTTCTTGAAGCTCTGGAAGTCGCCCCAGGAGGTGTGGAACTTTCCCGTCATCCCCAGGCAGTCCTTGCCGTGGTTGCGGGCGTAGCGCATCGCCAGGGGGAAGTGCATGTACCCCCAGCCGCCGGAGGGCAGGGACTCCAGCTCGAAGTGGCTGTAGGCGTCGGAGCGCGCCTTGGTCTGCGGGTTGATGTGTGAGGAGTTGTAGAAAATCGTGCAGTCTTCACTGTGCTGGCGGACGAAGGCTGTCATGTCGTGCATGAAGTCGTTGATCACATCCATCCCGAAGGCCAGGCGCTGGTCGAAGTCGCTGGGGTCCATGCCCTTTTCGAGCATGTCGGCGCGGCACCATTCGCAGGCGCAGGGCTGGGGCTTGACGATGTCGAAGAACAGCCCGTCGATCGGGTTGTACAGTTCCATCACCTCGGCGGTCTGGGCCTTGAGAAAATCGCGGTAGGGGGTATTGAGGCAGAAGAAGCGGTAGAAGCCCGGCTGAAATGCCGAGTATCCGTGCTCGCCCTCGGGAAGGTAGGCCCCGTGGGGGTCGATGCAGATCCACTCGGGATGCTCGCGGGCGGTGAAGGCATCCCACTGAACAGTGATGTAGATGGGCACGCGGATATCGCGGGCGTGGCAGGCGGCGATCTGTTTGCCCAGCAGGTCCGGCTCCTGGAGGTGGGGGTGGATGCGCTGGCCGAACGCCTTGGACGGGTAATACAGCCAGCCGTGGTGACACCGGGCGAAGCAGGTGATCGAGTCGACGGCGGCCTCGGCCAGCGTATCGCCGAAGCGGTCGGGGTCGAAGTTGGCTCCGATGCCGGGGATATGCTCGGAGGTGTGGAAATCCAGGTGGACCTGGCGGAAGCGAAGCGGGGTGTCAGCCATGTTGTGTTCCTCTGGTTCAGCCGGCCCGTCACCGGGGGCCCGCGGTGCAAGCAGGGAAGGTACACGACTTGCCAGCCTGCTTCAACAGGCGTCCCTGCCCTTGCCGTCCGGCTGCGGCGACGATACAGTGCATCCGGCGTTCTGTCACTGAGAGACCAACGGAGACCCACCATGAACCGGCGAACCATCACAATCTTAATCCTTGTCGCGGCCGGCGCGTTGCTCGCCGGCTGTGAGCAGGACACACCCGAAGCTGCCGACCGGTCGAAGGCCGACCCGATCCGCCTGACCAGCGACGGCAGCGACCCGAAGGTCCAGTTGCGGCCCACGCTTGGGGCGGGGACCTGGCCTATGCGCTTCAGCCTGTCCCGCCAGACGGAGATGGTCGTCGATGCCAACTCGCCGATCGTCAGCCGATTCCTTGTCGAGGGCGACTACACGGTTGAGGTGCAAGAGCAGGCCGACGCGCCGACGCGGGCGGTACTGCGGTTCCAGCGCGTCCGGATCACCTTGACCGATTTCTTCCGCTCCGGCCGCGAGGACACGAAAGTCTACGACACCGACAAGCCCACGGAGGTCCCGGAGCTGTATCCGGCCTGGTCGAAGCTTGGCGAGATCCTGCTTTCTGCAAGCTATACCTATGTGCTCGACGAGCAGGGGCGGATCCTCGATATCGAAGGCCTCGACGCCGTGCTGGATGACCTGCCGGTCGAGATCGGCATGGACATGCAGAGCGCGCTGACGGCGATGTCGGCAGACAGCAAGACCGGGGAGCTGGTCGCCCGCCAGCTGATCCTGGGCGGTTGGGCGTCGAACATGCCCGATGCACCCGTCGGTTCGGGGGCCGAGTGGACCCTGACTTCCCGCCATCGTCTGCCCGGTGTGCCTGCGTCCGACCTGGAGATGCGGTACAAGGCCGACCTCCAAGAGGACCTTCGCCTGGATGAGTCCATGTCCTACGAACTCGGCGAGAAGATCCAGAGGGGCCCGGACGCGCCCGTGCTGGAGACGGCTGAGTACGAGCAGGCAGGCCTTCGTTTCCACCGGATCTCCGACGGGTGGCCTGTGAGACTGGAATCGAAACTGACAGGCAGGAATCGCATCCGCGACTCGGAGTTGGGCAAAGTCTTCACCGAGTCGATCGAGCAGACCTGCCGCGTAGAGATCGTCCAGGACTCGGCCGAATAACTGACACCAGATCGCACGTCGGTTGCACCAAGCGGCCGTGGCACCGAACGGGAGCGCCCGTCCTTCGACTGGCTCAAGATTCCCAAGCGTCCGTGGTACCAATGGGGGGATGGACGCAGGGGCCATTCGACCCCAACGGGGTCGCAGAAACCCCCGCCTGCATCCGAAGGGTCGGTCAGATCAGGGGTTTGAGGACCAGGCCGGTGGCGAGCTTTGGGTAGAAGTAGGTGCTCTTGTGGGGCATGGAGGCGCCGGCGTCGGCGACGGCCTCGACGGCCGCCAGGGGCGTGCCCTGCAGGCAGAACGCCACCTGCGCCCAGCCGTCTGCCAGTGCCTTGGCCGCCTGGTTTCCGTCCGGGGTGTAGGAGACTTCGAAGTCGGCCCCCTCGGCCGGGGCGAGGATCTTTTCGAGAATCAGGGTGTGCAGCACGGCCACGTCGAGCTTGCGCCAAGGCTGGGGTTGATCCGGAGCTGCCGCAGCCATCGCGTCGGGGTCGGTCAGCTTGAGCGTCCAGAAGCCCTCCTTGCTCATCAGGCCCATCGTTCCGGGTCCGTGGGGCGCCAGGATCGCATCCATGTCGGCCAGGTCGTCCGGCGGGTCGATCGGCTGCATCGTGAACGTCGGGCCCATTTGCTCAGCCAGCCACTGCATGCTGAACGGCTCGATCAGCCCGCGGACCAGGCGGTGGGTCGGCAGGACCAGCAGGCCCGGATCTTCCCGCGCCACCAGGGTGAACATCACGAAATTGGCTGGGTGCTCCCGGTCGATGCTGCCCGCTGCAGCCAGGGCGTCGCGGTAGTTCATGGCCGTGGTGTAGCGGTGGTGGCCGTCGGCGATGTAAACGGGCTTGGCCGCCAGGGCCTGGCGGATCCCGTCGATCGAGGCGCGGTCGGTAATCGCCCAGAGTTCTTCCTTCACGCCGTGGAGCATGCCGGAGGCGTCGGGCTGGCGGTCGACCTGTCCGGCCAGGATATTCGCTACGGCCCGGTCCGGGTCGTCGTAGAAGCCGAAGATCGACGAAAGTTGCGTGCGGGTCAGTTCGGTCAGTTTCAGCCGGTCGGCCTTGGGGCCTGCGAAGGTGTGTTCGTGGGGGATGACATCTTCTCCCAGGGCGGTGGCGCGGACGCCGGCGATCATGCCGCGTCGGGTGTAGCTCTGGCCTGCCCAGCGGTAGGTCTGCTGGTAGACGTAGATCGCCTCGGGGTCCTGGGCCAGCGTGCCGTCGGTTTTCCAGGCCCCCAGCGTCTCGGCTGCGGCGACGTATTCGCTCTCGGGGCCCAGCTGCTTGGGGGGCACGTGGGGCAGGTCGACGGCGACGATGTTTCTCTCCGACCTGGCCAGCAGATCGTCCTTGTCCTGCTGGTGGAGGATGTCATACGGCGGGGCCAGCACGTCGCTGACGTCGCGTCGGGCGTACCGCCAGCCGGGAAAGGGGCGAATATCCATGGTCTCAACTCTCCATGAGGGTAAAGCGATACCATACCCGCCCGGCCCGGCAGGTCAAGCCTGCGCTGGGCGTGTCACCCGGACCGGTTCATCGGTCCGAACGTCTTCAGGGAATGGTGCCGTGGTTCACGACCCTTGAGGCCAACGGCCGAGAGAGTCGTAACCATGCCGATTTCGAACATGTCCGCGCGGTGTTACGCCTGTGGCGTGAACACCGGCAGCAGATGCCGACGTCGCCGTCGGACTATTTGACATCCTTGAGCTGGATCGGATGTTTTTCCTTCGCGGCGATCAGGACAGCTTCCAGCACGCGTTGGGTCTGGTAGGCGTCCTGGAAGTCCGGGATGGGCACGACGGGCTTCTTGCCGGCCAGGACGCGACAGATGTCGTAGGCCATGTTGGTAAAGCCGTGCTCGTAGCCGATCAGGTGGGCATCGGGCCACCAGGCTTCGACGTACGGGTGGTCCGGCGCGTGGGTGCAGAGGATCGTCGTCCAGCCCTGGGTGGCGCGCGGGGCGGTGGCGTCGTAGTACGTCAGCTCGTTCATCCGCTCGAAGTTGAAGATCAGCGACCCCTTCGTGCCGTTGATCTCGAAGCCGTTCTTGTTCTGGTTGCCCGTGGCCTGGCGGGCGGCCTCGAAGTGCGCCACGGCCCCGCCGGAAAATCGCGCCAGAAACAGCACGCAGTCATCGACGGTGACCTTGCCCTTTTTCGCGCCCTTCTTCAGGCCCGCCGCGATACCGCCCGCCGCTGAGCCTTCCATGATCGGACGCTCTTTGATGAACGTTTCGGCGACCGCGCCGGTGATCTCGGTGATCTCCTCGCCGGTGACGAAGCGGGTCATGTCGATGATGTGGGCGTTGAGGTCGCCGTGGGCGCCCGAACCGGCCTTGTCCTTCCGGAACCGCCAGGCCAGCGGCACGGATTCATCCGCCCAGTCCTGCAGGTAATAGCCGCGGACGTGGCGGATCTGGCCGATCTTGCCGGCCTGGACCAGCTTGTGGGCCAGGGCAACGGCCGGGACGCGGCGGTAGTTATACCAGACGAATGTGGGGACTTTGGCCTTGCCGGCGGCCTGGGCCATCTGGCGGGCTTCGGCCAGCGTGCCGGCGATGGGTTTCTCGCAGGCGACGGCCTTGCCTGCCTGAATCGCCGCGGTGCTGATCGGCGCGTGTGTGTCGTTGGGCGTCGAGACGTCGATGAGGTTGACTTCCGGGTCGTCGATCACCGCCTGCCAGTCCGTCTGGCGGTTGGCAAAGTCCCAGGTCGAGGCGAACTCCTTGAGGTGTTTCTCATTGCGGCCGCAGACGGTGTGCAGGTTCACCGGCTGGGTGGAGAAGAAGTGGGGCACCTGTGACCAGGCGTTGGCGTGGGCCTTGCCCATGAATCCCTGTCCGATCAGGCCGACGTTGACGGGTTGCGTTTTGCTGGCCATGGCTTGGAGTCTCTCCTTCCGGCGAGGTGGGTGCGTGTCTGTCCGATTCGGCGGACATGATAGATCGTCGCGTGGCAGTTGGCAAGGCCGGCTCAACCGGCTTTCAGTCGGACCCGATCTGCACGTAGGGGGCCCGCAAGGCCGAGTCCGTCACGTCCACGCGTCGATATCCGACGGGGTTCCGGCCGCCCCAGGTGCGGGTGAGTTTGACGACGTGGCCGATCGCGCCGCCGACGTAGACGGTGAGGTTCTTGAAGCTGTGTCGGCTGATCGTGTGCGTGTGGCCTGCGAATCCGGCGGCGATATTGTACCTGGCAGCCAGATCGGTCAGCAGCTTCGCCTCGACCGGGTAGTGCATGAAGAGCAGTACGCGCGTCCCGGGCGGCAGGCGGTCCAGCTCGGCGGTCAGCCAGGCCCGGCTGGTCTGGGACAGCCCGAACGTGTAGGCGCCTTTGACGAAGGGGTTGCGTTTCATCGACTCGATTCCGATCACGTGCACGCCGCCCCAGGTAAACGACCACCGCAGCGGTCCGCAGTGTTTGCGGTAGAGCTCAAAGTCCTTCAGATGCGCGTGGGTCGACCAGTCCTTGCCGCTGTTGGTCCCGGCCAGGTCGTGGTTGCCCGGCACGGTGAACAGCGGGATGGGGAAATTTCGGGCGACGGTCTGGTATCGAGCGGCGGTGGCGATGGCTTTCTCGGGCCCGTAGCGGTCGATCACGTGCCACTGGTCGCCGGTCAGCACGCAGAAGGCGGCCTGCTTCTCCTGCCGGGCCAGCTGTCGTTTGAAGGCGGCGAAATGGGCCCATCGACCGGATGATACGTGTGCGTCGGTGGCGTGGATGAATCGCAGGGGCAGGGCCTGTTTTGCGATGCGGAGGGGGAAGTCGACGACGGCCTGCGGCCCGTTTGCCCGGACGAGTGCCCACCAGTGCTTTCGCGGCCAGGTGCCGGATGGAATCGAGAGGCGCACGATCGGGTCGGCCGTCTCGGCCAGCAACGGATCGCGCTTCGGCTGGATGCGGTAGCGCCCCTGCGCGTCGGTCCGGACGATCTGCAGCCCGTCGCTGACCGCTGCGGCGGCGACAGGCGTATCGCCGCTGGAGAACCGCCCGTTGCTGTCGGCGTCGATGAACACGCGCCCGGTGACGACCGGCGGGTCGCCCGGCTTCTGGGCTGCTGCCTGCGCCGCCAGCGCCACAGCCAGCAACAGCGACAGTTTCCGGATCGCAAGGGGCATGGTTCTCCTTGGCAGATGTCCGGCAGGTAGTATGACACGTCACGGCCGATCGGGTAAGAAAATTCCCGACAGGCAGGGCAGTTGTCAGGCCTGGCTGCACCGGGTAGGATGCACACGCACAACCGCAGATACAGAGGAGAAACCCATGGCCGTTGTCCGCCATCAGAGACCCGCAACGCTGGATACATTCTGGTTCGGCGTGCCGTACTATCCCGAACACTGGTCGGCTGACGACCGCAAGCACGATGCAACCTGGATGGCCGCGGCGGATGTCAACGTCGTCCGCATGGCTGAATTCGCCTGGGACCGGATCGAGCCGGCCGCCGGCGAGCTGGACTTTTCCCTGTTCGATGATGTCATCGCCGAACTGGGCGGCAAGGGCATATCGACGATCCTCTGCACGCCTACGGCCACGCCGCCGCGGTGGCTGACGGCGGAACATCCGGACTGGATGCGCATCGACGAGGACGGCCGACGGATGCACCACGGCTCGCGCCAGCACTGCTGCACGACCAATCCCGAGTTTCGCCAGCAGAGTCGGCGGATCACCGCGGCGATGGCTGAACACTATGCCGACAACCCGCACGTGATCGCGTGGCAGACGGACAACGAACTGAACTGCCATTTTTCCCGCTGCTACTGCCCCGCCTGCAAGACTGCCTTCCAGCAGTGGCTGGAGCAGAAGTACGGCTCGCTGGACGAACTGAACCGCGCCTGGGGGACTGCGTTCTGGGCCCAGACGTACCACAGCTTCGGCTGCGTGCCGCTGCCGACCAGCCAGAACCGCCCGGCCTATCCGAACCCGTCCGCCGAGTTGGACTACGCCCGGTTCCTTTCGGACATGGTCGGCCAGTTCCAGGCCCAGCAGGTCGAGGAGCTTCGCAAGGCCCATGGTGGCTGGAAGATCTTCCACAACGGGCTGTTTACGCACATCGATTACTGGCAGCTGACCGAAGAGCTGGATTTTCTTGGCGTGGACGTCTATCCGGGTTTCGCCGGAGACCAGCCGGCCGGTGCGTTGTGGGGCGCGATGATCAACGAGAACTGCAGGCAGTACACCGGCAGCTACATCATCCCCGAGCAGCAGGGCGGGCCCGGCGGGCAGAAGCCCTACCTTCACAAGACCCCCCAGCCGGGGCAGATGCGTCTCTGGGCGTACCAGTCGATCGCCCACGGGGCCGACGGCATGCTGCACTTCCGCTGGCGGACCTGCCGGTACGGCGCGGAGATGTACTGGAACGGCATCATCGGGCACGACAACGTCCGGCGGCGCCGGTACGAGGAATTCGCCCGCGAGGGAGCCGAGCTCAAACGTATCGGGCCCAAGCTGCTGGGCACGACGCTGGACGTGCAGGCGGCCGTGCTGACCGACCACGACGCGGCCGAGGCGTACGCCACGATGAAACTCGGCCTGCCCAATCCGTGGCAGATGGGGCAGTTGGCATACGGGCAGCTCTGGCAGCGACACCTGCCGTGCGGCCTGGTCGACGTGCGCGACCGGCTGGAGGGCCTGAAGCTGCTGATCTTCCCGTCGCTGCCGCTGATGGACGCCCAGCTGGCAGGGAGGTTGGAGGCGTTCGTCCGCGCCGGCGGGGTGCTGTTGGCATCGGCCCGCTCGGCGACGCGCGACCGCGAGAACCACGTCTTCGATACAGCTGGGCCTGCCCTGTTGTCCGAGTTGTTCGGCGCGACGGTCGAGGAGTTCGGCCGTCTCGATCCGGGCGAAGCGACGCTGCACTGCAGGTCGACCCAGCTGCCGGCAGGGGCGGGCTACGAGATCCTCAAGCCCGGCCCGGCAGAGGTTCTCGGCACGTGGGATGCCCTGGCCGATGGCGGGCCGTTCGCCGCTGCCGGCGCCCCGGCCGTGACGGTCAACCGCCTCGGGCAGGGCGCGGCGATCTACGTCGGCACGTTCTTCAGCTCCGACAACGTTGCGGCGCTGGTGGGCCTGGCCAACAGCTACGCCGGCGCAGTCCCGCTGGCAGGGGCCGATGAATACGTCGAGATCACCCGTCGCCGGGCCGATGACGGCAGGAGTCTGCTGTTTGTGCTGAATCACTATGGCCAGGCCCGTCAGGTCGATAATCTCCCCGCCGGCAGGGATCTGTTGGGCGGTTCGGCGGTTCAAGGTCCATTGACGCTCGATCCTTACGGCGTGGCGATCATCGACCTGCATGCGCAATAGACAAGCCCCGCAGCGCAAGGCGCAGGGGGCCTGGAGTGCAATCGGTTGTTTCAGGCGGCTGGGGCGGGTCTCAGCAGACCGGGCCCTGCGAGCGTGCCTCTGCCAGTTCCACTTCGGCCTTGAGCACGTCGCGGAAGCTGATCATGCCCACCAGGGCGTTTTCTTCCACGACGGCCAGGTGGCGGATGTGGTGGGTCGTGAGGACCTGCGAGGCCTCGGCGATCGGCGTGGCCAGTTCGACGGTCCGCACGGGGCTGGACATAACCTGGCTCAGCGGCGTGGTATTGGGATCTTTGCCCGTCGCGACGACCTTTCGCAGCAGGTCGCGTTCGGTGAAGATGCCCACCGGGGCCTGGCCCTCTTTGATGATGACCGAGCCGACATTGGCCTGGGCCATCATTTTGGCCGCCTCGATGACGGTATTGGTCCCGACCGCGACGATCACGTCGGGGCCCTTGCTCATGAGGATCTGTTCGACTGTGTTCATGGCCTGATCTCCTTACAGTGGGCGTATCGGAAGGCGGGACGAGGCTCTTGCAGCAAAAAAGGTGCTTTTCCGAGAGTTAATGATTTGCCGTTTCGCCGGCCCGGTCCGGCCGCGCCGGGGGTAATCCCGGCGGGAACGTCGGGAGAATCTGGAAAATCCCACAGGATTTGCCTTATTTTTTGTCCGTTGACGCGTCGATCAATAAGTGGCAGAATGCTTGGGTTCTGCCGATCGAAGTGTCGCCCGATGCATGGATGCAAGTTGCGACAACCGATTCGATTGGTGATCGGTCGTTTGGATCACCCGGAGGGAGGGAGGTCGGTCACGGATGACAGAGAAACTGTTCAGCACCTACGACATCGCTCAATTGATGCAAGCTAGCCCGGGTGAAGTCTGCGCCTGGATGCAGCAGGGCATCCTTCCTTACATGCGCCTGCCCAACGGGCCGATCCGGATCAGCCAGCGCGGGCTGGGCCTGTTCCTCAAGTCCCGCGGGCTGGAGAACTCCGGCCTGCTGGAAACCGCCCTGTCCCAGGACTACGTCCCCGTCGAGCCGGAGAGCCCGGCCGCGGCGGGCCGGACGCAGACCCGGTCGCACATCGACACCGCCGTCAAGGCCGCCCGGCGGATCAACCCGCCGGTCGACCTGTCGGACGATGAAGACTTCCTCTTTGAGATCCCCGCTCCGGCCCAGCCTGCAGACGAGCTGGATTTCCGGAGCGAAGCGGAGCTTGCGGCCGATTCCGTCGACCAGGGCCCGGCACCGTCGCAGCAGGCGGCGGAGGCAGCCGAAATCGAACCCCCCCAGCCGGAGGCGGTCGAGTCTTCCGTTCAGGACGACCCGGCCCCGGCTGCACCGGCCCAGGGGCCTGGGCGACAGGTAGACCCGGCCGAGCAGGTCGCCGAGGCCCTGCTGGTCGAGGCCGTCCAGCGGCGGGCATCGCACATCCACCTCGAGCCGGACTGGGAGGGCCTGACCCTCCGCCTGCGGATCGACAGCGTTCTGCAGACGATCGACACCTTCGCCCGCGGCCTGCCCGAGGCGATGGGTCCGGCGGTGGTCGAGAATCTCCGACAGTTGGCCGGCCTGGACGACGCCCCACCGAACAAGCCCCAGTCCGGCAGCTTCACCTTCGCTGTCGACCAACGCGACGTCGAGTGCGTCCTCTCGACCTGGCCGACGCGAAAGGGCACGCGCGTGACGATCCAGGTGATCGACACCAACAAGCCCGTGGTTTCGTTCGACAACCTGGGCCTGGCCCGCCAGGAGGCGGCGCTGCTGACGAGCCTGATGGCCGAGCCGTGCGGGCTGATTCTCGTCGCCGGCCTGCCCCGCTCGGGTCGATACACCACCCTCAACGCGATGGTCCAGCGGCTTAACAGCCCCGGGCGCAATATCATCACCATCGAAAAGACCCCCGAGTACGACCAGCCGGGCGTAAGCCAGTCTTCGATGACCGCAGAGCTGGATATCGAACTGGCCGATGCCCTCCGGGCCGTGGCCCGCCAGGACGCCGACGTGATCATGGTCCAGGAATTGACCGACCCGCCTGCAGCCAAGGAAGCGGTGAACATGGCCCTGCAGGGCAGACTCGTCCTGGCAGGAATGTACGCCGAATCCGGTCCCGACGCGATCGGATCTCTGCTGGAGATGGGACTGGACAGTTGGTCGCTGTCAAAAGCACTGCTGGCGGTCCTGGCCCCGTGGACGGTGCGCCGACTCTGTCAGCACTGTCGGAAGATCATCGTCCCCGACGATACGCTGCTGCGAACCCTGGGCCTGTCGCGCAGCGACCTGACGTTCCCGGTCTTCGGCCCGACGGGCTGTCCGCATTGTCACCACATCGGTTACGACGGACGAACGGGATGCTTCAGCCTCATCGAGAACGACCGCGTCCTCGGCGCGACGATACGCCACGGCGGGGACGTGGCCGAAATCGAGCGGACCGCCCTGCAGAACGGAACCCACAGCCTGGCCGAGGCCGCGATGGAAAAGGTCGCCGACGGCGTGACCAGCCTGGCCGAGATCGCCCGCGTCCTGCCGCACCAGCTCTTCGTCCGCTCGCGGAACTGAGCTCAACAAAGGCGGTTGGTCCAGGTCTGCTGCGAACCGTCGATGTGCAGCAATTTGAGCTTCCGCATCCGCGTTGCGCCCTGGATGCTGAAGGTGAACTGCTCGCGACGACCATCGGGGCGGACCATCTCCAGTTCATCGCCCCGCGTGCGCCAGAAGCCCTGGGCCCGCCCCGACGGTTCCTCTTCCTCGCCGGCTGGGCCTCCCACGGCCGGGCCTGTCATCTCGAACTGCTCGAAGGTCCCGTCGGCCCGCAGTTCCAGGCAGTATCCTGCCGCCGAGACATACCCGCCGCCGGCGCGATGGGCCCGATACCACGTGCCGACCAGGTCCAGGTCCTGCTGGGCGGGCACCTGCTGGAAGCTGGCGAAAACGTCATCAAGCACGTCCCGACGTGCGTCGACCGCCTCGGCCGGGCCCATGCCCACCAGCAAAGCCGAGAGCTCCTCCTGCAGCGAGACGTATGCCAACGCGGTGACTCGCTGGCCCGTCCGGGTCTGTCCGGAATAGACCAGACGCGCTCCGCGTCCGCGGCGACAGGGGACTTCGTCGGGCCCTTCGCTGCGGTCCAGACCGGCCGACTGGGAGGCAACCAGTTCGTCGACTATCTCTACGACGCGTCTGCCCGCGGGGTTGCGAAGGCCCGGGGCGGCCTCGGTCATCACCAGGTACGATTCCGTCAAGCCCCCGGTCGTCTGTCCGCCGGTTCCGGGCGTCAGGATCAACCCGTCGGCCGTGGACTGGACCGACCAGTCCGCCGGGTGCGAAAACGACAGACCCATCGCGTGGGTGTAGGTCGAGCCAAGGCGACTCTGCATGCTCATCTCGGGCCCTCTTTTCAGACTTGTCCCGACGCGATTGCCGCAGCCGGGCTGTGACTCTGACTGTGCCATCTGAAGTGTACGCGCCGCCGCCCCGCCCGGCCAAGGACTTCTTGCCCCGCCCGGTCTGTCAGTCGAGATAGCCGCGAGGATTCTCCCTGTGCCACTCCCACGCGTGGGCGATTATCGTCTCCAGATCCGGGTACTTCGGCTGCCAGCCCAGTTGATCGATCGCCTTTTTCGACGAGGCGATCAGCGTGTCCGGGTCCCCGGGCCTGCGAGCGGCCAGCTCGCCCGGGATCGGATGGCCGGTGACCTTGCGGCAGGTCTCGATGACCTGTTTGACCGAGAAGCCCGCGCCGTTGCCCAGGTTGAACGCCTCGACCCGGCCCGGCTGGATCGCCTCGGCGGCCAGGATGTGCGCATCGACCAGGTCGCAGACGTGGATGTAATCGCGCACGCACGTGCCGTCGTCGGTGTTGTAATCGTCGCCGAAGATGTAGATCTTCTCACGCTGGCCCAGGGCGACCTGCAGCGTCAGGGGGATCAGGTGCGTCTCGGGGTCGTGGTCCTCGCCGATCTTGCCCCCCGGCTCGGCCCCGGCTACGTTGAAGTATCGCAAGGCGACAAAGCCCATGTCGTAGGCCTCGGCGTAGCCGCGGAGCATGTACTCGACGCAGAGCTTGCTCGATCCGTACGGGCTGATGGGGTTGAACCCGGCGGTCTCGACGATGGGCGTTTCTTCGGGTATGCCATACACCGCCGCGGTCGAGGAGAACACCAGTCGCCGCACGTCGGTCTGGCGCATCGCCTCCAGCAACGACAGGCCACTGACGGTGTTGTTCCGGAAGTACTTGCCCGGCTTGGCGCAGGATTCTCCCGCCTCAATGAACGCGGCGAAGTGAATGACGGTGTCGATGTCGTATTCGCCCAGCACGGCCGCCAGGGTCTCCTGGTCGGCCACATCCCCGTGAATAAACTGGCAGCAGTCAATAGCCTGGGTGTGGCCCTTGACGAGGTTGTCGTAGACCACCGGCGTATGGCCCGCGCGTTGCAGGGCCCGAACCGCGTGCGATCCGATATACCCGGCTCCACCGGTTAACAGTACGTTCATCTGCGTGTAGCTCCTATCGAGGTTACGGCGAGCGGGAATTATACGCCTTCCCGGGCCGGGTGGGAAGACCAGCCGCCTGAGCGATCTTGCATTGGTCGCAGCGGGGAGGCACAATAGACGACCATGAGCGATATGAAGAAACGCATTCTCCGGGACGCGGTCATCATTGCCGCAGCGGTCGGTGGACTGCTCTGGTGGTTCCAGTACAAGCGGGGAAATCCCAACGACGGCCAGGAGCCCAAACCCGTTCCGGTCCGCCCGGCTGAGGACACCACCTGGCTGACCGAACCGCTCTACCCGGACGGGACGGTCAATTACATCCAGCCGATCAACGCCCGATACCGCCGCGGTGTGATGCCCCGAAACAATGCCGCCGTCGATCTGCTGGCGATCTATGCGCCCAGGGACCTGTCCGACGCAGACCGCGAACTGCTGGCCCGGCGGATGGGGCTGGATTCGGCTCCTGCACCCGGGGCCATGCCCCTCTACGGTTTTTTCGGCCGCCAGGACAACGACGAGATGGACATCGTGGCGCGCAGGGACCTGCTCAAGGCCTCGGCAGGGCCCTGGAGTCCCCAGCAACTGCCGAAACTCTCCGAGTACCTCGATACCTACAAAAGGCAACTCGACCGCCTGGTCGCGGCATCCGACAAGGACCACCTGTTCGTGCCCCTCTACGCCCGCAGCCGGCCGGAGCGTCTGGTCGCGGCGGAAAGGCCCCTGGCTGCCTTCCTGGCCGAGTCGACCCTGGCGGTCATGGCCCGGGCCACACGCAGCGCGGGCCAAGAACAGTTTGCCGCTGCCCGCAAAGACATCATCGCCGCGCTGCGCCTGTGTCGGCTGACCTCCGGGTCGATGGTCAGCTACGAGGCCACCGCCGCCTACCGCGACTATCAGCGAATGCTGGAAGGCGCCATGGTCTGCCTGTCGGCGGGAAACTGGCCCGAAGACCAGGCCCGGGGCCTGCTGGATGACATCCGCTCCCTGCCTCCGATGCAGCCGTTGTTGGATACGGCCAATTGGCACCTGCGGTTGCGGGACCTGGACGCGATGCAGGTCTGCGCTGTCGATGGCCTGGCACGCGGGATGGGGCTGCTCAGCGATCAGTACGAGATTCAGGGCCTGGAGGACGTGGGCACGAATTACAACTCGGCGATGCGCCTGATCAACTCCTGGTACGATCGGCGGCTGAGGGTGCTGGATGTCGAAGATCCCGCCCGGCGACGCCAGGTCCAGCAGGAGATCTGGAAGGCCTGGGACAGCTTCCGCAGCGACGTCGATCGTCGACGGTATCTCAAGGACGGTCGACTGGCCCCGGCTGACACCGTCGAGGTCATCGTTCACCTGGTCGTCCGCAGCCCGCTGTACCTGGCCGACTACCCGAGAGATTCGCAGGTCCTGGCGCGCAACATGGCGATTGCTGCCGCCGCCCTGGCTGCCCACAAGGCCCGACACGGGCGTTACCCCGACTCGCTGGAGGAACTGACGCCCGGCCTGCTTGCCGAGGTCCCGGCCGACCCGCTGGGCTCGGGCCCGCTGAAATACAAGCCCGCCGGGCAGACCGCCCTGCTTTACAGCGTGGGCTACAACCGCCGCGACGACGACGGCCGGGAAGTGCTCCGCGAAGAGATGGACGACATCTCGCTGCAGATGCGTTGAGCCCCGAGCGGTCCGCTTCGACAATTCTGGCCGAACGACTCGGCCGAGCCGAATATCCTGACTAGAACCACCAGACTGCCATCCCAAGGCCGGGCGGTTACCTGCCGCCCCGGCCTGCCCACTGCTGCGCGATGACCCAATCGGCCTTCGACATCCTCCGCGACGCCCGACCGATCCGGCAGGCCTGCACTGCGCTGCAGAACCAGAGGCGCCTCGTACTCAACGGCCTGTGGGGATCGGCCGCGGCTGCGGTGGCCGCCGCCGTCGCCCGAACCACGGGCCGATGCGTCGTGCTGGTCACCCGCCATCTCGACGAGGCCGACGACGCCGCCGACGACATCCAGAGCCTCTCGCCCCTGCGACCCCGGATCCTGCCGGCCTGGGAGGTCGACCAGGCCTCCGACCAGATGACCGACGAGATTGCCGCCCAGCGAATCCGCCTGGCCAATGATCTGTCGACCAGCCCGGGCAAACGCGACGAGCCGGCGGACCTGATCGTCGCGCCGGTCATGGCCCTGCTTCAGCCCCTGCCCGACCCGGACAGCCTGGCCCGCGCTCAACTGCAGCTGGCCCGCGGCGAGGTCCACGACCCCGACGCCCTGGCCGCCTGGCTGGTCGACCATGGCTACCAGCAGGTCGACCAGGTCGAACAGCAGGGCGACTTCGCCCGACGCGGAGGGATACTCGATCTGCTGGCTGTGGGCACCTCGGCACCGGTGCGAATGGAATTCTTCGGCGACGAAATCGACTCCATCCGCCGGATCGACCTGGACACCCAGCGCAGCGTCGAGCAGCTGGACGGCATTGCGATTACCTCCGCCGCAGCCGGGATGGAAACCTCCGCCCAGGCCCCGGCCACGCTGGCCGATTACCTGCCTCAAGACGCGATCATCTTCTGGAACGAGTACGAGGAGATCCACGAGCTGGCCGGGCAGATGCACCAGCGGGCTGCGCAACTGGACTATCAGGCCGGCACCGCCCTTCAGCCGCCGCAGCGCATCTTCGCGGCGCTGGAGCCCTTCGCCTGGGTTCGGGCTGCGGCCTTCGGGCCCGACAGCGAGAAGGCGATCGACCTGGAGATGCGATCGCTGCAGAAGCTCTCGACCAACACGCACGAGGCGATGGCCGAGATGGGCGAACTGGCCGAGCACGCGACCGTCTGGGTCCAGTGCGAGAATACCGCCCAGGCAGAACGCTTCAATCAGCTTCTCGAACAGAAACACCCGGAGCTTCTCGGGCGGCTGCATACCGCCGACGGGGGGATCAGCGGCGGGTTCCACTTTCCGGCGGGCAAGCTGGTCGTCGCTGCCCATCACGAGGTGTTCCATCGTCACAGCAAGCTGCGGCGGATCCGGCGCGTCCGGGCGGGCAGGCCTCTGGAGTCGCTGCTGGACCTGAACCCCGGCGACCACGTGGTCCACGTGGCCCATGGCATCGCCCGGTTCGAGGGCCTCAAGCAGATCGACCGCGACGGGGCCAGCGAGGAATACCTGACCCTGCGCTTCGCCGATAACGCCCTGCTGCACGTTCCGACCAGCCAGATCGACCTGGTCCAGAAGTACATCGGCTCCTCGCAGCGCAGGCCCACGCTCTCGAAGCTGGGCACGAACCGCTGGGCGAGGCAGAAAGCCCGGGTCGCCGAGGCCGTCCGCGACCTGGCCGCCGAAATGCTTCGCATCCAGGCGATGCGCCAGGCCATGCCCGGGATGGCCTATCCGGTCGAGACCGACTGGCAGAGGCGGTTTGCCGACGAGTTCGCCTACAGCGAAACCGAAGACCAGATCGAGGCGATCGACCAGATCGACGCCGACATGGCCCGGGCCCAGCCGATGGACCGCCTGCTCTGCGGCGACGTGGGATACGGCAAGACCGAGCTGGCCATGCGGGCCGCCTTCCGCGTCGCAGAGGCGGGCAAACAGGTGGCCGTGCTCGTGCCGACAACCGTCCTGGCCAGCCAGCACTTCCGGACCTTCACCGAGCGGTTCGCCGATTACCCATTCCGGATCGAGCAAATCAGCCGCTTCCGCACAGCCGGCCAGCAGAGGCAGATCGTCGAAGACCTCAAGAAGGGGCAGATCGACATCCTCATCGGTACACACCGGCTGCTGAGCAACGACGTGAAGTTCAAGGACCTCGGCCTGGCGGTGATCGACGAGGAACAGCGATTCGGGGTCGAACACAAGGACCACCTCAAGGGCATACGGGCAACAGTGGACGTGCTGACAATGACGGCCACGCCCATCCCCCGGACGATGCACATGGCCCTGCTGGGCCTGCGGGACATCTCTTCGCTGGCCACCCCGCCGATGGACCGCCGGGCCATCCAGACCGAGGTCCGACAGTACGATCCGGTGCTGATCGGCAAGGCCATCGCCCGCGAGCTGAACCGTCAGGGGCAGGTGTTCTTCGTCCACAACCGCGTCGGCGATATCCAGTCGGTCGCCCAGCGGGTCCGCGAGTTGGTCCCCGACGCCCGCGTCGACGTCGGCCATGGGCAGATGCCCGAAGGCCAGCTCGAACAGACCATGCTCCGCTTCGTCGAGCACGAGATCGACGTGCTGGTCTGCACGACGATCATCGAGTCGGGCCTGGACATTCCCTCGGCCAATACGATGATCATCCACGACGCCGACCGGTTCGGCCTGGCCCAGCTGCACCAGCTGCGCGGGCGGGTCGGACGCTACAAGCACCGGGCCTACTGCTACCTGCTGCTGCCCGAGACGCGAAGTGTCTCGCCCGAGGCGGCCAAGCGACTCAAGGCCGTCGAGGAATTCTCCGATCTGGGCGCAGGCTTCCAGATCGCCATGCGCGACCTGGAGATCCGCGGGGCGGGTAACATACTCGGCCCCGAGCAGAGCGGGCACATCGCCACGGTCGGCTACGAGTTGTACTGTCAGCTGCTGGAGCAGACCGTCGCCGAGATGAAGGGCGAAAAGCCCCCCAAGAGGCCCGAGGTGCACCTGGAGCTGGGTATCGAGTCGTACATTCCCCGCAGCTACGTGCCGATCGGACGTCTGCGGATGGAGATCTACCGGCGCCTCTCCGCCTGCCGGTCGCCAGAGTCCCTCAAGCAGTTGGCGGCGGATCTCAAGGACTCCTACGGCCAGGCGCCCGAGGAGGTCGAGATCCTGCTGGACCTGGCCGAGATCCGCATCCACGCAGCTGCACTGGGCGTCAAGAGCATCATCCGGATGGACCCGGACCTGATCTTCACTGTGCGAGATTTCAAACGGGCCGAGGGGATCTTCAACGGCGCAGCCGGGACCGTCCGCCTGCCCGACGACCACACCGCCCATTGGCGTCTGCCCGGAGCCTACCGCGAGATGCCCACGCTGGTGATCGTCCTGCTAAAGCGATTGAGGCAGGCGCGGGATCGCGTATAATGGCACCCGGCTGGGCGGGCGACTTTTCCCGCAGCCGATGCATCAGCCCCTGACTCGGAGCGACCATGAACGCCGCAATCAAGAGCGTCCTGATTCTGACCTGCTTCTGCCTCTCCGGATGCGGGTGGATTACCTCCATCTGGCCGCGGGGCCAGAAGGACGTGCCCGTCACCCAGCCCAGCCAGGCCGGCGAGCCGATCGCCTTCGACCAGCAGCCCGTGGAGGTGGATACCAACGACGGCGCAGCCGAAACGCAGGACGACGACCAGGGCCCCGAGGCCATCACCGTAGGCCCCGACGACAAGCCGGACGAAGAGGGCGACCAGCTGCGGGACCCGGATGACCAGACCGAGCCGATCGGCGACGAACAGGTCGTCGCAACGACCGCCCTGGTGATCAACAACCACTTCATCACCGTCGACGACATCCTCCGCGGCGCAGCCGGTCAGTTGGCCGCGCTGGACGACAACCTCAATCGCGGGCAGTTCGTCCAGCAGGCCAGCCGCATCATCCAGGGCGAGATCTACCAGCAGGTCAACCTGGCGCTGGTGCTCGACAAGGCCCAGGCGGAAATGGTCGAACAACAGCAGCAGATGCTCGACGCCCAGATGGACAAGATCCGCAGGGCCATGATCGCCGACGCGGGGGGCAGCCAGAAGAAGCTCGAAGCCGACCTGATCGAGCAGGGCACGACGCTGGATTACGTTCTGGACCGCCAGCGAAAAAGCATCATCGTCAGCAGCTACATGCAGGCCAAGTTCGCCGACAGCGTCGTCGTCACCCGCCGCAAGCTCTGGGACTACTACCAGCAGCACATCGAGGACTACTCGACCGACCGGAAGATCCAGGTGCGATTGATCGCCGCGCCGTTCGAGGCCTTCGTCGACCCGGACAAGGCGCCGAGCGTCCAAGCCGTCAAAGAAGCCGCCCGCAAGCACATTGCCGCCGCCAAGGCCGAGCTGGAAGCAGGGCGGGACTTCGCCGACGTGGCCAAGGAATTCTCCAAGGGCCCGCGGGCGACGTTCGGGGGCCTTTGGCCCATGCTGCCGGCAGGCTCGATGCGCGAGCGGAAGGTCGAACAGGTCGCCTTCAGCCTCCCAGAGGGCGAGCTCAGCGACATCATCGAGACCGACGCGGGGTTCTACATCGTCAGCCCCGTCAAGATCCAGGCCGGGCAGGTCGTCAGCTTCCTCGACGCCCAGAAGGACATCGCCGATAAGATCCGCCAGGAAGAAACCGCCAGTCTCCGCCAGGAATACTACCGCCGCCTGCACGAGGAAGCGGTGGTCACCGAGTCGCAGCAGTTCATGGACGTGGTGATCTCCAAGGCGGTCCAGCGCTACCTGGACTGATCGGCCGGTAGGGCCCGGGTCAGTCGCGGGTGATGATGTCCAGGCCGGTGCGGCCGGTCGAGGCGGGGCCGTCCCACTTGTACTTCTTGACTTCCTCGACGATGCGACCGGCGACGCGGACGGCGTCGAGGCCCGCACTGGCCGAGACGACCGGCTTGGCGCCGTTGACGACGGTTTCCCGGAAAGCCTCTGCCTGTTTCCGCAGCGGCTCGATCGAGTCGTCGACGGTCAGCTCCTCGAACTTCAAAAGCTTGGTGTAGTCGGTCGAGCCGGCCATCTCGGCCAGGTCGTCGACGTCCAGGTCGCGAGCCATCTGGATCAGATCGAGGTTCTGGTCTTTCTGGATGACGATGCCGACCTTCTTGGCGTAGTCGACCGAGAGGTAGGCCTCCTCGGAGAAGATGCGCATCTTGCGTTCGGTCTTGATCGCCAGACGGCTGGCGGTGATATTGGCCACGCAGCCATTGTCGAACTGCAGGCGGGCGTTGCAGATGTCTTCGTGGGCGCCGATGACGTTGACACCGACGGCGTGGACGTTCTCGACCCTGCCCTGGACCATCGAGAGGACCAGGTCGATGTCGTGGATCATCATGTCCAGCACGACCCCGACGTCGGCGGAGCGGAAGGTGAAGGGGCTGATCCGGTGGGCCTCGATGAACTTCGGTCGGATGGCGTACTTGCTCATGGCCATCACGGCCGGGTTGAACCGCTCGGTGTGACCGACCTGGACGCTCGTGCCGTTTTTCTCAGCCAGGGCGATCAGCTCTTCGCCGGCGGGGATGTCGTTGGTGAACGGCTTTTCGATCAGCACGGGTTTGCCCGCTTCGATAAAGGGCCTGGCTGCGGCGACGTGGTTGAGCGTCGGCACGGCGATGATGGCGGCGTCGACCTCTTCGACGGCCTGGGCCGGATCGGTCATCGCGATGCAGTCTCTCTGGCGGGCGACGGTTTCTGCGACGGCCTGGTTGGTATCGACCACGGCGATCAGTTCGGCGGCGGGCATTTCGCTCAGCACGCGGGCGTGGAGTTTGCCCATCCGTCCTATGCCGACAACGGCGACTCGAAAGCTCATTCCTGCTCTCCGTTGGGTTTGTACTGGGACATCAGGTCCAGTGCTTCGGGGGGCACTTCGTTGCGGAACAACTCGCGGTAGCGTCCGTAGACGCCCTGGAGGGACCGCTGGCAGAAGCCGCACAACTTGGCGACCTCTCCCTCGATGCCCAGGTTGACCAGTTGTTCGATCTTCGTGGCCAGGGCGGCTTCGTCCTCGAACAGCTCGCCCAGGGCGCGGCGCAGCTCGCGCTGCTCCAGGGCGGTCAGGCCCGCCGCGGCAATGCCCTCATCGTGAATTCCCCGCACTGCGGGCGGGGTCGATTCGTACTCTTGGCTGTAAAAGTGGGTGTAGGGGGGCACGTCGCGACGGACGGGCGTGCGGGGCCCGACCTTGGCGTAGCGGCCGACGGTGGTAAAGTGGTGCGCCCCGGCCAGGTCGCCCAGCACCGCGCCCTGCTGGATGTGCGTGTGGCCGGCCAGGAGAACCTTGCGACCCAGCACGGCGTGGTTGTCGACGTAGCAGTCGTGGGCCACGTGCGAGCCGTCCATCAGCGTCACGTCGTCTGCCACGCGGGTAAAGCAGCCTCCCAGCTCCGTGCCGATATGGGCTGTGACGTTCCGCATGAAGCGGTTGCGGTCGCCGATGATCAGCAGCGTGGCCGTGCCCTTGTACTTCAGGTCCTGGGGCAGGGCGCCCAGGACGCAGCCTTCCTCGATGACGTTGTCGGCCCCGACGACGGTGCGGTTGACGATGGTCACGCGGCGGCGCAGGACGGTTCGTGGCCCGATGGTCACCTTCGGTCCGACGTAGCAGAACCTTCCGATCTCGGCGGTCGGATCGACCTGCGCGGTCTCGGCGATTTCCCGGGTGACCTGCAGATCGCTCATCGGGTCTCCCCGACCCATCGTCCCTGCTGGACGGCGGCGATCAGGCGTCGGACGTGCGGATTGACCTGCGGCTCGGCCAGGATGCGCTGGATCGCCGACTTGTCGGCTGTCAGGCCCGTGCCGTTGAAGATCTCGCGGAAGGCGGACTTCAGCGTGCGGATGTCGTCGTCGGTAAAGCCGCACCGTTTGAGGTTGTGGCTGTTGACGCCGCGGATGCGGAACGGGCAGCCCTGGACCATCGCAAACGGTGGCGCGTCGCGGTCGATATCGGAGTAGCCGGCGGTGAAGGTGTAGTCGCCGACCCGCACGGCCGGCTCGATGAAGGTGAACCCGCTGGTGCGGACGTAGTCTTCGATGCACGCGCCGTCGCCGACCTGCGTGAAGTTGGCCAGGATGTTCTCGTCGCCCATCACCACGCCGGCGCCGATCTGGCAGCCGATCATCACCAGGTTGCGCTTGCCCAGCTGGGTTGGGCTGTCGGTACCGGCGTAGACCGTCACGTGCTCGCGGATCTCGTTTTCGGCCCCGATGCGCACCTGTCCGTCGGATTCGTTGCCCTCCGGCGTCGTGCCGATCACGGCCATGGGGGAGACCTTCACGCCTTCCTGCAGGCGGGTTCGCCCGACGATGGAAACGTTGGCGCCGATGGCGCAGCCGGCCTCGATGATCACTTCGGGGCCTATGTAACAGAACGGACCGATGGTGACGTCTTCGGCGATCTGCGCGCCATCGGCGATCTCGGACTGGGAAGAGAGCTTTTGCATCCGGGTTCCTTCAGACCGGCTCGGAATCTACGAGCATGAACTTGATTTCGGCTTCGGCGGCGGTTTCCTGTCCGACGAAGGCCTTGCAACGGCAGTGGCCGGTGCGCGTCCGGACGTGGACGGCATCGGCCTGGAGGATCAGTTGGTCGCCCGGGCGTACGGGGCGACGCATCTTGACCCGGTCCATGCTCAGCAGCACGGCCACCTTGCCGGTATGTTCCAGCCGACGACTTAACAGAATACCTGACAGCTGGGCGAGGGCCTCGAGGATCATCACCCCCGGCATGATGGGCATGTTGGGGTAATGGCCCTGGAAGAAGGGTTCGTTGATCGTGACGTTTTTGATCCCGATTGCCTGCTTGTCGCCGTCGACGCGGACGATGCGGTCGACCATCAGGAACGGGTAGCGGTGGGGCAGGAGGCGCATGATCCGCCGGATGTCCATCACCGGTTCACCGACCATGGCGTCGGCCTGTTTGCGGGCGGCCTGCTCTTCCTGCAGCCTGCGGACCAGGGCGTGGTTGAGGCTGTGGCCTCCCTTGTAGACGACCACCCGCCCGGCCAGGGGGCGCCCGAGCAGTTGCAGGTCGCCGATGACGTCGCAGATCTTGTGGCGGACGTGTTCGTTCTCGAACCGCAGTTGGTTGTCGATCGGTCCGTCATCGCCCATCACCAGCAGCTGTTCGGTCGAGAGGTGCTTGCCCATGCCCTTGGCGACGAATTCATCGGCCTCGGCCTTGAGCAGGAACGTCCGGGCCGGGGCGATCTGCGTGACGTAGTCGTCCTTGCCCAGGCTGAACTGGTAGACCTGTCGCCCGATCGAGCGCGAGACGCTGGAGTAGTCCAGGTCGAACATGATATCCAGCCGATCGTCGGGCCCCGGCAGGGCGGCGATCATGCTGTCGCCCTCGTTGATGGTGATCGGCTCGGTGATGACCAGCGGGTTCTTCTTTTCGGGCAGCTCTTCGATGCCGGCGTTCTGGATCGCCTGGACAAAGGGCAGGGACGAGCCGTCGGTCGACGGCGTCTCGTCGGCGGTCAACTCGACGTAGAGGTTATCCACGCCCAGGCCCGCAGCGGCGGAAAGGACGTGCTCTACCGTCTCGACACTGGCCCGGCCGTTCATCAGGCTCGTCCGCCGCGCACGCTTGGCGAGGTTGCCGATTTCGGTGGCAATCTCGGCGGCCGTCGGCTCGTTGCGGATCCAGACGATGCCCGTTCCCGCCGGGGCGGGCTTCATGGTCAGCCGGCAGATCTCGCCGCTGAACAGGCCTCGGGCCTGCATCGTAACCGGGTTTTTAATCGTCTTCTGGTGACTCAAGAGCCTTCACCCTGGATTCCAGTTTCTTGACCTGCTTGAGCAGGTCGGGCAGTTTCGCCAGCGCCATGACCTGGCGGAAGGCTTCCTTGGCCTCCGCGGCGGGCGTGCCGGCGAAGGTCTGGCCGGCGGGGATGTCCCCAGCCGCGGCCGAGTAGGCCGCCAGGCGGGCCTGGTCGCCGAGCTGGACGTGGTCCCGCACCCCGGCCGATCCGCCGATGATCACATAATCGCCCAGCCTGGCCGAGCCGGCAATGCCGCACTGGCCGACAAGGAGGCATCCTGCGCCGATCTGCACATTGTGGGCGATCTGGACGAGATTGTCGACCTTTGTCCCTGCCCCGACTCGGGTGGAACCGAACTTGGCGCGGTCGACGCAGACGCAGGCGCCCAACTCGACGCTGTCCTCGATCACCACGTTGCCGACGTGCGGGACCAGCTGGTGGGCCCCGTCGCGGAAGAAATACCCGAAGCCCTCGTGGCCGATGACGCAGTTGGGGCCGATCGTGCAGCCTGCGCCGATCGTGCAGCGGTGGCGGACGACCACGCCGGCATGCAGGCGAGTCGCGGCGCCGATGATGGCATCCTGCTCCAGCACGCAGTTGGGGCCGATTACCGCCCCGGCTGCGACGACCGCGCCGGGTCCGATGACCACATTCTGCCCGATCGCCGCGGCCGGGTCGATCTTGGCCGAAGCGTCGACGCGGGCGGTGGGGTCGATCCCCTCCGCCGGTTCTGCCAGCTCGGGGGCGAACAGGCCCAGCAGGTTCGACCAGGCTGCCTCGACGTCGTCGACGCGGAGCAGGACCATCGGGGCGGATTCGGGCGCGTCGGCGACGATGGCGGCCGAGGCTTTGGATGCAGCCAGACCCGCGGCTCGGCGGCTGTCGGCGGCGAAGGTGATCTGCCCGGGCCCGGCGGCGTCAATCGCGGCCGGGCCGGAGATCTCCACCTCGCCGGGTCCTTCGCAGCGGGCGCCGATAGCGTCTGCGATCTGCTGGGTGGTATAGCGGGTAGGTTTCATGTCATCCGCCCGGTCCGTCGGGCCTGGGCTGCGGGTCCGGTCAGTTGCCCTGTGCCTTGTACTGACGGTTCAGCAGCGTCAGCACTTCCGTGGTCAGGTCGCTGCCGGGCGCGGCGTAGAGGATGCGCTTGTTCTGGATCTGCATGAGCATCTCCTGGGGCGTGCCTTCCTGCAGGCCCTCGGGCCCCGAGGAGAACATCACGATCGAGGCGCCCTTGGACTTGGCGATGGTCTCGATTGCATCGAGGATCTCGTTGTAAATGTCGCGGGTGGCCGTCTGGTGTTCCCGCATCGCCTTGCCCGTGGCAGAGCGAACGAACAGCTCCAGCTTGATCCGCTCGTTCTGGAGCAGCTCGTACTGTTCCTCGTAGCCTTCGGTGCCGGGTTCGAGATTGCGCATGAACTCTTCGATCCGGCGGACGTCGCCCTCGCGGCGGGTCTTCTCCTGCTCGATTTCGCGTTGGCGTTTCTTCAGGTCGGCCAGCTGGTTCTCGGCCTTGTCATATTCCTTGAACAGCAGGACCACGTCGCAGACGGCCACGACATCGGCCCCGGCCGAGCCGGCGGCAGGGCCCTGCTGGGCCAAGCCCGTCGAGAAGATCACCGCGGTGGTCGTCAAGGCGCAGATGGCCAGCCAGTACAAATGGGTCGTCTTCATCTTTGTTACCTCAGTTGTTGGAATGCTGCAGGCGTCGCTGCGGGTCGGCGGATTCTCAGAATCGCCAGCCCAGCGAGAAACTGAACACCTGCGTGTCGTCTTCATCTTCTTTGCTGATCGGGAAGCCGAAGTCCAGGCTGATCGGCACGGGCCCGAACAGCGGCACGGTCCAGCGGAAGCCGAACCCTGCGCTGACGCGGTAATCGCTCAGCGAGAGGCTGTCTTCGACCGTGCCGGAATCGATGAACAGCACGCCGCGGAGCGTGTCGCCCACGATGGGATAGCTGTACTCGGCGCCCAGCAGGAACAGGCTGTCGCCGCCGATCGGGTCGTCGCTGTTGGTCCCGCGAGGCGAAACGCCCCGGTACTGGAACCCGCGCAGCGAGCCGAGGCCCCCGGCGTAGTAGCTCTCGAAGACCGGCGCATCGCCGACGACCTGCCCGACGCCGATCTTGCCGGCCAGGATGTGCTTTTCCTCGGCGGCGTTGACGTACAACGTCCGGAAGATCCGGTAGCTGGCGTCGAAGCGCCCGAAGGCGTAGTCGCCGACGAACTGCTCGTAGCTGAACTCGAAGCGGTCGCCCATGCTGGGCAGCCAGCGGCTGTCGGTGCGGTCCCGGACAAGCGTACCCTTGACCGAGGGCATGAAGTGGTCGCCCTGGTCGTCGACGACCTCGATCGGTGCGTCGCTGTCCAGGTCGTCCATCTCGGCCCATTCGACCTTGGCGGCCACCTCGCCGTACCAGCGGTTCTTGAATCGATGGCCCAGCGACGTGACGATGCCCAGGCGGGTGATGTCGTATGATTCCTGCTCGCGGGTGTAGTAGTAGCCGTTGACCGACAGGGCGTAGGGCTGATCGAACAGGGCCGGCTCGAACCAGTCGATGTAGAATCGGCTGAGCGTGGTACCCGGCTGGGCGGAGAGGCGCAGGCGCTGACCTGCGCCCTTGAATGCCCGTCCTTTCCAGAATTCCCGGCCCGGTCCGGGCCAGCCCAGAAGGTCGAAGTTTCGCTGTGTAAAGGAGATATCTCCGAATATGCCGTTGGAGCTGTCCGCGGCGATGCCGATGATGAAATTCGCCGTCCTGCCCTCGGTGATCTCGACCAGCACGTCGCGGACCGACTCGTCCTGCCCGATCGGCTTGATCTCGACCGTCTCGAACAGCGTCGTCTCCCGCAGGCGCCGTTGCGATTCCTGCATGGCGCTGGTGTTGAACCGCTGGCCGGGGTACATCGTCACGTGTCGGCGGATCACCCGGTCCTGCGTCAGGTCGTTGCCCCGGATGACCACCTGCCCCACGTCGTAGCGGTCGGATTCCCGCACGTCGAAGACCAGGTTGACCAGGGCGATCTCGAGGTCGTCGTCGGCCTGCTTGGCCGCCCAGTCGGGCAGCTCGGTGTTGGGGGGCAGGTACTCGAAGCGGTGGTTGACGTCGGACTGGATGTATCCCAACTCGCCGTAGGTCTCGCCGAGCACGCGGATGTCGCGCTGGAGGTCCTCGGCGACGACGTATTCGCCGCGGGCCAGCTTCATCCGCCCGGCCAGCTCTTTGTCCGAAAACAGCGTGTTGCCCTCGAAGCGGATCTGGTTGACCAGGAACCGCGGGCCCTCGTTGATCACGAACGTCAGGTGCTGGTCTTCCTGGTCGGGGGTCGATTTGAGCAGGTAGTCGACCTGGGCTTCCAGGAAGCCCTCGTCGATGTATAGCTTGCGGAGCGAGGCGACATCCTGCTCGACCTTCTCTATGTTCAGGTAGCCGGGAATGAACGGCCAGAACCGCGCGTTGGTCCGCACGTGGAACCGCAGGCGGATGGTGCTGAAGAACTCATTGCCCTCGAAGGAGATCTTGCGGATGCGGATCCGGGGCCCTTCGGTAATCCTGTAGATCGCCTGCTTCTGCAGCAGGGCGGCGGTCTGATCCAGCTCGACCGTTGCCTTGGCGAACCCCTCCTGGCGGTATTTGGTCTCGATGGCTTCCCGCCCGCTCCGCAGCAGGGCCAAATACATCGGGTCGCCGGGCCCGAAGGGCAGCTCGGATCGCAAATCCTTGTCGGAAATCGACTTGTTCCCGACGAAGGAGATCGACTCGGTCACCGGCCTCTCTTGGACGCGGAAGGTAACGATCACGCCGCGGTCGGTCTGGATCTTCGTCGCCTGGACCGAGGAGTACCGGCGGGTCTGCAGGAGGCGCCGTTCGTCGCCCTGGATGATCTGCTCGTTGAACTCTTGGCCGGCACGGGTCTTGATCGTCGCCAGAATCGATTCGTCGCTGCGGATCTCGTTGCCCTCGATCCGGACCTCGATGACCACGCTGGGCTCCTGGCCCTGCTGGGCCCGGGCCGATACCGACAGCCCGGCCAGGACCATCAGCCCCAGCGACAATGCCGAAATCTGTTGTAGTTGCTTCACGCGGACTCCGTCTTGCAAGCCGGCCTGGGGGAACGCACAGGCCGCGGTGGGCGCGCAGCAATACGCGCTGTCGGGACGATACTGAAACCCACCAGCAAAGTCAAACAGGTTCTGGCCGCCGCCAGACCCGCCAACCGCCCTGTTCTACGCACAAATCGTCAAGATCAGGACCCGCCGGTACCCTCGTCGGCGGAAGATCCGGAAAGAAACCTTCGGCAGGCTGGGGCGTTTCAACAAGAACTGTCTGCCAGGCCCGTCGCCGTTGCTCGGGCCCCTCAGAACCGACACCTCAACCTGGATTGATCTTGCCATGAAATGTGATTCGATCGTGCTGCTGTCCCTGCTGGGGACACTTGGTGCCGCCGGCCTCTGCTCGGCCGACCCGGCTGAACCCGTGACCCCCGAAGTCAAGGTCCGTAACGGTCAAATCACCCTCCCGTGGTATACCAGCGAGCCGATTTACAAGATCCGCCCCCGGGCCAACGGGGCGATCTGGCCGCAGAACGACACCAAACGGCGCGACGGCGAGAAGACCTTCGGCCAGGTCGTGCTGGAAAATGAGTTCCTGGCCGTGGAGATCCTCCCTGAGGCCGGCGGCGTGATCGGCGGGGCCGTCTACAAGCCCACCGGCGAGGACATCTTCTTCCGTGAGGGCAAGGCCAAGAACTGGGTGCCTTACTGGGAATCCGGTGTGAAGGCGAACTTCCCCTGGCGCGAACACTGCATCCGGACGGTGGGTCAGCCGGCCGGGCTGCGGATCGTCCGTCACGACGACGGCGCGGTCACCGCGGCGATGTGGATGGAGTTCAGCCGTCACGACGCGCCCTGGCAGGGCGCGATGTTCGGGGCCTTTACCAACCTGCTGCTGGGCCAGCACGTCACGCTCCAGCCGGATTCCAGCGCGTTTACCATCACCTACCGCATCACCAACCCCTCGCCCTATCGCCAGGGGCTAAGACTTTGGACCGACGCCTTCTTCCCCCGCAATCACACAGCCGACGGGGTGGTCCAGTCCGACGCGAAACCGCCGAAACCCACACAAACCGAGTGGATCTATCCGGCGGCGTACGTCTCCGGCCATCGGGCGTTGAACATTCGCCCCTACACAAACGAGAACAACCTGATCCGCAAGCACACCGACGATCACAACTCCCTGTTCGCCCTGGAAATGCCCTTTGGATTCGCCGGGCTGTGGTATCCGCAGGTCCGGGTCAACCGCCTGCGCCTGTGGGACCCGGCCACCGCTTCGGGGGCCAAGCAGTACTACCGCGGAGAGGGGCGGTTCAAGGCGGGCAGCACGAGCAGTCACATGTACAACTTCTGCGAGCTCTGGGGCGGGATCGACAATGTCATGGAAGGCGTCGAACGGTGGATCGGCCCGGGGGAGAGCTACGAGTTCTCCCACACCTACACCATGGTCCGGGGGATCGGCAAGGTCGATTTCGCCAACGATCAGGCCGCCATTCATGCCGACTTCGGCGGCCAGGACCCCGTTCTGGAGGTCGTGACCTACCGGCCGATCGAGTCCCTGCAGGCGCGGCTGGATGGCAAAGCCCTGGGCAAGGATCAGCCGGTCGGGCCGAGAAGCCCCGCGCGGTTCTCCCTGCCGGCTGGGGCGAAGTCCGGAACGGTTGAACTGACTGACGCCAAGGGAAACGTCCTGCTGCACCAGAAGCTGCCGCTGGAAATACCGGCCGACACCTCTGCCCATGAGCGGATCGTGGCCGTCTCGGACCTCGACTCGGCCGTCGGGGCAGAACGCATCGGCGACCAGATGGACTACGGCCGCACCATCGAACATGCCTTACGCAAGTATGGCAAGGACTCGCTCGGGGCCGGCCGCATCCACTACCGCAAGGGACGACTGGAACGGGCCGCCGAGACGCTGGAGGCCTTTACCTCCGCCAACGAGGGCGTGGGGGAGGGATGGCACCTGTTGGGCATGACGCGGCTGGAACAGGACAAGCCCGAGCAGGCCAAGGCAGCTATGCAGCGTGCGGTCCGGGCCGATCAGCCCTATCCGCCTGCCCGGTACTACCTGGCGATACTCGATATTGCTGCCGAGAACCCCGCCGCAGCGCGCAGGCAGTTGGCTGCCTTGCTGGAGGCCAACCCCAAGCACTTCGAGGCTTACCTGCTGCACGCCTGGCTGCTGGCGGATACCGCACCGGCCCGGGCCCTGGCCGCAGCGGAGAAACTCGCCAAGGCTGCCCCCGCCGACCCACGCGCCTTGAGGCTGCTGGCCCACTGCGCCCGGGCAGCGGAAAAGCCCGATGTCACCACACAGGCCGAAAGCGACCTCCAGGGCCTGATGCAGGAGCCCGGTGCCCGGCGCCGCGTGGATGAGTTCCTCGCCGCCACCCGAGGCCGATTCGTCCACCCCAACCGCCTCAAGGACTTCGAGAAGTAGTTCCCCGCACCCGGGCGACCACCTGCCTTGCCGATAGAATACCGGGACCGGCCCCCGGCATCGCAGCCGGCGGGGGTCGCCCGCGCCGGCCCATGCGCCGCAGATGCCCCGGCTGCGCTGAAGACCCGGAGGAACCATGCGCAAATTCCTTCCTGACAAGCTGTTGCTGCTGGCGGTGGCCAGCGGTCTGCTCGCGGGCTGTGCCAAAGAATATCGTCCGCTGGCCTATGAGCCGGAGACTCACAGCGACCGCCTGACGGAGACGCTGGGAAACGATCCGGCCCAGACCATGCGAATCGGCTCGTGGAACCTCTACTGGTTCGGCACGCCGGAGGAGCGGAATCGACCCGAAACGGAAAAGGACGTCCGGGCGATGGCCCGGTACATCCAGGACTCCGGCGTGTCGGTTCTGGCAATGCAGGAACTCCGGGCCGACCCAGAGCCCGACGGCCAGAGCATCCAGACCGTGCTGGACATGCTGCCAGGACGCTGGAAACACCTGATTTTCCCGCCGAACAAGACCCCGGGCCAGGCGACCGGCATCGCCTGGGACGCCGACCGCGTCACACTGCTAGAGCGGATCGAACTGCAGGTCGACCGCAACCCGCCAGGCTGGCAGGAGTTCGCCCGCCAGTTCAACCAGACCGACGAGAACGGCCAGCCTGTCCCGATCCACAATCGCAAGGTCATGGCGCTGCACTTCTCGGCCGGGCCGGGACTGACGGACTTCGTGGTCATCCCCATCCACCTGATCTCGGCCCTGAAGGGCTTCCACGTCTCGCGGGTGCGACGCTACTACGAGATGGCCACGATCCTCGACCGTGTCGCCGAGCGTTTCCTGCTGCAGGGCGAGATGGACGTCATCCTGATTGGAGACACGAACTGTGCCGCCGATGCTTTGGAGGCCTTCGAGTTGGCCGGGGGCGAGGAGACCTCGGCCTCCCGATACGCCAGGAACTGGGCCAAACCATACTACTTCCATGAACTGGGCGGAGACGCCGACCAGGAAACGTACATCTCCGACCCGCCCGGCACGCCCAATGGCAGAGCCAAGACCTGGCCGCTGGACCGGGCCTATGTCCCTGCCCGCCAGTGCGAATTCCACGAGGCGGAACTGGTCATCTTCGACAGCGTGCAATCCTACGCCAAAGACAAAGCAGACTTCATCGCCAGATTATCCGACCACTTCCTGGTCTACCACACGATCCGGGTCATGGGCGACGATGACCGGGTATTCGGGGCAAGCGGGTTGGCTCGGCAGGACAAGTAGCGACGCATTCTGGCCGAGGCCAGGCCACCCGGTCAGATCCACATAAGACGCCCCTTTCGGATCGAATTCTGGTCGGCCGAGAGGAATGGATCTGCCAGAAAACCATGTCATAAACATTGTTTGATTAAGGGCATGCAGAATTTCTTCGGAATAATGTCTGGCCGCCTTGATTAAGAGTTCGGCATGCCGTATTTTATTGGGCATGGCAAACATTCGGCAGGATTCTCCCCTTGTCGGGAAGAACGGGTGGCCGAAGGACCCAACGAGGCAAGACCATGACCGAAGCGACCGACGTGCAACTCAGTGCCAGCCTGGAAGACTATATTGAGGCGATCTACCGAATCGTGCAGGACAAGTCTGCAGCCCGGGCCAAGGATATCAGCGAGCGTCTGGCCGTCAGCCGCTCCTCGGTGACCGGTGCCTTGCATGCCCTCGCCGACCGCGGGCTGATCAACTATGCCCCTTACGACGTGATCACGCTGACCGAAACCGGCCAGGCCGTCGCTGAAGATGTCGTCCGAAGGCACGAGGTGCTCCGGGACTTTTTCGTCAAGGTTCTTGCCATCGACCCGGCCGAGGCCGACGGGGCAGCCTGCAAGATGGAACACGCCATCCCGGAGACGATCCTGGAACGATTTCTGGAATTCGTCGAGTTCGTCGAACGCTGCCCGCACGGGCTGTCTGACTGGATCCAGGACTTCGGATATTCCTGCCACCAGCACAGCGGCTCAGGCACCTGCAGCAGATGCGAAACGCCCCACCCGATCCCCGAAAGGACAAACACCATGGACGAGACAGCAGAGACGCAGACACGATGGACACTGGCCCAGCTGAAACCGGGCGAGAAGGCGACCATCGTCAAAATCGCCGGCTCCGGCGGTGTCCGCCGCAGGCTGCTGGACATGGGCGCCACGGCCGGGACGGTCGTCGAGATCGAACGGAAGGCCCCGCTGGGCGATCCGATCCAGGTCAAAATCAAGGGCTACCACCTGACATTACGGAAGGAAGAGGCCGAGCGGATCACCGTCGAAGCCTTGGGATAAGCATGACACAAATCAGCCAGGAAATCCGCATCCCGTTGACCTCGGCCCAACCCGGCCGAGCCTGCCGCCTCTGCCGTATCGAAGGCGGGAGAGGGCTGAAAAGCCGACTCTGCGCCATGGGTCTGACCCCCGGCGTCCCGGTCGAACGGGTCGGCGATTCCAGCGGACCGGTGGTCCTGCGTATCCTGGGCAGCCGCGTGATGATCGGGCGCAACATCGCACGACGCATTCTGGTTACTCAACGCTGAAAGAACCGCCTCGGGCAGAGGCAATCACTCTCTTTTTTTTGAAGGAATGTTCGGCATGCCGAATCTTTTACGACAAGACGAAAAACCGGCGACCCAAGAGGCCCGGACGGGCCGGTATACCGTCGCCCTGGCCGGGAACCCCAATTCGGGCAAGACAACGATTTTCAACGCCATCACCGGCGGCCGCCAGCACGTGGGCAATTACCCCGGCGTGACGGTCGAGAAGAAGGCTGGCTCCTGCCGATACGACGGAACCGACCTGCGAATCGTCGACCTGCCGGGCACGTACAGCCTGACGGCCTACTCGACCGAGGAACTGGTCGCCAGGAACTTCCTGATCGATGAATCGCCCGACGTGGTCATCGACATCCTCGATGCCGGCAACCTCGAGCGCAACCTCTACCTGGCCGTGCAGATCCTCGAGCTGGGAACGCCCACCGTGCTGGCGATGAACATGTCCGACGTGGCCAAGCAGCGCGGCCTGGAGTTCGACCTGCCCCTGCTGAGCGAACTGCTCGGCGCGCCGATCGTTCCGACCATCGGCCACAAGGCCAGGGGCAAGGATGATCTGCTGGAAGCAGCCGTCGAACTGGCCCGCAAAGACCTGCCGCTCAAGCCCCGCAAAATAGACTACGGCAGCGAAATCGAGGCCGAGATTGCCGAACTGGAAGAGAAAATCGCCCAGGCCGACTGCAAGATGCAGCAGGTCCCCCAGCGATGGCTGGCGATCAAGCTGCTGGAAGGCGACACCGAGATTCGCCGGCAGCTGGACAGCGACGACCTCATCGACGCGGCCGACAAGGCCGCCCAGCGCATCGAGTCGCTGCTGGGTGACAGCCCGGAAGCCCTGATCGCCGACCGGCGATACGGGTTCATCTCCGGTGCCTGTCAGCAGGCCGTCCGCAGCACCGTCGAGTCCCGACATGACATGTCCGATCGGATCGATTCGCTGGTGACCAACCGCGTCCTGGGCCTGCCGATCTTCCTGGGGCTGATGTACGCGGTCTTCCATCTGACCTTCACTGTCGCAGATCCGTTCATGGGATGGATCGAAGGAGGCTTCGAGTGGCTTGGCACGGCCGTCTCGGGCCTCTGGCCGCAAGGCACAGAGAGTCTTCTGCACAGCCTGCTGGTCGACGGCATCATCGGTGGGGCCGGCGGCGTGCTGGTTTTCCTGCCGAACATCCTGCTGCTGTTTCTGGCCATCGCGATTCTGGAAGATACCGGGTACATGGCCCGGGCGGCGTTTCTGATGGACAAGCTGATGCACAAGATCGGCCTGCACGGCAAGAGCTTCGTGCCGATGCTGATCGGTTTCGGCTGCAGCGTCCCGGCGATCATGGCCACGCGGACGCTGGAGAGCAAACGCGACCGCCTGGTGACCATGTTGGTCGTGCCCCTGATGAGCTGCGGGGCGAGGCTGCCGATTTACGCGCTGATCATCCCGGCATTCTTCCCGGATGCGTGGCACGCCCCGATGCTCTGGGTGATCTACCTGGTAGGAATCATCCTGGCCGTGGTCTGTGCCAAGCTGCTGAAGACCACGATCCTCCGCGGCGAGACGCCTCCGTTCGTCATGGAACTTCCCCCCTACCGCATGCCTACCCTGCGAAGCGTGGGCCTGCACATGTGGAACCGCGGCGGGGCCTACCTGAAAAAGGCCGGCACGATCATCCTGGGCATCTCGATCGTTCTCTGGGCGATGCAGCAATGGCCCGGCCTGGATGAAGACAAGGCCGAAGCCTTCGCCCAGCAAAGACAGACCGTGGAAACCAGCCAGCAACTTGGCGAAGACGCCTCAGAAGAGCGACTCGCCGAAATCAACAACGCCCAGGCCGAGGCCGAACTGGAGGCCTCCCTGATGGGCCAGCTCGGACAGGGCCTCGAACCGGTCCTCCGCCCGGCGGGGTTCGACTGGAAGATCTCCACCGCGATGGTCGGGGCCTTTGCGGCCAAGGAAGTCTTCGTCGCCCAGATGGGCATCGTCCACTCGCTGGGCGAGGAAGAAGACGAGGAGTCCGAGCCGCTTCGCGCCCATCTGCAGGCCAACTACACCCCGCTGCAGGGCTTCTGCATCATGCTGTTCTGCCTGATCAGCGCACCGTGCATGGCCACCATTGCGGTAACCCGACGGGAGAGCAATTCCTGGCGATGGGCCTTGTTCCAACTGGGCGGCTTGACGGTCCTGGCCTGGATCGTGACCGTAACGGTCTACCAGGTCGGCCTGCTGGTCACTTGACCCGGAAAGGTGAGATACCATGGAAACAGCGATCGTAATCGGCATCGTGACGGTCGCCGCCGCGGCCGTGGGCTACACGCTCTACCGCGGGGCGACGGGCAAGAGCGGCTGCGACGGGTGTCGCGGCTGCGGGCCCAGCCGGGACGGCGGCCACTGCCCGACAGAAAACATGTTCAAGGAGCAGTGACGTGAAGGTATTCCTGCATCATCTATATGAATATCGCAAAGGATTGCGGAGCCTGGTGCTGCACACCCTGCCGGGCAGCCGGCGGGAATGCGTGGAAGAAAAGCTGACCAAGGAGTCGATCGCCCACAAGGTCTGCGACCTGGCCAACGGCAATATCAACGTGTTCTTCGGCGCCGACGAGTGCGTCGCCGTGATCGAGGCGATCGGCAAATCGCGGCTGAGCGATTACACCCCGGAAGAAGACTTCATCCTCGGGACCATGCTGGGCTACGACCGTCGCCAACAGTGCGTGCGGTATATCCGGCTGCGGCAGAAACAGGCCCACGCCGACTCCCAGCCCCGGGAGTCCCGCAGTGAAGAGCTGGACATCCCGGCCGCCGGGCTGAAGCTCGTCGCCGGAGGCGCACATGGATAGATTTCCACGCCAGCAGAAGAACCATCGCCACTCGGCCAGGGATTTTGCCGAAGACGGCAGGCTGGACTCTGCGGAGTTGTTCGCCCGGAGAGACGAAGTCCTGATCCACCACCAGGGCGAGGTCTATCGCCTTCGCCTGACTCGAAACGGAAAACTGATTCTCAACAAGTAGTCGTTTTACCCAACATGGCCCCAGCCAGCCGCAAGCCAGCCAGGGAGCAGAGCGAACGTTTCGCCCTGCTCCCGCTTTTTTCAAGCGGGTCCGCAGCAAGTAATGGAGCCATCCATGGAACGTATACGCAGTATCGCACTTGTTATAGCAGGCGTCTGCCTGCTGTCCGGGTTTGTCCTGGCCGAAGAGCTTGAACCAGATCCGGAAATGCGGGATCCCTTCTGGCAGAGCCCGACATTGACCAACGACTGGTTCGGATTCGGCCAGACGCTCCGTGACAGAGGCATTTCGGTCAATCTCGGTTTTACCACCGTCTACCAGCAGAACGTCCAAGGCGGACTGAGCACGCATCGGCGGTCCGGTCGAACGTCCGGCCGATACGACCTGGAAGTCGAGGCCGACCTGGATACCCTGCTGGGCTGGAGCGGTGCGCACGTCTTTGCCCTGGCCCGCGGCGGCTGGTCCGAGGGGCTGGACCCGTCGTCGGTCGGCAGCATTTCCGGCGTCAACGCGTTGGCCGTGGGGGACCGGGCGATCGACGTCTGGCAGCTCTACCTGGAACAGTCGTTGCTGGAAGACAAGTTGTTCGTCAGGGTCGGTAAGGTGGACCTCACCGGCGGATTTGCCTGCCGGGATTGCCCCGGCTCGTTCGACGGCAGCCTCTTTGCCAACGACGAAGCCACGCAGTTTCTCAATGGGGCGCTGGTCAACAACCCCACCATCCCGTTCCCGGATCCGGGGCTGGGCGTTATTGTCCACTATGAACCGACCGAATCGTGGTACATCTCGGCCGCCGCGGTCGACGCCGAAGCCGACGTCCGCGAGACCGGTTTCCGAACCGCCTTCCACGGCACGGACAACTTCTTCAGCATGCTCGAGACGGGATTCCTTCCGGAGATCAACTCGCCCACCGGCCCGATGCAGGGGGCTTACCGGGTTGGGCTGTGGTATGACCCCCAACCGAAGGACCGCTTTGGCGGCGGAAGCAAGCGGGACGACATCGGCTTTTACATCTCCGCCGACCAGATGGTCTACAAAGAGCGAGCCGACAATGCCGACACCCAGGGACTGGGCCTGTTTGCCCGGTATGGCTGGGCTGACAGCGACGTCAACGAGATCCGCTGCTTCTGGAGCTTCGGGGCCCAGTACCAGGGCCTGCTGCCCGGACGCGACGACGACGTGGTCGCCTTCGGTCTCGCCCAGGGACGGCTGAGCCCGGAAGCTGGATTCTCGGCCTCCCACGAAACCTCGATGGAGATGTACTACCAGGCGTGGATCACCCCGTGGCTGCATGTGGCCCCGTCGGTGCAGTACATCCTGAACCCGGGCGGCGACAGCAGCGTCGGCGACGCCGTGGTCCTGGGCTTCCGCCTGGGCGTGGTGTTCTAGGCGACGCCTGGCCGTTTGCCTGAGGGGGGATCAAACAGAATCGGCCGCGATGTCCGGTAGCGGCATCGCGGCCGACTGCTTTTCTCTTGGCAGGATCGTCCGGCGGTTACTTGTCGAGCACTTCACCCAAGGCCATCAGCACGTAGCCGGTGCAGAGGATCGGATTGTCCTCGAACCAGCGCTGGGTGTCGTTGTCCCACGAGCCGTTGTCGTTGACCTTTTTGGCCAGGATGTCGACCAGCTCTTCGCGCCAGTTGTGCTTCTGGCCCTTGGTGTCGGTGATCACCGGCTGGCCGTAGGCCTCAAGGGCCTTGGAGAACACGTGGTAGTAGTAGTACAACCCTTCCTTGCTCTGGGCGTTGGGCATGTTGGGGTTGGTATCCAGGCGCCAGTAGCGACGGATCCAGTTGTAGGCGCCCTTGACGCGGGGGTCGTTCTTGTCCACGCCGGCGTAGAGCAGCGTCTTGAAACCGGTGTAGGTCATCGAGCCGTAGCTTCGCCCGCCGCCTGCCTTGGACTCCGGCTGGGTGATGTCGGACCCCAGGGCCGGGGCGTAGATGAACCCGCCGTCGTTCGTGCCGATCTGGTCGACCCAGGCCAGCTTGTTCGTCTCGCGGAGGTTCTGGGTGTTGGACGCGAAGACCAGGGCGTTCTGGAAGAACGGGTCGTCGGGCTTGACTCCGGCCTGGTGCAGCGCCTCGGACGAGAAGCCCAGGTTGCTCAGGTCGGGCCTGCCGTGCTTGCCGTAACTGGTCCCACCGACAAACGGATGTCCTTCGGAGACCTTGCCGCCCGAGGGGCTCTGCGAGCCGGGGACGATCTGGATCTTCTTGATATAGCCGATGGCCTTTTCGATCTCGTCTTTGTACTGCGGGTCGCGCGTGGCTGCCAAGGCCATGATTCCGATGGCCGTGGTGTAATTCTGTTGGCCGATTCGGGGGTTATAGATGCCCCCATCTTCCTGTTGGTTGGCGAGAATCACCTTGATGCCGCGCTGGATGATCGGGCTCTTCACGTCGTAGTCGGGGTGGTTCAGCAGGGCGCGGACGACCAGGCCGGTAATGGCCGGGTCCGACGGGCCCATCAGGCTCCAGCCGCCGCCTTCCTTCTCCTGGCTGACCAGGAACCTGGCTCCCTGGTTCAGCAGTTGCTGGGCCTTGACGGTGTGCTCGATGTCCATGTGCGGGTGAGCGGGCTGGACGACCGCTTCATCCCGGGCCGCTGCCGGGGCGGCGATGGCAAGAGCAAGGGCGAGAAAAAGGACAACTTGTCTGGTGCGCATAAGAGTACCTCACTTGCTGCGGGTTTTTCCGTTGGCCGCGCCGGGCCTTTGTGTCTATCCAGTATAGACAGCCCGGGGGCCCTATTGGTTCGGTTTCATTACGTAAAAAGTCAGGGCCATCACTTGCAGAACGATGGCCACCAGGGCCCAGAGAATGGCATTGGTGGGGTCGGAACCGGTGAGGATGCGGCTGATGACAAACAGCAGGACGATGCCGGCGACGACCTGGATGACGGCGGCGAAGAGCTTGGAGAGGCAGAACTTTTCGGGCGGCGCTTCGGCAAACTGTGCGTTCTCCTGCATCTGCCGGAAGATGGCGGCGGCGAGGCGTTCGTCGTCGCCGCGCTGGGTTTGGGGATCGTCCATCGCCGGTGCGGGCGCCGGTTGGGTCGGTCGCCGCTGGGCGGAGTTGCTGGCAGGCTGGGGCTGTGGATTGGCCGGTGCGGTCGGGGCCATGTCTTGCTCCTGGGACGAATCGGGTTGCGGCGGTTGCTGCGCGTCGGCGGCAGGTGCTTGGGCCTGGGCCTCGGGTTCAGCCGGTTGACTCTGCGGGGCCTGTTGGTCGGCCTGGTCCGGCTGGGGCTTTCTGGCCTGGTCCTGGGCGGGCTGGTGCTGGGCTTCCTGCCGGGCCTGGATGGTCTGTGCCTTTGGCTTGCGGGCAGAGGCCGCCGGTGGCTGGTGGATCGCCTCGATGCCCAGCGGCAGGGGCGGTTGGGCGGCGGCCTGCTTTTCTCGCTGCTCGGCGGCCGGGGATGGGGGCTGGTTCTGCTCCGGGGGTCTGGACTGGGCTGTCCGGGGCGGCTGGGCTGCCTGCGGGGCGGGTTTGGGCCTGGGCGCCTGTGCCGGGCTCTGCGGTGCGGGGGCGGCGACGGTTTCCGCTGCGGCGCTGGCAGAGGCGGTCTGGGCAGAGCTGGGCGGAGCGACGGTGGGGTTCTTGATCTCCCGCATGACAACGCGGGCTGCGTCGACGAGGTTGCGGACGTAGAAGTCGGCGTTGTCGGGTGTCTCCGGCTGCCCGTTGGCTTTGCCCTTGGGCAGGCGGATGCGGATGGTCTTGCAGCCGGCGCGTTTGCCGGCCTCGACATCGCGCGGGCTGTCGCCGATCATCCAACTGGCGGCCAGGTCGATGTTCATTTCCTTGGCGGCCTTGAGAAGCATGCCCGGGCGGGGCTTTCGCAGTTCGGAGTCTTTGGCGTAGGCCTCGACCGAGCCTTCCGGGTGGTAGGGGCAGTAGTAGATCCCGTCGATGCGGGCACCCTTGCCGGTCAGCTGGCGCCGCATCTCGTCGTGGATCTCGTCGAGCATCTCTTCGGTAATCATCCCGCGTGCGACGGCAGACTGGTTGGTCACCACCACCACGGTAAAGCCCGCCTGGGCGAAGGACTTGATGGCCAGTTCCACCCCGGGCAACAGCTTGACCGCATTGGGGTCGGAGAGGTAACCCGGATCGTCGATGATCGTGTTGTCGCGGTCGAGGAAGACGGCACGCTTTGCCATCATCGGCCTCGTTTCCAAAGGATGTTCTCTTGCGGCCCGGCCCGGCATTTCGGCTGTCGGGGTCCCAGCTATGTATCGGACCAACCGTCGGCCTGACTGCAGACTCCCGAGGCAACTACAGCTGCCGGTTGCGGGATTCTACGCTCTGGCCGGTCCGGCTGCAATCATTCGGCCGATTCGAGCCCCGTCGGTTCGCCGATTGTACGGGCGATTCGCTCGATCAACTGCTGCTGCGAGTCGAACAGGTCGATCTCGATGGCGATCTGCCAGAGGGGCAGGGCGAAATCGGTCCGGCTGAGGCGGGCGAAGTCTTTCTGCGTCGTCAGCAGGACCGAGGCGCCGCTGCGGCCGGCTTGGGTGTTGATCGATTCGATCGTTCTGCCCGTAAGTTCTGCGTGGTCAGCCAGGCCCAGTTGCCCGCGAAGCTCGGCCCTGAGATCGCCGGCGGTCTGGAAGAACTGCTCAGGGTTGGCGATCGCGGCGAAGGCGTAAACGTCCTTGCCTTTCAGCAGCGACAGGTCGCGGTAGTCGCCGAACTCGTCGATTACGGCGATGGGCTTGTGTTCGGCCCAGCAGTGCATGGCCTGGGGGGCCAGGCGTTCCAGATGGGCTGAGAGGCTTTCCAGTCGCTCCGGCTGAATCCGGTCGCAGTGGGTGATGACGACGACGTCTGCATCGCTCAGCGCCCCGCGGGGCTCGCGGGCCATGCCACGCGGCAGCGTCCAGCCATAGCCGAACGGGTTGATCGCGTCGATCAGCACGATGTTCAGGTCGCGGGCGAGTTTGAGGTGCTGGAACCCGTCGTCCATGACCAGCACGTCGCTGCCTTCCTCGACGGCCCGGGCGGCCGAGGCGACCCGGTCCGAACCGATGAAGACCTCCGCCGCGGTCTGGCGCCAGAGCATCTCAGCCTCGTCGCTCCTGCCGTTGCAGGCCTTGTATCCGCGGGAGAGGATCGCCGGCCTGTGACCCATCTGCTGCAGGGCGTCGACCACCCAGGCGACCATCGGGCTCTTACCCGTTCCGCCGGTGGTCAGGTTGCCCACGCAGATGACCGGCACCTTGGCGCGGCTGGACCGAAAAACGCCCCATCGGTAGAGTCGGCGTCGCAACCACGTTGCGGCTGCATAGGGCAGAGACGCCCCTGCCAGCGCGCATCGCAGCAGGCGCGCGGCCGCTGAACGGTCCTGCCCGCTCATGATTCGGTGGATTCTCTGCGGGTCCATATCGCTTTTATCCTACCCGAAGGCGCCCCCGGCGGGGCAGAACAAAAGCCCAGCCGTCGGTCGTTCGCCCGCACCTGCCGTTCAGGCCGAAGTTGCTTGCAGGGGTCAAGCTGATTTGTCCTGTTCTAATCTGGTTGCGACAGGTTGGTTCTGGCAATAGTTCGATATGGCCTGGGCCCCAGAGAGGTCCGGACGAGAAACGGGACGCAGAGTTGCCCTCTGCGTCCCGTCTGGAGTGGGTCTGTCGGCCTGTCGGCGGGCGGAGGTCAGTCCATCGCCGTGATGATCGCGTCGGCCATTTCGCTGGTTCCCACAGCCGTGGGGTCGTCGCGATGGGGCTTCATGTCGTAGGTCACGTCCTTGCCCTCTTCGACGACCTTGGCGATGGCGGATTCGAGGTTCTTGGCCGCCTGCGTCTCGCCGAGGTAGTCGAGCATGAGCATGCCCGAGAGGATCAGCGCTGTGGGGTTGACCTTGTTCATGCCCTTGTATTTCGGGGCCGAGCCGTGGGTGGCCTCGAAGACGGCATTGTCCACGCCGATATTCGCACCCGGGGCCACGCCGAGCCCGCCAACCAGGCCCGCGCAGAGGTCCGAGAGGATATCGCCGTAGAGGTTCTCGGTGACGATCACGTCGTAGAGCTCGGGCTTCTGGACCAGCTGCATGCACATGTTGTCGATGAGGCGTTCCTCGGACTCGATGTCCGGATAGTCCTTGGCGACCTGTTCGGCGACGGATTTGAACAGCCCGTCGGTGTACTTCATGATGTTGGCCTTCTCGACGAAGGTCACCTTCCTGCGGTTGTGCTTGCGGGCGTACTCGAAGGCGAAGCGGACGATCCGCTCGGTGTTCTGGACGCTGATGGGCTTGATCGACACGCCGGTGGTCTCGGCCGGGGTCTTGACCTTCTTGTCCGCCGAGAGGCGGTTGACCGTTTCGATCAACTCGCCGACTTGCTTGGTTCCTTTCTCGAACTCGACGCCGGCGTAGAGGTCTTCGCAGTTTTCGCGGACCAGGACCAGGTCGATCTCGTCGTACTTGCTGCGAACGCCCTTGTAGCTCTTGCAGGGTCGCAGGCAGCAGTAGAGGTCGAGGGTCTGTCGCAGCAGGACGTTGACCGACCGGAACCCCGTGCCGATGGGGGTGGTGATGGGGGCTTTGAGGGTCGCATCGGCATCGCGGACGGCCTGGATGGTCTCGTCGGGCATGGGCGTGCCCGCGGTTTCCATGATGTCCACGCCGGCTTCGCAGGTCGTCCATTCGATTTTGCCTGCTCCGTCGGTGGCGGCCAGGGCGGCGTCCAGGCAGCGTTTGGCGGCCTGGGCCAGTTCGGGGCCCACGCCGTCTCCGCGGATCAGTGCAACTTTGTGCGTTGTCATGTCTATGTTGACTCCTGTCAGGGGTTCTGCGGACCAAAAGGGGGCCCGGTGAGTCTAGCGGCCTGGCCGCCGGGGGTCAAGGCGGCAATGGGCGGGCGGCTGGGGCCCCGGCTCGCCGGCAGGCCGGGGCCAGGCCGGACAGGGTCATTCCGAATCAGAGTGGGCCTGACCCTTGTCGCGGTTACGCAGGACTTCGAGCTTCTTGCGGACGTCCTTGAAGTTGTAGTCGATCTGGGCGACCTGGGAGAACTGGTCTTCGGCCTCGTCGGGCTTGTCCATTTGCATCAAGGCCTCGCCGAGGCTGTAGCGGATGTTCTTCTCGTGCTCCTCGGTCAGTTCCCCTTCCAGCAACTGGCGGTAGGTGTCGGCCGCTTCGGTGTACCATTCCTTCTTGGCGAAGGCCTGGGCCATCAGCGTCATCGCGTCGATCCGCCGTCGCGGGTCCCGCCGGGCCTGCTGGAGCGAGCCGATCGCGTCATCGAGCTTCGAGGAATCAAAGGCAGCCGCGGCGAACTGGCGTCGGCCCAGCTCGTACTTCAGCGCCAGATCGGTCGGGTAGTTGACCACCCGCTCCTGGAATTCCTCCAGTTCGAAGGCCAGTTGGCGCTTGGCCTCTTCCAGGGCAGCTTTCTTGTCGCCTCGTTTGAGCAGTTCCCGGCGGCGCCGGGTCATCTGCTTCATCTTGATATCGCCGATGCGCATCTTCCAGTTGTAGCTGCCCGTCTCGTTGTGGGCCCGCCGGAGCACGTCGATGGCGGTGTTCTCATAGCTCGGGTCGTCCATGCGCATCAGGGCCTCGACGTAGGCGGTAACCTTGCCGGGCACGGTGGGGTCGGCCTTGTATTCGGCCTCTGCCTTCTCCAGTTGGTTTTCCAGGAACGTCTTGGACTGGACCATGTGGCTGCGCTGGATGTCTTCCTCCAGCTGCTTCTTGTCCTTGACCTTCGTGGTGATGTCCCCTTCGCCGGAGTACTTCTGCATCGTCGCCTTGGCCGAGAGGTCCTTGACCCGCTCGATCAGGACGTTGTCGCCGGGGCTGTCGGCCAGGCCGAACTGGCAGACCCCGACGGCCTTGGTGAATTTCTCGGCCTGGACGTAGGCGTCGATGATCGTCATCAGCACCTGTCGGGAGGGTTTCTTGGCCTGCTTCTGCTCTTCGTACAGCAGGTCGGCGAACCAGGTGATCAGGCTGTCGCGGTCCAGGTCCAGGGCGGCCTTTAAGGCAGCGACCATGTACTGTCGGTTTCCGGGGTCCTTGGCCAGCAGGAAGGAGGCGTTGGCGAGGTTTTCCTTGGGGTCCTTGCTCGATCCGTACTTGCGTTTCTCTTTAAAGCCCGGTCCCTTGGCGCCCTGGAGCTTGCGCCGCAGGGAGACTTCCCGCAGGGGCTTGTGGCCCCGTTCGATGTTGGACGGTTCGCGCTTGAGTCCTTCGACGTACATCTCGATGGCGTAATCCCACTCGCCGGTGGAGGCGATTTCATCGGCGCGGTCGAAGAAGGCCTTGCCCTTGCCCGCTTCTTCAACGGCCGGGTCCGGGGCGGTGTCTTGCTGTTGGTCTTGTGGATCAGTCTCTGCCATGGAGGGCCCTTTTCCAGTAGGTCCGGTAAAGCATAGCGTATGGTACCACAGGAGCGGATGCAAGCGAGTCAAAAACCGCCTGTTGCGCTTCGGCGGCTCAGCCGGCGGCGAGGAGATTGGCCAGCTCGGCCAGGATGCGTGGCTCGAGTTGTTCTGCGCGGGCGGCGGTGTCCAGTCCGGCCTCTTCGACCGCACCGGCCAGGCTGGGAAGCCGGCTATGGCGGCGGTCGTCCTGCCGGGCCAGCTTGCCGATCTGTTTGCGTCGCTGGGCGAAGAGGGCTTTGAGCACCCGGTCCAGGGCGTCGGGATCGCTCAGCTGTCCGGCCAGGTTGTCGTCGAAGTCCAGCCGGAGCAGTCGGCTGTCGATTTTCGGCCTCGGCCAGAACGCCGACGGGGGCAGCACGGGCCCCTGGCGGATACGGCAGGTCAGCTGGACCCAGACGGCCACGGGGCCGAAATCCCGGCTGCCCGGTGCGGCGGTGAACCGATCGCCCACTTCCCGCTGGACCAGAAAGGTCATCCGCGGGATCTCGGGGCCCGACCCGCCTCGCCGCACCTGGAGCGTCTGGCGGATGCACATCTGGATCAGCGGCGTGGCGATGCTGTAGGGCAGGTTGGCGACCAGGTCGCACGAGTCGCCGATCGCCGCGAGCATCGCCGGGTTCAGGCTGGTCTTGCCCGCCAGTGCATCGGCCCAGAGCAGGCGGAAGTTCTCGCGATCGGCCATGCGGTCGGAAAGGACCCGCGCCAGGCCCCGGTCGAGTTCGACGGCCACGACGCGCTGGGCCCGTTCGAGCAGTTCTTCGGTCAACGTTCCGGTTCCGGGTCCGACTTCCAGGACGGTTCGGTCGGGCCGGATGTCGGCCAGTTCGACCACCTTGGACAGCAGGTTCTGGTCGATCAGGAAGCACTGGCCCAGGCGCGGGTTGGGGCGCAGGTTCGCGGCGGCCAGGATATTCCGGATTTCCGTAAGGCTCTGCATGGCGGGGCGGATTCTGTCGGTTTGCGGTTGAAAAGCTGGAGTATAGCGACCTGCCGGGTCGAAGCAAGATATTGGGCCCGATGGGGCTTCGCCGCCTGCGCTTGCGAAAATGCCCCATCGCCCGGGCCACTTTTTGGTTGTCTGGCCCCCGGGCAGAAGGCAAACTAGCGGTGGCAGAAGTTCGAACCAGGGATACCCATGGGTGGACGACACCCGATCCGCACTCAGCAGAAAGAGCAAGAGATGACCAGAGAGATCAGACAAATCCTGTCGCTGCTGGGCGTTTGCGTATGCCTGACCGGGATCGCCCGGGCCGGCGACGTAACGCGAACATACGACGAGCAGCTGCGCGTCCGCCTCGATCAGCAGGCCCCCGGAGTTTCCGGTACCAGCATCGACGGCGGGGGATGGTTCAGTACGGCGATCTTCAAGTATGATGATGCCTCGGCCGATCGGTTCCGTACATTGCGCAAGCACGAACTGCGCCTCTGGGGGGCGGCCTCCTATCAGGGCGTCCACAGCGGCTACTTCCGCGTGATGACCGGCTACGAAGACTGGAACAGCGGAGACAACCCCTTCGGCCACGGCGACGAATACAACGATTTCGAGTTCGAACGCGCCTGGTACCAGTTGGATGTCGCAGCCCTGCTGGGTCGGGCCAGCGGGGACGAACAGCCCCACCAGCTGCGTCTCCGGGCCGGACGCCAGCTGATTGAGCTGGGAACGGGCCTGGCAATGACCATGCCCCTTGATGCCGTCCGTATCGAGGCGGAAATCTGCGACCTGGAAATCATGGGCCTGATCGGCCGAAGCATCGACGACTACCCGAACATCGATGAATCCCAGGCCGTCTACTCCCACCAGGACCGCTGGTTCTGGGGCGTCCAGGCCAAGTACAACGGCTTCCGGGACCACTCGATCTTCGCCTACTACCTCTCCAACTACGACATGACCGACCCGAAGGAGCCCGACCCGGTCAGCCGGGCCGTGCAGGATTACGACTACACCTCGCAGTACATCGGTGTCGGCTCGGTCGGCCAGCTCGTCCTGCCGAACCTGCGGTATCAGTTGGAAGTCGTAGGTGAGATGGGCAGGACCCATTCCTACCTCAGCGGGCCCCACGAAGACCAGGACGACATCTGTGCCTGGGCGATGGATGCCCAGCTGGCCTACTATTTCACCGAGTTGCCCATGCGGCCGAAGGTCTGGGCCCAGTACCTCTACGCCAGCGGCGACAGCGACCGGCGGACCTCGACGACCTCGACGATCCAGGGCAACCGGCAGGGCACGACCGACTACGCGTTCAACGGCTTCGGCTTCCGCGATACGGGCCTGTCCTACTTCCCCGACATCTCCAACCTGCAGATGTGGCAGGTGGGGGGCAGCTTCTTCCCGCTGGAGAAATTCCACTGGGCCAAGGACATGGAAGTCGGCACGAAGGTCTTCTTCTACGCCAAGGCTGACGGGGCGGGCCCGACCGACGATACGACGATCGACAACCCGGGCAGCCGCTACCTCGGCTGGGAATGGGACGCCTACATCGACTGGCGGATTACCACCGACGTTTCCCTGACAGTGCGCTACGGGGCTTTCTTCCCCGGCGCCGCCTACAGCGACAACGACTCCTGCCGCCAGTTCGTCTACGCTGCCCTGACCTACAGCTTCTAACCTCTACCAGGTGATACCATGCAAAAGATGCACATAATGGCAACCGGATGGCTGGGGCTGCTGCTGGCTGCAGCTGTCGGCTGCTCGAACGGAACAATCCAGCAGGGCGATGCGAAGCTGCCGGCCGATGAATCCTCGGCCGGTTACATCGACCGGATGTCCAGCCAGTTGACCGTCAGCGAAAATGACGCCATGCGCGGCGTGCTGATGCTGCTGGAAGGCAATGACCAGACAGAGACGTTCCAGCAGCGGGTCGAAACCCTCCGCACCAGAGAACTGATCGCCGATACGTGGGACCTCCAGGCCGATACGCCCATTACCAAGGGAAAACTGGCCTATATGATTTACCAGGCCACCGAACCGACGCCCAGCCTGACGCTGGCGCTGTTCGGACCCAGCCAGCGTTACTGCCTCCGCAACCTGCAGCACCTCGGCGTGATGGCTGAGGGCAGCTGGTTCACCCCGGTGACCGGAATGGAAATGGTGGCCGTCCTGAACCGGGCGGACCATATGATACAGACGGGTCAGCCCCCGCACGTGCTGAACCTGAAAGGCGAGTGAACCATGAAATACCTGACCATCTTCGCGTTGATCCTCTCGCTCTGGGCCGCAACACTCTCGGCCGAGGGCCAGGATGACCAGGCCGACCAAGGCAACCAGGACCAACAGGACCAACAGAACCAGCAGGACCCGGACGCCGGCGTGAAAGTGACCTCGGTGACCGGCTCGGCCGAATTCGCCGTGGTCACCGCAGACCAGGACCCCACCTGGAAGCCCGTCGAGGCCCAGGCCAACCTGCCGGTCGACGCGGTCATCCGCACCGGTTTCCGCACGAAGGTCGTCCTGCAGTTCCCCGATGGCAGCACGGTGACGATCGACCGGGCGACCAAGGTCGGAATCAGCAAGCTCAAGAGCTCCGGCGGCCGGGGCCAGACCCAAATCGGCATCAAGTACGGCGTGATCCGTGCGGAGGTCAAGGAGGGCCAGAAGCAGGGCGACTTCGAAGTTGTCACGCCCGTGGCCACCCTCTCAGTCGCCGGCAGCAAGGCGGAGATCGGCTACTCGATCGACAACTGCATGGGCGTCAAGGTCCAGAAGGGCGACTGGCAGATCCAGAAGCACTGCTCTGTCACCGTCGTCAGCGACAGAGAGTGGGGCGATTGCTACCTGACCAACTACCTCGACCTGGTCGACTACTATCGCGACAGCTACATGGCTGACGGACTGGGCCTGAGCGAAGAGGACAAATGGGTCGACATCCGCCACGGCACGGGCCGCGGCTGGGTCGCCATCCCCGGCTCACCCTTTACCGTAACCCCGACAAGAACCACCGATCCGACGCAGGACCTGGATCCGGCCAATCCCTGACCTGTGATCTGCGGATAAACCGCGGGCCGTGACCGCTGCACAGACAGCCGTCGCGGCCCGCTGTGTTTCCGCCCGACCCGCCGCGGTCTCAGGCGGGTTCAACCCAACAGCCGTTCTCGCAGTTTGGTCCAGGGGGTGAGGTCCGGAATTCCATGTTCGACTCCCACCGTCTTGTCTGCAGAGCCCGCCCGGCTGGCTTGTCGGCGGTGCTCCTCCTCCTGCATCTGACGACCGCGTCGGCCCAGCCTGCGGGGGATCTTCGCGGGCCAGGCCGCAACGGGACCTACCCCGATGCGCGCGTGCCGGAACGCTTCGACGCCGACGGGCCCGAGCTGCTCTGGCAGAGAGACGGGATCGGCCAGGGCTGGATGGGCCCGACCATCGCCGGCGACCGCATCTACACGCTGGGCAGCAAGGCAGGGACGGTCGTCCTGAGCTGCTACTCCCTGCAGGGCGAGCGTCTGTACCAGGTCGAATGTGGCCCCTCCTTCCAGCGGCGGTATCCCGGCTGTCGCTCCGGGGTGGTGGTCGCCGAAGGCCGCGTGTACTTTTCGACAGCCCGGGGGGTGGTCCACTGTCGCGACGCCAAGACCGGCCAGGCTGTCTGGTCGGTCGATACAATCGAGCGTTGGGGCCACAAGCCGTCCAACTGGGGCTGGAACCCCACGCCGCTGGTGGCCGACGGCAAGGTGGTCTTTTCGATGACCGGTGCGCGGGCCCAGACGGTGGCCCTTGACGCCGCGACCGGCAAGCTGGTCTGGCAGGGACCGCCCAAAGGCTGGACCGTCTCGGACGCCTCGCCCATTGCGGTCCGACTCGGGGGGCGAACGATCGTCGTCGAGACCTTCCACCAGGCCACCGTCGCACGCGACCTGTCCGACGGTTCGGCGTGTTGGATGCACATGCCCGGCGGTCACACGCAGCTGACGCCGGTCCATGGCGATGGGCATCTGCTGCTCAGGCAGGGCGGCTCGATGTCCCTGCTGAAGCTGGCCGAGGACGGCGGATCGGTTCGCCTGCTCTGGTCGGCGCCGCGGATGAACGACCCCAGCCAGGCGGTCATTGTGGCAGATACGGTCTTCTCGATCAGTCAGCCGATCTGGCGGAGCGGCGAGTTCCGGTCGCAGCGGGGTGGGCCCGAGCTGGTGCTCAAAGGGCGGCGGCGCGTGTGGCTCTGCCAGGCCCGCGACCTGGCCACCGGCAGGGTCATGCAGGCCATGCAGGTCTACAGCGACGGGTCGGTCTGGTCGGCAGGGGGCAAGGTGTTCGTTCTTGAAGGCGGGCAAGGCGCGGGGCCGGACGGACGTCGCGGCCGCACACGCATCTGGATGCTCCAGCCGAAGCAGGCGGGGTTCACCGTCGCCGGCGTCTTCCACCCGGTTCCGGGCGAAAGGCAGGTCTGGGCGGCCGGGGCCCACCGGGGCGGAATCATGGCTTGGCGCCATGGCCGGACGCTGTCGGTCTATCGCCTCGTCGGCCAGGGCGACCGGCCCGCGGATCCCCAATAGAAAAGGCCCGCCGGTCGAGGATTGACCGACGGGCCCGGAGGGAGTTTTCGTCAGGCCGGCAGGGGCTATTTCCTGCGGCGGCGGATCAGGCCCAGGCCTCCCAGGCCCAGCAGGGCCAGGCTCGTCGGCTCGGGGATGATGTTGACCAGCGTGATCTCCGCTGCCTGGAAGTCGGTGAACCCGCCGTCGGCCGTGTGGACCCGCATGAAGACCGGCAGGGACTTCAGCGTCGGATCGAACGGGTCGTAGTTCAGCAGGTCGTTGACCAGTTCGGGATACATCGCAGCCAGCTCGGCGTAGGTCAGGTTCAGTTGACGCAGGTCCGGCGGCGGGCCGCCCTCACCGCTGCTCTGTCCGAGGGGGTCGGAACTGAACTGCCCGCCCTGGCCGATTTTCCATTCGTAACGCTCAATGCCGGTCGATCCGGGCATCTCGCCGTCGACCATCACCTGGTCTTTGAGGACCTCGCCGTCGCCTTCGGAGAAGAGGGTTTCTTCGATGGCCTCCAGGCCGGTCAACTCGACCAGGGTCTCGCCCAGTTCGGCGTTGGAGCTGAGGCGCTCGTTTGCCCCGGCCTCGCCGATAAAGAGGTACCAGTCGTCATCTGCGACTTCGTCGAACTCGAGAATCAACTCACCGCCGAGACCCAGCGAGACCCAGCCGAACGAGTTGCGGATCAGGTCGCCGTTGACAAACGGCGGGAAGTGGGCGTCGCGTTGTCCCAGGGTGGCGATGGAGTTGTCCAGCTGGTTGGCTGCGTTGAGCCCGAAGAGCTTGCCCGGCCTGTTGGCGGTGGGCTGGTAGTCACTCGAGCCGGGGATGACGCTGCCTGGATTGACATACGTCCTGGCCGGGTCGAGTGTCGGCATGATCTGGTCGCCCGTGGTGCTCAGGTCGCCATCGAGGTCCAGCAGGACAAAGTCGATGTCCAGACCGGTCCAGACGCCCGGGTCCGCCCCGCCCGTGCCGCTGTCTTTGATGGTGACGCGCTCCACCGAGCCGCTGACACTGCCGCGGTAGATCCCCGTGCTGTAACGCGAAAGGTTGCTGTAGTTGAAGTAATCGACCGTTTCGTACAACTGCATGTCGACAGAGACGATCTCGGCCGAGGCGATCGAGGCAGTCAGCCCGATCAGAAGGCAGGTTGTCAAACGTAAGCTTCTCATAATGCCTACTCCCTGTGTCGTTTGCCGCCAAGGGCCTCCAAGGGTCCCTCGTCTGGTATATTCTCCCCAATCGAAACCATTATAGGCCCTGGGGTATTTGCCTAGAAGACATAAAATCCGCCGGTTTGGTCAAATCTTACCCGGCTGTGCGTCTTTCCCCGAAGCGGTGGGTGTCTGTCCCCGCTTGCGGGGCTCCACGTGCCGTACAACGACACGCATGGTTCCTTGAAGTCTCTGGCCATTATACCAGAGAATTGGAATAGATGCGCCGAAAATCGGGGACATAACCGGTTGCGTTACAGGCAGTTGTCATTTCTCCGGACAAAGGATATGATTTCCCCCATGTCCTCACGAGCAAATCGCGGGCCCGGGGCGGGCCTGATTCTTCTGACCGCGGCGGGCATTGCCCTGTCAGTCCTGGCGGCGATGGGGCTGGGAATGACCCGCCCTGCCTCGGCCTACCTCCGCGACGGGCAGTTGCGGCTCTGGCCCCGCCGGCAGCAAAGCGACCAACTCGTGCTGGTAGTTCTGGACGATGCGAGCATCGAGCAGTTCGGGCGCTTCCCCTGGCCCCGGGCCGACCAGGCAGGGATCTGCCGGGCCCTGACCGATGCCGGGGCCCGGCTGATCGCCCTGGATATCAGCCTTCACGAGCCCCAGGCACCTCGGGCCGAACTGCTGCCGCTGGGCATGACGCGACTGATCTTCGACGACCAACGCCTCGCCGAGGCCCTCCAGACCGCCCCGGCGGCGATCCTGCCGATCCACATCCGCCACAAGCAGGCGGATCTCTCGGCCGTACAGACCGCAGCCGTGCAGATCGCCCGCGCCCTGGGCGAGGAATATGATCCCGATTCCGACCACATCCGGCAGATCTTCCAGGAACATCAGCTCAACGCCGACCAATCCGCCGCCGCCCTGCGGCGCGCAGCCGCCGCGGTCCTGGTGGCCCAGCGTTTCGCCATCGACGTCAAAGCCCCCGAGCGTCGCGGCGATCTGCTCGTCGGGCCCGACTGGCAGCTCGCCCGCAGCGTCGACCAGGTGGGCTTCGTGACCCTCCAGGCCGACTCCGATGATATAACCCGTCGGGCACGCCTGCTGGACAGCGCCGACGGCCAGACTTTCGGACACTTCGCCCTGGTCCTGGCCGCCGAAATCCTGGCCGCAGAACACGGCGGAAGCTGGCAGATTCAGCGGCTCGGTGAGCCCGACCGGGTCCAGCTGCAGTTCGCCGACGGTCTGGCCCGCAGCATCCCCGTCGATGCCGACGGGCAGATGATCATCCGTTGGGGCCCGCCTCCATCCAAAAGCCCCACGCGACGCATATCCATCTCCCTTCCCGCCCGAATACACGCCAATCGAAAGGCCATCCGGGAGAATCTCCGCCTCCAACTGGCCCTGCGGTGGCGACTGGCGTCGGAACTGGGCCAAAGGGATCTGCTCGCCCTGTTCGACGACCGCCAGCTGCAGGATCGAGCGTTCGACCAGACCCGCCAGATGATCGCCCGTTCGGTCCAGCCCGGGCAGGTCCGGAAATGGCAGCAGCAACTCGAGCAACTCCAGGCCGACCGGAAACGCCTTGACGCCCAGATCGAAACCCAGGCCGCCGAACTGACCGACCCGTTCTACCTGCGCCAACTGAACCCCGATCAGCCGCTGTACAAGCAGGTCGCCCAACTGCAGGAGAAGCTCCGGCAGATCCCGGCGGCCAACCAACGCAGCGAGCAGCTGATCCGGCAGCAACTGGACCAGCTGGCCAGCGTGGTGGCCGGCAAGGCCGTGCTGATCGGCTCCAGCGCAACCGCCCTGGGCGACTTCGTCGCCACGCCGATCCTCGGGCGCATGCCGGGCATGGAGGTCCACCACGAGATCTTCCAGAACATCGCCACCGGCCGATTCCTCCGCCAAGGGCCCTGGTGGGTCGACCTGCTGCTGGTCGCCGCCTTCGCCTTGGCCGGCTGCTGGCTGGCGGGCCGGCTGCACGTGGCCCTGGCGGCGGTTCTGGTGCTGGTCCTGGGCGGGGGGCTGTGGACCATCGGAGGGGCGGTCCTGCTGGACCGTTTCGGGGTGCTGGTGATCCTGGCCGAGCCGATGACAGCCATGGTCGCCGGATTTGTGGTCTTGACCGCCTGGCGCCAGTTGGCTGAGCAGCGCCAGCGCCAGCGGATCCGCGGGATGTTTGCCCAGGCGCTGTCCGGGCAATTGGTCGACCGCCTGCTGGAGAACCCGGAACTGGCCCAGTTGGGCGGCCGGCGGCGGGAGATTACGGTACTGTTTTCCGACCTGCAGGGCTTTACCGCCCTGGCAGAGCGGCTGGGCGAGGAGCGGTCGGTTCAACTGCTCAACCGCTACTTCGACCAGATGACCGAGGTGATCCAGCAGCGTCATCGCGGGTATCTCAACAAGTTCATGGGCGACGGCATTCTGGCGATTTTCGGTGCGCCGGTCGATTTGCCCGAGCACGCCGGCTCGGCCCTGTCAGCCGCGGTCGACTGTCAGCTGGAGATCGAGCAGATCAACCGCCAATTGCCCGAGATCATCGGGGCCGACCTGCAGCTGCGGGTGCGGATCGGCCTGGCAACGGGCCTGGCGATCGTGGGCAACTGCGGATCCAGCCAGCGGATGGACTGGACCGCCATTGGCGACGCGGTCAACGTTGCCAGCCGCCTGGAAGGGGCCAACAAGTACTTCGGCACGCAGATCCTGGTAACCGAGTCGAACTGGCAGCAGGCCAACACGGCCGGTAAGCTGCTGGGCAGGTCCCTGGGACCGGTCCGCGTGGTCGGGCGCGTCGAGCCGGTCCGCCTGGTCCACGTGATCGGACCGGCCCAGACAGCCGGGGCCGACCGCCGGGAATTCGTCCATCGCTTCTGCGAGGCGATGGACTTCTACCTGGCCGGCCAGTTCGCCCAGGCCCGCGACCTCTGGGCCAAGCTGGCCGAACGAGACCCGCAGGACGTGCCCACGCAGATCTTCCTGGCCCGGGCCAGACAGTTCGCCGAGCAGGGGCCCGAGCAGATCCCGCCGGTGTTCGAACTGTCGGGCAAGTAGGGCAGGGCCGATCAGCTCCCTCGGTTGTCCCGGCGGAACTGCGACGGGCTGGTATGCAATGCCTTGCGAAACTCCCGACTGAACTGGGCAGCGCCGCCGAAGCCGCAATCCAGTGCGATCTGCAGGAGGCTGTCATTGGTTTCGATCAGCCGGTGGCGGGCGCGTTCGATCCGCAGGCTTCGCAGTGCGGCCCCTGGCGCCCGGCCTGTGGCGGCGACGAATCTGCGGTGCAGCGTGCTTGCCGAAACACCCACTTCCGCGGCCATATCGTCCACCCCGGCCGGATCGGCCAGGTGATCCCTCGCAAACCGCATGGCCCGGGCCACGGCGGGGTCCTCATAGGGGAATACGTCGGTCGATGCCCGCTCGGTCACGCCGGTCGGCGGGACGACGCGCAGGTTTCCGGTCTGGCCAGGTCGACCCTGGATGATCTCCAGCAGCCAGCAGGCCGCTTCGTAGGCCACGCCGGGCAGGTCCGTGTTGACCGTCGTAAGCGGCGGGTCGCAGAAACGGCTGAACCATTCGTCACCGGCGGCAGCCAGAATGGCCACGTCCTCCGGGACACACAGCCCCAAGGTCGCGCAGGCCTGCAGGGCGAAATCCCCGATGCTGTCGATCCCGCAGAACAGGCCCAGCGGCAGGGGCCGATCGGCCAGCCAGCGAACCAACGCATCAATGTAGCCTGAGCGGGTCTTGTAGACCTCCGGGCCCATTCCGGGCTGGTCTTTCAGGACGTGCAATCGCCTGCCGGCCGACCGGGCCGTCTGGACCAGCCCTTCCCGGCGATGCTGCGACCAGGTAGCCGCAGGGGCCCCGCAATAGCCGATATCCGCAAAGCCTCGCTCGACGAGGAAGCTGCCGGCCATCCGCCCGATCGCTCCGTGATCGTGAATCACCATCGGCCCGTCGCCGACGCCCCAGAGGATCGAAACCATAGGACCGCCCCAGGCTTCCAGCGTCGGAAGGTGTTCGGATTCGCGATGGCCGAGAACCCCGTCGATCTGCCCTTCCGCCAGCAGATCGGCCAGGCCGACCTCCTCGTGTATAGACAGGAACTGCACCTCCGGGTGCTCCCGGCTGAATCGGTGCAGACCCGGCAGGGACCGGTGCAGGTGCAGCTGCTTGCGGGTCAGAAGAACTGCGATTCGGATTGTATCTCTTTGTTTTGAAATAGGCTTACTGTCCCTTGAGACTCTGCGATGCTCGATTAGCAGAATATGTAAACTATTTTGCTATTATATGCAAAGCAACTCTTCCATGCCAGGGTTACAATGCCGGAGCATAGACCGCATATCAATCAGATTGCGGTGAACAAGACTCATGTACAGGAGGTTTGGAAGATGAAATTCACGATATATCTTACAGCAGCAATTGCCCTGAGCGTACTGATGGCCAGCCCGGCCGCCGGCTCGCTGCTGACCAACGGCGACTTTGAGAGCTGGACCGACGGGGATCCGGACAGCTGGACGCTGTTTGCCACCGGCGGTGCCAACGAAGTGGCCGGTCTTGATGGTATCGGATCCGCTGCCGCTCTGACCAAAGGCGGTGACGTGCAAGCCCAGGTGCGGCAGGCCCTCAGCGCAACACTGGCAGATCAATTCGAAATGTCGTACGACTTCGCCGTGGATACGTCGGGTGTCGCGGCCGGAGATCCGGCGACGCAGACGACGCTGCGGGATGACAGCGGAGCCCCCTACATCAACCTGCGGGTCTATGGCGACGGCAGTCTGTATATGCGCGGCTCCGGTGGCTTCACACAGTTGGCCGGATCGGCAGGATTGATCGATTCCTCCGATTTCGACAGCAATTTGATCAATGCCTACAAAGTCACCATCGCAGGAAACCTGGGCGTCGACTTTGACGTCACGTTGATCGACCTTTCGGACAATTCGCAACTCGGCATGTGGACGGACCTGTCCCTGTTCCAGAAAGATCCTTCCTCCGAAGGATCGGGCTACATCGCAGAGGTCTTCTTCGATCCTGGCCGCGGAAACGTAGAATCGGGCAACTGGCGCGTGGATAACGTCTCGGTCGCCGTGCCCGAGCCGGCGACGATGGCTCTGCTGGCCGCCGGTGGACTGGCCGTGCTGCGTCGGCGTCGCAAGGCCTGAACTTTCGTCCACAGAACAGACGCTCTAGAGGAGATCACGGCCGTGTCGCTTCCGCGCGGCACGGCCGTTGATATCTAGCCCCCGTACTCACCAAGGCCGCAACCGCTCTGCGCCCGGAAGCACCCGAGGAGAAGTGCCATGTTCGGACTTTCCAGATTGACCGGCAGACTCAAGCGATGGGCTCAGAAGCAGTTGCGGAACATGGTCAGCCGGCTTGCTCCGCTGGTAGGGTTGCGGCTGGCACGGTTGTTGGCTGCTGCTGGGATGTTGCTGGCCCTGCAGGCCTCGGCCCAGGGACAGACCAACGTCGTGCTCTTCCAGGTCGACGACCTGGGCTGGTCGCAGAACTCCCTGCCCTACAGCCGGCATTACGCCGCCATGCGGGGCGATACCGACACGCTGTTCGAAACGCCGAATCTCGAAGCGATGGGCCGCGATGGGGTGGTCTTCCAGAACGCCTATTGCCCCTCGCCAGTCTGCTCGCCCAGCCGCATGAGCCTGGTGACGGGGCAGAACCCGGCCGACCATCACATGACCCAGTACATCAAGCAGGACTGGGCCGATCTATACGAAACCGACGACTTCATCCTGAATATCCCCGACTCGACGACCACGCTGGCTGAAGTCTTCCAGGACGGTGGTTACCGTACCGCCCACATGGGCAAGTGGCACCTCGGGGACGACGGCACGCCGGCGGCCGACCCGCTGAACCACGGGTTTGACGTCAACATCGGCGGGGGCAGGGCGGGCAAACCCAACACGTATTTCGCCGATTCGACCGGCTCGTTCGCCCTGCCGAATCTCGGCCCCGGCAGCAGCCAGCCGGGCGAATACCTGCCCGACCGCCTGGCCCGGGCCGCGACGGATTTCATCTCCGATGCCGCCGCGGACAATCAGCCTTTCTTTCTGCTGATGAACCACTACGCTGTCCACACGCCGATCGACGCCAAGGCGGTCGACGTGGCCCACTTCCGCCAGAAGCTCGACGACAACGCCTATGCCAATTTCGACGCCCTGAGCAGTGGCGAGAAGGATGACGTGGCCACGTATGCTGCGATGATGTACTCGGTCGATCAGTCGCTGGGAGCGATCCGCGAGCAGTTGACTGCTTCCGGGCTGGCCGGGGATACTGTGGTGGTCTTCCTCAGCGACAACGGCGGGCTGAGTACCAGTGCGGGAAACTTCGACGCCCCGGCGATCATGAACTCCCCGCTGCAAAGCGGCAAGGGGCACATGTACGAGGGGGGCCTGCGTGGGCCGATGGTTGTCGCCGGGCCCGGGATCTCCGGCGCGATGACCACCGATGCGCTGGTGACCAACTCCGACCTGTATCCGACGCTGATCGAGCTGGCAGGACTCGACCCGGCCACGGGCAACCAGAACATCGACGGCCAGTCGTTCGTCGACGTCCTGAACGGGACTGACACCGACGGGCGCGACTCGGTGATCTTTCACTACCCGCACACATCGAACAACTACGAACCGCCGCAGATCCCCCAGCCATTCAGTGCCATCCGCTCGGGCGACTGGAAACTGATGGAGATCTACCACCCGGACGGCACGACGGATATCGAGCTGTACAACATCACCAGCGACATCGGCGAGACGACGAACCTGGCCGGTGACAACCCGCAGTTGGTCGGTCAGTTGCGGACGACCATGCGGGACTACCTGCGGTCGGTCGATGCGGGCATGCCCACCGGTCACGATCTGAATGACCCGATCGACCCGCCGGACAGCTCGGTGCTGGTGAACTTCTACACCAGCGGGGTCGATTCGCCGATTGCTCTTGCGGGCATGAACAACATCGACCAGCACGGCAGCGGCGGGGGAACGATGGCCCGGGTCGACGGCCAGCTTTCTGTGATCTCCATTACCATGAATGAACCGTTCGGTTCGGACAGCACGAACAACGACCCGTCGGATGCCTTCAGTCTCGGCGACGACAACCCGTTCGACCTCAACGGGATCGACCCGAGCCAGACGCACATCAACGGACGCTATGACTCGACCGGCACGGACCCGGATGCCGATGGGATCGGCTCGCTGGTAATCGCGGGCCTCGATACCGCCCATCGGGCCGTCACCTATGACATGTTCGTCTGGGCCAGCCGCTCTGGCGGGTCGGAAACCGATCAGACGCTCTACGAGATCATCGGGGCCGAGACCGTCGATGGTGTCAGCTCAAACTCCTTCGTTGTACGGGACAACGAAACGGTGCTGGTCGAGTTTACCGGTATCAGCGAATTCAACGGGGATGGCAGCATCGAGTTGCTGGTCGAGAACCTCAGTGCAACCGGCGCGATCGTGCTCAATGCATTGCGAATCGACGAAGTGGTCGAATACGTACCGGGCGATGCGAACCTGGATCTGCGGGTGGACCTGGCCGATGCGAGCATTCTGCTATCGGCATGGCAGTCGGCCGGGGCATGGCAGGAGGGCGATTTCAACGGTGACGGCCTGGTCGACCAGGAAGATGCAGCCCTGCTGCTGGGCAACTGGGGCTACGGGATGACCGATCCGGCTTCTGCCCCGGCCAGCCTGACTGCGGTCGTCCCCGAGCCGGGCACGCTGGTGTTCCTTGGGCTGGGCGGGATCGGGCTGATCGGACGCAGACGACAGTCTGCCCAACGCCTCAGCTGATGGAAGTGTGGTTGCGGCGGAAGTCGGAGGGGGGCATGCCCACGTGGCGGCGGAACTCCGTGCTGAAGCGGCAGTGGTCGGGGTAGCCGCAGCGGTGGGCGATGTCCGTGATGCGCAGGCTCGTCTCGGTCAGCAGTCGTTTGGCCCGCTCGAACCGGACGCGGTGGATCTCCTGGAGGGGCGTGCGTCCCAAAGCTTTCTTGAACCGGACCTCCAGCGTACGTCGGGAGATGTCCATGTCCTGCATGATCGAGTCGACGGTGATTTCCTCGCATCCGTGATCCCGAATGAACTGCAGGGCCCGGCGGAGGCAGTCGTCTTCATGGGCCAGGTGGTCGGTCGAGAGACGCACTGCCAGCCCGCGGGGTTCCATGTGTTGCACAGTCATTGGTGGAGTGCTTCCTCCCTGCAATGCCTCCCACAGCGTCTCTGCAGCGGCCAGACCGATCGCGTCGGGACCCGGGTCGACACTGGTCAGCGGGACCTCTGCCATCTCGCAGAGGAAGGCATCGTTGTCCACGCCGATGACGGCAAGGTCCTGGGGGACTCTCAGGCCCAGTTCCATGGCTACGTCGATCAGCCGTTCGGCGTCGCAATCCGTCGGCGTCATCGCCGCGGTGAATCCGACAAGCTGCTCTCGCAACTCATCGGTTGCATCTCCGCTCCAGGGGATCGGAGAAACCGTGCCGCCGGCGGCTTCGATCGTCTCGCGCAGTCCCTCCTGCCTGTCCTGCCAGATTCGCACCGCTGGATAGTTGACGAATCCGACCCTCCGATGGCCCATCTCCAGCAGGTGCTGGCCGGCCAGGCGTCCGATAGCCCGATGGTCGGGCAGGACGCGGGCAACATCCGCCCCGGCCGAAGTGGCACAACTGATCATGGGAATCCCCTCTTCCGCAGCGAAGGCCAGGTCGTCCTGGCGGGCATAGCCCATGGCACCGGCCCAACTGCCGACCCGGTCCAGCCATCCCGGGTTGCAGAGGTGACCACTGGGGATCATCGCGATCTTCGGCCGTTCCTCCAGGCTGCGAAGATAGGTCGCCGCCGCCAGGGAGATCCGGCGCGAGTAGTGCAGATGTGCCTCCGTCAGCAGCGCGATCCACATACAGTCTCTTCCTTCTCGTTCAGGTAGATCCAACTGTTCGGAAACATACCAAACAGTTTATGCAGATGCAAACAGGAACTGCGGCCTGTCCATGGCTGGTCTCGTCGATTGGAAGCAGGCCGGCCGGGGAATCCCGACCGGCCTGCCGGTTGGCCTGTCTGCAGCAGCGGCAGACTGACTGATCTGGCCGCAGATCAGCCAGTCACCAGCTCCGACTGCAGTTGGATCACCGTGGCCATATTGAAGTAGTTCGGCGAGAGCTTCCGGACCGTCTGGTGGATCTGTTCGAGCTGATCGGTGTCGGCATCGGATTCGACGCGGAAGGTGAAACGCATCTGCTCATAGCCGGGCGCGACGTTCGGGTCGATTCGCAGGAAACCCCGCAGGTCGATGTCTCCTTGAGAGTGGATTTCCAGCGACTTCAGCTCCACGCCTTGCCGGGTCGCCAGGGTCACGAATGTCGCGCTCATGCAGGCGTTGACCGCAGCCATGAGGACCTCCTGCGGGTTGGCCTGGGTGTCGGTCCCGCCCAGTTCCAGCGGCTCCTCGACGTGGATCTGCTAGTCCTTCTCGACCGTCTTGCCGCCGATGGTGAAGCTGGTGAAGTGTGTGCTTGATTTCATCCCGGGTGCATGTTCATTTCCGCCGGCGTGGAGTTTCCCAACCCCCACGACCCGATCCACAATGCCGCCGCCCGCCACAAGACCGAGTCGCGCAAGCTCTTTGAGTCCTTGGCCCTCCAGGCGGGCCTGGAACGGGTCGAACCGTTCGCCGACGTCTACATGATGCTCATGGAGGTGCTGGTGATGCGCCAGCTCCACGGCCGAAACGCCGCCGCCCCTGCTGAGTGGGCCGGCCCGATCAGGCCTTCCCGAGATCTTTGCTGCGTCTGGCAGCGGCGGTGATGGCGGCGACGATGTCGGCGGCGACGTTGCGTTTGTCGAGTTCGCCGATGGCAGCCTCGGTCGTGCCGTTGGGGCTGGTCACGCGTTTGCGCAGCGTCTCGGGGGCCTCGCCGGTCTGCTGGAGGAGCTTGGCCGCGCCGTGGACGGTCTCGATGGCCAGGTCCGAGGCCGCCTGGGGTCCCAGCCCGTTTGCTATGCCCGCCGCAATCATCGCCTCTGCCAGGTAGAACACGTAGGCCGGGCCCGAGCCAGAGACAGCCGTCACCGCGTCCATCTTCTCTTCATCCAGCAGGACGGTCCGCCCGCAGGCGGCGAACAGGTCGCGGGCCCACTGCATGTCTTCGGTGTCGGCCCGGGGACCGCAGGCCAGGGCACTGATGCCCGCCCCCACGAGCATCGGCGTGTTGGGCATGACGCGGATGATCTTGCCGCGTCCGCCGAGCTTGGAGTCGATCTTGGCCGTCCGGTACCCGGCTGCGATCGAAATCACCACGGCTTCAGGATGGACTTCGGCTGCGATCTGCTCCAGGACGCCGTCGAGTATCTGCGGCTTGACCGCCAGCAGGACGTGGCTGCAGCAGGCGGTGGCCGCGTTCTCGGCCGTGCATTCGATACCCAGCAGGTCGCAGATCGCGTCGCGCCGCTCCTGCAGGGGCTCGGAGACGACGATCTGCTCGGGAGCCAGCAGATCCGAGCCGATCACCCCGCGCAGGATGGCCTCGGCCATGTTCCCCGCCCCGATTACGCCCAGTGTCTTCTCGGCCATTGGTTTCTCCTGATTCATCTGCTGCTCTATATCCTGTGTATTGGTCAGTGTCTGGTCCCATATATTGCGTAAGGCTTCCGGGAGCAGTTTCTGCCCCCGCCGCAACTACTAGTTGGCTACTAGTTTTTGAAAAATTAGTAGCACAGCACAAAGGTAGTTCGTATACAGGGTATCTACTCCCATCAGCCAAGCCAAGAGCAGAAACAGAAGTACACTCTCACCGCGCCAGCCATTCAATATCTTACCAGACTTCCCGCAAGGACCTGTTGGATCTGGCCGATCTGGGCTTCTCAAGCCGATCCGGTCCGGCAAGAAGTATGTCTTCGTTCCGGCCAGAGATATCCAAGCGAAACTGGGCAATATCTAGCGGCTCGTCTACTCCAGGTTGGCGTGTCGTTTCTGGAAGGCTTCGATATCGAGTTTGAGTCGTTCGGCCAGGACATTGAAGACCGCGTCGAGGCAGAGACTGGCGGCGTGTTCGAAGACCGCTGCCCGGACGACGATGTCTTCGCTGCTGGTGGGGATGGTCACGACCAGATCGGCATCGGCGGCCAGTTGACTTTCAGCGTTGCTGGTCAGCACGACCACCTGTGCCCCGGCCTGGTGAGCCTTGCGGGCCAGGAAGTCGGTATAGCCGGTCTTGCCCGTACAGCTGATGGCCACCAGCAGGTCTCCGGCGTCGGCGGCGGGGGTGATGGTTTCTCCGGGGATAAAGGCCGTCAGACCCAGGTGCATCAGGCGCATGCCGAAGTTGCGTGCGACCAGGCCGGAGCGGCCCGCCCCGGTGACGAAGGTGCGCTTGGCGCGCGGGACGCGGTCGGCCAGTTGCAGCAGCCCGTCCCAGTCGGCCTGTTCCATCGATCGACTGACGCGGTTGGTCAGGTCGCGACCGGCCTGGATGAGGCTGCGTTTGGATTCATCCGACAGCACCTTGGCCCCCCTTCTGCTCCCACTTTTTCAGGTGGACCACCTCGGCCAGCGTCGAACCGGACTGGCGGATTTCCTGGCGGATGCGATTTTCGGCCTCCAGCACGTCGGCGGCGCGATTGGCCAGTTCGACGGCCTGGGCCTTGGGCAGGACCATCACGCCGTCGTCGTCGGCGACGATCCAGTCGCCCGGGCGGATCCGTTGGCCGGTGATGGTGATGGTCCGGTTGATCTCGCCGAGACCGTGGGGGTCTCCGGCGTGCGAGCAGACCAGCGTCGACCAGACCGGAAAGCCCAGTTTGCGGATCTCGGCCGAGTCGCGGACCGCGCCGTGGACGACCAGTCCGGCGATCTTCTTGTTCCTGGCCGACTCGCTGGCCAGTTCGCCCCATACGGCCGGAGCGGTCCCGCCGGCGTCGACGACCAGCACATCGCCCTCTGCTGCGGCGTCGATGGCCTGGACGGGTTTGGACCAGTCGCCCGGGACGGTGCGGACGGTCACGGCCGGGCCGCAGGCGAACTGGCCGGCCTGGAGAGGCATCAGGCCCCCCAGGGCGGGCAGGCGGTGGGCCCCGTCGGAGATGTTGCTGGTCCGCAGCGTTTTCAGCAGGTCGCGGAGGTTGGCCTGGCCCGCTCGCTTGAACAGGTCGGTGCGGACGCCCTGACCGGTGGCGATGGCCTGGAGGATGTCTCGCGTTGCTCGGCCGGGGTCGACGGCCTTGGTAATCGCCCCGCCGACGATGATCACGTCGGCGCCGGCGGCCACGGCGGCCGGGGCGGTCTCGGAGTTGATTCCTCCTGCCACGGCCAGGGTCAGGCCGGTTTTCTCGCGGACTTCCCGGAGCAGCCCCAGCGGGTCGGCCCCGGCCATCTGGGCGTCGATGGCGCAATGCACGTCGAGCCAGTCGACGCCGAGCTTCTCGGCCCGGGCGGCGAAGTCCAGCGGGTCGGCCAGCCCGAGCAGGTCGACGGCCACGGCGATGCCGTAATCGGCCCCCGCCTCGACGCACTGACGGATGGTGGACTCTTCGGCTGCGCCCAGGACGGTCATGACGTTGGCGCCGGCCTTGGCGGCCGCTTCTGCCTCGATCTTGCCGGCGTCCATGGTCTTCATGTCCGCCACGATGGTCACCTCGGGGAACGTCTGCCGGACGGCGCGGACGGCGTCGAGGCCTTCAGACTTGATCAACGGCGTGCCGATTTCGAGGATCTCGGCCCCGGCGGCGACGACCTGCTCGGCGAGCTTGATCGCCCGGTCGATATCCAGGAAGTCCAGGGCGACCTGCAGCTTGGGTTGGCTCATGCGATTCTTCTTTCTGTGCTGTCCGGACGTGCGTTTGTCTGGGCGTTTCCCGCATCCGGGCGGCCTAGTATCATAGGTTCCGCTGGCTGTTTTGCCAACGGGCCAGAATGGGGGCTTTTTTTCCAGGTCTGTTGCATTTGGGCCCGCCTGGTCGATGATGGGGGCAGATTCGCTGTCCGATCGCCTGCCGAAGGAGCCGCCCTTGATCTACGCGACGTTTGCATTCTGGTTGCTGCTGATCCTCTTTGCGGGCATCGGCGTCTATCGCCTCTGGGCGTCGCTGGTCCGCCCGATCTGGGTCAACTGGGCGTTGCTGCCGGGGACCCTGGTTTCGGAGCTGGCGTATATCTTCGGCTGCCTGATTACCGGCGGGCAGATCCGCCACGCCCACCTGCTGCCGCGGAAGAACTCCGGCCGCGGCTCGGCCGGCGAGGGCGAACCGGTCACGCAGGACGAGCCCCGCCTGAAGATCATCGGCCCGGCCGTGGCGTCCTTGATGGCCGTTCTGGCCTCGCTGGCAGCGCTGCTCTGCCTGCACACGTTCCTGGAAAGCCCCGCCATCCGCCAGTTTGTCATCGAATCGGGCCAATGGAACCCGTTTTCCACCCAGGGCCTGCCGCGCCAGCTTCCCGGCAGCTGGGCCGAACTCTGGAGCCTGCTGCACTTCCAGCTGGACCTGCTGCGGGGCATGGTCGAATCGTGGTCCGAGCTGCCCTGGTCGGACTGGCGGGTCTGGGTGTTCATCTACCTGGCTGGTTGTCTGGCGATCCGCCTGGCCCCGGTCGGTCGCGACCTGCGATGGCCCCTGGCGGCGATGGTGCTGATCGCCCTGCTGATCGCCCTGGCCGGGCTGGTCAGCGAAGATTTCGACGACCTGATCCGCGACGGCGACCTCTGGTATTTCCTCACGTACGTCTGGACGCTGCTGCTGTTCTTGCTGGCGGCTACGGGTCTGATCCGTGCGACCGTGGGCCTGGTCCGCATCCTGGCAGGAAAATCGCACGGCAGGAAGTAGCCTGCCGCCTTCGATCGGCCCCTTTGGCAGTTGGCCTGACCGGCAGCCTTTCGCCGTGTCTGGACGGACATATAAGGCCCTTGCATCTGGCTGAAAGCATCCGCATGCGGTAACATAGATGCGATTGCACTGACCTTGGTAGAGGAGGCAGTTCATTATGTCCGTGCCGCGACTGTTCCTGCTTGCCGTCATCGGCTGCGGTCTGCTGCTTGGCTGGTCGGGCCGGGCCGTCGCCCAGGTCCATGCCCCCCGCCTGACCGACAGCCACCGCCGCAGCGACGACGAGAAGATCCAGTTGATCGCCGAACACCTGGTCAAGACCTACTCGCGCCACCTGCGCGACGCCGACCCGGTAGTCCGCAGCATGGCGTTAATCGGCCTGGCCCGGCTGGACGACACCCGTTCGACCGAGAAACTGCTGCTTGCGCTGAAGACCGACCAGCACAAGCTTGTCCGCCTGTTCGCCTGGGAGGCCCTGCGCAGCCGCGCCGACCGGCTGGGGCTTGAGGAGCACAACGCCTGGCTGCTTGGCGGGCTGCAAAGTGCCTACCGCGGGATGGTGCCGGGCAACTTCCGGGCCCACCTCCTGGCCGCCCTGACGCCCAAGGGGCCCAACGCCTACAGCGGACGGGCCCAGAACTGGATGCTGATGGTCCTGGATGACTGCGACCACCAGGACCCGCACGATTCGCGGACGCTGCAGCAGATCCGCAAGACGGTGGCGGCGTGGCACGACCCGAGGCTGATCCGCCGCCTGGCTGCACAGATCGGCCAGGGCGGCGACAAGGCCCACAAGGCCGAGTACGTCCTGGGCGGTCTGACCGACAGCATCGAGCCGGTCGGTTCGATCCAACCGGGCATGGAGATCTCGCGCCAGCAGTGGCAGCAGGTCAAGCTGGCCTGGCTGCGATGGACGCGGGATGCCAACCTCACCGCGGCCAGGCCCGGGGAGATTCCCGCCGATCAGCCCGAGAGGCTCCTGCTGCCCAGGCCCGAGAAGATCGAGAACCCCGACGATCCCCAGTGGCGGGACGACCTGGAACTCGACAAGCTCCGCGTGGACAAGCTGGAGGTCTGCTTCGCGATCGACTCGACCGGTTCGATGATCCCCGCGATGAAGTGGGTCGCCGGCGACGTGATCAAGATGGCCCAGATCCTGGGCATGGTCGGACGCGAAATCCACATGGGGGCGGTCTTCTTCCGCGATGAGCCCATGGTCGGCAATCCGGCTGATTACCTGCTCAAAGGCGTCAAGATGACCGGCGACATCAAGGACCTGGCCCGCGACCTGGCCCGCGAGCCGGCCGGCAGCGGCAGGGGACGCGGCGCGGCGATGCTCGAAGCGCTCCAGGTGGCGATCAGGAAACAGAACTGGACATCGTCGCCAAGGGCCCGGAAGGTCGTCCTGCTGATCAGCGACACCTTCCCGATCGCGAATACCGAACTGCAGATCCAGCAGCTGGTCAGCAAGGCCGCCCAGAAAGATGGCTTCGTGATTCACACGCTTCGCGTCGGGCCCGACCAGATCCCCGCCCATCTCGAAGACCAGTACCTGCCCAAGATGGCAGCGATCGCCCGGGCATCGGGCGGAAAGTCGCTGGTAATGCGGTTCAAGCCCGCATTGAGCCCCGCCGCAGGCGGCCAAGGCTGGCCGCAGATCGCCCCGCCGATCGACGATTCCGGTTCGCACCTCCAGACCGTGGTGACGACCATCATCCAGTCGACCTTGCCGGAAGATTACTGCAAGCGGGTCGAACCCCTGGTAGCGGTGATGCTCGAACTGGCGCGGGACCCGATGGTCAGATAGTGTTGATCTCCAGGCCTTTCATTCGATAGCGGGCAGAGCAACTCGGGCAGATCAACTCGATCCGCATCGACGAGCCATCGCGAACGAAGGCCACGTGAAACCCGTGGCTGTAGGTGCACCGCGGACAGGCCGACAGTTCCGGGTCGGCCTGGATCAGATCCGTATCGGGGGAAACGCTCATACTAAAGTCCTCTCTGCTGCGGCTTAGTCGCGCAGCTGGAACAACTCGACTGTTTCGCCGTCGGGGCCTGCAAAGAAGCTCAGGCGGACTTTCAGCGGAGGCTGCGACGGAATGTCCACGTCCTTGGGTTCGGTGGTGATTTCATACCCGGCCTGACGGACTCGCTCGGTCATCGAGTCGACGTCATCGGTCTGCAGGGCGAAGTGCAGGATCGAGCAGTCGCCGGAGACGAAGGGGCCCCGGGAGAAGATCTCCAGGTAATTGCCACCCCCCGCATCCAGCATCATCGCCCGATTGTCGCCCTCGCCCCAGGCAACGGCAGGGGTCATGCCCAACACCTTGGTGTAGAACCCGATCGATCGGTCGAAGTCCGCCGATCGCAGCGCGACGTGGTGGAATCCATCCAATACAGCCATCAACAGCCAACCTTCTCATCTATGCCCCGGACCCCCGTTAGGGGAATCCCATGAAAAACAGCCCGGAAACACCGTACCCCGAGCAGACCACTCTGTATCACGTATCGGGAAACGTGTCCAGCGCGAGAGCGGAAAAACCTGCTCCCTGAGTGACCAGACCTCCTGCTGTGCCCAGGGCAGGGTAGCGCCCGCGGCGGACCGACCGCACCGCCGCCACGGGTTCAGTCGGTCCAGTTGTCCGGGTCCAGCCAATCGCCGCGCCGCGTGTGAGGGGGGCAGGGGATGGTCTCTGCCTGCCCGTGCGGCTGGATGCGGGGATCGAGAACCAGGTGCTGTCCCTGCTTCAGCGCAGCGCGAAAGGCGGTGTCCCGGGCTTCGGAGGTCTGGGCCGAATCGGGCAGGGGGATCAGGTCGGTCACCGTCGTGCCCAGCCGGCCGTCGCGCCCGACCAGCGTGCGGACGTGGACGATGCGGTCCAGCAGCCCACTGGGTCCCGCCTGTGCCAGAACCATCTCCACCTCGTAGCCGATCGTCTCGGCCTGGGAACTGTGGCAGCCGGGTTTGACGTCGCGGGCCGTCTTGGCCCCGGCGGCCTCGGCCAGGGCGGTCAACTGGTCCGGTGAGCCGATCAGCACCGATCCGGGATAGCCCAGCTGGACGAGTTCGACGGCTTGAGCTTCGGTCTCGATGGGCTGGAAAAACCGTCCCCGGGCCGGGTGGGCCAGGTTGACGGTATCCCGACCGGCCTGGAGGATCCGGTGGCGGTGTCCGTTGGGGTCGCTGGCCAGGTAGAGTCCGGCCTGGGGGCGCAGCTTGAGCCGGCTCTGCTCCAGCCGGGCCGGCTGGGCTGGGATCTCGACGGTCGGGTGGGCCTGGAGACAGGGGACATGGTCCAGCTGGAGCACATCGATCTCTTCGAGTCGGCCTGCCTTGTCAAAGCGGATCCGCAGCGGCAGGGCGCCCTGCCAGGGGTCGGGGATCTTCTCTTCAGTGGCGGGATCTTCCAACAGGCAGACGACGTAGACCAGGTGCGATTGGCCCGCCGGGAGGTTCAGCTCGGAGATGTGCTGCCTGGAAAAGCCGAACCGGATGTCCGTCCACCTGGCGGGCTTGTCGGGGCTGAACAGGTGTCCCCAGACCCACTGGTCTTTCCCCGCGACGTTAAGGGCCTTGTCCGGCCCCTGGCAGATGGCGAAGCTGACGCGGAACCATCGGTGGGGGGCGTTGGTGACTTCCACCCCCGCCTGGAACATCAGCACTCCGCCGGACTCTTCGGACAGGCGCACCGGCAGGTAGCGCAGAGGCGCCACCTGCGGCTTGGGACTGTCCGGCGGCTCTGGGGTCTGTGGCTGCGGCCCGGGCCCGGTCTGGGCCGGCGCGGTCTGGGCCGGCGCGGTCTGGGCCGGCGCGGGCTGGGCCGGGCAGAGAAGCGTCCAGCAGGCGAGGACCCAGCCTGCGGTGACGGCGGTATATCGCGTTGTGGGCGTCATCTTCTGTCTATCAGGTCGGATCGGCCCGGGTGGGGATTTGAAGAAGCTTGCCGGCGCATGAAAAAGATCGGTCCTCCATGTCTCTGTCGTGGCCAGAAAGGGAAATCCATGGTACAATTGGTAGAATCTGGAGGTCTGGATCGGGCATATCTTAGGCCAAAAGGGAAGTTTCTCTCGCAAGCCGGTCTTGTTTAGGCGGGCCTTCGGGAGCGGTAAAACAGGTTTGTGTAGATGTGTCGAGGAGGCCCATGACAAGCGTTTCACAGAAGTGTCAGTACGCCTTACGGGCATTGTTCGAGTTGTGCAAACGTAGAGGAACCGGGCCGACACCGGTGGGGCAGGTCGCTGAGGCCCAGTCGATCCCGGTGCGGTTCCTGGAAGTGATTCTCGGCCAGCTCAAGCAGCACGGTCTGGTCCAGTCTCGCCGCGGCGTCCAGGGCGGGTACCTGGTCTCCCGTGAACCGTCGGAGATCCTGGTCGGGCAGGTCGTCCGCGTGGTCGACGGGCCGCTGGACCCGGTCGATTGTCTCTCTGAGAGCGGTTGCGGCAGCACGGGCAACGGATCGGCCAAGCCGTGCGGTTACGACGGCCTGTGCGCCTTCCGCCAGATGTGGGAAGAGGCGCGCGATGCGATCAGCGGGGTCTACGACCAGACCAGCTTCCAGGACCTGCTGGACCGCGAAGCCCGCCTGCGCAGGGAATATATCGACAACTACCAGATCTGACCGCTCTACAGCGGCCAGCGGAGGACGTATCGCGCCGTCTTCAGCGGCTTGCCGATCTGCTGGCTGACGTGATAGGCCAGCAGGCGGATGAGCTTCTCCGCCGTTTTCTCGGCCAGTTCCGACCGCCTGCCCGCCTCGGCCGAGGCGAGTATCTCCAGCCCGCTGCGCGTCTCAGGGTCGACAGCCACCTGTTCGGCTGCCTCGCTGCGACAGGTGCGACAGAGCAGGCCTCCCATGCGGCTGGTAAAGGCCGTCGCCCCCGCCTGCACGGGCCCGCCGCAGGAGACGCAGGAATCCAGGTCGCCCAGCAGCCCGAGGTTGCGCAGCAGGCGCCACTGGAAGTAGGCCAGCACGGCCTGGATGGGCGAATCCGGATTGTCCAGACGCCCCAGCGCATTGTGCAGCAGGTCGAAGACCTCCGGGTGCGGGTCGTGCTCAGCCAGTGTCTGGCAGACCATTTCCAGACAGAACAACGCCGCGTAGAGCCGCTGGGGATCGCGCCGCAGGACCTTGCGAGTCACCGATTCGGAGAACTCGATCAGCGTGCCCAGCCCCTGGTCTTTGGTGGTAAAGACCAGATCCCCCTCGGCCAACAGGTCCAGCGTGCCGCCCGACTTGCTCTTGGCCCGTTTCGAGCCCTTGGCCAGCAGGCGCACAAGCCCCTGGTTGCGGCTGAGGAAGCAGACGACCTGGCTGGTCTCGGACCAGTCGTAGGTTCGCAGGCAGATGGATGCTTCGCGGTGTCGCATGGCGCCTAGAGTACTGTATGGGCCCCCTGCAGGCCAGTGCCTCAGGCCGAGCCCGGCGCAAAGGATTTACCGAGGTGCACCATGGAAAGATTGTCACAGGTCGTACTGGTCCTCGCGGGTCTGATGTACCTGATTTTCGGGGTGATCTTCCTGATAGGCCCGGTTGGGGCGGGCAAGGTGGCCGGCTTCGAGCCGATCGGCCATTCGGGGCGTACCGAGATCCGCGCGTTCTACGGGGGAATGGAGTTGGGGATTGGTGGCTTTTTGCTGGCAGGGGTGTGGCTGAAGTCCTGGCGTCGATCCGGGCTCTGGCTGGTGGTGTTGCTGCTGTCTTTCACCGCGATCGGGCGAGGGATCGGCTTTGCCGTCGAGCGACAAGCTGCGGGGATCCATATCCTGTATGTCGTTATAGAAGCGGGCTTTGCGATCTTTGGGGGCCTTTGTCTGTTTCTGGACCGGCCCCGGGGGACAGCAGGTATGGGCGCATCGGCATAAAATTCTTTCCCCTGTCTTGATTTCCTGCTGAGGGGAGTTTATATTGTCGATATATTGACTGACCAGTCAGTCAGGGCAACCAGCCTGCCTACGGGGCACCGACGCCAACGCGAACAACGAAAGGTTCCCATGACCCCTGCTGCCAGCACCACCGACCGCCAGAGCCAGATCCTTCAGGCCGCAATGAAGGTCTTCGAGCAAAACGGATATACCAGCACGACCATGGACGCCGTGGCCGCCGAGGCCGGGGTCTCCAAGGGCAGTATCTACAACTACTTCAAGAGCAAACAGACACTCTTTGCCGCCGTAGTCAACCACGTCATCGAGCAGGAAGAGGCCAAAACCCTGCCGGTCATCGAGGCCGATATGCCCGCAGCCGAGAAATTCGGCAAACTGCTGGACAGCTGGGCCGAGGCCATCCAGCATCTCAAGGGCCTGGGCAAGGTCATCCTCGAATCCTGGGCCGTCGGCAGCCGCGAAGATCCCGAAGGCGAAATCCTCTCCCAGTTCCGCCAGGCCTACGCACGCTGGCAGGGCTGGCTGGCAGACGTGGTCGACCAGGGCATCGAAGAAGGAGACTTCGCCCCGGACCTCAACCCGGCCCTGGGCGCGGCGATCTACCAGGCCGTGCTGGACGGACTGATGGTACAGCACATTTACGACGTGGGTGTCAGGATCACCCCGGAACTGATGGCCGGGTGGCGCAACGGTTTCCTGGCCGCCCTGAGAGACCGCAGCCCCAGGCCCCAGCCACCCGCCGGCGGTCAGGCCGAGGAAAGCTAGTCCATGAAGACACTGGCAAAGACATTCGGCCCCGTCGGCCGCTGGTTCCACAAACACCTTGTCGCGATCATCATTATCGCCTTGGCCGTGCTGGCCTCGACCTTGATCGCGCTGATGCTGCCCAAGAGAGACCAGGTTGCCGACGCTGCCGCCGCTGCGCCGATCCCGGTCGAGACCGAACTGATCCGCCCGCTCGAACGGATCGAGGACACCTTCCAGCTCAAGGGAGTCGCCCAGCCCTGGCGGGAGGTCAATGTCCGGGCAGAACTGTCCGAGCAGGTTGTCCAACTCGGCCGGAATGAACAGGCCGACCGCCCGCTTCGCAAAGGCGACCCGGTTGAGAAAGGCCAACTGCTCGTCCAGCTGCGGACCGACCGCCTGCAGGCAGCCGTCGACCGGGCAGAGGCGCAGCTGGGGTTCGACCGGACGCAGCTGCAGAGTATCCGGGAACTGGCAGCGGAGAACGCGGCGACCCCGAAGGATGTCGAGGACGCGTCGCGTCGCGTCGAGATCTCCCAGGCTGACCTGCGGACCGCCCGGGCCAACCTCCAACGCGCCACCATCGAAGCGCCCATCGACGGGACACTGAACTGGCTGATCGAACCCGGCGAGCAGGTCCAGCCCAACGTGCTGGTCGCCGAGATCGTCGACAACTCGGCCACCAAGATCGAGCTCTACATCCCCGAGCAGGACATCGCCTACTTCGAGGAAGGACAGGTCCACCAGGTCGTCGATTGGCCCGGCAAGGAGCCCGAGGATAAGCCGATCGACGCACAGATCACCTTCCTGGCCGAGAAGGCCGAACCCGGCGTCCACTCCACCGAGGTCGAACTGATGCTCGACGACACCCGCGGCCGCCGGGTCCGCAACGGACACATCGTCACCGTCCGCCTGGCCCGGCAGGTCAAGACCGACGTGATCATGATCCCCCTGACCGCCGTCGTGCCCGGCGAGGGCGACCTGCACTACGTCCACGTGGCCGAGGCGGGCAAGGCCGTCCGCAAACCCCTGCAGATCAACCTGCGGATGATCCAGGACGTCAACCGCTCGGGCAAGTTCGACGGCCAGGACCGGGTCCAGGTCGTCCGGGGCCTGGTGGCCCTGGAGAGGCTGGTCACCGAAGGAACGCGGGGTCTCAGCGACGGCCAGCCCATCCGCGAGCCGGCCGTAAAGGTGGCCGAAGTGCCCTTCGCCCATTACCAGGTCCAGGCCAGCGGCCGACGGGAGGTCTCCCCGGCCGAGCTGGCGGAACTGGCAGAGCGCTTCGGCGACGTCGAGGGCGTGCTGGCTGCCGATGTGGTCGAACCGGACGACGTGGAACTGGAGATCACCATCGATCCGAAGAAGCTGGAATTGCTGGGGCTTACGAGCCGGCAGCTGCTCGAACGGATCGAGTCGCCGCTGGTTTCCGACCCGGATGACAAGGTCCAGAGGCCCCTGCCCCTGCGTCTGCACGTGTTGACCAAGACGGGCACCGAGGCTGACCGGCTGCTGCAGAAGGTCCTGGCCTGGCGCGAAGACGGGCGGCCGATCTACCTGGCCCAGGTGATCGACTCGCTGGGGCCCATTCCCCCCGACGTGCCCTTCCGGGCTGCCCAGATCACCGTTTCGCTGGACGGGGCCGACATGGATTACATCGGCCAGCAGATCCTGCCCCCGCTGCGGCGGGCCATTGAGAGTGTCGATGGCGGAACAGTCGAGGACCTCAGCAAGCCCGGCCTGGCCCGGCTGAGGATCGTCTACGACCAGAGCGCCGACCTGGATGAGATCATGCTGGCCCTGTCTGCCGCGGTTGCCCGACAGGCTGACGCCCTGCCCGGCGTGGCCCCGATGCCCGAAGTCCGGCGCGCCAAACCCACGCCGCCCAACCAGGTGGTCCTGCGGGTGGCCCCCGACAGCGACACCAGCCAACTGCTGGAGAAGCTCCAGGAGACCACCAAGCAGTTCCTGGCCGCCAACAACGGCGAGAAACACCCCGCCGGGAAGCTGAACGTCCAGCGGGTCCAGAACGCTGTCCAACTGGCCGCCGAAGGCCGATAGTCCCTCCGTATCCCTGCAGGCCCGATGCCCCCGCGTCCGGCCGCCTGGAACCGCAGAACATGTTCATCAGCAACGCCGCTATCCGAAACCGAACGACCGTCTTCGTGGTCATGGTCATGATCATCCTGGCCGGCGTGGTCAGCTATGTCACCCTGCCGCGCGAGTCGGCCCCGGACGTCAAGATCCCCAATATCCTGATTACCACGATTCACGACGGCGTCAGCCCGGTCGACATCGAAAGCACGATCACCGCGGAGATCGAGACCGAACTGTCCGGCCTCAAGGGCGTCAAGGAGATCACCTCCACCAGTCGCGAGAGCGTCTCGACGATCAATGTCGAGTTCATGCCCGATATCGAGATCGAAGAAGCCCTCCAGCGCGTCAAGGACAAGGTCGACCTGGCCAAGGCGGATCTGCCCATCGAGGCCGAGGAGCCGGTCGTCAAAGAGATCAACATCGCCGAGTTCCCGATCATGATGGTCAACATCCACGGCGATGTCCTGGCAGTGCAGCTCAAGGAGATCGCCGACCGGCTGGAGGACGAGGTCGAGAAGATCCCGGGCGTCCTGGGCGTCGATGTCCTCGGCACGCTGGAGCGCGAGATCCGCGTGGAGATCCAGCCGGAACGCGTGGCCCGGTTCGGGCTGACCCTGCCGGAGCTTTTGGCGCTGATACCCTCAGAGAACGTCAACCAGTCCGCCGGCGGGCTGGACACCGAGCAGATCCGCTTCAACTTCCGCATACCGGCGGAGTTCGAGAACCCCGAGAACATCGACAAGCTGATCCTGGCGATGCGGGGCGATCAACCCATTTTTCTGACCGACGTGGGCCGCGTGATCGACACCTTCAAGGACCGCCAGACCTACGCGCGGCTCAACGGCGAGCCCAGCGTGACCCTCGCGGTCCGCAAGCGAGTCGGTGCGAATATCGTCGAGATCGCCGATGGCGTGCGGATGGTCCTGGCCGAGGCCCGCAAGCACGTCCCAGAGGCCGTCAAGTTCACCATCACCTCCGACCGCAGCGACGATATCCGCATGATGGTCAAAGACCTGGAGAACAACATCCTCACCGGCCTGCTGCTGGTCGTCGGCGTGCTGATGATCTTCATGGGCATTCGCAACAGCCTCATCGTCGCACTTGCGATCCCGATGAGCATGCTGATGAGCTTCGCGATCATCGAGATGGTGGGCCTGACGCTGAACATGATCGTTCTGTTCAGCCTGATCCTCGCTTTGGGCATGCTGGTCGACAACGCCATCGTCATCGTCGAGAACATCTACCGCCATATGCACATGGACAAATCGCGGGCCAAGGCGGCGATGGACGGCACGGCGGAGGTGGCCTGGCCGGTGATCACCTCCACGGCGACGACCCTGGCAGCCTTTACCCCGCTGCTGTTCTGGCCCGGGATCATGGGCGACTTCATGAAGTACCTGCCGATGACGGTGATGATCGTGCTGAGCAGTTCGCTGTTCGTGGCGATGGTCATCAACCCGGTGATCTGCTCGATCTTCGCCAAACCCAAGGCCGACGAGCCGGTCGCCAGCGACAAGCCCGAGGGAGTTCTGGTCCGAGCTTACCAGTGGATGCTCCAGAAGACCATGAAGCACCGCTTCACCACGCTGGTGCTGGGCGTGATGCTCCTGCTGAGCATCCTGGTGGTCTACCAGCGGCGCGGGGCGGGGGGCGAGCTGTTCCCGGATATCGACCCGGCCTTTGTGGTCGTCAACCTCCGCGCCCCGCAGGGGACGAACATCGACCACACCAACGAACTGGCCCTGGAAGTCGAGAAACGCATCGGCAAATTTGCCCGGTCTTACAAGGCCGACCAACCTTACTTCAAAAACGTGGTGACCAACGTCGGCTCGGCCGGTGGAAACTGGGGCGGCGAGGAAGGGCCGCACATCGCCAACGTGAACATCATGTTCCAGGACTTCGCCGACCGCGAGAGGCCCAGCGGCGACTTCATCCCCCTGCTGCGCGAGGAACTCAAGGACCTCGTCGGGGCCGAGGTGAAAGTCGACAAGCAGGAGGAGGGCCCGCCGACGGGCTCTCCGGTGACCGTGCGGATCATCGGAGAGGACATGGACGAACTCAACCGCCTCAGCCGCGAGGCGATTCAGCGGCTGAAGACCGTGCCCAACCTGGTCAACCTGCGCAGCGACCTGGAAGCAGCCCGGCCGGAGATCCAGTTCATCCCCGACCGCCAGCGGACGGCGATTCTCGGGCTGGACCCCAACACGATCGGCACGTACCTCAAGGCGGCCATCTTCGGCTGGAAGGTCGGCACGTTCCGCCAGTTCAACGACGACTACGACATCACCATCCGCATGCCCGAAAACCTTCGCGAAGGCCTGGAACCGACCCTGCAGATGCAGGTGCCCAATGAAAGACGACTGGGCGTGGCGCTCAGTTCGCTGGGCCGGTTCCGCCTGGCCCCCGGCTACGGGACGATCCACCGGATCGACCAGAAACGCGTGGTGACGATCACCGGCGACAACGAGGGTCGTCTCGGCCCGGAGGTCTTGGCCGACGCACAGGCCGAAATGGCCGAACTGGACCTGCCCGACGGTTACGAGATCCGCTTTGCCGGCGAGAAGGAAGAGCAGGACAAGGCCAGCGCATTCCTGCTTAATGCGGGCGTCATTGCGATCCTCGCCATCGTTGCCATCCTCGTTGCCCAGTTCAATACGCTCTCGGTACCGTTGATCATCATGACCACTGTCCTGCTCTCGACGATCGGCGTCTTTACCGGCCTGCTGGTCATGGACCTGCCGTTCGGCATTATCATGACAGGCGTGGGCGTGATCAGCCTGGCCGGGGTGGTCGTCAACAACGCCATCGTCCTGCTGGACTACACCCGTCAGCTGCAGCGACGCGGGCTGGACCTGGTCGAAGCTGTTGTCCAAGCTGGGATTACGCGCCTTCGTCCGGTGTTGCTGACCGCCACGACCACCATTCTCGGCCTGATCCCCATGCTCATCGGCGTGAGCATCGACTTCAGGGCGATGGAGCTTTCGACGCGGAGTGAGTCATCGCAGTGGTGGCAGTCGATGGCGGCTGCGGTTGTCTTCGGCCTGGGCTTTGCGACCGTCCTGACGCTGCTGGCAGTCCCCGCCCTGTACGTGATGCTCTTCCGCCTGGCCAGCTATTTCGGCCTGGGCGGGCTGCACCACAGTGGCGAAGCTGAGAAGAGGCCCCAACCTGTACTGGAAGACTATTGACGGGAATCCGGTTTTTCCTAATCCGTCAGTCTTTGATGGACGATATCGCATGTGAGGCGCAGCTTGCGCCTGAAACGGGAGAAGGATGGCTTCGCGCAGGGGGGCCGCGACAACATCCGCCCCGGCTTTGTACGTGATTCGTTCATCCGCAACTGGCGGGCAGGACCATGCAGGGTCAGTTGGATTTCATTTTCTTCTTTTACGGCTTGGGGTTCATTCTCCTGGCAGCCGTTTCCATTGCGGCCATGCGCCAGGAGAAGCAGTCGGTCGGCTGGATCTGGCTGGGGCTTTTCGGCCTGACCCACGGCCTGAATGAATGGTTTGATCTTCTGGCAATTTCTGTGGTTACAGCAGAATGGTTTGCCCTTTTCCGCCAAGCGGTCCTGATTCTTTCGTTTGTCCTGCTCCTGGAGTTTGGCCGATCGGCTCGACGCACCCGGGGCCCCTGGGTGCACTTCCTGCCGATTCTTCCTCTCATCGCTGCCGGGATTCTGCGGCCCGACTGGGTCCCTGTCCTGTCTCGATACCTGCTGGGGTTCCCTGCCTCTCTCTGGGCCGCCTGGGTGCTCTGGCGGATGGATCGAAGCCGAACAGTCTGGCTGTCAGGCGCTGCGATCTCGATGGCTGCCTATTCCGTCTTCGCCGGCCTGGTCACGCCGGAGCGGTCTTTTTTCCCTGCCAATTGGGTTCACTACACCAATTTCATTGCCTGGTTCGGCGTTCCCGTTCAGCTGATCCGCGGGATCCTGGCCTGCAGCGCAGCCGGGATGCTCTGGCTGCAGGTTGGCCACGTGGACCGCACCAACGACCGCGAGATGAAAATCGATGCAGCCCCCTCGGCCTTGCGGACCTGGACGCCGGTACTGCTGGTGCTGGTGATCGC
>JBKHDI010000002.1:0-144114 GCA_046541415.1 Phycisphaerae bacterium | reverse complement strand
TCGCCAACGCCTGACTCGCCGCCTGCCATCACAGCCACCCTCCGGTGACGAAGGCGATCGATGTCAAAGGATGAGATCCTCCAGCTCTCCTACCAGCCGCTCGATACAGACTTTCAGATCGTAACATTCCAGCACTCTCTCACGCCCGGCATGGCCCATGCGGTCCCTAAGATCAACGTCCTGCAGGAGCCGCATCAGATGGACAGCATATTCGTGGTGATCGAAGGGTTCTGCCAGCAGTCCAGTCTTGCCGTGCACGATGAGTTCGGCCACGGCCGAATGCCTGAACCCGACCACCGCTTTCCCGGTTGCCATTGCTTCGGCAATTGTTCGGCCGAAGGATTCCGTCTCGGAAGGATGGGCCAGCAAATCGACAGCCTTGAGCAGGTCAGGAGTATCTTTCCGATAGCCCATAAAGTGCACGCGATCGGCCAACCGCTCACCTCTAACCATTTCCCGCAGGTTGGCTTCATACTCCGGATCGGCACCATGGGGAAGATGTCCGATCAGCAAGGCATGCGCTTCTGGCATGGCCCTGTTCACTTCTATCATGGCCTCCACCAAATGATGATTGCCCTTGCGTGGCACCAGGTGGCAGATGGCACCGACCAAGGGGGCATCAGCAGGAATGCCCAGTTCCCGACGCACCTGACCGCGTGAGGGACCGGGGGAGAATTTCTCCGTATCAACGCCGTTGGGGGTAACTGCTATCATGTCCTCGGGTACACCTGCATCCGTCATGCAGGAACGGACTGTTTCAGACACAGCCATATATCGATTCACGTGCCTCTTCTGCAGACAGAAGTACGTTCGCCCGAAAATACCAAGTTCCGCAAAGCGGATTCCACGGATGATCACAGCAGAGGGCACCCCAGCCAGTCGCCCTGACTTCGGCAGCGTGAGCATATTCTCGCTGTTGAGCACGAGAAGATCCGAATGAGTTTCCCGGATCTTGTCGGCAAGTTTTCTGATATTGGCCCGGTTCGCTCGAACAAAACCCAAGAGGCGAAGCGGGTTCAGCGTGCGGGGCGTCTTCCCAAATTCTGCGACATGGATGTTGGCACCGTCTTCCCGTAGCTCCTGGTGCATCTCATCTACTTCGGGGGCCACGATTTCAAGCCCATATCCCCGATGAAGCAATGCCTTGCCCAACTGCAGCATGCCCACATTCGGCCCGATCAGCCCCCGCCAAGGATTCAGCACCAGGATCCGCTTCATCGCAAACTCTCGACATTGGGCGAGTCACAAAGCAAGGACTCAACGCGATCGACCACGCCCTGCCTAGAGAAACCCTGTTCGACATAGGCAATGATCTCTTCGCTGTCCGGCAAGGTCAGTTCGCCATCCAGAAACGCCTTCAATTTGCCTCGTAGGGCCTCGACATCCCCGGCCGGGACGACCAGGCCCGGACTCAGCGGCTCGATCAACTCCGGGCTCGCCCCCGCATCGGTGCCGATGACCGGACAGCCGAAACAATAGGCCTCCAGCGTAATCAACCCGAAGCACTCCAACGCCCGCGTCGGCAGGAGGAACAGATCCGCAGCCTGGTAGGCCAGCAACAGATCCTCGTCGCTGATCCGCCCGGGGAAGTGGATTTTCTCCCCGCACCCAGCCGCCCGGGCCCGGGCCTGCAGACTGCTGCGCAACGGACCGTCACCGGCCAAGTGCGCCTGCCAGTCCCCCCGGTCGGCCAGGCAGGCCAGGGCATCGACGGCCACATCCAGACCCATGCGCGTCACGTGGCGGCGGACGGTAAAGAGGATCTTCTTATCCTGCGGCCAGCCCAGTCTGTCCCTCGCCTCGGCCTTGCTCATCGTCCGCTTGAGCTCTTCGCGGCGCCAGTGCGGAATTACCGTAACTTTCCCCCCCATCCCGTAGATTTCATCGACTCGGCTTCGCGTGAACTGCGATAGCGTCTGCAAGGCATCGCACTGGGCGAAAATACCCCGCTCCAGGCGGATCATCTTTTTCAGGCCTAACAGCAGCTTAATCCGCCCGGGAAGGCCCTGGGAGGCCCAAGTGATCTCCAGTTCCATCCCCACCGGGCTGTGGACAGTGAATACCGTGCGCATCTGGCTACCCAGAGCCGATAGAACGCCCGCGGCCGGAAACGGATTGTGCATGTGCACGACATCAAAATTCCGCCTGGCCAGACTCCGCTGGACCGCCTCGGCGATGGCTTGGATGTTCTTGCGGTCCCGTCCCAGCGACCAGGGGCTGAGAGTCGGCTTGGGCGCTCGGACGACCTCGATGCCTTCCATCTCGGACAACGCAGGACCCGTATACCCTGGCTGAGCGTAGCAGACCAGTGTCACCTCGTGACCCCGATCCTGCATTTCCAGCGCTTGGTCCCAGGCCACCCGCGCAGAACCGCTGGGCCGATCGGGGAAACAGATGTTTACGGCAGTTAAGTACTGCATGGCTTCACCGCTTCTGAATATGGGTAAAACGGAGAGGCCGACCTATCAGTATGCCTCTACTGTCCCTGTAGGAAATCTCTCGAACTCAACCGCTTCGTCAACGAGATCTTCCCCGATCAAGTGTTTGATCAGGACATGATAGCTTACCCAAGCGACGACGAAAGACCAGAAAAGGAACCGTATGGAACTCAGTTCGTTCCGCCCCGAATACCACAGGAACTGGACCAGTAGCATACTTGTGAACCATAGACCTTTTGTCGTCGACTGTTTCTGGTATCTGCCGACCAGCAGCATCAGCAGGAGGTGCAGCAACGCGGTGACTCCCCCCCCAATAGCGGCCCAGACCCATCCGCCCATAGCCCAATAGGAACCGAATGCCGTAATCCCGACCTGGTGCTCATCAGTTAACATGAAACCAAACTTGCGCAAGTGCCAGTTCCCGCTGTATTCGGCGCGTTCTGAAGCAGCGATGGATTTTATCAGAAAACCGGGAACGAAATTCAGAGCGAATTCCTTGCTGTACTGGCCCGCATCCATGCCCTGATACGGGATCTCTCCCGGCGACCGCGTAACCACTGAATGGCCACCCGCAAAGAAGAACCGGGCCATAACGCCCATGAAAGCTTCCTCGTAATCGACATCGAAATACCGATCAATGTTCTTCATAACCAGGATGCGCTCGGCAAGGTTCTGCTGAGAACCAACCCCTAGATTCGTCTCGGATCGCAAGACAGCCCCAACCGTCAGGAAGGCGACCAGACCGAACCCTCCGACAAGCAGGATAATAACCCGTGTCAACTTCTTGAGACCGGCAAAGCACCAAAGTCCCAGAACAAAAAACGCCACCGGCATCAACGCGTTACGCCGCTGTGACCACAGCGTGTAGAACAGCCCATTTATGGCGAATGCAGCATACATAAGCCATCTGAGTACAACGTTCGATTGCCGGTAGGTCACGCCCAAAATCATGGCGATCGCCAGGAAGTAACCATAGACAGTAATCATTACACGCGCCGCAGCCGTGCTAAACAGGTGGGACATCACTGTCAGGACACTAATCGAGAGGAACATCAGGGGGATGAACCACCCGAAACCCCTAGCGACCCGCACCGATGGCATGACGAACTCTCGCCGATCCTTCCGAACCAAAGGCCAGACGATAAGAAGATACGGGGCAATGAATGTGAGAACCGCCATCTGGTATCTTGCATTGCGAAACAGATACGGCAAATGGGTCAGGCCATGCCGAAGGGATATCGTCGCTTCTGGAGCGAACAAGTAGAACGCCAAGGGCGCAATACTCACCCCCAGAAACAGAATCAGAATGAAGGCCATCGGCAATACCGCCGGCAGCGATCTTGACTTTATGCAATCCTGAATAAAGGTCAACATCAGGGCCCCATTCAAGACAGTTAACCCGATGCCCAACGCGTCCTTCTGATAGACGGCGACTGTCAGAAGACCGATTCCCACCGCCCCGATCCAGAACCAGTACGGTTTGAAAAGCTGTCTGTGCATGCCAGAGATTACTGAATCAGGGGGCATCACCTGGTTTTCGCTGTGGCTACTAATCATGATCCTGCGATTCTATTCTCAAGCTATGGAATTTGCAATGTGTCGCAACCGCAACCTGAGCAATTCGGTTTCCTCAGGACCGGTCTTTGCGGTCGACAAGCGACTTTGCCAAGGAGGCCAATGACCATACAATACAGAGCCCTAAGAGTACAGTGGCCCAAAAGATAGCCTGAAATCTAACCCACAACCGTGGTTTGCCTGCTTGACGGGCCTGGGTGAGTACTTCAGACAGCACACATTCTGCTTCCCTGCGAGTGTCGCCCAGTCGCGAATCCGGAACGGTCGAATCCGCCTCCATAGCGAGGACAACAAGCCGGCCATCCACAGAATTAAGATCGGCACGGGGAGCATCACAGCCCAGCATTTCCAGGAATTCCGAGACCTTCCTCTCATAGCAGATGCAACCGAGAGGACGCTGCATTTGGACAGCCGCTACATTCACGTGCAACCGTTCTGCGATTACCAGTCGTGCTTGACCGATCGTACGATGCCCTTCTTCGAGAGTCTTTGGTTCGAGAATCCGGATTCTCTCCTGCAGGTCTTTCGGCCACGAAGACACGAGCTGGCGGTAGTAGGTGGTGTCCGGCATTTCGGCCGACAGCAGTACGATCTCTGGGAACTTCCCCGATAACGCCGAGCACAAATCTTGGATTCTCCGGGGATCGATGAATGGCTTCTCCCGGACATTTACCAGGGCATATTCCTGCGTTTCAAGGAAGTCGACTGGAGGATAGCTCAGGACAGAGAGGTCCGGCCCCACCAGGATATCCCGACAACCGTTACCTCTGAGGGCTTCCGCAGCATCATCATCTCGGGCATACACGGCAGACGCATTCCGACAGAAGAATCGCACAAGAGGCCTGAGCCATCTCCTGCGGATTGGCCTCGCACCGATGCCCACAAAGACATATTTGCGACCCATAGCCAGACCGATGATCGGATCCAGAGCATAGCGAACGATCGAGGCCCACGTATAGTAGTCGGCGATCAATCCCCCACCCCCAATCAAGGTCAGGTCAGATTTTCTCAGTATCGAGAGATGTCTGATCCAGTGACGCAGATAACGCCTTGAGGGTGCCAAGCCCGGGATCAAGTATTCCCGCTCAATCCCGCTGTACGAGCTTGAAATATTCGGATCAGCGGTGGACGTGTATACAGTTGCACCTGGAACAAGGACAGAAAGCCCTTTGCGGATCGATACGCAGAGCAGTTCGTCTCCGTAGTTCGGGATACCGAAAAAACCAATACTGTAGAAGCTGCCACTCACTCGGTCTCCATTTCATCGGCCTCTACGGGTACGGAATCTGTCTGCTCAGCCAACTGGCAGAACTGGCGGTACAATATCCGAGCCATCTCTAGCTCCTTGGCAAGCTGAGTCGATTCCAATTGCTGAGCCACCAACGCTTTCTGCTGCTCTCGTTTTTCCGAGGGGAGATTCATCCACTCCTTAACCACCTTGCCTCGGCGTCGGCGACAACCTTCGGACATATAGTCACGAACCGCCTTGATATTCTCATCATTGTGCTCAAATGCCCCAAACTCTGTCCCGAATTTTCCATTGACTCGGGCAATCACCTCGCCGAAATCGCCGAGCACCTGCTCGAAAGTGGCGACGACGCAGCTTTTGGCCACCGGCAGACAACGTCTGTAAAATGTCGTATACTTCTCTAGTGCCAGTTTCATCGTCAGCGACGGGTTCTTCAGGTACAGCGAAGGAACAGCCTGTTCAGGGTCTCGGACCAGCAGAACGGTCGGGACACCAAGTTCTACCGCTCTCCGCACGTTCGACGAGCAGTGAAGGTGGCTAGCAACCTTAACCTTATAGTCCTGCGACCACAGAAACAGCTCTCGTGTAAAGGAGTTTGAGCTGCGCGGATATCCCTCCAGCAGAAGATCGGATTCCGCGTTCACCACATGGTCAGGAAACTTACGGTGCAACAGCCCAAGATGCAGCGACGGCCATCGGTCGGTGAAGAATCCGATGCGGGCCCGGAGCCGCCACAGAAACAAACGCCACCCGCTGATTTTCTCGCCCCTGATCGTCCGTTCGATTTGCTGAGGCTCAATACTTCCCATCATTTCAGCTCCACTGTAGACACTCTTCCGGTTCTCGATACAAACTTCTTCCGCAGTAGCCTCCAGCCTGAAGGCGTTAGAAGTAGCAGAAGAATCGTTGTTCCCAATAGGATTGCCAGACCCTTCATAGAAAGGGCTGCCCAACTCAACGTGTCTGGAAGCCATGTTAGCACGAAACCTATTGCGGTACATGCGACGATGGTAATGCAGATTTCTGCCATAGTCTTGGTTAGCCTGACTGACGAGAAGTGCAACTCCCGCTTCAGCAAACCAAGCATGTAAGCCCCACCAACCAGGGGTACTGTTAACAGCAGACTGACGGGCACGGCGTAGATGCCGATCCAATACATCAGGCCTACCAATGTCACTGCCCGAGCCAAGCTTTGCACGATACTGACCAAAGAGACCTCTTTGACGAACCCAGCCGCAAATAGCGGTTGGCGCACATTGTTGGCGAAGGCCAGCGAAAACATAGCCAGACCCAGAAGAATGTTGAACAAGTCTCCGGCGTACAGGTCACTTCGTGACAACCAGACCCGCATGAAGTTCTTATTGACCGCGATCGTCACGGCTAGCATCACCCCACTTGATACTCCAACAATATTCAAAAGTCGTCTGGAGAACAGCCGGAACTTTTCATCTTGTCCCTCCCCCCTTATATGTGCGAGTGATGGCATAATCGCGACCCCCAAGCGGTTCGTCAACATATAGACTACATCCCAAGCTCGCTTTGTGAGGACAACGATGGGGACCAACGTTACGTCCATCACCACGCCGACGACGAACGCATCCAGATTCAGCACCAGGCGTTGACCGAGTTTCTCGATAAGCGTCCATAGGGTCAGGCGGAAGATCCGGCGCACTTCTCCCCAAGAAAAGGAAATCGAGACCCCGAGCTTGACCTTGGTCAAATAAAACACGTAGGGCCATCGGACCAGGTTTTCCAGGGCAAATCGAACAATCAATCCTGTCGGGATTGCCAGAACCCCCCAGCCTTTGTAGAGCAGGAGAACTGTTGCCGCTATGCCCATTATCGCAGCAAAGATAAATATCGCACAGTGAGCGATGTTCCTCTGCAGACCCTGTTGAACCGACCCTGGTGCTCCGGCGGCTACGGTAAGGCCTACCGATACAGCAGCAAGAGAAACTGCGAGGATAAGTTCCCCGGAATTGTTCCCAGACAAACCAAGCCAACCAGGCAAGAACCATGCGACAAACATCCCGATCAAGGTTGGAAAGAGGCCAACCAACCCGTTCACGACAAGACCAGTCCCAATGGCCTGGCCGAGTTCTTCTGCTTGCCGTTGACCATATGCACAGGCCACCTCCCGGCGGATCAGGAGATTCATGTTGCCTTCTGCAAGACTCAGCCAAGCCAATACATTCCCGGTTGCCAGCCAAGCCGAGTAAAGAACATAGTCGATCTTGGCCAAGTAGAGCGGCACGAGCAAGATGCCATTGACCACCACCAGCACAATCGCTGCGTACTGAGAGACGAGATTGCCGATCGTTGCTGCGCGACGGCTGGGCGGTTTTTGCTCTTTGATTTCTGGCATTGTGTCGGTATTCCTGAAACCGTTTTTACGGCAGCCTACGGTCTGGGGTTCGTTCGTGCGTATCGGCAGGTCGGCAGTCAGTGGTGAGGGGCAGTTGAACTATCGGCAAGTTCGTTGCTGCAATTGAGCTTACAGAGGGTCTTGGCGGCTGGCAAGGTGCTCTATACAAGCGCATGGCTAAGGATGAGTGTTCGCCACTTCTGGGTTTCGGCTTGTCTGCTGAAGTGGGATTCTGCCGCCTTTCGGGCGGCGGAGCGGAGGGATTGGAGGCGGAGGGGGGCGGCGTGGAGGTCGGTTATGGCGGCGGTGAGGGCAGAGGGGGATTTGGGGGGCAGGACGAGGCCGCAGTGGTGTTCCTGGACGGTCAGGGCCAGTTCAGTATCCGGAGCGGTGACGGCGAGGATGGCGCAGCCGGCGGCGAGGGCGGAGTAGGTCTTGGAAGGCACGGAAAGGCCCTGGAAGGGGGTGTCGAGGCAGACGATGGCGGCGTCGGAGGCGGCCAGGGCCAGGGGGAAGCTATCCGGCGGCTGAAATGGGAGTAAGGTGAGGTTCGGCAGGGACTTATCACGCACAATGGCCTCGATTTCGGCCTGTCGGGTCCCCCCGCCGATCAGGAGGAAGTGGATCTCGGGGGTCTCGGCCAGGGCTTCTGCGGCGGCGATGATGGATTCGGTGTCGTGCGTGGCCCCGAAGGAGCCGGCGTAGGTGACGACGAACTTGTCGACCAGCCCGTGGGTGCGGGCGAAGGGGTTGTCTGCCTTGGGGATCGGGCGGATCTGGTCGGTATCGGCCCAGTTGGGGATGATGCGGATGTCGACGTTCTCGCCGGGCCGCAGCTGGGCCAGGAGCGTTTTTCTCATGCAGCGGCCGATGGTTACGACGGCGGAGGCATGGAGCATGGCCTTTCGGCTGCGGTTGCGCCACCAGCGGGCGAGCAGGCCGTTGGGTTTGAGCATGCCCATGCGCTCGGCGACTTCGGGGTAGATATCGTAGATCAGCAGCGTATAGGGCAAGCGAAAGATGCGCCCCAGGGCGGGCACGGCGAGCATGGCCCAGGGCGGGTTGGTGGTGACCAGCAGTGGGATGCGGAGCCGGACGGCGTGGAAGAGGCCCTGGCAGGTGAACTTCAGCCACGAGCGGATGCGGCCGAGGGAGGAGGCCTTGACCAGCGGGGCAGCGGGGAGGATGGCAAAGGGCAGGGATGCGGGGTTGTCGTTATCGATCCAGCCTGTAACCAGTGTGATATCCATACCTTGCGCGGACAGGTCGGTCAGCAGCTGGACCATCAGGGGCCCTGCGACCTGGTTGAGCACGAGCAGGCGGTGTGCGGGGCTGGGCATCCGTTACGGGTGGTGTTCGAGCAGGATTTTTGCGATGCGTTGTGCGGCGTGGCCGTCCCAGAGGTCTGGGATGCGGGGGGAGCGGAACTGGCCGTCGATGACGCGTCGGTAGGCGGCGAGGATGTCGGCGGTCTGGGTGCCGACGATCTGGTTGCTGCCGATTTCGGCGGTGATGGGCCGTTCGGTGTTCTCCCGCAGGGTCAGGCAGGGGACCTGGGTGATGGTGGTTTCCTCCTGGATTCCGCCGGAGTCGGTTAACACGATTCGGGCGTTGCTGGTGAGCTTGAGGAAGTCGAGGTAGCCGATCGGGTCGAGCAGGCGGAGGTTGGCCATGGCATCGACGCGGTGCTGCAGGCCGAGGCTGGGCAGGTTTTTGCGGGTCCGCGGGTGTATGGGGAAGATCAGGGGCAGGTCCTGCTGGATGGTCTCCAGGGCGTCGAGGATGCGGCCAAAGACGACGGGGTCGTCGACGTTGCTGGGTCGGTGGAGGGTCAGTGCGGCGTATTTGCGGGGGGTGAGGTTCAGGTCGTCGAGGATGGTGGATTGTTCGGCCTTGGCCTGGTTTTTCAGGAGGGTGTCGATCATGACGTTTCCGACGAGGTGGATTTTTTCGTCGGCTGCGCCTTCGCGTTTGAGGTTTTCCACGCCGGCCGGCTCGGTGCAGAAGAGCAGATCGCTGATCGAGTCGGTGAGGATGCGGTTGATCTCCTCGGGCATGGCGCGGTCGCCGGAGCGGAGGCCCGCCTCGACGTGGACGAGTTGGATGCCGAGTTTGACGGCCACCAGTCCGCAGGCGATGGTGCTGTTGACATCGCCGACGACGAGGACGACGTGGGGTTTTTCGTTCAGGCAGATGGGTTCGAAGGCCTTCATCACTTCGGCGGTCTGCAGGGCGTGGCTGCCGGAGCCGATGCCGAGGTTGACATCGGGCTGGGGGATTCCGAGCTGGCGGAAGAACAGGTCGGACATTTTTTCGTCGTAGTGCTGGCCTGTGTGTACGAGCAGGGGCGTAAAGGCGGTCTCGGCGGCGAAGGCCTCCATGAGGGGTGCGATTTTCATGAAGTTCGGCCGGGCTCCGGCGACGCATATGATTTTCAGGGGGCTCATGGAAGCTCCAGTGGGCCCGGCGCGGATCGGCCGGGCCCGTGGGCGGATGGAGGCGTAGGGCTCAGGCCTTGACGATCTTTTTCTTGTTACCTTTTACGTCCTTGGTGGCGTTTCGGGTGTCGATGACGAGTTTTGCGTTATCGCAGATGAACTGGTAGTCGTACCTGGTATGATCGGTGGAGATCAGCACGGCGTCGTAGTCGGCGAGGTTCTCTGCGGTGAGTTTTTTGGAGGACATTTTGAGGTTGTACTCCCGCATTTTGTGGGTGCGGGGCACGTGCGGGTCGTTGTAGTCGACTTTTGCGCCGTGTTCCTTGAGCAGTTCGATCAGTTCGAGGGAGGGCGACTCGCGGACGTCGTCGACGTCTTTTTTGTAGGCCAGGCCGAGGATGAGGATCTTCGAGCCCTTCAGGGCCTTGCCTGCCTCGTTGAGGGCCTCCATGACCTTGTGGACGACCCAGGTGGGCATACCGACGTTGACTTCGCCGGCCAGTTCGATGAACCGCGTGCTCATGCCGTACTCGCGGGCCTTCCAGGACAGGTAGAACGGGTCGATGGGGATGCAGTGTCCGCCGAGCCCGGGCCCGGGATAGAAGGCGGTGAAGCCGAAGGGTTTTGTCGCTGCGGCGCGGATGACTTCCCAGACGTCGATGCCCATTTTGTCGTAGAGCATTTTCAGCTCGTTGACCAGGGCGATGTTGACGCAGCGGTAGGTGTTTTCGAGGATTTTGGCGGCCTCGGCGGCCTCGCAGCTGGAGACGGGCACGACGTGGTCGATGGCGATTTCGTAGCAGGCTTTGGCGGCCTTGAGGGAGGCGGCGTCGTATCCGCCGACGACTTTGGGGATGGTTTTGGTGGAGTAGTCTTTTCGGCCCGGGTCTTCGCGTTCGGGGGAATAGGCGAGGTAGAAGTCTTTGCCGACCTTCAGGCCGGAATTTTCGAGGATCGGGAGCATGACTTCGCGGCTGGTGCCCGGGTAGGTGGTCGATTCGAGCACGACGAGCTGGCCCTTTCGGAGATGGGCGGCGATGACTTCGACGGTGCTCTCGACGTAGCTCATGTCGGGCTCGCGCATTTTGGTCAGCGGGGTGGGCACGGCGATGAGGATGCAGTCTGGTTCGGAGAGTCGGCCGAAGTCGGCGGTGGCCTCGAAGCGTCCGGAGTCGATCATTTCCTGGATCAGTTCATCGGGCAGGTGTTCGATGTAGGTCTTTCCTGCATGGAGCTTTGTGATCTTCTGCTGATCGACATCGAAGCCGAGGACCCTGGCTCCGCCGCGAACGAACTCGCGTACCAGGGGCAGGCCGACGTAGCCCAGACCGACGATGCCGATGAGGGCCTGGTTGTCCTTGATCTTGCTGACCAGATCTGTTGCCATTGTGTGGATCCTTTATTGAGTGCGTTGGGCTCCGGGCCCAGGCAGAGGCAGCGAAGACATATCTGCCAGGCCCGGTGAGATGTTATCGGAACGATCGAGGTTGTTCTACAAAGGCAAACCTCCCAGGCAGCAGGAATTGCCGGATCCTGCAGGGCCAGATGGTATCCAGATTCCGCGGCGGGTCGCAAGGGAAAAGCGTTGGCAGCAAGCCGTTGGTGCCTCAGGCGTCGAGGATGTCGAGCATGGCCTGGGAGATCGGCTCGATGTGCTTCTGCCAGGAGACGTTGTCTCGGATGTAGTGGCGTCCCTGGAGGCCTGCTTGGGCCAGGCCCGATTGGCCGAGCTGGTCCCAGATCTGCCTGAATCGCCGGGCGATGGCGGCCGGTTCGATCGAATCGAGGCAGAAGATGCCCGGCACGTTGTCGTAGGCGTTGTACTTGCCCGGCGTGAACAGCAGGACGGGCTTGCCCATCGCCAGGGAGGTCCAGACCTTCATGGGGTTGATGCCGCTGAGTCGGAGGCTCTCGGTCGGCGGGTAGATGCCCAGGATGATGTCGCAATTGCCGACCAGGGCGGAGATGGCCTCGGGGGCGACGTAGCCGGTGAAGGTGGTCCGGTCGGCCAGGCCCGCCTGGGCGGCCTGTTTTTCGGCCTCGGCGCGGCAGATCCCATCGCCTACCAGGACCATCCGAGCGTCGAGGCCGGCGGCGACGAGTTCGACCAGGGCCCCGACGGTCTGTTCCAGGCCTCGCTCGTGCCCCATCGTGCCGATGTAGCCCAGGGTGGGGCCGGTTTTCGGGTCGGCTGAGAGGGGTTTGGACAATTCGATCTTGTCGGCATCGACGCCGACACCGGAGACGACGACGCGGCTGGTGGGTTTGCGGAAGGGCTCGACGAGTTCGGCCAGTTCGCCGGTCAGGGCGGCCACCAGGTCGGCGTTGCGGAACATGAGGTTCTGCGACCACTTGCGGTAGTGGTCGCCCCGGGTCGAGAGGAAGGCGGCGGGGGTTCCGGGCAGTTCGATGCCGAATGGGATCTTCAGGCGGATGACCTGTCGGGCGATCCAGCCGAGGGAGACGGAGCGGAAGATCACGAAATCGGGCTTTGGGTCCATTTCGGCCAGTCTTCGTGCCCCGCGGAGTTCGAAGAGCAGTCGGTGGGTGAAGGGGCGGTTCCTGGAGAGGATTTCGATGGGGCATTCGGCGTCGGGCTGGATGTGCTGCTGGGCCTGGGTGTAGAGGGTGGCATCCCAGCCGAGGCTGCGGAGGGCCCGCACGTCCTCGCGCAGGTGGATGGTCGCGGCGGCGTAGGGTTTGGACTGGTCGTTGAGCGAAAAGCAGGCGACTTTGCGGCCCATGGATTCTCCGTCATCAGGCGGAACGTTCTGCAGGCAGATCCGGGCCCGGGGCGGACCCGGGCATTTGCCTATTGTATCGGCTGGGACGGAGGGAATCCGGGACCTCTTTTTTGCGTGAGTCTTAAATGCATTATCTCAGGGGTGCCGGCCTTGCCTCAATCGGTGAACTGGTCCAGATCGAGCGTCAGGAAGATCTCGACGAGTTTCTCGTCGAACTGCTTTCCGGACCACTTCTTGATCTCTTCGACGACCACGTCCATCGGCAGCGCGTCGCGGTAGGGGCGGTTGGAGGCCATTGCATCGAAGGAGTCTGCCAGGCAGATGATCCGCCCGGAGATGGGCACCTGGTCGCCCTTCAGGCCGCGCGGGTACCCCCTGCCGTCCGGCCGTTCGTGGTGAGAGAGGATTCCCTCGACCACGCCATCGAGCCTGCGGATGCCCGAGAGGATCTTCGCCCCGATACCCGGGTGTTTCTTGAGCTCCTCGAACTCCTCGTCGGTCAGCTTGTCGGGTTTGCAGAGGATGCTCTCGGGCACGCCGATCTTGCCGATGTCGTGCAGCATGCCTGCCAGGTGGACCTCGCGCACCTCGTCGTCGCTCAGTCCGCTTCGCTGGGCAAGGGTCTTGGACAGGCGAGCGACGCGGTCGGAGTGCTGGCCGGTGTAGGCGTCCTTGGCGTCGATGGTCGCCGCAAGGCTTCGCAACACGCCGAGGAAGAGGTCTTCCATGTCGGCGAACAGGGCCCGGTTGGTCAGGAAGGCGGTGGTCTGTCCGCCGACGGCCCCGGCGAGTTTGAGATCGACGCTGTCGAATTCCGTGGACTTGTTCAGGCAGACCAGGATGCCGGACATGTCTTCGCCATTGACCAGTGCGGTGGCCAGGCAATTGTTGACCGGCAGGCCGAGGCCCATTTCGGCCGGGGCGGAGAAGCTGTTGTCGATCCAGCCGGCCTTGTCCTTGGACAGCTGCGGGGCGATCTGCCCGGCGACGAGGTTGCGGACCTGTTCTTCGTTGAGTTCCAGGTCATCGGACAAGACGGCCAGTTCCTGCTCCTGGACACTGTGGGGATAGACGACGGCGGCAACTTTCGCGTCGATGGTCCGGGCCAGTTGGTTGCACAGGTGCTTGAGGAAGTCTTCGGGGGACTGGTTGATGCGGATCTCGGAACTGAGGCTGTAGACCAGTTCGAGTTCCTCATACGTCAGCGACAGGTTTGTCGATGCGTTGTGGAGCCTGCGGTCGGATTCCAGCTTGGCCTGCTCGGACTCGATCAGCCAGCCGAGCATTTCCAGGAGGCTCTGGGCCTGGTGACGGCTGAACCAGCCGGTCTGCCGGGCCTGTTCGGGCTGGGCTATTTCCTGGACGGGCACGGAGACGACCGCAGCGCCGGCGACGCGGCCTTCGGTGCAAACGGGAATGGCCATCATGCAGCAGGAGTCCTCGGGCGTCTGGAGGCTGGCCTGGCCGGTGGCAACGGCCGAGGCAGACAGGGCCTGGTGGTGCCCATCGCAACTGCCTCCCTGGCAGAGCTGGGTGCAGTACTCGCGCCGGGCGGGTTTGTGCAGGCACGTGCCGGTGATATCCCAGATGCTCATTACGGCCCCCATGGTGTCCAGGCGGGGTTGAATCCGACGGGCCAGATCGACCAGTGAGCCGGCGGGGTTCGGATCGGCGTGGGTCTGGTTGGGTTCGGCCTTGGTGGCCACGGCGACCTGCCCAGGCTCGACCGCCCCGGCCGGGAGGAGTTCGACGGCCTTTTCGAGCACCTGTCTGGGCGAGAAGGGCTTGGAGAGGATGGCGGAGATCCCCCCGCCGGCCAGTTGCCCGGAGTCGATCTCGAACTCGCGTGCGGTCAGCATGATCCGGGGAATCCTGCGGGTCAACTCGCTGTCCTGCAGGGCGGTGCAGAGGCCCAGGCCGTCGAGTCGCGGCATCTGGCAGTCGGTGATCAGCAGGTCGGGCACGTGGGCCTGGCAGAGTTCCAGGGCCTGCTGTCCGTCATGGGCGGTAAGGACCTCGAAGCCCGCCTTGGTGAGTTTCATCGACAGCACGTCCAGGACGTGCGCTTCGTCATCCGCCAATACAATCCGTTTGGCCATGATACACCCGCCGTTGCTCTGCCCCACCGGACCGGGCCCGGGCCGAAGGGCGTGGGAAAAAGATCAGGTCATCGGGGAGCATGTCTCTGCCCCGCGATGACCTGATGTACACAGTTACAAACAACGTCAGCCTCGCACCGATCGTCCAGGTTGACCGGGCTCAATACTCGGAGTAGAAGACCGTCTCGCTGGGGTCCTTCTCTTCGCCGGTATTGGCGCGAATCTCGCCGGTGTTGGCGTTGTAGAGCCAGCCTGCCCCGGAGACAGCCGCTTCACCGGGGTTGAAGGTGTCCGGCAGGGTTCCGATGCTGGATTCGCCCTTCATCGGGCCGATCGGCAGGGACGGGATCTTGCGGATGTAGGGCCCGTAGATGTGAGTGTTGGTCCGGGTGGGGTTGGTCCCGCCGCTGGCGTCTGTGTACTGGGTCAGCTGGTCTTCGATGTCGTCCTGATCGGGCCAGTTGCCGTCGTGCTCGGTGGCGAACATTTCGATGGCGTTGCGCAAGGCGCTGAGATTGGCCTTCAAGGCCGACTCGTTCGCGCCGGCAGAGCCGCGACTGAGGCGGGGAATCGCGATCGCAGCAACGATCCCGATGATCACCACCACGATAACCAGCTCGATCAAGCTGAATCCGTTGCGTTTCTTTGCGTTGTTCATTGCGTTTTCTCCAGGTTCACAATAAGACCGTAGTGCGAGGCCCCCAAGGGCCATCCTCCGACAATGCTTGTTTCGACCAGTTCCGAGAACCTCTTCAATAAGAGGTAAGGAATTGTCCTGACAAAACATGATCGCTCAATTTGACACGAAAAAGATCGCCCGGTGCTTTCCGGCCTCGAAAACAGCCTTCTCACCGGTGACTTCCACCAGGGTGCATCCGTCGATGACCTGCCCGACCCGCACGACGCGATCGTCGAGAATCGCCGCGCCGTTGGCGCCGGCCAGCGTGGCCGTCAGGCGATGGCTGGCGGCGAATTTCCGGAGGGTCAGTTCCTCAACCGAGGGCCCCTGCTTTGCTTCTTCCTCGGCCGTGTCGACCTTGGGCTTCCAGAATTCCGAGGCGACAAACACGTCCCGTTTCAGCAGCGTGGTCTGCATGACCTTTCGGCAGCGTCTTTCCAGCAACTCGGCCAGGCCGGGGCCCTGCAACTGGTCCAGGTCCAGCGAAACGCTCAGCGTCTCGGCGCCGGGTGTCTTGCGGGTGGCCGAGGCCGACCGCGCCTGCAACGCGGCCGTCGCCTGCGTAGGACCGATCTGGTCCGGATCGTAGGTCATCCGATCGAGGATGAACCCCGCCCCGGCCAGGACCAGCAGCAGGATGTATATTTTCTGCTTCTTCTTCATCGCCCGTCCTCCCGGGCAAGGGCATCATCCCCGCCGGCGCCGTTTCGGGCATACCAGATCAGCTGGACCTCGAACCGCGGCGCCTGGCCGGACTGGCCCCCGTCGCCGAGAAGCTCCAGTTTGGTCACCGCCGTGTCGGGGAACGTCTCGCCGATCCGGGCCAGCAGGTTCAAAAACGACTGCCAGCTGCCGCGCCCGAGCAGGTTGATCGGCATGGTCCGATAGCGAGGATGCAGCGCGGGGCTGGCCAGGCGGATCTCCTCGATCGACGCGCCGACCTGCTCGGCCAGGCGGTTGAGCTGCGAGACGCGGACGTTGATCTCCGCGTCGCTGCGCAGCTGCAGGGGCGAGTCGACCAGGTCCTGCTGGAGTTGGTCCATCGACTGACGCAGCTTGCGCCGGGTGGCCAGGAGTTTGTGGTCCTCGGCCTTGCGGGCGTTGAGCTGCTGGGCCTGTCGCTGCTGGGTTTCATAGTCATCCAGCAGCGGCTCGATGCCCAACAGGGCCAGGGCGGCCGTCATTGCCAGCACGAGCCCCACCGCCGCCAGCTCGATCTGGCGATGTTTCCAGAATGGCTGATCGCTTCTCATGGACCGTCTCCGGCAGAGGTGGCCAGTCGGCAGAGCAGGGCAAAGCCCGTCGAACTGCGATTCATGAAGACCTCGCCTCGCGAGTCGGCGACTTTGACTGTCTCGAACAGGCCCGTTCGTTCCAACTGCAGCGCCAGGTCCCATACGGCGGCCTGGTCACCGGCCCAGCCGGATACTTCCAGCTGGTAGGTCCCGACTCGCCCGGAGGCCAGCTCGGGGGGCATGCTCGTCACGTCGACCGGGACGGCGCGTCCTTCGGCGTCGGTCTGCTCGGCGGGTTTGAGCAGGATACGGCGCAGGACGATTGTTTCGTCGATGCTGTTGGACATCGAGAACAGCAGCAGCGACCAGTCGGGCTGGTTGCTCACTGCGTGGTTGGCAGCGAGTTTCAGTCTGTCGGCCTGGATCTGGGCCTTGAGGCGGCGGATCTCGTCACCGACAGATTTGATGCGGGTCGAGACACGGCGCATTTCCGAGGCGATGGGCACGGCCCGGCCACCCCAGGCGCTGTAGCAGAAGGCGTAGATCCCCACCAGCACCCCCGCGTACAGTGCGCAGAAGCAGCCGTAGCGGCGCAGTTTGCGTGCGCGGCTCTGGGCCTTTCTGCGGGGGGCGGGGATGAGGTTTACGCTTTGCACCGTGTTACTCCGAGAAGAGGCAGAAGCCCACTGCGCCGGCCATCTCGGGCCCACAGCAGCGGAAAAGGGTTTCCGGGCAATCCAGCATGGCGCGGACTTCGGCCAGCTGGACCGGCAGCGACAGTTGTCGGCTGATCACCTGTCCCATGCCGCGCGTCGAGGCGACCTGCCCGGCCAGGACGACCTTTGCCAGCGTCCCGCCGGGGTACTGGTGGTTGACGTAGCTGATCGGCGTGGACATCTGCTCGCAGAGCTCCTCGACGTAGCTGAGAACGATCTCGCCGATCTCGTCCATCGCCCGGGGGCTGAGGGTCGATTGCGGGTCGTGGATCTGTTCGGCCTCCGGCTCGGAGAGGTCCAGTCGGCCCAGCAGGTAGTCGAAGGTCTCCTCCGACAGGTTGGTCTGGTCGGCCAGGGCCTTGTACAGGCTGGACAGCCCGCCCTGCTCGATCCGGCGTTCGTAGGCGATTCGGTCCTGGTAGAGCATGGAGAGCTTGGCGTAGTCCCAGCGGATGTCCAACAGGCCCAGGATGCTCTCGGGGGTCTCCCGCAGCGGCGTGATGGCCCGGCAGAGGGCGATGTTTCGCGCGTCCAGGGCCACAACGTCCAGCCCCCCTTCTGCCAGAACGTCGAGCAAGGCATTGGCCCGGTCGTGGGCGTACCCGACGGCCATGACCTGGCAGGCCGAACGGGCGTTGTTGTTCCGGGGCAGTTCCCAGCAGGTCATCTCGACCTGGGGGCCGGACAGCTCGTGCATGCGGGCCAGTTCGGCCCGGGCAACCTGCTGCCGGGCGTGTTCTTCCTGGTTGTGGGGCACGTCGAGGATGCCCGAGAGCAACGAATCGCCCGGCAGGGCCGTGACGACCTGCTCGCCGCGGAAGCCCTGTCGATCGAGTATCCCCACCAGCTTGTGCACCTCGCGGGCGCTGACGGGCTGGCCGGGTTCCAGGCGCGGATAGGCCGTCGCCGCCGCCACGCGCCAGCCTCCGGGCTTGCGCGTCAGCTGCATGGCGCGGATCCTCCGCGCGCCGAAATCCAGGCCGATCGGACTGCGCAGTACGTCGATCATGCCCCACCTCCCACGTTGCCGGTCAGGTCGAACAGCGGGATGAACAGGCTGGTGGCCACCACACCGACGACCAGGCCCATGACGATCAGGATCAGCGGTTCGATGATGCTCGTCAGCGAGCGGAGAAGCACTTCGTTTTCCTCGTCCAGGAAGTCCGAGAGCGTCAACAGCAGCGGACCGACTTTGCCCGAGCCTTCCCCCGAGCGGATGGCTTCGTAGATCGACGGGCTGATCAGCGCCGGATTGTCGAAGGCCAGGCTGATCGGCTCGCCCTTGGTTACGGCGTTTTCGGCCCTGTCGATCAGGTCGATGTACAGGCTGTTGCCCGCTCCCTCGCGGGTGAGCTTGAGCGACTCGAGCACGGGCACGCGGCTGGTGAGCATCGAGCCCAGCAGACGGATGATCCGAGCGGTTACCACGTTGCGTGTGACCATGCCGATTTTCGGCGTGCGGACCAGTACCAGGTCGATTGCACGCTTGCCTGCCGGGGAGGCCAGGTAGAACTTCAGGCCCACCGCCGCGGCGGCCAGGCCGCACAGCGCCATCCACCAGTAGGCCCGCAGGGCCCCGCTGAGGGTGACCATCACCTGCGTGGTCGGCGGCAGGGGCACGTCGAGGGTTTCGAACAGTTCGGCGAACCGCGGGATGACGAACAGCAGCAGCACGATCAGCACGCCCCCTGCCAGCGTGGTCAGCACGCAGGGGTAGGCCATCGCGCCCAGGACCGCCTTGCGGACCTGCAGCTGCTTGTGCACCAGCTCCGAGAGGCGGGCGAGCATGTCGGCCATCGCGCCGCTGGACTCGCCGGCGGCGATCATCGATCGCGTGATCGCATTGAAGTAGACCGGATGTCTGCCCATTGCCTCGGACATCGGCATGCCCTCTTCGGTGTGCAGGCGAACGTCCTGGAGCGTCTGTTTCCAGTGGCCCGGTTTGACCTGGCGTTCCAGGGCTTCCAGGGCCTGGACCAAGGGCGTGCCCGAGCTGATCAGCACCTGCATCTGGCGGCAGAAGGCGGTCAGGTATTTCAGACGGGTGGTCTTGCCCGGGGCTCGTCCCTCGATCTTCCCGGCATGGCCTTTTTCGGCGGCCTGGTGGATCTGGGCTACGAAAAGGCCCTTGCGGCGCAGCTGATCGGTGGCCTCGGCGGCATCGACAGCGTCGATGACATCTTCGATGACCTGTCCGGCCCGGTCGTATGCCTGGTAGGCCAGTTTCATCAGGTCACCTGCTCAAGCGGGGCCTGGGCGGATTCTTCGGCAGTCTCGGCCTGGTCGTCTGCGGTCTTTTCGGCGGGCGCAGGTGCGGGCGCGGCGGGCTCGTCGGCCTCGCTGTGGGTTACGTTGAGCACCTCTTCCAGCGTGCTGCGTCCATCGATGGCGATCTGCACGCCCTCCTCGCGCAGGGACATCTGACCCTTGTCGCGAAGCTTGTCGCGCAGTTCGTGGGCGGCTGCGGCGCAGTGGACCAGCCGGCGGATCGGCGGGGTGACTTCCATCACCTCGTAAATGCCCGCCCGTCCGCGGAAGCCGCTGTTGTGGCAGGCCTCGCAGCCGGCGCCCTTGGTGAAGGGCCGACCGGTCATTTCGCACAGTCCTGCATCGGCCAGGACGTTTTCGGTGGGGTAGTACTTGGTCTGGCAGTTCGGGCAGACCGTCCGCGCCAGGCGCTGGGCGACCACGCCGTTGAGCACGCTGGACAGCAGGTACGGCTCGACGTTCATATCCAGCAGCCGCGCCACCGCGCCGGGCGCATCGTTGGTGTGCAGCGTCGCCAGGACCAGGTGGCCCGTCAGGCCCGCCTGGACGGCCACCCGGGCGGTCTCCTCGTCGCGGATCTCGCCGACCATGATCACGTCCGGGTCCTGGCGCAGGATGCTCCGCAGGGCCCGGGCGAAGCTCATGCCGATCTGGTCCTGCACCTGGATCTGGTTGACCATGTCCATCTGGTATTCGACGGGGTCTTCGACGGTGACGATGTTCTTATCCGGGTCGCGCAGCATGTACAGCGCCGAGTACAGCGTCGTCGTTTTGCCCGATCCGGTCGGCCCGGTGACCAGCACCAGCCCGTGCGGCTGGTGGAGCATCCGCTGGAAAGCATCAAGCGCCTGGGTCCGGAAGCCCAGCGTCTCCATCCGCGTATGCAGGTTCGACTTGTCCAGAATGCGGATGACGACCTTCTCGCCCAGCAGCGTGGGCATGGAGCTGACGCGCAGGTCGATGCCCCTGCCCTCGGCCATGATCCGCACCCGACCCTCCTGGGGCAGGCGCTTCTCGGCGATGTCCATCTTGCCGATAACTTTCAGCCGCGAGATGATCGCCGCGTGCAGGCCGGAGGGAGGCTTCATCAGGTCGCGCAGCTTGCCGTCGATCCGGTATCGGATGCGCGTGCCCTTCTTGTCCGGCTCGATGTGGATGTCGCTGGCCCCGTCGCGAATGCTGGTCATCAGCGACATGTTGACCAGGTTGACGATCGGGCTGCCCTCGATCATCCGGTCCAGGTTGGTCTCCGGGCCCTCGTCGACGCTCTCCCGCTCGACCACGTCGACCTGTTCCTCGCTCAGCGAGGCCAGGAACTCGTCGATGTCGTTGCCCCCCTCGGCGTATTTCTTGACGAACTCGACGATGTTGGCTTCCAGGGCCATCACCGGGCGAATCTTGCAGCCGGTCAGCTGGCAGAGGCGGTCGATCTTCGGCAGGGACTGCGGCTCGGCCATCGCGACCGTCAGCGTGTCGCGGACCTTGAACATGGGAATCGCGCGGAGGCGTTCTGCCTCCTCCGGGCCGATCATCGACATCAGTTCCGGGTCGATCAGGCCGTGACGGAGGTGACATCCACGGATGCCGAACTGCCTGGCCAATACGCGCACCAGCGTCCCCGACTGGATGACGCCCTGATCGACAAGCAGCTCGCCGAGCATCGTGCCGGAGCTCTTCTGCTCCGACAGGGCCCGCTGCAGCTGTTCGCGGGTCAGGGCACCGTCCTCGACGAGGGCTTCGCCCAGTGGCACGTTTTTGACCGGGATGTTCAAAGGAAACTCCTCGTGGCCACGTTGGCGTCCTCGAAGTACTCGAAACGGGGGGCCAGCTCGGTCAGCTCGAGCACCTGGCGGACGGTTTCATTGACCGCACAGAGCTTCAGGGTCCGGCCGGACTCTTCGAGCTTCTCCGACATCTCCAGCAGCGACTCCAGCGCCACCGAGTCGACGTACGAGACCCCGGACAGGTCCAGCACCACCCGCCCGAGGGACTCCTTGATCGCCTCGCGGATGGCGGCCTTGCACTGCCGGGCGTCATCGCCGACCAGCGGCCCGGCCGGCTGAACCAGCGAGACCGCCCCGTATTTCTGCACCTCGATATTCACGTCAGATCGTCTCGGCCTCCCATGGCAGGAGCATGCGGAAGGTCGATCCTTCGTTCAGGCGGCTGGTGACGGTGATATCCCCGCCGTGCAGGCGGACGACCTCTCGCGCCATCGCAAGGCCCAGGCCCGTGCCGGTAATCTGTGAGATCCGCTGGTCGCGGGCGCGGTAGAATTTCTCGAAGATTTTCTCGGCGTCCTCCTCGCCCATGCCGATCCCCGTGTCGCTGACCTCGATGAGAAATCCGTCGGGGCAGAAATCCGCCCGAACGGTGATCTTCCCGCCGGAGGGGGTGTATTTCATCGCGTTGGACATCAGGTTGCCCAGGGCGATGTTGATCTTGTCGTAATCGCCCTGGCCTGTCGGCAGGCGATCGGGCAGATCGAAAGCCAGTTCCAGCTGCTTTTCATCGGCCTGGGCCTGGTAGTGCTCGCGCAGTTCCTTGAGCATTTTCTCCACCGGCACGTCGTCGTGGCGGAGGGCGAACGATCCGGCCTCTATCTCCGAAACCGAGAGGATGTCGCTGACGACGCGTTCGAGTCGCATGGCCTCTTCGTTGATGACGTTGAGGCACTTGCCGCGCAGGGCGGCGTCGTCTTCGCCCTCGTCGATGGCGGTCTCTATGTAGAGGCGGATGTTGGTCAGCGGGGCCCGCAGTTCGTGGGTCGCCTGGGCCAGGAAGCTGTTGCGCGACTCGGAAGCGACCTTTTCCTGGGTGATGTCTTCGATGATCACCATCGCCGCGGCGGAGTCTTCCCGTCGGACCGGGCGGACGCCGAAACGCAGGACGCCTTCGCAGTCCCTGCGGGGCACTTCGATGCCCATTCGCGGCGAGCCCTTGCCGGCGGCGACGGCCTCGATGGCCTCGATGAGCTCGGGCTGATCGATAAAGTCCGCCAGCTTGCCGCCCTCCAGGGCTTGGCGTTCGGCATTGAGGTAGACCGCTGCGGCGCCGTTTGCGTATTTGATCCGCAGCTTTTCAGAGATCAGCATCAGCCCCTCGCTGATCGCATCGCACACGCCTGCCAGTTCGCCCCGCCCGGTGCGGCTGGTCATCTGTTGATCGGCCTGTTCGAGGATGCGGCCGCTGCGCAGGGCCTCGTACTGCTCCAGCAGCAGGTTCCAGTTGCGACCCTGGCGGCTGGTTGTATTGGCCAGGGTCAGCTCTTCGGGGCAGATCCGGTCGGGCTGGATTTCTTCCAGGGCCCCGAGCACCTGCCGGGCCGCCAGGAGCTGGGCCGGCAGCGACCGCAGCAGCAGCGCCAGCAGGCCCATCGCCCCCAGCACGATCAGCGCAAGCAGTTGCTGAATCGAAGGTTCGAGATCCAGCAGGGACCCGACGGCCAAGGTGGCAGCGGCCCCGCTGCAGGCAAGGACCGCAGGCCCGGCCAACTTGCGGGACAGCTTGTCCAGCCCCGCTCGACGGTGCGGCGATGTTTGCGTAGTGGTCATCTGGCTCTTCCTGCATGCATATTCAGACGTACCTGGATTTGATCGACCATCTGGCGGGCAACTTTAACAGCCGCCCTGCTTTGCCTTCCGCGAAGCCGCCCCGCGATGCGAGGGATTCAGAACTTTCCGGAGAATTGCGAAATTAACTCAGGCCCACGCATATCTGGTCGATATCGCCGAAGACAGATGTGAGCCCGCCACGGCAAAGTCCGGCCGGATCGCCTGTCAGTACGAAGCGAAGCGATCGGACTAGCGGGGGCAGGCTTCTCGATCCAGACGCGGTCCGGGCAGGCCCGCGGACAACCCCAAACTACAGGGCGCCTGAAGCAAGAGAGGAATACCGAAATGACCGAACAGACCAACACCCCTGCCGCCGTGGATAACACCGCCACGATCAGCAAGGAAGGCAAGTACCTGACCTTCGGCCTGGGCTCCGAGCAGTATGGCCTGGAGATCCTCAAGGTCCGCGAGATCATCGGCCTGATGCCCATCACCGCCGTGCCCCGAACCCCCGAGTACGTCAAGGGCGTGATTAATCTGCGCGGCAAGGTGATCCCCATCATCTGCCTCCGCCACAAATTCGCCATGGACCAGGTCGAGAACACCGAGGAGACCTGCGTGATCGTCGTCGACGTCCACGGCCTGGAGATGGGCATTATCGTCGACAAGGTCAGCGAAGTGCTCGACATCGCCGAGGCGGAAATCGAAGATTCTCCCTCCTTCGGGGCCTCGGTCGACACCGACTTCATCATGGGCATGGGCAAGGCGGGAGGCCGGGTGACGATCCTGCTGGATATCTCCAAGGTCCTGTCCAATTCCGAAGTGACATCCATCGGAACCGCGACCAACGCCTGAGTCGGCCTGATCGGCCGATTTGCGGCGCTGATTCAGGCGACCCGGCCGCACCGAACGGTGCCGGGGGGACCGGGGTTGCCTATAGATTCCAGGCGGACGCTGCCTTCGGCCGAGGCGGCGTCCGCTCTGCTGCGCGCCGCCTGGGCCGGGGCCCGACTCAGATCCAGCGGCGGATCCAGCTGCGAACGCCCGACCCGGAGCGGACCATCGCGATCGGCTTGGTGCATTCCCGGGCGATCGTCTCGGGAACCGGCGTGTGGGTCATCTTGCGGAGCATCGAATCCCGCGTGGAACCCAGGACCACCAGGTCGTAGTCTTCGGATTCGCAGAGAATGGCCTGGACGACCGGGCGACGCGGCACGACCTTGACCTCCAGCCTCTCGGCCGGGATGTGCAGGCGAGACTCGTTCTCAGTCAGGAACTCGTTGACGTCGAACTTTCGCCCTCGCCCGCCACCGACGATGTGGAAGCAGGTCACCTGTCCCTGCTCGCTGTCGGCCAGGATCGAGGCAACCTCCAGGGCCAGGGCGCTGTTGGGCCCGCCGGCCAGGGGCACCAGGACCCGCTTGAACGTCTGGTTGCCCCCCGTGTCCTTGAGGATCACCACATCCGAGGGGGCCCGTTCGAGGATCGGGTCTATCGTCGAGCCCATGTGGAAGTAGCCCGAGTTCGGCCGCCCGTGCCAGCCCATGATCAGCATCGAGGCACGCTTCTCCCGGCAGGCCGAGATGATCCCCCGCGAGATGCTCCGACAGTACCGCATGTGCGTGGTAATCGGGAACATCGGCGCCAGGTAGAGCATCGTCTCGAGGATGCCCTCCTTGCCTTCGAGCATGTACTGCTCGGCGTCGGATAGCGGCACGTGGGCAGGGACGGGCACCATGTGCAGCAGGTCGACCTTGGGCGCCTTGCGGGCGGTGCAGAGCTTGTAGGTGGTCCGGACCATCGACAGGGCGTTGTCGGGGTTGGCCACCGAGACCATGATCCTCTCGCGGCCCGGCTCGGGCGGTTCGGCCCCGGTTCTGTCCTGGCTGAAAACGTGGATCTCGTCCTCGGTCGTCACCGCGTGGTGGCGGGAGTAGAACCAGTAGATCCCCAGCCCGGTCAGCACCCAGGCCGGGCCGATGATCCAGGCGACCATCGACTCGTGGACGATCCCGCCGGCCAGGCCCGCCTGGCAGAGGATTGCCAGGATCGGAAACAGCGGGAACCAGGGCATGACGTAGCCGTATTCCAGTTCGTCTCCCATGTTCCGGCGGATCTTGATCACGCAGAGATTGACCACGAAAAACAGGAACAGGAACATGATGCTCGCTGTCGCTGCCCCGTTCTTGGGATCCAGCAGGGCCGCGGCCGTCAGCACGATCAGGGACGTAAACGCCAAAGCGGTTACCGGTGTGCGACGCCTGGCCGAGACCTTGCCGAATCGACCGGGCAGCATGCGGTCGCGACCCAGGGCGTAGCTGGCCCGGGTGGCCGAGTAGATCGTCGCATTCAGCGCCGAGGTCGACGAGAAAATCACCGCCAGGGTCACGATCAGTCCACCCAGGCCCCAGGGCATGAGCGAACTGGCTGCCTTGCGGAAGCCCTTGTCCTGGTGCTGGGCGATGACCTCCCACGGATGCGAAAGATGCTCCGGGACGCTGTCCGGGGAAACCGAAACCACCGTCGCAAAGGCCACCACCACGTAGGTGACGGTGACGATGGCCACCGAGTAGAGCATGGCCTTGGGCATATTGCGTTTGGGGTCGACCGTCTCATCGCCTGCCTGGGCGATGACCTCGAAGCCCTCGAAGGCGACGTAAATCACGCCCATCGCGCCCAGCAGCTTCCACCAGCCGTGGGGCATGAAGGGCTGGAAGTTGGCGATCCGCTCGGGGTTGACACAGAACGTGATGACCCCGACGACGCCCAGGCCCAGCACGAAGGTCATCTGGGCGACGGTAAAGATCGCCCCGATTTTGCCCGTCTCGCTGCTGCCGCGATAGTTGATGTAGATGAACACGCCGGCTGCAAACAGCGAAACGGCCTTGGTCAGCCAGAACATCAGCCCCTCGCCGATGCCCAGGTTCAGCAGCTGATTGATGTATTCCAGGGAGAACTCGGCGAATACGATCGCGTAGAACGCACCTGCCAGACTGCTGGCGAACCATTCCATCCAGCCGGAGAGGAAGCTCGCTCCACGTCCGAAGGCGATGCGGGAGAAGTTATACGCCCCGCCGGCCCGAGGAATCGCAGATGACAATTCGGCGAAGCTCATGGCCGTGAAGACCGCGATCAGGCCGTTTAAGGCGAAAGTCAGAAGCAACCCGCCGGGCCCGACGGAGTAGAGGCTCAGGCCGATGCCGACAAACACCCCCGCCCCGATCATCATCCCCAACCCCATCATCACCACGTGAAAGAGGGTCAGGTCGCGGGCCAGCTCTCCGGAAATTTTCGATGTGGAGCCCTCAGTCACCGTTGAGATGCCTCTCGATCTGGCGCGCACTTCGTCCGGGCATGTCCTTGATCTTCTCGATCGTCCGGCGCGACCAGAGCACCAGGGCCACGTTGGCCGACAGGGCAAAGATCAACAAGGCCACGCCGATCCAGATGTCATTTGATACAGCCAGCAAGGCTTGCAGTTCCTCGGTTGACGGTTCGTGCAATCGTGGGCAAATCCTAAGACCTCGCCCGGCGGGTGTCAACGGGTCAGAATCAGCCCTTGACCGCCCCGGCCGTCAGGCCCCGGATGAACTCCTTCTGCAACACGAAGAACAAAACCGCCACCGGCAGGATCGATAGCAGCGTCCCGGCCATCAGGGCGCCGTACCGCTGCTGCTGCAGGCCCACCAACTGCGTCAGGCCGATCGGCAGGGTAAACCTCTCGGCGGTATTGAGGATGATCTGAGGCCAGAGGAAGCTGTTCCACGTGGCCATGAAGGCGATCAGGCAGAAGGCCCCGATCATCGGGCGGCTGACCGGAAGGGCGACGTTCCAGTACAGGCCGAACTCGCTGCAACCGTCCATCCGCCCGGCCTGGAGCAGATCGTCGGGGATGTTCATCATCGACTGGCGGAACAGGAACATCCCGAAGACGCTGACGGCCCCGGGGACGATCAGTCCGACGTACGTATCGGTCAGGCGCATCTGGGTCAGCAGTTCGTACAGCGGGGCGAGCATGACCTGCGGGGGAATCATCATCGTCATCAGCATCATGATCATGATCGGCTTTTTGCCCGCGAAGTCGTACTTGGCCAGGGCGAACCCGCCCAGTGATGCGAAGAACAGCTGGACCAGCGTGGTCATGCCCGCTACGAACATCGAGTTGACGCCCATCCGGTGGAAGGCGACGCTGACCTCCGTGTACAACTCGCGGAAGTTGTCCAGTGTGGCTGAGTCGGGCGGGATCCAGAAGACGTACTCGAAGAACACGTCATTGGCCCGGAAGGCCGAGAGCACCAGCCAGATCAGGGGCATGAGCATCAGAAACGCGGTCCCGGCCAGCAGCGTATAGATGATGATCGTCTTGACCACCTGCCAGCCGCCGCCGGCCCTGGCGGTGACCGGACCGGTCGTGCCTGGCTTGCCTGAGGCGTCCTGGGGCGGGGGCACGGCCGGGCCCGTTGTCGGCGGGGTGGCCGGTGTCGGCGGGACCGAAGGGATGTCTTCTTTGAGCTCGGGGCGATGGTCGGTCATCTTACGCATCCTTCTTCCACGTCCCGGAGACGCGGATCTGCACCAGGGCCAATACCAGCACCCCGGCGACCAGCGTCCAGGCGATCGAGGACGCATAGCCCAGGTCCCCGCTGACAAACCCGCTCTGGTAGAGGTACGTCACCACCGTCAGGGCGGAGTTGTCCGGCCCGCGCCCTCCCCCGTCGCGGAACATGACGAAGGGCAGCTCGAACAGTTGGAACGAGCCGATCGTCGAGAGGACCACCACGAAGACGGCCACCGGCTTGATCGACGGCAGGGTGACGTTCCAGAACTTCTGGAGCCGGCTGGCCCCGTCGACGTCGGCCGCCTCGTACAGTTGCTCGTCGACCGACTGCAGCGCCGCCAGGAAGTAGATCATGTTAAAGCCGATATACAGCCACGTCGCGGTGATGACGATCGCGGGCAGGACGAAGCTGGGCGTCTCCAGCCATTGGATCTTCCAGTCTAAATTTACCCCGCCGAAGCTGCCGTTGTCGGTGAAGATACCCGCGATCTGGTGCCACAGCCAGGCGAACGGCCCGGCGACGACTTCGGCCGGGCCCTCCAGTGCGACCAAGGCCTTGTTGAGCATGCCGCTATCGTAGTCGAAGATCAACCCGAAGATCAGGGCCACGAACACCATCCCCACCAGGCGAGGCGAGAAGAAGCAGAGTCGCCAGAAGTTCCGACCCTTCAGCCAGCGGCTGTTGACCAGAAGGGCCAGGCCCAGGGCCAGAGGCACCTGCACCAGTACGCTGAAGACCGCGAAGATCACGGTGTTCCGCACGGCCTTCCAGAACAGCGGGTCGGAGAACATGAAGCGGAAGTTATCGAGTCCGACGAAGACCTGCGCCCCCGGCCCGGCCGTCTGGTGCAGGGCCAGGTAGACGCTGCGGACCAGCGGGTACAGGCCGAAGACCGCAAAGAGGATCACGAACGGCGCGACGAACAGGTACGGCGCCAGCCGCTGGCTGTAGAGCGGATTGCGGGTTCTATCGCTCAAGGATCTCGCTCCTTTCCATGTAGCGGCGGACGTAGTCGGCCTCCGTTTTCAGAGCATTTGCAGCAAAGGCCCTGAGTTTCGTCTCGATCTCCGGGTCGTCCTGGTTGGCCTCGTAGTACTCGACGCACTGGGACAGGGCGGCGCCCAACTGGGTCTTGGCCATCTGCACGTACGGGCTGGAATATTGCGGCGGGACCTGTGGGGCCAGTTCGGCGTACATCGCACCCAGGCGCTGGCCGGACCAGTATTCGTTGGGCTGCTTGACGACCTCCAGGTCCCAGGCCCACTTGAACGGGGGCAGGATGTTGGTCTGCTTGAAGAGGAATTCGATCGATTCCTTGTCGGTGTAGAGGTGCTGGGCGAGTTTCCAGGCTGCCTCCTTGTCTTCGCAGGCCTTGGTAATCCCAAGCATGGTCCCGCCCCACGTGCTGGTCCGCCTGCCTCCGGGGGTCCAGGCCGGCAGGGGCATGAGCTTCATCTTGCCGGCCATGGAGGAGACCTGGTCTTCGGTGGACTTGCTTTTCCAGTCGGGGCAGAAGAAGAACAGGCACGAGCCGGTCCGGACCGACTCGACCCACGTGGGCCCGAACATGTTGGGCCATTTGGCGATGGCCTTCTTCCCCGACGCCAGGGGCACGTACCAGAGCAGCGTGTCCAGGACGAGCTGGCTGTCCATGGTCAGCTTGCCCTCGGCGTCAAAGTACCCCCCGCCGCGCTGGAAGACCAGAATCTCGAGCATCATCGCGTCGCTGCGCGGCAGATTGAGCATGTAATGTTCCGTGGGTCCGTCGAGATTGTGCTGGCCGATCCTTCGGCCGGCGGCGACGAACTTGTCCCACGTGTCGAGGTCTTCGACCGTCAGGCCGATCTCGGCGAGCATGGGTTCGACCAAGTCGGCCCGGTAGGCGAGCATCACCGGGTGGACATCGTGGGGAATGCCGAAGATCCGCCCCCGGTTGGTGTAGGGCGCCAGGCGCGAGGCCGGAAACTGGTCGATCAGCCGCTCCTGCTTGCCGTCGACCTCGATGGTCGTGCTCTCCAGCAGGGGCTTTAGGTCCATGAACCCCACCTGCTCGACGGGCCCGCGGAAGAAGCCCCCCGCCCAGGTGATCTCGATTTCCACGAGGTCCGGCACGTCCAGCCCGGCCCAGAAGGCCGACCGCAGGCGAGACTGCACGGCCGTGTTGTGCACCAGGTCGATCCGCACGCTCTTGCCCGTCCTCTCCTCGAAGCTCGGGGCCGCGGCCACGTACGCCTTGTGGTGAAAGGCCGGGAACGTGATCATGTACAGATCGGCCTGGACTTCCGGCACGGGGTTGACCGCCAGGTAGATCCCCGAAAGCACGGTCAAGACGAAAATCACAAACGGGGCCGGGCCGAAGGGGAAGTAGTCGGCAAAGCCGCGCAGCCGATGCTTGCTCATGTCATTCTGCGGGGTCTCGGGCATGGCTACCTCTTCTCTGGCTGAAGGGACGTGGCGTCGCTGAACAGCCTACTTTTCCCCCGCCCGCCTGTCAAGCAGACGAGACGCTCGAACGGGATACACGAGGACCTCGCGACGGCGACCAGTGCAAGAACGACTTGCCTGAACGGGTATACGGCGTGTATACTATGTATACCTCTACCAGGAGTACCACCATGACCAAGACATTGACAAAGCACGGCAACAGTTATGCCATGATCATCGACAAGCCCATCCTTGAACTGCTCGGGGCCACGGCCGAGACCGAGTTCGAAATTCTTACGGACGGCCGATCGCTGGTTCTGACGCCCGTGCGGGATGAAGCAGAGGAGAAGAAGTTCGACGAGGCGGTGGAGATGGTCCACAAGCGGTTCGGCCGAGCCATGAAGAAGCTCGCGGAGTAGATCCATGTCGGAACCTCGATTTCTCGACCTGGCAAAGGTAATCCGCCTGCATCAGAGCCTGCTGGAAGCCTACGGCGGGACGGAAGGAACGCGGGACGTGGGCCTGCTGGAATCGGCAGTTGCCATGCCCAAAGCATCCTTCGGCGGGCAGTACTTGCACGAAGACCTCTTCCAGATGGCAGCGGCCTACCTGTACCACATCGTACAGAACCACCCATTCCTCGATGGGAACAAACGGACCGGCGCAGCATCGGCGATCGTGTTTCTGGCCATCAATGACGTCCAGATCGAGAGCGACGAAGAGGGGCTGGTCGACCTGACGATCTCGGTGGCGACGGGGCAGGCGGGCAAGGAGCAGATCGCAGCCTGGTTCCGCCAGAAGGCGGTTTAGTCGGCCGGCTTGCTGCCGCGGTCGCGTTTGGACCGGACGTTGAGTTTCGGCGGCTCGTGGGTGACGAGGCTTTCGGCTGAGACGCTTTCGGTAACGAACGTGTTGCCCGCGATGGTCACGCCGCGGCCGATGACGGTCTGGCCGCCGAGGATGGTGGCATTGGCGTAGATTGTCACGTTGTCTTCGAGGGTCGGGTGTCGCTTGAGGCCCTTGATGGCGCGGCCTCGCTCGTCCTTGGGGAAGCTCTTGGCCCCCAGCGTCACGCCCTGATAGATCTTGACGTTGTCGCCGATCTCGGTCGTCTCGCCGATGACCACGCCGGTGGCATGGTCGATGAAGAACCGCCTGCCGATCTTCGCGCCGGGGTGGATGTCCGTCCCGGTCATGCCGTGGGCGTGCTCGGAGAGGATGCGGGGCATGAGCGGGACGCCCAGTTCGAACAATTCGTGGGCCAGGCGGTGGACCGTTACCGCGTAGAAGCCCGGGTAGCAGTAGACGATCTCCTCGATGCTCCGCGCGGCGGGGTCGCCGTCGTAGGCGGCCTGGGCATCCAGGCCCAGCTTGGCTCGCACATCCGGCAGGCGCGACAGGAACGCCTCGGCGATCTCTGCGGCCCGGTCCTTGCAGTCATCGAGGGTCTGACACTCGGGGCAGTTGCGGTCGGCGCAGAAGCAGAAGGTGATCTGCTCGATCAGTTCGGCGGCCACCTGGACCAGCAGGTCCCCCACCACGTACCGCACGGACTGCTCGGTAAGCATCTTCCTCCCGAAGTACCCGGGAAAGAGAATGCGCCGCAGCGAGTCGAGGATCTCGAAGATCCGCGTGCGACTGGGCAGGGCCAGATCGCCGATGCGGTTCAGCGGATCGCCGGCGTGGTAGCTGTCCAGCAACTTCTCGGTCCATTCCGGCACGCGTCCGGTCAGTCGGTGCGTCATCGGGAAGACTCCCGGGCCTTGTCGGCCTCGATGCGTTTCATCTCGTCCAGGAAGGCGGCGCGATCCTCGGCCCATTTTTCCGCTTCCAGGGGTGCGACCAGCCCCTGGCGGACCAGCAGCGCCAGCGACCGCTCCATCGTGGTCATCCGTTCTTCGCTGGTGTCCTTGGTCTTGGTCTGCAGGTGCGAGTAGATCTGTTCGAGCTTGCGCAGGCGGATCAGGTTGCCGATCGCGTAGCTGTTTCGCAGGATTTCCATGGCCACCACACGCCCCTGCCCGTCGGCGCGGGGCACGAGTTTCTGGGCGATTACGTAGCTCAGGCCCAGCGACAATTGGCTGGACACCTCGTCCTGCCTTTGGGGCGGGAACATGTCCAGGATCCGCGTAATCGTGCCGCGCACGTCGCGCGTGTGCAACGTGGAGAAAACCAGGTGGCCTGTCTCGGCGGCCGTCAGGGTCCACATCGTCGACTCGACGTCGCGCATCTCGCCGACGAAGATCACGTCCGGGTCTTCGCGGAGGCAGTCCCGCAGGCCCCGCTCGAAGGAGGGTACGTCGCGGCCCACCTCGCGCTGCGAGATGATCCCGGCCTGGCAGCTGAGGCGGTATTCGATCGGGTCTTCCAGCGTGATGATCCGGCAGGGGCGCGTCCGGGCGATGTGGTTGATCATCGAGGCAATGGTCGTGCTCTTGCCCGACCCGGTGATCCCCGTCAGCAGCACCAGCCCGGCCTGTTTGGCGACGATGTCGCGCCAGACCTGGTTGGGAAAGCCGATCTGCTCGACATCCGGCGGGGAGGATTCCAGCGCCCGGATCGCAGCCGACAGGCCGTCGTTCTCGTGGAAGATGTTCAGGCGGAACTGCAGCTGATCGGTAAAGCAGCTGCTGTCGACCGCCCCGCCCTCGGCCAGTCGCTCCAGTTCGCCCTCGGCCAGGAGGACCGAAACCATCTTCTCGATCGTCTCGGCCGAGAGGGGCCGGCCCTTGATCTTCTGCAGCTTTCCGTCCAGCCGGTAGATCGGCGGACAGCCGACCTTCAGGTGCAGGTCGCTGACGCGCATCGTCCCCTGCGTGGTGAAGTAACCCAGCAGGTCGCCCACCGAGAGCATGCGGTTCTCGTCGGCCTGGTAGAGCGGCGTATCCAGCGTCAGTTCTTCGGGCATGGCGGTTCCTCGCGGCTTTCGCTGTCGATCCGTTCGTCGTAGCAGGTCGGACAAAGCCGCTGCCCGGTGGGCAGGAAGAGGACTGAATCCGACAGGTGCTGACAGACATCGCACAGGCCCCGGCCGGTCGGCGGCTTGAGCTGGCCTCTCCGATCCAGCCGGTTCAGGGCGGCTTGTGCCTCGGCCCGACTCTGGCGAACCGTCAGGCAATGGCCTCGCCAGGCGGCCCAGCCGAGTACCGCGGCCACCAAGGCCAACAGCCCCAGGACGAGCAGGCCGATCAGCAGGTAGATCGCGGCGCCAAACATCGCAGGGCTGACAAAACCGATCATGGGTTCACCATTTCTAGAGCATATCCTGTCGGGCCGGACGGGACAAGCACCTGCGGCGCAGCAAACGGGCCCGTCGGCCTGTTACGACCGCGGGCCCGAAATATCTGCATGACCGGGCGTTCAGGCGGCGTTGCGTTCGGCCGCGGCCCGGGTCTGCGACTGGCGTGCCCGCTTGCCGTGCCGCTGGGCCTGGAAGCTCAGGATCGAGACGTAGTAGAACCCGAAGGCGAAGATCACCAAGAACGGCGTGCTCATCGCCGAACGGAACTTGATGACGCTGATCACCGCACAGACGGTCATGTACAGCCCGAAGCCGAACTCGATATACGGCAGCCAGCTGCTGCGCTTCTTCTTGCGCGAGCAGAGGTCGCCTTCCAGTTCCGCATCGGCCTTGCTGCCGTATTTCGGCGTGCGGACGAACTCGCTCTGCTTGCCGAAGATCGCTTCGAGCACCGCCTTGGAGTTGCTGATACAAAGCCCCGCCCCCAAGGCCATCATCATCGGCAGGTACTTCAGGGCCGATCTCCAGTCGCCCTGCAGTTCGCGCTGGCCGGCCAGGTAGAACACGCTGCCGGAGAACGTCGCCAAGGTCAGAACGCCCATGTCGAACAAGCCCCGCCAGATCGAGTCGTTCTCCATCGGCACGGTCTGGAGGTACATCGCCGGGAACATCAGCAGCACGAGCACGAGCATGAACAGGTGCACGCAGAAGGCTGTCAGCTGGAAGAACGCCTCGACCTTGACCTTCAGCGACATTTTCGAGAGCATGACCTTTGGCAGCATCTTCAGGGCCGTCTGGGCCCCGCCCTTGGTCCAGCGGAACTGCTGGGCCTTGAAGGCGTGCATTTCCGGGGGCAGTTCAGCCGGGCTGGTCAGTTCCGGCAGGAAGACGAACTTCCACCCGCGAAGCTGGGCCCGGTAGGACAGGTCCAGATCTTCGGTGAGTGTATCGTGTCGCCAGCCGCCGGCATCGGCGATCGCCTCGCGCCGCCACGTCCCGGCCGTGCCGTTGAACGCCATGAACCGCTCGCTGCGGTTCCGGGCGACGTGCTCGATGGCGAAGTGACCGTCCAGGAAGATCGCCTGGCTGCGGGTCAGCAGGCTCTGGTCGCGGTTGAGGTGTTCCCATCGCGTCTGGACCACGCAGACCTTCTCGTTGGTGAAGTACGGCAGGCTGCGTTTGAGGAACCAGCTCTCGGGAACGAAGTCGGCATCGAAGATCGTGACGAACTCGCCCTTGGCGGTCTTGAGCCCGTTGGCCAGGGCACCGGCCTTGTATCCCTCGCGGTTGTCGCGGTGGATGAATTCGATATCGAATCCCCGGGCCCGCATCTCGTCGGCGGCCGCCCGGGCGATCTCGGTCGTGCTGTCGGTCGAGTCGTCCAGGACCTGGATCTGCAGCTTCTGGCGCGGGTAATCGATCTTGCAGGCCTGCTTGATGATCCGGCTGGCCACGTGCTGCTCGTTGAACATCGGCAACTGGATGGTCACGGCAGGCCAATCTGTCAGCTTGCCCGGCTGGGGGACCTTCTTGCGATGGCGATAGTACAGGTACACCAGTACGTACCGGTGGAACCCATAGATCGAGACCACGATCAGCATGATCGTGTAGATGGTCATGAACAGGGTTTGGCCCAAGCTGCTCCAATCCATGCGGATGGTCCTTTTCCTGGTGTCAGCAATGCAGTAGGAGACTCCCCACTGGATGGTATTCTACGAGCCCAGCCGCGGAGTGACAAGACAATTAAGTCTCGAAACGTGCGAAGCTTGGGCTCATTGCGCCTCCTCCGGGCTGGGCAACTGCTGGTGGCGCACAATGTCGCCGGTGCGAAGAAAGATGATGTCCTCGGCAATGTTCGTGCACAGATCGCCGATCCGCTCCAGGGCCCGGGCGAAGTTGATAACTGTAATGGCCGACTCGGCCCCGCCTACCCGCTGCGACTCGTTGTCCAGCACGTTGCGGACGACGTCCTTGTAGGCCCGGTCGATCTGGACGTCCAGCTCGATCACCCGCCGGGCGATGCCCGAATCCGGTACCGAAAGCATCCGGACCGTCCTGCCGACGTTATCCACCGTCGCCTGGACCAGCTGGCTGAACCGCGGATACTCGCTCAGGTCGATCTCGCACTCGACCATGTGCTTGACCCGTCTGCCCATGCCCGCCGCCAGGTCCGCAATCCGCTCCAGGTCGCTGTTGACCTTGATAATCGTGCAGACCGTGCGCAGATCGATCGCCGCCGGCTGGTACAGCGCCAGCAGCCGGATGCAATCCTGCTCGATCTCCACCTCCTCCTTGTCGATGATCTCGTCGCGACGGGACACCTGGCGGCCGAAGTCCGCATCGACCTCGTCGATCGCCCGGATCGCATCCACCACCGCCTGCTCGACACGCATGCCCATCGTGTCCAACCGCAGGATCACCTTCTCCAGCCTCTGTTGCAACTCTCGCATTGATCTTCTTCTAAAACTGTGGGCTGTGTCGTTCCGACAGGCCGGGCCGGACCAGTCCGCCACCCGCCGCCGAGGCAGTAACTCCTCACTACCAGTATAGTACCAAGGCCCACATATTTTGTCGTCGGTCCGTTCGAGGCGGAATCACTAAGATTCTGCAAAGACCCACCGCTGGACGAAAGTCCCGAAGTGGGGCCGAATCCGGCAGTTAAGATTCCATTAACCCCCCTTTTGTCCACTGTTGCAACCGGGAATGCTCTGGTACAATCTGCGAGAAATGTCCAATCGCAATGTGATCATCGTAGAAGACGAGCAGGACATGGCCGAACTGCTGGCCATGCGACTGCAACGAGAGAACTACCAGGTCGACATCGCCCTGGACGGCCGGGCGGGGCTGGACAAAATCCGCGACCAGCAACCCGACCTGGTGATCCTCGACCTCATGCTGCCCCGTATGTCCGGTACGGACGTGGCCTCGAAGATGCGGGAAGATCCCAAGACCGCGAAAATCCCCATCCTCATGCTGACCGCCAAGAGCGAGGAAAGCGACATCGTCCTGGGCCTGCACGTCGGGGCCGACGACTATGTTACCAAACCCTTCAGCATGTCGGTTCTGATGGCCCGAGTCGCCGCCCTGCTGCGTCGGGCAGAAAGACAAGACGCCGAAACGCCCGCCGTTGACACCCTTCGGGCCGGGCCGATCGCCATCGATCGGGACCGCCACCAGGTCGAGGTCGACGGCGAACCTGTCCAGCTGACCCTCACGGAATTCCGCCTGCTCTCGGCCATCCTCAGCGCCCGCGGACGCGTGCTGACACGGAACCAGCTGATCGACCAGGCCCTCGGCGTCGACGCGGTCGTAACCGACCGGACCATCGACGTGCACATGGCCGCCCTGCGCCGTAAACTCGGCGACGCCCGCAGCTACATCCGGACGGTGCGCGGCATCGGCTATCGCCTGGCCAACGAGGAAGAGCAGCACGAAAACGCCTGACGCTGCCCCCGGCGAACTGCCGGGCCCTCGGCGACTCCCCCTCTGCTTACAGTTCCGCCTTGATCTTCTCTGCCAACTGCTCGGCCCGCCCTTCGGGGTACTGCCCTGCCGGCCAATTGAACTGGAAGGCATCTCCCTCTTCCCGCGGGATCAGGTGGAAATGCACGTGCATGACCTCCTGGTGGGCGGCCTTGCCGTTGTTCTGCAGCACGTTGAGCCCCGCACAGCCCGTGGCCGATTCGACCGCTTTGACCAGGGCAGGCAAGTGGGACAGCATCCGGCCCGCCTGTTCGGCTGAGAGCTGATCGACCGTCTCGGCGTGGTCCCTGGGGATCAGCAGCACGTGTCCCTCGGCCAGCGGGCCGATGTCCATGAAGGCCACGCACGCCTCATCCTCCCATACCTTGACCGCCGGGATCTGCCCGGCTGCGATCTTGCAGAAAATACAGTTCTCCGACATGCTCATCCTCCGCTGCTGGTGTAGATGACGATGCAAAACGAGCCCACGGCCATCTCCGGCCGCGGGCTCCATTATCATACGGGCAAGGCGAGGCTGTTGGCGACTACTCGCTCTTTTCCTCGTCCTGCTGTTGGTCTTCTTGCTGCTGGTCGTCGGCTTCTTCTTCGGCCGGGGCCTCGGCGGCAGGTTCTTTCTGTTCAGGCTTTTGCTTCTTCCCGGCCTGGGCGGTTGCGGCTCCGCCGGCGGCCGCCTTGGCGGCCTGGTAGCGTTTGGCAGCGCGTTTGCGGCGCTGGCTGCGGGGCTTGGCGCCGGCCTCGCCGGCCTCGTCTTCTTCGCCCAGAAGCTGGATCATGACCTTTTCGCCGGCGTCGCCGATGCGGGTCTCGCCGAGGCGGATGATCCGGGTATAGCCGCCGTTGCGGTCGGCAAAGCGAGGGGCGATCTCGCTGATCAGTTTGGTCAGCACGGTCACGCGTTCGGACTTCTTCAGCGCCGGCAGGGGTATGCCGTCTTCGACCGGCACGATCTCCCGCTCACCGAGCATCGATTTGATCCGCCGGCGAGATGCCAGCGTGTCCTGCTTGGCGATGGTGATGAGTTTCTCGACGAACCGGCGGATGTCCTTGGCCTTGGCCATGGTGGTAACCACCGCGCCGTGTTCGATGATCGAACCGGCCAGATTTCTCCGCATTGCCAGCCGGTGGCTTGGCGTTCGGCCCAGATGTTTGCCCGCGAATCGGTGACGCATATCGGTAACTTCCTGTGTTCTACGTTACGTGCCGTACGTTCTCTGCTCAGCCTTCGACTTCAACGGCCTCGGAGCTGCTGGACTGCGGCACTTTCATGCCCAGCGTCAGGCCCAGGTCCGTCAGCTTGCGTTTGACTTCCCGCAGGGAGGTCTTGCCGAAGCTGCGAATCTTCAACAGGTCGCCCTCCTGGTACTGTACCAGATCCCGCACCGTCTCGACCTTGGCCGATTCGAGGCAGTTGTTGGCACGGACCGAGAGGTCCAACTCGTGTACGCTCATGTCGAGCTTGTTCTGCAGTTCCTGGTCGATTTCCTCGTCGGCCTCGCTGGCCCCGGATTCGACGATCTGCTCACCCAGCTCGAAGTACTGCACGAACGGGTTGAGGTGCTTGCGGAGGATCTTGGCCGCCTCGACCATCGCCATCTCCGGCGTGATCGTGCCATTGGTCCAGACCTCCAGCACCAGCCGGTCGTAGTTGGTCTTCTGGCCCACGCGGGTGTTCTCGGTGTTGTACCGCACACGCGTAACCGGCGAGAAGGCCGAGTCGATCACGATCACGCCGTGCTCAACGTCTTCGTCGGTTTCGAGGCGTTCCTCGGCCGGAACGAAGCCCCGCCCCGTCTCGACGATCATTTCCAGGTCGAACGGGACGTTGTCGGTCAACGTCGCGATGACCAGGTCGGTGTTGATCACCTCGATCGACGGGTCGGTTTCGATCATCTCAGCCGTAATCGGGCCCTTGACCTCGCTGTGGATGTGCAGGGTCTTGGGTTCATCCGAGTGCGATTTGACGACCAGCTGCTTGATGTTCAGGATGATATCGGTGACATCATCCAGCACGCCGGGCAGGGCCATGAATTCATGGTCCGCCCCGGCCAGCTTGATCTCGGTTACCGCAGCGCCTTCCAAGCTGCTCAGCAGGATGCGCCGCAGCGCATTGCCCACCGTCGTGCCGAACCCGCGTTCAAACGGTTCGACGAGAAATTTTCCATATCGGGGGGTCGAAACTTCTTCGTCGCTGACGACCCGTGTCGGTAGTTCTAGGCCACGCCACCTGATTCGCATTGACCTTAGCCTCCCATCCTGGTTGGGTGGTGATTGTGGTTGTCTCTGGCAGAAAACGTCTTGTTGCTCAGCGGCTGCAGAATTCGATGACCAGCTGGATGTCCATCGGCAGCATGACGTCTTCACTGGTCGGCATGGCGAGGATTCCTGCCTCGAGCTTGGGCATGTCCAAACTCAGCCAGCCCTGCAGATGCGGATCGCCCAGCTCTTCCAGGCGACGCCGGATCAGGCCCTTGGACTTTTCCGAGGGCTTGACGGAAATCTTGTCGCCTACACAGACGAGGTAGCTGGCAATGTTGCACCGGCGGCCGTTGACGTAAATGTGCCCGTGGGCGACCGTCTGCCTCGCAGCCGGGCGAGACTCGGCGAAACCGAGCTTGTAGACCACGTTGTCCAGCCGGCGTTCGAGGATGCTCAGCAGCGCCGCTGCCGTGTTGCCCCGGGTCCGTTCGGCCAGGTGATAGTATCGCTGGAACTGCTTTTCCCGCACGCCGTAGTAGCGTTTGAGTTTCTGCTTCTCGCGGAGCCGCTGTCCATATTCGCTGGTCCGTCCGCGGCGCCAGGGGTGCATCCCGGGCGGCGAACTGAGTCGACGCTCGAGCTTGCCGCTTTCCGAGCGGGCGCCCTTGAGCATGAGGTTGACGCCTTCGCGGCGGCTGAGTTTGTCTGTGGGTCCGGTATAGCGTCCCATCGTGCAGTGCCTTCCTTATATTCTCTGGGTTAAACCCTGCGTTTTTTGCGCGGCCGACATCCGTTGTGCGGAATCGGCGTGACATCTTCGATCGACAGGACCTTCAGTCCGGCAGACTGCAAGGCCGAGACGGCGTTTTCGCGCCCGCTGCCAGGACCGTTGACTTTGACTTCCACCTCGATCAGGCCCATCTTCTTGGCCTTGTTGGCGGCATTTTCCGCAGCCACACCGGCGGCGAAGGGGGTCGACTTTCTCGAACCCTTGAACCCGCCGACCGAGCCGGCCGAGGCGGAGGCAATCACGTCGCCGTTGGTGTCGGTGATCGTGATCAGCGTGTTGTTGAACGTCGCCTTGACGTGGACAATCCCACGCGAGACGTTGCGCTTGACTCTTCGTGTTCTGCGTGATCTGGACTGGGCCATGGCTTACCGCATCTCCTTGACCGACTTCTTGCCGGCAACTGTCTTTCTCGGGCCCTTCCGCGTACGGGCATTGGTCTTGGTCCGCTGGCCCCGAACGGGCAGGCCGCGACGGTGACGCTGGCCGCGATAGCAGTTGATGTCTCGCAGGCGGGCAATGTCCTGGCTGACCTGGCGACGAAGGGCACCTTCGATCACATAGTCGCTTTCCAGCACATTGGCCAGGCGGGCCAGTTCTTCTTCGGTCAGGTCCTTGGCCTTGCGATCCGGCTCGACACCCATCTTGCCGCAGATCTCGTCCGCAAACTTCGGGCCCACGCCGTGAATGTACCGCAGGGCAATTCGTACCTGCTTGTTATCGGGAATCGTTACACCTGCCACACGTGGCATAGTCTATCTCCTTGCTCGCGGAATCAGCCCTGACGCTGCTTGTGCTTCGGGTTGGTGCAGATGATCCGCACCACGCCCTTGCGCCGGATGACCCGGCAATTCTCGCAAATTCTCTTGACCGACGATCGTACTTTCATGGTTCTACCTGTAGGGTTGTAGACCGTAACTTCTTTTATTCTTCCGCCGTTAATACCGCAACGCCCTCTTCCAGGATCGCCACGGTGTTCTCAAAATGCGCCGAAGGCTTCCGGTCGGCCGTTACCACCGTCCAACCGTCGGAGAGACACTTGGCTTTCGGCGTGCCCATGTTCACCATCGGCTCTATCGCCAGCACCGTCCCCGGACGAAGCCGGATCTCCCGACGCTTGAGCTCCGGAGACACCCAGTTGGGGATCTTCGGATCCTCGTGCATCTCCTGGCCGATGCCATGTCCGACAAACTCGCGGACCACCGAGAGGCCCTGGGATTCGACGTACTCCTGCATCGCTGCAGCCACGTCGCTCCAAAGACCGTCCGGCTGAATCATCTCAATGGCCAGGCAAAGCGTGTTTTTCGTAACGTCCACCAGCTTGCGGACCTCCGCGTCCACGTCGCCGACGACGAACGTCTCGGCCGCATCGCCGCACCAACCGTCGAGCTTCACGCCGAAGTCGATGCTGACAATGTCGCCATCCTGTATCACTCGGTCCGACGAGGGTATCCCATGGACGATCTCGTCGTTGACCGAAGCGCAAATGCTGCCCGGAAAAGGCCCGGCTCCGCCCCGGCCCGGCACGCCCTTGAAAAGGCACACCGCGCCGTTGGCGATGCAAAGATCTTCGGCAGCCTGGTCCAACTCCAGGGTCGTAACCCCGGGGGCGACCATCTGGCCGATCCGGTTGAGCACCTTGCGGACCACTCGGCCGGCCTTGCGCATCTGCTCAATCTGCTCGTGTGTCTTCAGTCGGATAGCCAAAGTCGCGCAACTCTCCGACGTTATTGTAGTTCTTTCAACGCGGCGATCAGCTTACCGCTTACAGCATCGGGCGTGTCGCTTCCGTCGACCTTGACGACATCGACCGCGTCCTTGTCTTCGTAGTAGCCGATCACCGGCTGGGTCTGCTTGTGGTAGGTCGCCAGACGCTCGCGGACGGTCTCTTCGTTGTCGTCGCCCCGCTGGACCAGCTCCGTGCCGTCATCGTCGCAGACGTTGTCGTTCTTGGGGGGCATGAACTCTACATGATACACTTTGCCGCACTTGGGGCAACTGCGTCGACCGGTAATCCGCTTGACAATTTCGTCATCCGGGACCACGATCACCACCGCTGCGTCCATCTGCTTGCCCGCCTTGGCCAGCTGTTCATCCAGCGCCTCGGCCTGGGCTACAGTCCGCGGGAAGCCGTCCAGCATCAACCCCGCATCGGAGTCGGCGTTGGTGATGGCCTTGGCCATCATCTCCACGACGATCTCGTCGGGAACCAGCTTGCCGGCGCTCATGTACTCGTCGAGCTTCTGGCCCAGGTCGCTGCCGGAGGCCTTCTCTGCCCGGAAGATGTCGCCGCTGGACAGGTGTGTCATGCCGAACTCGTCGACGAGCTTCTTGGCCTGCGTACCCTTGCCCGCTCCGGGCGGTCCCATCAGTATGATTCTCAACCTCGTGCTCCCTTGATCCGGGCAGATCCGCCAAGGAACCCACCATAGTTTCGCATTACCAGGTTCGCCTCGATCCGCTGGACCAGGTCCAACGTGACTGAAATCGTAATCAGCAGGCCCGTGCCGCCCAGGAACGCCGAGATCGAGAACGGGATTTCCATCGCCGTGCTGATCACCATCGGCAAGACCGCGATGACCGCCAGGAAGGCGGCTCCGGCGTAGGTGATACGCTCCATCACCCGCTCGAGGTACTCCGCCGTCCGGCGACCCGGACGCAGGCCCGGGATGAAGTGGCCGTAGTCACGAAGCTGGTCGGCCATGTCGCGAGGCCGGAACTGAACCGTCGTCCAGAAGTAGGCGAAGAAGAAGATCAGCACGATGTACAGCACGGTGTGCAGGTATTGGCCCGTCTGGAAGCCGTTGGCCAGGGGCGAGAGGATCGGCCCGTGGCCCAGCCAGTTGATCAGCCAGCCGACGATCACGCCGGGGAAGATCATCAGCGAAGAGGCGAAGATGATCGGCATGACGCCGCCATGGTTGACCCGCAGGGGCATGTAGTGGCTGCCGCCGGCGGTCATCCGTCGGCCCCGGGCCTGCTTGGCCTGGGTGATCCGGATCCGGCGTTGGCCCTGGGTAATCAGGATCGCACCGGCGACGACGAAGATGAATCCGCCGATCAGGAAGAGGATCTTCAGCAGGCCGATGTCTCTCTCGCCGCCCGCGCTGGTCAGGCTCAGCGTGCTCCGCGATGCCAGTTGCATGATCGCACCGGGCAGGCGGACGACGATGCCGGCCATGATCAGCAGGCTGATGCCGTTGCCGATGCCGTATTCGTCGATCTGCTCGCCCAGCCACATCAGAAACAGCGTTCCGGTGGTCAGGCCCACGATGCCCAGCATGTAAATGTATATCTGCCCGACGTATTCGGGATAGACCAGGCCGCCCTCGCCGCCGGTCATCATCCGCATGAACACCGAGCCCTGGACGATGCAGAGCAACACGGTCAGGTAGCGGGTGTATTCCTGGATCTTCTTGCGACCGGCGGGGCCTTCCTTGCTGAGCTTTTCCAGCGAGGGGACGACCGTGGTCAGAAGTTGGAGGATAATCGAGGCGGAGATATAGGGCATGATGCCCAGCCCGAACAGCGTGGCCTGCGAGAGGTTACCGCCGGAGAAGATGCTCAGGTACTGCAGGGCCTCTCCGAACATGCCCTCGCCGGCGCCGCGCATGGCGTCTTTGACGGCACCGGGGTCCAGACCGGGCAGCGGAATGTGGAAGCCGATGCGGTAGATGCACAGCAGGCCCAGCGTAAAGCCGATCTTCTTGAGCAGTTCCGGGATCGAGAAGATGTTCTCCAGGATCCGGTGGATACCCGACTTGGCCAGGCAGCAGTAGTACCAGGTTCCGAAGATCGCCAGACCCAGCACGATGCGCAGGATCGACTCGATCAGCTCGCCCGTACCCAGGCCGCCGGTGGCCATCTCATACGCGGCCGATCCGGCCACGTAGAGCGCCAGGGCACCTACCATCAGGCCCGTCAGGATTTGGAATGTTCGGAATCTCATTTGCGGCGTATCCTTCGCCAGCGGGATTGGCTTGGGGTCAGACGACCTGGACCGTACCGCCGGCCTCTTGGATCTTCTTGGCAGCCGATGCGGAGCACTTGTCGGCCGTTACGGTAAGTTTCTTGCTCAGCTCGCCGTCGCCGAGGATCTTGACGGGCTTGTCGGCATCGCCGATCAGGCCCGCCTTGGCCAGGGCTTCGGGGTTGACGGTATCGCCGTCTTCGAAACGAGCCTGCAGGTCATCGACGTTGACAACCTGGAAGGTGGTTTTGAAGGCGGCGTTGCTGAAGCCGCGCTTCGGCAGCCGGGCGATCGCCGGGTTCTGCCCACCCTCGAATCCGAGGTTCTTCTTGGCCCCGGCCCGCTGGCCGTAGCCCTTGTGCCCGCGGGTGGACGTCTTGCCCATCCCCGAGCCCGAGCCGCGACCGACGCGCTTGCGGGACTTGTATTTGCCGGCTTTTTTCAAAATCTCGTCGAGTTTCATTCGATCGTCACTCCGCGAAGCTCGGCGACCATATCGCGGGTGCGGAGCTTCTTGAGGGCGTTGAGGGTGGCCTTGACAATGTTCTTCGGACACGTCGAGCCGTGTGCCTTGGTCAGCACGTCGGCGATCCCGGCCAGGTGGAGCATCGGGGCGATTTTCTTGCCTGCGATCACGCCGGTACCCGGCGAGGCGGGGACCAGCAGCACGGTCGAAGCGCCGAACTGGCCCTTGACCGGGTGCGGGATGGTCGAGCCGCGAAGGTTGATGTCGATGACGCTCTTGCGCGCCTCGGCGACGGCCTTCTCCACGGCGTTGGGCACCTCGTTGGCCTTGCCGTATCCCATGCCGATCTTCCCGTTGCGGTCGCCGACGACGACGAGGGCAGCGAAGCTGAACCGTCGGCCGCCCTTGACGACCTTCGAGCAGCGGTAGATCTGAACGACGTTGTCTTCGAAGGGGCTGTTGTCTTCGAATCGATTGTTATTGCGGAAGCGTCCCACAGGGGCTCTCCTTTAGAATTCCAGACCACCCTCGCGGGCAGCTTCAGCCAGTTCGCGAACGCGTCCGTGGTACGGGTAGCCGTTGCGATCGAACACGACGCGCTTGATGCCGGCCTCGGAGGCCTTCTCGGCCAGGGCGGTCCCGACGACCTTGGCAGCGGCTTTGTTGCCGCCGCCAGGCTGGCCGAGGTCCTCCTGGACGGGCTTCTCGACGCTGCTGGCGGCCACGAGGGTCCGACCGGCGGTATCGTCGATGATCTGGGCGTAGATGTTCTGGTGACTGCGGAAGACCGTCAGGCGGGGTCGCTCTGTGGTCCCGGTCACATGCTTTCGCACGCGGCGTTTGCGGCGTCCACGTCGAACTTGTTTCTTTTTCGTCGACTTCATAGCAGCTTGATCTCGAGCAGAATGTGTCGGATGGACAGTAGGTTACGAACCCACAGCGGCCTTGCCGGCCTTCCTGCGGACATACTCGCCGGCGTAGCGGATGCCCTTGCCCTTGTAGGGCTCCGGCGGACGCGATCGTCGGACGCGGGCGGCGAATTCACCGACGGCCTGCTTGTCGGCCCCGCGGATGGTAAACTTCGCCGGGTCGGTATCTACACGCGACTGGGCCGCGGTGATCTCGACTTCAATCCCGTCGGGGATGGTGAAGCTGGCCGGGTGGCTCAGGCCGCAGATGACGTTGAGCTGTTTGCCCTGGACGGCAACGCTGAAACCGGCGCCGTAGACTTCCAGGCCACGCTCGTAGCCCTTCGAGCAGCCCTCGACCATGTTGGCAATCAGGCTGCGTGTCAGGCCGTGCAGCGACTTGCTCTGGCGCTCGTCGTCGGCCCGGGAGACGTTGACGGTCTTGCCGTCTTCGATCTCGACGGTTATCTCGGGCCTGTGGGTCCAGGACAGCCTGCCCTTGGGCCCCTCGACGCTGATGGTCTGTCCCTGCTGGGAGACCTTCACGCCGGAAGGTATTTCGATCGGTTGTAAGCCAATTCGCGACATTGGGTAACTCTCTTGCTCAGCAAACGGTGCAGAGGATTTCGCCGCCGACTTTCTTGTCGCGGCACTGGCGGTCGCTCAGCACGCCGGCGGAGGTCGAAACGACCGCGATGCCCAGACCCGCCAAGGGGCGGGGCAGGTCATCGACGCCGCTGTAGACCCGGCAGCCGGGCTTCGAGACGCGCTGCAGCTCGGTAATAACATCCTGGCCGGTCGGACCGTACTTCAGATAGATCCGCAGCAGGCCCTGGTTGCCGTCGTCGATCCGCTTGTAGTCCTTGATATAGCCCTCTTCGAGCAGGACCTTGGCTACGCCTTCGCAGATCTTCGAGGCCTTGACGTTGACCGTTTCCTTGCGGACGGTAAGTCCGTTGCGGATACGGGTCAACATGTCGGCGATGGGGTCGGACAGACTCATCGTGTTTCGCTTCCTTTACCAGCTGGCCTTTTTCATACCGGGAACTTTTCCTTCGTGCGCCAGATTCCGCAGGCAGATCCGGCAGATGCGGAACTTCCGGTACACTGCCCGAGATCGGCCGCACAACTGGCAACGCCGGATCGTGCGGGTCGAAAACTTCGGCTTTCTCTGGGACTTGGCAATCAGTGCCTTCGTGGCCATGGTTCTCTACCTTGTCTTGTGCTTATGCTTCGTCCCGCCGATAGGGCATGCCCAGCTGCGTCAGCAGCTCGCGGGCTTCCTCGTCGGATTCGGCGGTCGTGGTAATCGCGATATTCATTCCCTGGTTAAAGCCGATACTCGCCGGATCGATCTCCGGGAAGACGGTCTGCTCATCCAGGCCCATGTTGTAGTTACCTCGCCCGTCGAAGCTCGACGGGTTCAGCCCGCGGAAGTCGCGGACACGCGGTATCGCCAGGCTGATCAGGCGGTCCAGGAATTCCCACATCCGCGGACCACGAAGGGTCACCTTCAAGCCCACGTTGTAGCCTTCACGCAACTGGAAGTTGCTGACGGACTTGCGGGCCTTGCAGACGCGAGGCTTCTGGCCGGTGATCTGGCCGAGCCATTTCTCGGCCTGTTCAAACTTGGCCGATTCCTTCTGGCCGTCGCCCATGCCCATCGAGACGGTGATCTTCTCGAGCTTGGGGATTGCCATGCTGTTCTGGTATCCGAACCGCTCCTTGAGCTGGTCGCGGACTTGACTGTTGTATTGTTCCTTGAGGCGGGGAGCCATCGATCCGGTCCTCACTGCTTGCTGGGCACGGCGAGGGCTTCGCCGGATTTCTTGGCGATGCGCTGTTTCGTGCCGTCTTGCTGAATCTGGAATCCCACGCGGGTGGGCTGGTTGGTCTTGCGATCGACCGGCAGGACGTTGGAGATGTGGATAGGCATCTCCTTCTGGATCCGGCCGCCCTGGGGGTTCTGGCGGCTCGGACGCAGATGTTTGTAGACCCGGTTGACGCCCTGGACCAGGACCTTGTCCTTGTCGGGATAGACAACCAGGACCTCGCCGACCTTGCCCTTGTCGTTACCGGCGATGACGCTGACGGTATCGCCTTTTCTAATGTGTTTTGCCATGGTCAAACCACCTCGGAAGCCAGGGAGACGATCTTCATGAAGTTCTTCTCCCGCAGTTCGCGGGCCACCGCACCGAAGATGCGTGTGCCTCGCGGATTGTTGTTCTGGTCGATCACCACGACCGCATTGCGATCAAACCGGACATAGCTGCCGTCATCCCGGCGGACCGGGTAGGCCGTGCGGACTACCACGCAGCGGACAATTTCACCGGCTTTGAGGTCCGAGCCGGGGATCGCCTTCTTCACCGAGCAGATAATGGTGTCGCCCAGCGACGCGGTGCGTCGGGTGAAACCCTGCCTGCGGGTCGAGCCGCCCAGCACACGGATGACCCCGACTACGCGGGCACCGGTGTTGTCGGCGACGTCCAGGCGTGATTCTTGCTGTATCACAGTGCTATCCTCGTGGCGCTAAAAGTTATTCTGCAACCTTCGCCGGGCGGATCACCCGGGAAAGGCGGAACTGCTTGGTCTTGCTGATGCGGCGGCAGGGAATGATTTCCACGTAGTCACCGATCTTGCCCTCGGCCTTGGGGTCATGGACCGCAAAGCTGCGTCTGCGGCGGAGGTACTTGCCGTAGATCGGATGCTTGACCAGGGTAGATACCTGAACCTTGATCGTGTCCTTGCCGCTGTGGGCAATGACGGTTCCGACTTTGCCGCCTCGATCGACCGGTCTGTTGCTCTGCTCTGTCATTGGGTTCTCACGCACGCTGGGTTATGCCTGGGCCTTGGAGGCCTGAATTTCACGCTCTCGCTGGACCGTCAGCATCCGGGCGATGTCCCGGCGGGCCTTGGTCAGCAACGAAGGGTCTTCCAACTTCTCGGTTACCGCCTGGCTCCGCAGGTCGAACACGTGCCGGTGCAGCCGGTCGAGTTCCAGTTGCAGCTCTTCGTCGTTTAGCTGTCGTACTTCGCTGATGTTCATCGATTGCTCCGGGGCTGTTAAACGTGACCGGTCCGCTTGGCCATCCGGCAGCGGACGGGCATCTTGTTGGCCACGCGACGCAGGGCGTCCTTGGCCGTGGCCTCATCCACGCCGCCGATCTCGATCAGCACCGTGCCGGGCTTGACCACCGCGACCCACTGGTCGACCTCGCCCTTGCCCTTACCCATTCGAACTTCCAGGGGCTTGGAACTGATGGGCTTGTCCGGGAAGACCCGGATGTACACCTTGCCGACGCGGTGCAGGAAGTGCGTTGCGGCGACTCGGCCGGCTTCGAGCTGACGGGCCGAAACCCAGCCAGCTTCCGTCGACTGCAGGCCGAAATCGCCAAAGGCCACGTAATTGCCACGTGTCGCATTGCCGCGATTCTTCCCGCGTTGCTGCTTGCGGTGCTTGATTCTCTTGGGCATCAAGGGCATGGGTGTTGCCTTCCTATATTACTGCCTGGTCAGCTTTCGCTGGATTCTTCGTTCTGGCCCTGATCGCCGGCCTGGGTGTCGGTCTGACCCTCTGCCGCCTGGTCGGAGGCCTGCTCGGCCGGCTGGGCCTTCTCGGCCTGCTGGGCTTCCTGGGCCCGCTGCAGCGCGCCGAGGCGGCTGCCACCGGGGCGAACCGGAGGAGTCGCCGGGCCGCCGTCGCGACCACGTCCGCGACCGCGTCCCCGTCCACGTCCACCCGGACCGCCGGGACCGCCGGGACCGCCCGGCCCACCGCCGCCCTGTCGGCGACGACGTCCGCGGGTCATCGGGCCCGAGGCCTCGGAAGCTGCTTCCTCCTGCTGCTCGCCGAACAGACCGCGGTAGATCCACACCTTCACGCCGATCGTGCCGTACGTCGTGTAGCACGGGACGAACCCGTAGTCCACGTCGGCCTCGAGGGTGTGCAGCGGAATCGAACCCAGCAGCGTCGACTCCGAGCGGGACATCTCCGCTCCGCCCAGTCGGCCGGAGACGGCAACCTTGACGCCCTTGGCACCGGCCTGCATGGCCGATTCTGCACGCTGCTTCATCGTCCGGCGGAAGCTGGCGCGACGTTTAAGCTGCTCGCTGATGCCTTCGGCAATCAGCTTGGCGTCCAGGTCGGGGTTCTTGACCTCGAGGATGTTGATGTTCACCCGACGGTCGGTCAGGTCTTCCAGGGCGTTCTTGAGCTTCTCAACTTCGGCACCCTTGGGGCCGATGACCAGGCCCGGGCGGGCGGTCTTGAGGATCACCTTGACCTCTTCGCGGGTCCGTTCGATCTCGATCTGGCTGATCGCAGCGTACGGAGGCTGGCGGTTGAGGCGGTCGTCGATGAAACGACGCACCTGGGCGTCTTCGACGAGGAACTCGCCGTAATTGCTCTTCGGGGCGTACCAGCGGCTTTTCCAGCCGATGGTAATTCCCGTGCGGAATCCGATTGGGGATATCTTTTGTCCCATGAGTGAGCCTCGTTACTCCCTGTCCTGTTCGACCACGACGGTGATGTGGCTGGTACGTTTCAGGATCGAGTGTGCACGGCCACGATCCTTCGGGCGGAACCGTTTCATGGTCGGCCCTTCGTCCACGCGGGCTTCCTTGACAAACAGCGTCTCGACATCGGCCTCGGCCTCGTTGGCATTGGCGATCGCGGAGGTCAGGACCTTGCTGATCATCGGGGCCGCCCGGTTGGGCGTAAACTGAAGGATGCTCAGTGCCTCATCCACGTCGCGGTTCCGGATCATATCGATGATCAGGCGTGCCTTGCGGGCCGAGATCCGTGCAAATTTGTATGTAGCCTTCCAAGCCATGGTGGGTGTTTTCCAGTCAGTTACCTGGGGCGGTTTATCGTCTACCGGCGGTGTGTCCGCGGAACATGCGCGTCGGGCTGAACTCGCCGAGCTTGTGGCCGACCATGTCCTCGGTGACCGTTACGTTGTTGAAGACCTTGCCGTTGTGCACCGCGAACGTCATGCCGATAAACTCGGGGACGATCGTGCAGTCGCGGGCCCAGGTCTTGATGGGCTCTCGCGAGTTGGTCTGCTGGGCCTTTTCGACCTTGCGGTACAGCTTCTCGTCGACGTACGGACCTTTTTTTGCGCTTCGGGTCATCGTGTTGCGTTCCTCAGATCGTCAGCTGACCGGCGCGTTTGTTGCGGCGGCGACGGATGATCAGGCGGTTGGACTGCTTGCGTCTGCGGCGGGTCTTGCCGCCCTTGGCCAGTTTGCCCTTCGGGCTGCAGGGGTGGCGGCCACCGGCGCGTCGGCCTTCGCCACCGCCCATCGGGTGGGCCACCGGGTTCATCGCGCTGCCGCGGACGTGCGGGCGGCGACCCATGTGGCGTTTCCGTCCCGCCTTGCCCAGGCGGACGCCCTGCTGCTCGACGTTGCCCACCTGCCCGATCGTGGCCCGGCAGGTCGCGTGCACCATGCGCATTTCGCCCGAGGGCAGAATCAACGTGACCATTTTGCCTTCCCGGGCGGCTACGCGTCCGGCAGCACCGGCGGTGCGGACGAGCTGTCCGCCCCGGCCCGGGGTCATCTCGATGTTGTGGATCTCCATGCCCATCGGGATCTTCGACAGCGGCAGGGTGTTTCCCACGCGGGGCTCGGCCTCGTCGCCGGAGCGGATCTTCTGGCCGACTTCCAGCCCGATCGGGGCGAGGATGTATCGCTTCTCGCCGTCTTCGTACTGGACCAGGGCGATGTGGCAGGTGCGGTTCGGATCGTACTCGATCGTCAGCACCTCGGCGAACTGGTCGTCCTTCTGGCGCTTGAAATCGATGATGCGGTATTTCCGCTTGTTGCCACCGCCGCGGTGGCGGCTGGTGATCTTGCCGGTGTGGTTCCGGCCACCATGTTTTTTCAGCGTCTTCAGCAGCGACTTTTCCGGCTTGTCGGTCGTGATGACGCTGTAGTCATTGACCGAGGCATTCCGCCGGCCGTTGCTGGTTCGCTTGTAGATCTTGATCGGCATGAGACTCTTCCTGCAGTCTAGAACAGGTCAATATGGTAGTCTTCGTGCAGCTCGACGATGGCCTTTTTCCAATGGCGGGTATTGCCAATGAACCGGCCTGTGCGGCGGGGCTTGCCCTTGCGGTTGGCCGTACGCACGTTGAGCACCTTTACTTCGTAGATCTTCTCGATCGCCTGCTTGATCTGCGCCTTGTTTGCATCGGGCGATACTTCAAAGGCGTAGGCGTTGACCGTCTGGGACTGATGGGTGCCCTTCTCGGTCACCAGCGGGCGGATGACGACATTGTAGATTTCGTTCTTCATGCTTCGGTCTCCTGGCCGCTGAGCTGGTCGAAGGCGTCGCGGGTGAGAATCAGCTTCTGACGCATGGCCACGTCGTAGGCGTTCAACTCGGCCGCGGTGCGGACCGTCAGGTCCTTGATGTTGCGGCTGGAGAGATAGACGTTGTGGTCCCGCTGGCCCATCGCCAGCGTGCACGTCCGGTTGATGCCGATCGCCTCGATCAGTGACGCCATGGTCTTGGTCCTGGGGGCGTCCATCGAGGGGGCCGCTTCCAGGACGAAGCAGTCTTCGCCGAGCAGCTTGGCCAGGATGGCGGACTTCAGGGCGGCCCGCTTCATCTTCTGGGGCATCTTGACATTGTACTTGTGGGGCCTCTTGCCGAAGGCCACGCCGCCGCCACGCATGACGTTCGTGCGGATCTGGCCTCGACGGGCATAGCCCGTGCCCTTCTGGCGGTAAAGCTTGCGGGTCGAACCGACGACTTCGCCGCGGCCACGCGTCTTGACCGTGCCCTGACGACGACGAGCCTGGTAGGCGACGATGGCCTGCTTGAGCAGCGGTGCGTTGACCTCGCCGCCAAAGAGGGCTTCGTCGACCTGCAGCGTGTCGACCTTTTTGCCTTCTGTGTTATATACCGGAACGTCCAGCATGATGGTTTCCTGGTCCTAAGCTATCTTGCGACCTTGGCGGTCTTGCTCTGACGAATTTCCAGATACGAGCCGTTGGCCCCGGGCAGCGGGCCCTTGATCAACAGCAGGTTGTTCTCGGTGTCGACCTTGACCAAGCGATGGTTGCGGCTGGTCACCCGGTCGGTGCCCATGTGTCCTGCCATGCGCTTGCCCTTCTTGAGCTTCGGGCCGGTACCGGCGTTGGTCGCGTGCGAGGCGATCGAGCCGGGCGAACGGTGCTTGCGTTCCACACCGTGGGAAGCTTCCAGGCCGGAGAAGTTGTGACGCTTCATCCCGCCCTGGAACCCCTTGCCCTTGCTGATGCCCACCACGTCGACGTGGGCAATGCCGTCAAACAGCGCGACCGTCAACGACTGGCCCGGCTCGACGTCTTCGACCGGCGCGTCCTGGCGGATCTCGCGGACGAACTTGCAGGGCCCGACGCCCGCCTTGCCGGCGTGGCCGATCTGGGGCTTGGTCGCGCGGTGCGGCTTGGCCGGGTCAAACCCGATCTGCACCGCGTTGTACTGATCCGACTCGACGGTCTTGATCTGCAGGACGGGGCAGGGCCCGGCCTGGACGACGGTCACCGGGTGAAGCACACCGGCGTCGTCGTAGACCTGCGTCATTCCGATTTTCTTGCCAAGCAGTCCGACCTTCATCGTCGCACCTATGCCTTGATCTTGATAAACACCCCGGCCGGGACGACCAGGCGGTTCAACGCCTCGATCGTCCGGACGGTCGGTTCGTAAATGTCAATGATTCGCTTATGCGTCCGCATCTCGAACTGCTCCCGCGACTTCTTGTCGACGTGGGGAGAACGAAGCACCGTGTACCGCTCGATGCGGGTCGGCAGCGGGATCGGGCCTCGCGCCCGGGCCCCGGTTCGTTCCGTGTGGTCCACGATCTCCTTGGCCGAGGCGTCCAACGCCCGGTGGTCGTAGGCTTCCATTCGTATGCGAATTCTGTCTTGCACCATCGCAACTCGTCTCCGATGCCCTGGTTGAGGGCGGGGTTTGACCCAGTCAGAAAAGCAGAGTCAGTCCAGCATACTGATCCGCCGGGTCTTGTCAATCCTTCGCTTGAAGCAAATCTCAATTTTTCGTCAATACGCCAGACGCAGAATCTTTTCCGATACCTGCGCGGGGGCCTCGGCATACCGCGAGGGCTCCATCGTGCTCGATCCGCGACCCTGGGTCAGCGAACGCAGCTGTGTCGTGTAGCCGAACATCTCGGCCAGCGGGGCCAGGGCCACCATCACCCGGTAATCTCCACGCGTGTCCATCTTGCGGATCTCCGCCCGGCGGGCGTTCAGGTCGCCGTTGACCGCCCCGAGGTACTCCTCCGGCGTGGTCACCTGCAGCCGCATGATCGGCTCGAGCAGCACAGGCCCGGCCTTGGCGACCGCGTCGTTGAACGCCATGATCCCGGCCTGCTCAAACGCGATATCGCTGCTGTCGTCCGGATGGGTCTGCCCATCCAGCAGGGTGATCTTCAGATTCAGCATCGGATAGCCGGCCAACGGGCCCGAGGTGGCAGCGCCGCGCACGCCCTCCTCGACCGCACGGACGTATTCTTTCGGAATCACCCCGCCGGTGGTCTTGTCTTCGAACACGATGCTCGGGGCGCCCTCTTCGGGCGTGTGCGGCTCGACGGACAACTCGACGATGGCGAACTGTCCGCGCCCGCCGGTCTGGCGGATGAACCGGGCCTCGGCCTGGCCGAGCTGCTTGACCGTCTCGCGATAGCTGACACGCGGCTTGCCGACCCGGACGTCCAGGCCCAGCTCGCGGACCAGCTTGTTTTTCAGGATCTCCAGGTGCAACTCGCCCATCCCGGAGATGGTCGTCTGCCCGGTCTCGCTGTCGAAGTCGTACTGGAAGCTCGGGTCCTCGCGCCGCAACGTGTTCAGGGCGTCGACGAGCTTGTCCTTCTCGGCGCTGGTTCGCGGCTCGATCGACATCCGGACCACCGGGTCGGGGAAATCGAGCTTCTCCAGCAGCATCGGGTGTTTCGTCTCGCACAGCGTGTCGCCGGTCAGGGAGTTCTTTATGCCCACCAGGGCAACGATGTCCCCGGCGATGGCCTTGTCCCGGGCAATCCGCTGCTTGGCGTGCATCTCCCAGATCCGCGTGACGTTCTCCTTGCGGTCCTGGGTGGAGTTCAGCACGCGCGTTCCGGGCGTGAGGCTGCCCTGGTAGATCCGGGCGTAATTCAGGTCGCCGTGTTGGTCGGAGGTAATCTTGAAGATCAGGGCTGCGAAGGGCTCGTCCTCTTCCGGGTGCAGCAGGATCTGCTCGCCGTCGTCCTTGCCGCCCTTGACGACCGCCTTGGTCGGCGGGACGTCCAGCGGGCTGGGCAGATAGCTGACGATCGCGTCCAGCAGCGGCCTGACGCCCATGTGCTTCAGGGCAGACCCGCAGAAAACCGGGTGCAGGCGATTGGCGATCGTGCCCTTGCGGATCGCGCCCCGCACGGCGTCGAGGCTCAAATCCTTGCCCTCGAGGTAGGCTTCCATGAGCTTGTCGTCGAATTCCACCGCCCGTTCGATCAGTTCGGTCCTGTGCAGTTCGGCTTCCTCTTTATAGGCATCGGGGATGTCCTCGATGCGGAGCGTCGTGGCTACCTCGGCTGGGTCGTAGAAGTACGCCTTGCCGGTCAGCAGGTCGATCTGGCCGGCGAAATCATCGGCCCGGCCCATCGGGATCTGGCAGATCAGCGGGTTGGCTGTCAGTCGCGAGCCGATCTCGTTGACGACGATCTCGAAGTCCGCACCAAGCCGGTCGAGCTTGTTGACAAAGCACAGGCGAGGCACGCGGTAGTGGTCCGCCTGGTGCCAGACCTTCTCGGTCTGGGCCTCGACACCGCCTACACCGCAGAACACCGCCACCGCCCCGTCCAAAACGCGAAGCGAACGCTCGACCTCGATAGTGAAGTCGACGTGGCCCGGCGTGTCGATCAGGTTGATGTGGCAGGGCTTCCACTTCAGGCTCGTCGCCGCTGAGGTGATGGTGATCCCCCGCTCCTGCTCTTCCTGCAGGTAGTCCATCACCGCGGTTCCTTGGTGGACTTCGCCGATCTTGTGCGTTCGGCCGGCGAAGTAGAGGATCCGCTCGGTGACGGTGGTCTTACCGGCATCGATGTGGGCCATGATGCCGATGTTGCGGAGGTTTTCCAGCTTGGCTGCCATGTCTACTGTGTCTGCTTGACGTTATCGTAATTCGGGTAAGCCGCCCACACGCCCCTGCCTGCGGGCCCGGTATCGGGTTCGGGCGCAGAAAGAAGCCGTAAGGAAGGCTGTTCGCCAGTGCATCGACCGTCGCCGTGACGCGACGGGCTGTCGACCTTCGGGCTACGCTGGAGAGCAGCACAGCCGCACAGGCCGACCCGGTTGTTATATCTCCAGCCGATCCGATACCTTCGGATCAGCCTGCTGAGCCCCGGCCCGCTTTGGCCGACCGGGGCCGCCGAATGTCGCCATCCAGCGGGTTAAACGCTACCGTTTCTGCCGCCTGACCTGGCGGTAAGGCGGTTCGGCAAGCTTCGACCAAAAGGCACGATCGCCTTGAGGCCGATGAATTTCCATCATTCTATGTAGCATCAGGCCAGCGCCACCGCCGGCCCGACGGCATGACTCGTCGCTACCAGGCGAAGTGCGCGAAGGCCTTGTTCGCCTCGGCCATGCGGTGCACGTTCTCGCGCGTCTGCATCGCCGTGCCTTCGCCGTTGTAGGCGGCCATGATCTCGTTGGCGATCCGCTGGTACATCGGACGGCCCGAGGTCTTGCGGACCGCATCGCGAACCCACCGCATCGCCAGCGACAGCTGTCGCTTGGAATTCACCTGCATGGGCACCTGGTAGTTGGCACCGCCGACGCGCTTCGAGCGGACCTCGATCAACGGCTTGATGTTCTGGATCGCTTCTTCGAAGACCTCGATCGCGGGGGTGTCCTTGATCTTCGAGGAAATCATGTCCAGGGCCTGGTACATGATCTTCTGCGAGGCCCACTTCTTGCCATCCAGCATCATCACGTTGATGAACTTGGCCAGCAGCTTGCTGTTATAGCGCGGGTCCGGGGTCAGTTGCGTCGTCGATGCGGTGAATCGTTTGTATCCCATGTCTTCTCTTGTTCTCCCGCCACCAGCGGTGGCGGTCTCATCCTTCCTGGGGGCCTTTGGGGAGGCCCTGGTGTATGCGTTCCAGTACTCTCGCCCACGAAATGGCGAGCGTGAGAGATTCTGTCTGTCGTCGGTTACTTGGGCTTCTTCGTGCCGTATTTGCTGCGTCCCTGCTTGCGGCCGTCGACGCCCAGGGCGTCCAGCGTGCCGCGGACGATGTGGTACCGCACGCCGGGCAGGTCGCGAACACGACCGCCGCGGATCAGCACGATGCTGTGTTCCTGGAGGTTGTGGTCGATGCCCGGGATATACGCCGTCACCTCGCGGCCGTTGGTCAGACGCACACGCGCGACCTTCCGCAGGGCGGAGTTCGGCTTTTTCGGGGTGACCGTCTTGACCAGCAGGCAGACGCCGCGACGCTGGGGGCTCTGCTCCAGGGCGACGTTCTTCTTCTTCTTGACGACCTTCTGGCGAGGTCTCCGGACCAATTGGTTGATCGTGGGCATTCTACGTCCTCAGTTGCGATGCGGTATGCAATCTATATGTTCTTTTGGTTTCAGTCGTTGTATTCGTCTCAGCCTTGTCCGCTCAGGGCCTGCTGGACGGCCTGGGTGATCTCCGCGTCGGTCAGTTCTTCGCTGGGCTCGAACGGGGCGAAGTCCGCCAGTTCCACCAGCTTCTTGACCTGCATGTCCAGGTACGGCTTGAAGCTCGTCCCGGCCGGGATCAGGTGGCCCAGGATCACGTTCTCTTTCAGGCCTCGCAGATCGTCGACCTTGCCGGCCAGCGACGCCTCCGTAAACACCTTCGTGCTTTCCTGGAAGCTCGCAGCCGAGAGGAAGCTCTCCGACTGCAGCGATGCCTTCGTGATCCCCAGCAGCAGGGTCTTGGCCGTCGCGGGCCGGGGCCTGCGGGTCTTGGCCGGTTCGCCGCCTCGCGCTTCGACGTCAATATTGGCCTGCTCGACCTCGCGACGCGGGACGATCTGGCCCTCGGCAAACTCGGTGTCACCGGGTTCGACGATCTTGAGCGATACAGCGAGCCGGCTATTCTCGCCACGGAAGCGGAATTTGTCAACCACATCTCCGGGCAGAAGCTCGGTATCTCCGACATTTTCTACCAGGACCTTCCGCAGCATCTGCAGCAGGATGATCTCGATGTGCTTGTCGTTGATCGTCACGCCCTGCGAGCGGTAGACGCTCTGGATCTCGCCGAGCAGGTAGTTCTGCAGGGCTTCCTCGCCGCGGATCGACAGGATGCTGTGCGGAACCAGCGGGCCCTCGGTCAGCGGTTCGCCCGCCTCGACGTAGTCGCCGGTGTGAACCAGCAGGTGTCGGTCGTGCGGGATATGGTGCTCGCGCTCCATGCTCGACTCGGATCGGACGATAACCGTCATCTTGCCGCGACGCTTGTCGGTCCGCAACTCGACGATGCCGGAAATCTCCGCCATCGCGGCGGGCTCTTTGGGCTTGCGGGCCTCGAAGATTTCCGTCACACGGGGCAGACCACCGGTGATGTCCTGGGTACCGGAGATTTCGCGCGGCTGGCGGGCCAGCTGGTCGCCCGGCTCGACTTCCTGTCCCTCTTCGACCTCGATACGGGCCTTGGCGGGCAGGTAGTGGAAGTCCAGGATCTTGCCGTCCTTGCCTTCGATGACGATCCGCGGGTGCTTCTCGCCCTTGTGCTCGATCACGACGTAGCGACGGGCCTGACGCTCGGACTCGATCCGGACGGTCTCGCCCTCTTCGATGTCCTGGAAGCGGACGACACCGGCGGCCTCGGCGAGAATCGGAACCCGGTGCGGGTCCCAGGTGACCAGCCGCTGGCCGGCCTTGACCTTGTCGCCCTCGTTGACCATGATCACCGCACCGTACGGGACCTTGTACTTGTCCAGTTCGCGGTCCTTCTCGTCGACGATCACGACCTCGCCGTTGCGCTTCAGGGCGACCAGGGCCCTGGTCTTGCCCATCTTGGCTTCCACGGCCCGCAGTTCATTGAACTTGATCGTACCGGGCATGGCCGCGGAGATCTCGTTGTCGACCACTGCACGGGTGGCCACACCACCGGTGTGGAACGTACGCATGGTCAGCTGCGTGCCCGGCTCGCCGATCGACTGGGCGCCGATGATTCCGACGGCCATGCCCTCTTCGACCAGCTTGCCGGTAGACATGTCGGTACCGTAGCACTTGGCACAGACGCCCAGGGGGCTTTCGCAGGTCAGCGGACTGCGGACGCGGATGGTCTCCAGGCCCAGGTCTTCGATCTTCCCGGCGGCTTCGGTACTGATGACCTCGTTTTCCGAGACGATCACCTCGTCGCTGATCGGGTTGACGATATTCTCACGGGCAACGCGGCCGATGATCACCTCGCGCAGAGGCACGTCGACCTGTTCGCCCTTGTAGATGGCGGATTTCTGTATGCCCTGCAGCGTGCCGCAGTCGATCTCGTTGACGATCACGTTCTGGGCCACGTCGGCGAGCTTACGCGTCAGGTAGCCCGAGTCGGCGGTCTTCAGGGCGGTGTCGGCCAGACCCTTGCGGGCTCCGTGGGTCGAGGAGAAGTACTCCAACACGGTCAGGCCCTCGCGGAAGTTGGCCTTGATGGGCGTTTCGATGATGTCGCCGGAGGGCTTGGACATCAGGCCACGCATGCCGGCCAGCTGGCGGATCTGGTCGATCTTGCCACGGGCGCCCGAGTCGGTCATCAGGTAGACCGGGTTGAGGTAGTTCTTGTCATCCGGGTCGGGGCCCGCGTCCTGCTGGAGGGTCCCCATCAGCATGCGGGTGACCTCTTCGCGGGCGTGGATCCAGACGTCGATGATCTGGTTGTAGCGTTCGCCCTGGGTGATCGCGGCGGCCTTGAAGTCGTCCTCGATCTTGTCGACGCGGGCCTGGGCCCGGTCGAGGATCTCGGCCTTGGCTTCGGGGATCTTCGCGTCGGTGATCCCGAAGCTCAGGCCCGCCAGGGTGGAATACTTAAAGCCGAGTCGCTTGATGTCGTCGACCAGTTCCAGCGTGGCCTTGCGTCCGAGGCGGGCGTAGGTATCGCTGATCACGCGGCCGGCGCCCTTGGCACCCAGCGGGTAGTTGTAGTAGGGCATGCCTTCGGGCAGGATGTCGTTGAAGATGGCCCGGCCGGCGGTTGTCAGGATCCGCCCGTTCTCGACGGTCTTGATCCCGTCGGCGTCGACGACTTCGCTGTCCTTGGGTACCCGCAGCAGCACGGTGGCGTGCATGCCGATGAGCTTGCGGTCATAGGCGCTGATCAACTCATTGGGACCGGCGAAGGTCGGGTAGGCCTGGTCTTCGGAGACCTGGGCCTTGTGCAGACCTTCCTTGACCCAGATATGGCCCTGCGAACTGGTCAGGTAGTAGATGCCCAGCACGATGTCCTGCGACGGGGCCATCATCGGTGAGCCGTTGGCCGGGGAGAACAAGTTGTTCGTCGCCAGCATCAGCACATGGGTCTCTGCCTGGGCCTCGACGGAAAGCGGCAGGTGGACGGCCATCTGGTCGCCGTCGAAGTCGGCATTAAAGCCCTTGCAGACCAGCGGGTGAATCTTGATCGCGTTGCCCTCGACCAGGACCGGCTCGAAGGCCTGGATGCCCATCCGGTGCAGCGTCGGGGCGCGGTTGAGCATCACCGGGTGCTGATAAATCACCTCTTCCAGGACGTCCCAGATCTCCTTGTCGCGACGTTCGAGCATCTTCTTGGCCGACTTGATCGTATCGGCCAGGCCGCGATCCTTCAGCTTGCGGATGATGAACGGCTGGAACAGCTCCAGGGCGATTTTCTTCGGCAGGCCGCACTGGTTCAGCGCCAGTTCCGGGCCGATGACGATGACACTTCGGCCGGAGTAGTCGACGCGCTTGCCCAGCAGGTTCTCGCGGAAGCGTCCCTGCTTGCCCTTGATCATGTCGGTCAGGGACTTGAGTGGACGGTTGGCCGTGCCCTGGACCGGGCGGCGGCAGCGGTTGTTGTCGAACAGGGCGTCGACGGCCTGCTGGAGCATCCGCTTTTCGTTGCGGATGATGACCTCGGGGGCGTTGAGGTCCATCAGCTTCTTCAGGCGGTTGTTCCGGTTGATGATCCGGCGGTACAGGTCGTTCAGGTCGCTGGTGGCGAAGTTGCCCGATTCCAGCAGGACCAGCGGGCGCAGGTCCGGCGGGATCACGGGGATCACTTCCATGACCATCCATTCCGGGCGGTTGCCGGAGGTGCGGATCGACTCGACCAGCTTGAGACGCTTGGTCAGGTCCTTGATCTTCTGCTTGGAGTTGGTCTTGCTCAGGCCATCGCGCAGCTCGGCGGCGGTTTCTTCCAGATCGAGCTTTTCCAGCAGCGAGCGGATCGCTTCGGCGCCCATCTGGGCGGTAAAGTCGTCACGGTACTTGCTGTAGGCCTCGCGGTATTCTTCTTCGTTCAGCAGCTGTTTGTACTTCAGGGGGGTGTTGCCCGCGTCGGTGACCACGTAATCCTGGAAGAGGATGACCTTTTCCAGGTCGGCGGTCTTCATGCCCAGCAGCGTGCCGAGGCGGGACGGCAGGGCCTTGAAGAACCAGATGTGCACAACCGGGGCGGCCAGGTTGATGTGGCCCATCCGCTTGCGGCGGACGCGCGAGTGGGTCACTTTCACGCCGCAGCGATCGCAGATGATGCCCTTGTGCTTCGTGCCCTTGTACTTTCCACACGCGCACTCCCAGTCCTTTTCCGGACCGAAGATCCGCTCGCAGAACAGCCCATCCTTCTCCGGACGGTATGTCCGGTAGTTGATGGTCTCCGGTTTCTTGACCTCGCCGAACGACCAACTGCGGATGTCGTTGGGCGAAGCGAGCATGATCTTGACCGACCCGTAATCGTTGATCCGGTCGTATACACTTTCTGCCATTGCTTCAGCGCTCCCTATCGGGTGTTTGGCTTTGGAAAGGCCGTTTATTTGGTTCAGAGAATCTGCTTCCGGTCCTGTCGCAGCGCGACTAGATCAGACGCTTCTTCTCCAGCTGAATGTTCAGTCCCAGGCCGCGCAACTCGTTGCACAGCACGTCGAAGCTCACCGGCGTGCCGGCCTCGAGGGTGTTGGTACCCTTGACCATCGACTCGTAGATCTTGGTCCGGCCCTCGACGTCGTCGCTCTTGACGGTCAGCAGTTCCTGCAAGGTGTAGCTGGCGCCGTAGGCCTCCAGGCCCCAGACTTCCATCTCGCCGAATCGCTGGCCGCCCGTCCGCGCCTTGCCGCCCAGCGGCTGCTGGGTAATCAACGAGTACGGGCCGGTCGCACGGGCGTGGATCTTCTCGTCGACCAGGTGGTGCAGCTTGTTCATGTAGATGTAGCCGACCGTGGTCTTCTGCTCCAGCGGCTCGCCGGTACGACCGTCGTAGATGCGCATCTTGGCATCTACGGGCATGATCGCCAGCAGCTCTTCGCTGTCGCCGGCGTTCTGGATGACCTCCAGGTCTTCGCGACGCTGGCGGACATGCTCGTTGGCTTCGCGGATCGCCTCGAAGATCTCCTCTTCCCGGGCACCGTCGAAGACGGGCGTAACGGCCTGGAAGCCCAGGACCGCCGCGGCCCAGCCCAGGTGCGTCTCGAGGATCTGTCCGAGGTTCATACGGCCCGGTACGCCCAGCGGGTTGAGGACGATCTCCACCGGCGTGCCGTCTTCCAGGAAGGGCATGTCTTCTTCCGGCAGGATTCGGGCGATAACGCCCTTGTTGCCGTGTCGGCCGGCCATCTTGTCGCCCACGCCCAGTTGACGCTTGGTCGCCACGGTGACCTTGACCATCTCCAGCACGCCGGAGGGCAATTCGTCGCCGCGCTTCATGTGCTCCAGGCGCCGTTCGCGTTCCTTGGTAATCTCCCGGATGCGGGGCCAATAGCGCTCGTAGATTTCCACGGCCTGCTGTTTGGCCGCATCCTTGGAGGTCTTGATCCAGGCGGGCGTGAAAGACTCGACCTGTTCGAGGATGACCTCTTCGATGTCGCTCTGGCCGACCTTCTGGCGGGTCGAGGGGTCGACCATCGCCTGGCCGAGCACTTCGTTGATCTCGTCGGCCATCATGCGGAAGACCTTGATGATCCGCCGGTTCATGTCCGTGCGGTATTCTTCCATCTCGGCCTTGAGGGCCTTTTTCTGCTCGTCGGTCTGATGCATCCGACGGCTGAACCGCCGCGTGCCGACCACCACGCCTTCTTCGCCGGCGGGCAGTTCGAGGCTGTCGTTCTTGACGTCCTCGCCGGCGCGGCCGAAGATCGCGTGCAGCAGCTTTTCTTCCGGGCTCAGCTCGCTCTTGGACTTCGGCGAGACTTTGCCGACGAGGATGTCGCCGGGGCCTACGCGGGTGCCGACGGTCACCACGCCGTGCTCGTCGAGGTTCCGCAGGGCCCGCTCGGAGACGTTCGGGATATCGCGGGTGAATTCCTCGCGTCCCAGCTTGGTCTCGCGGATCTCCACTTCGTACTCTTCGAGGTGGACGGAGGTGAAGGCATCCTGCTTGACCAGCTTCTCGCTGATGAGGATGGCGTCTTCGAAGTTGAATCCGTCGAAGGGCATGAAGGCAACCAGGACGTTGCGTCCCAGGGCCAACTCGCCGTTGCTGGTCGCCGAGCCGTCGGCAATGATCTGGCCCTTCTTGACGCGCTGGCCCTCTTTGACCAGCGGCTTCTGGTTCATGCAGGCCCGTTCGTTGAGCTTCTCGAACTTGCGCAGTTCGTACTCATCCGCGTTGTCGATGACGATGCGTTCGGCGTCGACATAGCTGATCGCCCCGTCCTTGCGGGCGCGGACGACCATGGAGGAATTGGCCGCAACGACCTTCTCCATGCCCGTGCCGACCACCGGGGGCTCGGTGCGGACGAGCGGCACGGCCTGTCTCTGCATGTTCGAGCCCATCAGGGCGCGGTTGGCGTCGTCGTGTTCGAGGAACGGAACCAGCGAGGCCGAGACACCCACCGTCTGCTTGGGCGAAATGTCGACGTAGTTGACCTCGTTGCCGTCGACCATCGTCAACTCGCCATTGACGCGGGCCAGGACGTGCTCTTCGGGCAGCTTGGCCGCCCCGCCGCGCGGTCCCTTTTCCAGGGCATCCGGCGGAGCGAGCACCGATTCCATCTCCTCATCGGCCCGCAGGTGGACGACGTCGTTGGCCACCTTGCCGCCCTTGGAAGAGCGGTAGGGAGTTGTCAAAAAGCCGTATTCGTCGATACCGGCGTAGATGGCCATCGAGCTGATCAGGCCGATGTTATTGCCTTCCGGCGTCTCGATCGGGCAGATCCGGCCGTAGTGGCTGATGTGCACGTCCCGGACTTCAAAGCCCGCACGCTTGCGGTTCAGGCCGCCCGGGCCCAACGCCGACAAGCGACGCTCGTGGGTCAGCTGGGCCAGCGGGTTCTGCTGGTCGACGACCTGCGACAGTTCGCCGCGGCCGAAGAAATAGTCGATGCTCGAGCTGATGGACTTGGAGTTGACCAGTTCGGCGATCTTGGTCAGCTCGTCGGGGTCCTTGAGGCTCATGCGCTCCTGGACGGTGCGGCGGAGCTTGAGGAAGCCCTTTCGCAGCTCGTCGGTGGCCAGCTCGTCGATCGTCCGCAGGCGCCGGTTACCGAGGTGGTCGATGTCGTCGACGTATCCCTCGCCGTCACGGAGCTTGAGGATGTAGTTCAGTGTGTTCAGGAAGTCCTCGCACCGCAGGGTCATCGCGTTTTCGTCGACTTGCTGCTTGAACTTCCGGTTGATGCGGAAGCGGCCCACGCGACCGAGGCGGTAGCGGTTCTCGTCGTAGAACTTCTCCTCGAAGAGGGTTTTGGCCTTTTCGATCTGCGGCGGGTTGCCCGGGCGCAGACGCATGTAGATCCGCAGCAGCGCGTTCTCGTGGCTGTCGGAGGGGTCCTCGGCCAGAGAGTTGAGGATCAGCGGGTCGGAGACCTTGGTGATCACTTCGAGCTTCTTGACCGGGCTGGAGGCGATGCGGGTCAGGGCCTCGCCGATCTGCCCGCCGGCCGGGACGAGCTCTTCGCCGGAGTCCGGATCGACAAACGCTTCGGCCAGGTACATCTGCGGGCGGAGCTTGTCGACCGAGACGGTCTTGGTCTTGTAGAACGCCTTGATGATGGCGGTGTCGGTCGAGTATTTCTCGTCCATCGCCCGCAGGAACATGGTCGCGGAGATCTTGGAGGACTGGTCGATCCGCATGGTCAGCGAATCTTTCTTGGTCACGGCCAGTTCGATCCAGCTGCCGCGTTCGGGGATCACGCGGGCCCCGTGGAGGGGACGGTCGGTCTCCTGCATCTGGACGGTGAAGTCCACGCCGGGCGAGCGGTGCAGCTGGGAGACGATGACACGCTCGGCCCCGTTGATGATAAACTCTCCGCCGCCGATCATCTCGGGGATCTCGCCGAGGTAGATCTCCTCTTCCAGGACGTCCTTGGAGTCCTTGCGGCTGAGGCGACAGGTAATGCGGAACGGCAGGCCGAACGTCAGGCGGAGGTCCCGACATTCCTGCTGGGTGTACCGCGGCTCGGTCAGGCCGTAGGAGAGGCACTCCAGCTTCATCGAGCCGTCATAGCTTTCGATCGGGAAGATCTCTTTAAGCAGGGATTCCAGGCCCTGGTTATCCCGTTTGTCCGGATCGACCTCTTTCTGGAGGAACCGGGCGTAGCTGACGGTCTGCAGATCGACCAGCTGGGGGATCGGGGCGGAATCTCCGACTTTACTGAAGTCCCGGACTCGCTGGGGTTTCAACATGGATTGGACCTCTTGGGCAGGGGAACCATCACGGGCGGGTTAACGCGCAAAGACACATCGCGCCGGGGCCTGCTTGGCCCCGCCGCGGCGGGTTTCCAGGTGGCGGATGGATCTTCTTGCGGTTCGGCTCATTCGGGAAGCACACGCGGCCCCGGGCATCCGGGCCCGGGGCGCGAGTGTGCAAGTATAGCAGGATGACAAGTCATCCCAAAGGAAATCCAGAGGAATTATTCCACCGAAGCGGTGGCGCCGGATTCTTCCAGGGCCTTCTTGGCTTCCTCGGCCTCTTCCTTGCTGACGCCTTCCTTGACGGGCTTGGGGGCGCCTTCGACCAGTTCCTTGGCTTCCTTCAGGCCGAGGCTCGTCAGGGCGCGGACGGCCTTGATGACCTGGATCTTCTTGTCGCCGACGTCCTTGAGGATCACGTCGAAGGAGGTCTTTTCCTCGACCTCTTCGGCTGCGCCGCCACCGGCGGGACCGGCCATCATCACCGCACCACCGGCGGCCGGTTCGATGCCGTACGCATCCTTGAGGTAATCCTTCAGGTCGACGGCCTCTTTGAGGCTCAGGCCGGCAATCTTGTCGCCGAGTTCTTTGATCTCTGCACTGAATTCTTTGGCTTCAGCTGTGGCTTCTTCAGTCATTGCTCACGTTGCTCCGTGGTACGGGGGTAGTCCGGCCTGATAGGCGAAGCCCCGCTGGCTTCATTTCATCCCGAGCAGTCGGGACCAATCCGCAGCCGGAAAAGTAGTTGCTTTGATCTATCTTCCAGGGACAGAGGCAGGTTACTCGCCGCCTTCTTCCTTTTCTTCGATGGCCTTGAGACAACCGGCCAGGGCGCCGCCCGGGCCCATCAGGGCACCGGAGACGTTCGCACCCGGCGAAAGGATCGCCTGCAGCAGGTTGGCGATCGCTTCGTCGCGGGTGGGGTACTGGCTGAGCTCTTCGATGCGATCTTCGCCGAAGAGGTTGCCTTCCATCACGGCCGCCTTGATGCCCAGTTGCTTGGTCTTCTTGCGGATGTCGACCAGTTCGCGGACGACGGTGACGACCGAGTCGGCCCCGTAGGCCACCGCGCAGGGCCCGTCGAGGGCCTCGGCAGCGGTTTCCAGGCCCATGTCCCGGAAAGCCTTGCGGGCCAGGGAGTTCTTCACGACCGTGACATGGATGTCCTTTTCGCGAAGTTGGGCGCGGATGGCGGTGTTGGTGTTGGCATCGACACCGGTCAGATTGACCAGGGCCAGCGACTGGACGCCCTCGAAGCGGTCCCTGTAGACCTTCGTGATCATCTGCTTGACGGGTTTACTCATCGCTGTCCTCCGAAGCTGGCGGGGTCAATCTCCACCGACGGGGTCATGGTCGCGCTGATGGCGATCTTCTTGATGTACGTTCCCTTGGCCGAGACCGGACGCAGGCGACGGACCAGGTTCACAAAGGCCGTCACGTTGTCCTTGAGCTTGTCGGGATCGAAGTCGAACTTGCCGACCGGCACGTGCAGGTTGCCGCTGGGGTCGTTGCGGTACTCGACCTTGCCGGCGGCGAATTCACCGACAGCCTGGGCGAAATCGCCGCTGACGACTGTCCCTGCTTTGGGCGAGGGCATGAGGCCCTGGGGTCCCAGAACCCGGCCAAGGCGGGAGACGGTCTTCATCATCTGCGGGGTCGACAGGGCCACGTCGAAGTCGGTCCAGCCGCCCTGGACCTTCTCGACCAGGTCGTCGGCACCGGCTTCGATGGCGCCGGCGGCCTTGGCCTTCTCCACGTCCTCACCTTCGCAGAAGGCGATCACGCGGCGGGTCTTGCCAATGCCGTGCGGCAGGGCCACCGAGCCGCGAAGGGCCTGATCGGCCTGGCGGGGGTCGATTCCCAGGTGCATCACCAGCTCGACGGTCTGGTTGAACTTGGCGGGCGGGAACTGCTTGAGGGTCTCGATCGCGTCCTTGATCGGATAGCGTTTCTTGCGATCCGTCTTCTCGCGCGCCGCAAGATACCTCTTGGAATGTTTCTTGGGCATGTGTTCTCCTGGCGGCTTGTGGGCCTTCCACGCAATGTGCGTCCGTGGTCAGACGCCTGCCCGGCGAGGCTGCTACGCAGCAGCTGCCCTGGCAGAGACCCGGGAAACCCCGGGCGTTATCCTTCTACGACTATGCCCATGCTCCGGGCCGTGCCTGCGATGATGTTGCAGGCCGCTTCGACGGAGGCGGCATTGAGGTCTTTCATCTTGGTCTCGGCAATGCCCTTGACCTGGTCCATCGTCACCTTGCCGACCTTGTTCTTGTTCGGTTCGCCCGAGCCCTTCTCCAGGCCGGCCGCTTCTTTCAGCAGGGCCGCGGCGGGAGGACTCTTGACGACGAAGTCGAACGTCCGGTCGCCGTAGACGCTGATGACCACGGGCACGGGCATGCCGTTCAGCTCGCGCGTCTGCTCGTTGAACTGCGAGACGAACTGCCCGATGTTGACGTTGTGCTGGCCCAGGGCCGGTCCGATCGGCGGGGCCGGGGTCGCCTGCCCGCCGGGGGCCTGCAGTTTAATCTGTGCTACAATCTCTTTGGCCATCGTTGGGTCTCTCATTGTCCCGGGCGACTGAAGGCCCGGGAAGCTGGGGGGATGGATTCTTGCTTGCTCGTCAGGCCGGCGGACTTCTCAGGCCTTTTCGACCTGCCAGTACTCCAGTTCCACCGGGGTGGGTCGCCCGAAGATCGTGACGATCACGCGGACCAGGCCCTTGTCGGGCAGGACCTCGTCGACCGTGCCCTCGAAGTTCTCGAAGGCCCCTTCCTTGATCTTGACGCTATCGCCCTTCTCGAAGTCGACCGAAACGGGCGTGCCTTCCTCGGCCTTTTCGACCTGGGAGAGCATCTTGTCCACGTCGGCGGCGTCCATGGGCACGGGCTTGCCCGCTGCACCGATGAAATCGCCCACGCCCGTGGTTTCCTTGATCAGGAACCAGGCGTCCTCTCCGATCGCGCCGTCTTCCTCTAAATCCATTTCGATAAAGACGTAACCGGGATACATCTTGCGCTCGACGAACTTCTTGCTGCCCGCCCGGTTGCGCGGGCTGGGACGCTTCTCGGTCGGCACGAGAATGCGTCCGATCTTGGACTCCAGGCCCTCGATCTTGACCTTGCGGTCCAGAGACTCGCGAACCTGGTCTTCCTTATTGGAAGCGACTCGTAATACGTACCATTGCTTGGCCATCGGTTCGATCCTCTCAGCCTCCCAGGACAGCCTGGAAGAAGAGCGTGAAGACAAAGTCTACGGCGAAGAGGATGGCGGCCAGCAGGAAGGTGGTCACGATGACGACCTTTGTCGAGCCGATGATTTCCTTCTTGGACGACCAGGAGACTTTCTTCATCTCCCCTTCGGTGGCGATCATGAAGTCGGCCGTCTTGGGCCGATTGACCACCCAGAACATCAGGAAGCCCATCGCCACCACGACCGCAGCGGGGATGAGGATCTGGATGTACGCGGTGTTGGTCGCGTCATACGAGCCGAACAGCTGGGCCAGGTTGTAAGCCCCGGCCACCGCCAGGATCATCACGCCGACAAAGGTCAGCGAGCGGGTGTACTTACCCTGGTTCTTCTTGTATATCTGGACTTTCGCCACGGCGATTCCTCTATGTGCAACAACAAGTTGTCGATCTAACACGGCAGGGAGGACTTGAACCCCCAACCTGCGGTTTTGGAGACCGCTGCTCTGCCAATTGAGCTACTGCCGTAGGTCCCGCCGACAGGCCCGCAATGGCGTGGGGACGCCGCTTCCGGGCCGGTCGGTGGGCTTGTATGCTCGACCTTACTTCCGCTTGATCTTATGGGTCGTGTGTTTCCGCTCGCGCGGGCAGAACTTCTTGAGCGTGATCTTCGGCACGCCGCCCTGCACACGAACCTCGGTGCGGTAGTTCAGGTCGCTGCAGTCGGTACACTGCAGCCAAACGTATTCTCTGGCCTTGGATTTGGCCATGGTTCACTACTCCAGGATCTTGGTGACAACACCGGAGCCGATGGTGCGGCCGCCTTCGCGAATAGCGAAACGCAGCTGCTCATCCATGGCCACGGAGGTATTCAGCAGTTCGACTTCCATGGTGACGTTGTCGCCGGGCATGCACATGTCGGCGTCCAGCAGCTTGATCGTGCCGGTCACGTCGGTGGTCCGGAAGTAGAACTGCGGGCGGTAGCCGGTGAAGAAGGGGTTGTGACGGCCACCTTCTTCCTTGGTCAGCACGTAGACCTCGCCCTGGAACTTGTGGTGCGGGGTGATGCTGCCGGGCTTGGCGAGCACCTGGCCGCGTTCCAGGTCGGTCTTCTCCACGCCACGCAGGAGGCAACCTACGTTGTCGCCGGCCTGGCCGGAGTCGAGCAGCTTGTTGAACATCTCCACGCCGGTAACGGTGGTCTTGCGGGTGTCGCCCAGACCGACGATTTCGACTTCGTCGCCGACCTTGACAATGCCGCGCTCGATACGACCCGTGCCGACCGTGCCACGACCCTTGATCGAGAAGACGTCCTCGATGGGCATGAGGAAGGGCTTGTCGACCTCACGCTCGGGCTCGGGGATGTAGGTGTCCAGGGCCTCGACGAGGTCCATGATGCACTGGCTGGCTTCGGGGTCTTCGGGGTTGTTGACCGCACCCCAGGCCGAGCCGCGGATAACCGGGGCATCGTCGCCGTCGAAGTCGTAGTCGCTGAGCAGTTCGCGGACTTCCATCTCGACCAGCTCGAGCAGCTCTTCGTCGTCGACCAGGTCGACCTTGTTCAGGAAGACCACCAGCCGGGGGACGTTGACCTGGCGGGCCAGCAGGACGTGCTCGCGGGTCTGGGGCATCGGGCCGTCGGCGGCCGAGACGACCAGGATCGCCCCGTCCATCTGGGCGGCGCCGGTAATCATGTTCTTGACGTAGTCGGCGTGGCCGGGGCAGTCGACGTGGGCATAGTGCCGGTTCTGCGATTCGTATTCCACGTGCGAGGTCGCGATGGTCAGAATCTTCGTCGAGTCGCGGCGACCCTGGGATTCCGACGCCTTGGCGATGTCGTCGTAGCTGCGTTTCTTGGCCAGGCCCCGGGCTTCCAGGACGGTGGTCATTGCGGCAGTGAGGGTGGTCTTGCCGTGGTCGACGTGACCGATGGTCCCGACGTTCACGTGCGGTTTTGTTCTGTTAAACGTTTCCTTCGCCATTCTTCACGCTCCTGTTGACGGTCCTTCCTCTTTGCGGGCCCTTGCGAGCCTGTCTAATCGGCCGGGCCGTCCCTACCTGGGCGGCGCGCCATTACGACTGAGGATTCTCGAGCGATCCATCGGATCGCCAATCTCATTGCCGCCTCCGAGGCGACACTTCATTTTGAAACACAAAGCTGCTGATGGGGGTTGAACCCATGACCTCGTCCTTACCAAGGACGCGCTCTACCACTGAGCTACAGCAGCCTGCAAATAAAACCTTCCGCAGCAGCGAAACCAGCAGGCCCGGGCAGGCCTTTTGGGTCCATACGGATATCGCTCCCAGCGGAAATAGATCGTTTACTATAGCTGCCTTCTGAAACCTGTCAAAGGATTTCTCCGGAGGGTGGTGGCTTTTTTCCGCCGACCGCCCCACCGCGGCCCGAAGACAAACGACCCGCGCCGACCAGCCGGACAGCGCGGGACGTATCTTCTTGTATTTCCGACAGCTTGACGAGTGATTCTACTCGACCGTGACGCTCTTGGCAAGGTTCCGGGGTTTATCGACATTGCAGCCCCGCGCCACGGCTGCATAGTACGCCAGCAGCTGCAGCGGAACAACCGTCAACATGGGCTGGACCGGAACCGGGGCGTCCGGGACGTAGATGACGTGATCGGCGTACTGACGGATCTGCTCGTCGCCCTCGGTGGCCACCGCGATGACCTTGCCCTTGCGGGCCCGGACTTCCTCGATATTGCTGACGATCTTGTCGTACGTCCCGCAGCGGGGAGCGACGAAGACCACCGGCATGCCCTCGTGGATCAGGGCGATCGGGCCGTGCTTCATCTCCGCAGCAGGCAGGCCCTCGGCGTGGATGTAGCTGATCTCCTTGAGCTTCAGGGCCCCTTCCAGGGCGATCGGGTAGTGATACCCCCGCCCCAGAAACAGCCAGTTGTCGGCGTCGACGTGCTGCTCGGCGATCTGCCTGACGTGGTCGGCCTGGTCCAGGACGCTCTCGATCTGGTCCGGAAGCGCATTTAACGCATTGAGATAGCGTTCCATGGTGTTCTGGGCCATGTAGCGCCGCCGCCCGATCATCAGGGCCATCAGCAACTCGACGATGACCTGACAGGTAAAAGCCTTGGTCGAGGCGACGCCGATTTCGGGCCCGGCGTGGAGATAGACGCCCGCGTCGGTCTCCCGGGCGATTGTCGAACCGACGACGTTGACGATGCCCAGGGCCAGGGCGCCCTTCTGCCTGGCCTCGCGCAGGGCGGCCAGCGTGTCGGCCGTCTCGCCGGACTGGCTGATGGCGATCACCAGCGTCCCTTCATCGATAATCGGGTTGCGGTAGCGGAACTCGCTGGCGTATTCGACTTCCGTGGGAATCTTGGTGAAATCCTCGAAGATAAACTCGCCTGTCAGACCCGCGTGCCATGCCGTCCCGCAACCGGTGATGATAATCCGCTTGGTCTTGGTCAGCTCGCGGGCGACGTTGTCCAGCCCGCCGAGCTTGATGCACATTTCCTGCAGGTCGATGCGGCCGGAGAGGCTCTGGCGGACCACTTCGGGCTGTTCGAAGATCTCCTTGAGCATGAAGTGCTCGTAGCCGCCCTTGGCGATCTGTTCGAGGGACCACTCGATCTCGTCGATTTTCTTGGTCACCGGGACGTTGTCGGTGGTCATCGTCCGCATGCCGTTGCGGGTGAGCACGGCCATCTCGTTGTCTTCGAGGTAGATGACGTTGGCGGTGTGTTCGAGGATGGCCGAGGCGTCGGAGGCCACGACGTACTCGTCCTGTCCCACGCCGACGATCAGGGGGCTGCCCTTGCGGGCGACGACGAGTTTGTCCGGTTCATCGGCGGCCAGGACGGCTATGCCGTACGTCCCGCTGACTTCGCGGAGGGCGGCCTGGACGGCCTCTTCCAGGTTCGTACCGTTGGAGTAGAACTCGCCGATCAGTTGGGCGAGCACTTCGGTGTCGGTCTGGCTGACGAACACATGTCCCTTTTCTTCCAGGAACTTACGGAGCGTGGAGTAGTTCTCGATAATGCCATTATGCACCATGGCGATCCGGCCGGCATCGTCGCTGTGGGGGTGTGCGTTGATCTGGGTCGGCTCGCCGTGGGTCGCCCAACGGGTGTGGGCGATCCCCAGCGTCCCGGCTGCGATGTCGGCGTCACCGGCGATCTGTTTCTCCATGATCGCGATCCGCCCGGCGGCCTTGCCGGTATGCAGCGTGCCGTTGTGATTGATGCAGACGCCGGAGCTGTCGTATCCGCGATATTCCAGGCGTTTGAGCCCCTCGATCAGGATGGTCCGGGCCGCCTTGGAACCGATGTATCCTACAATGCCACACATAATGTAAACTCCGCTTTTTCTTCGGTGCGAGCGTGCGGGGCAACCATTCGTTGCCGCAACGCCCTTAGTATCGGAAATGCGATGGGGCTTTTCCCAGCAAATTATCCAGCCGGGGTGCAGCCCGCCTCCAATAGGACCTCCAACTGCACATGATACTCTCGATCGATTATCGCGGTTCGACAGATTCATTTATACGCCCCGCGGCCAGTGCTTATTCTCCGCCCGGGGCAAGAAAGACGTCTTTGTCGACAATGCATGGGCAGAAGGCGTTGGTGGTTCGGACCTGTGGCGGTAGAATGGGCCTCGATGCGCGACCTGTTCAAAGAATCCGAAGACGAGGCCATCCGACGCAACGCCCCGCTGGCGGCGCGGATGCGCCCGCGCAGCCTGGACGAGGTGGTCGGCCAGGATCAGTTCGTCGCAGAGGGCAAGATGCTCCGGCGGATGCTCGAAGCCGATCGACTCTCCAGCGTGGTCTTCTACGGGCCTCCGGGCACGGGCAAGACGACCATGGCCCACGTGATCGCCGCGGAGATCGAGTGCGATTTCCACGAACTCAACGCCGCCTCCGCCTCGGTCAAGGACGTCCGGGCGATCATCGAACAGGCCCGGGCGATCCTCGCCTCGACAGGCCGACGCACCGTGCTGTTCCTCGACGAGATCCACCGGTTCAACCGCGCCCAGCAGGACGTGCTGCTCAACGACGTCGAGACCGGGACAATCATCCTGGTCGGTGCGACGACGGAGAACCCGTTTTTCACCGTCAACACCCCCCTGCTGAGCCGCTCGACCGTCTTCCAGTTCACCCCACTGGACGAGGACGACGTGCTGAAACTGCTCCAACGCGCCTTGGACGACGACCAGCGGGGTCTGGGCCGGTACAACGTACAGGCCGATGAGCAAGCCCTGGAATACCTCGCCCGGATCTGCGACGGCGACGCCAGGCGGGCCCTGACAGCCCTGGAAGTCGGCGTGCGCAGCCAGGTCTCGGCGGCTGGGGATGTCACCGCGGAAGTGAAATTCGACATGGACGTCGCAGCCGAGTCGATCCAGCAGAAGGTCATCCGCTACGACCAGGCCGGCGAAGAGCACTACGACGCAGCCAGTGCGCTGATCAAATCCATGCGGGGCAGCGACCCGGACGCGGCGGTTTACTGGCTGGCGCGGATGCTGGCGGCCGGGGAAGACCCGCGGTTTATCGCCCGGCGGGTGGCGATCCTGGCCAGCGAGGACATCGGCAACGCAGACCCCAAGGCCATCCAGGTCGCCGCGGCGGCCTACAGCATCGTCGAACGGGTGGGCATGCCGGAGTGTCGGATCACCCTGGCCCAGGCGGTGGTGTACATGGCCTCTGCCCCCAAGTCCAACGCATCGTACCTGGCGATCGACCAGGCCATGGCAGACGTTCGCAACCAGCGGACCCAGCCGGTGCCCAAGCACCTCCGCAACGCCCCGCATGCAGGAATGAAGGAGCAGTTGGGCTATTCGGAGGGGTACAAATACAGCCACGATTACGAGGGCGGCATCAGCCCGGACCAGCAGTACCTCGGAGTCGACAAGCAATACTACACCCCCACCGACCGGGGCTACGAGAAGCACATCGCCGCGTACCTGGACTACGTCGCCAAGCTGCAGGGCCGCAGCCAGGGCCAGGCCGACGACGGGGCAGAAACATGAACGAGAAGGACTTGCTCCGCCGCGAGATCCGCCAGGGCCTTGAGGGAATTTCCCCCGGGCAGAAGCGGGAAATGTCCCAGAAAATCGCCGGGCAAGTCGCAGAACTTGAAGAATTCCGCGCAGCCGATCCGATATTCCTGTATGTAGCGATCGGGCAGGAGGTCGAAACCGTCGACATCGCCCAAGCCGCCCTGGTGGCGGGCAAAACGATCCTGGCCCCCCGGGTCGACTGGCAGCGACGGGAGATGGACGCCGTGGCCTGCGAGTCGATCGCCGAAGGCCTGACCCGGGGCCGATACGGCCTGCTCGAACCGGCCGAGGGCGAAATCGTCGCCCCCGAGAAGATCGAGTTGATCCTCGTGCCGGGCCTGGCCTTCGACCGCCGGGGCCGTCGCCTGGGACAGGGCGGCGGTTTCTACGACCGCTTTCTCGCCCAGACGGGTTGCAGGGCCTGGCGGGTGGGTGTGGCCTTTTCGATGCAACTGGCCGAGCAGATCCCGGCCGAGCCGCACGACCAGGGCCTGGACCTGCTGATTACCGAAACCGAAACGCTCAGATTCCAACGACAATCCAGCCCAGCCGAGAAACCGGCCAAAGCCCAGGAGCAGTAACCCATGAGAAAACGCACAAAAAGCCGCCTGATCCTACTTCTCGGCGTCATCGCCATTGCCGCGGCTGTGGCGTGGCCCTACCTGAACCAGCAGCCGGGCCAGACCGACACCGACGGGCCCGCGACCGCATCGAGCAACGACATGGACCAACCGGGCAACGGCACCGACGGAACCCGACCGACACTGGTCAACGTCGAGAACGTACAGGAAAACGACTCGGATAACAGCCCCGCCCCCGTGCCCGATCCGCACCCGGACAAGACAGGCCCGATCGACCCGCTGAACAGCCTCGAACTGCTCCGGCCCCAGGTCAAAATGTCCGCCGAGCAGGCCGACCGGATCTACGACGAATCCGTCCGCCTGCTTTCCGGCAGCGAGATCAGCGACGCGGCCCTGCTGGCGGTCCGGACGAACCTCTCAGCTGCCTACTTCTCCCACCAGCTGGCCACCAGCCAGCAGGAGCACGCCCGCAAGCTGCTGACCGCCATGGCCGACAAGACCATCCTCTCGCCCGTCTCCTACGACAACGACCCGTACACCTTCTACTACACGTTCCAGCCGGGCGATATCCTCACCCGCGTGGTCGACAAGAACCACCTGGCCCTGCGCGTGCCGGATCAACTGATCCTGCGGGTCAACCCGCGGATGGACCCGCAGACGATCCGCCCGGGAACGCGGATCAAGATGGTCAAGGGCCCCTTCCATGCCGTCGTCTACAAGGACAAGTTCGTCATGGATGTCTATCTGAAGAACTACGACGGGCCGATCACGTTCATCAGACGCCTGGATATCGGCATCGGCGCCGACGACGCCACGCCGTCAGGGGCCTTCCAGGTGACCCTGGGCAAGAAGCTCAAGCACGCCGCCTGGAACCCGCCGCCGGGCAGCCAGTTCAAGAAGACAATCGCCTGGGGCCAACCGGACTACCCGCTGGGCAAGGACGGGCTCTGGATCAGCCTGAGCGGCGTGGAAGAGGCCAATCGCCACGCCACCGGCTACGGCCTGCACGGGACGGACAAGCCCGATTCGGTCGGCAAGGCCGAGTCGCTCGGCTGCATTCGCATGAGAGATGCTGACATCGAGTTCACCTTTGCGGTACTCTACGAGAAATGGAGCACCGTACACCTGAAAGACTGACGCTTCCGGCAAGAGCTGGCGCCGAGACGGCGGAAACCAGCCCTGGCCAACCGGCTGCGCTGCGGCGTGGCGGCTGGATGGGGCTGGTTGTTTTTTGCGCCCTGTCGGGCCTGGCGGCCCCCCCTGCCCGGGGCTCGGATGCCTGGCTGGCCGACTGGGCCCGCAGCCGACAGGCCCGCGCCCTGCAGACCGGACAGGTCATCCAGGCCCTGGAAGCGGTCGAGAAGGTGATTCTCGCCCGCGGCCTGGTGGCGCGCCGTGCGGCCGATGAGACCTGGCCGACGCTGATCGAGGTACACCGGGGTCTGGAACTGCTGGCCTCGGCCCGGACCGACCAGCAACGCAGAGAGGTCGCCTGGGTTTTATCCCACCCGTCGCTGGCCGGGCCCTTCCTCCACGCCTGTCCGATGGTCGCCGACCCGCTGGCAGCGGTGGCGAAACTGGCCGAACTGGCCCGGGCCGAGACAAAGGCCGTCGAGCAGTACCCCGCCCTGGCCGTCGCCTTCGCCACGGCTGAGGTGAGGATGAGTCCACGCCCCCAGCCGGACCCGGCCGGGCTGGTCGAAAGCTTCCGCTGGTACACCACCGAGCCGGACCGCTTCAGCCTGGACCTCAAGGCCCTGCCGGTCGAGGTGCTCTGGTTCCTGGCCGATACGAGGCTCAGCATCGCCGAGCGCAAGTGGGCCCTGGCCCGGTACGGCAGCAAGTCCGAGCCGCAGAAGGCGTATTTCGACGTGGATTACGACAAGCCTCACTTCAAAACCGGCGCAGCCCAGAAGATCAGCGGGATGGCCTATACGCTGGCGAATCTCAAGTCGGTCGGCGGGGTCTGCGTCGACCAGGCCTACTACGCCACGGAAGTGCTCAAAGCCCTGGGGATTCCCGCTGCGGCGATACAGGGCCACGGCGGCAGCGGCGTGCCGCATGCCTGGGTCGCCTACCTCCGGGCCGATCGGACCGGGCGGCGGATGGAGTGGGATGCCTCCACGGCCCGGTATCGCCGGTACAAGTTCTACATCGGCAAGGTGTTCTTCCCGCCGCGAGGCTCGGGGCTGCTGGACGGTGAGCTGAAGCTGTTGGCCCCGGCGGCAGGTACCCAGCAGCAGCTGCAGCGACAGGCCGAGGCCCTGGCCGCCGGGGCCCGCCTGCTGGCAGGGCGAGCCGACTCGGCCGCCTCGGCCGGTCTGGAGCCGATCCGGGCCGCTGCCGGCGGAAACGATGACCTCTCGTGGCTGCCCGAGACGCCGCAGTCGCCGATTGTGGCGATCGAGTCGTTGCTGGCTGAGTCACTTTCGGCCGAGGCGGCCTGCCGCCAGGCCTGGGACCTGGCCGTGGATCTGCAGCGACAGGACCGCCTGGACGCCCAGGCCACGGCGCGGTTGATCCAGGTTCTCTCGACCCGCACCGCGGCGGAGTATCCGGACTTCGCCTACCTCGTCCTGCGGCGTCTGGCCGGGCGGATCGATGACACGCAACAGCGTCGCAACGCCTACCGACGGGCCATCCGCCAGACCTTCCGGGCCCGGAAAGACCTGCAGAACCGCCTGACAATCGCCCTGGGCGACGACTACCGTCGCGCCGGCGAGAACGTCCAGGCTTTGCAGCTCTACCGCGCCGCGGCGGGCGGGAGCGTCGAGATGGCCGACATCGTCGTTGCAGCCGCCTCCCGGGCCTGCCAGATCTACCAGGACCAGGGCCAACACGCCGCAGCCGTACGGATGGTCGAGAAGCTCTACGCCCGCACCGAACCGGTCGAGGCCAGCGATTTCTTCCGCGCCCAGACCAGCCATTACCAACTGGGAATGATGCTCGCCGAACTGCTCGAAGCCACCGGCCGGACCCAACGGGCCGAACGCCTGCGTCAACAGCTTTCCAGGCAGTAGACTCCGGGCAGGCTGAGGCGGTCGAGGCGTTCCTGGGCAAGCTGGCCGACCCGCCCGGAGGCGGATAAGTCCTTGGCTGGCCAACCCACGGTCGATACACTTTCCCAGGTGAGCAAAGGAACTCTGTCCATTCTGCTGTCGGTGGCGGTGCTGGCTGTCGGTTCGGTCCTGCTGGCGTTGGAATACGCCCTTCTCGGCTCGGCCCTGCTGTACATCGGCGGCTCGGCCGTGATCGGCGCGGTGACCAACCGCATTGCCATCCACGCGATCTTTTCCCCCTGGCCCAGCCAGCGGCTGGCCCTGCCGGGCACGGGCCTGGTCGAGCGGAACCACGAGCAGATCATCGAGGCGATCGCCGACGCCGTCGCCGGCGACCTGATTACCCCCGAAACGCTGTCGGAATGGCTGGAACAGGCCGACTTCTTCGAGAACCTGCGCGACCAGGCCGCCATGCAGGTGCGGGGGATTTCCTCGGACCCCGAAGCGCGGGAGGTCTGGTCGGACCACCTCCGCCAGGCCCTGCGCCTGCGCCTGGGCCAGGTGATGGAATCCAGCACGGTCTATCGGGCGATCCGCAAGTTCTTTGCCGAGAAGGCGGGGATTGTCGGCAAGATCGGCCACGCCACGGGCCTGGGCGACTATGATTCGGTGACCTACCGGATCGTCGATTCGATCCGCGACCGCCTGGATGAATGGATGGCAGAGGGCAACAGCTGGGTCGATGAGCAGTTCGCCGAAGCTTTGGAGGAAGCGGCGCTGAAGCTGGAGGGCTGGAACATCCGCGATTCGAAGAAGCTGGGCGAGTGGACGCGCCTGGTCGTGGCCGAGTTGAACGTCCGCCAGATCGTCAGCCACTCGCTGGCCAAGTTCGAGCCCGCCGAGGTCCGCAAGCTCGTCCAGGAGTTCAGCGGGGAGCACCTGTCGCTGCTGGAGGTCTGGGGAGCGGTTCTGGGCGCTACGGCCGGCGGGGTGATCTGGGCGGTTTCCCAGGCACTGGGTTTGATGTAAACTGGGCAGCCATGGCCGAGAACCAGCGACAATCCGACCAGCCGCAGCGGCCCGAGCGGAACGAGCAGAGGCCCGACCGCCAGGCCGTAGAGCGAAAGACGTTCTGGAAGCGCGTCGGCTCGGCCGCGGCCGTCGTGGCCGGCATGATCGGCGTGGCCGTCAGAATGACCCGCCGACGCTGAGGGCGATTGTCAGTCTTCCACGGCGTTGGTGACCTTGTCGCCGATCTGCGGATCGAGCTGCTTCTGGCGGATGGTCCCGGCGGCGCTTTTCTCTGTGACGGCCTGGATCACCAGGTAGCCGACAAACTTCTGCCCCCGGTAAATCACCAGTTGCATGCCCTTCTGGACGCCCTTGCTGGCCCCGGCGTCGATTTCGGTCAGTTGCGTATCGCCCACGGATTTCAGATCGGTAATCGTTGCCTGTATCCTCGCTGCCCGCTGCCGGGGAGGTCGCGGGGGATCCCGATTCTCCAGGATGGCGACGCGTGCTTCCAGCCGGGCGATTGTTTCCTGCTGCTCGACCATCTTCACCTGCTGGATGCGGACGGTCTGTCGCAGGGCTTGATTTTCGGCCCGGAGCTGCTGCCTTTCGTTCTCACTGGCCGCCAGACGGGCCTGGGCCTGCTGTTTCCCCTGTTCCGACTCGGCCACGTGCGCTCGCATCTCGGCCAATTGCTTTGCCATCGCTATCATCCGCTGCTGGATTCTGGCCTCTTGGGCGATCTGCTGGCGATGCGCGGCAGGGGCGTCGTCGCCGGGCGACTCCAGGGCCGCTGCCAGCTTGACCATCGCATCGGTCAGCACCTGGACGCGGTTCTCCAGCCGGGAGACCATCTGCTTCAGTTCGGCGATCTGCTTTGCCTGATCCTCCTGCGGCTGGGCCTGGGCGACCCCGCCGGCGGAGACAAGCAGAAGTATCAGCCCCATCGTCGAGATGCTTCGGCGACTCATTGTCTCTCCCTTCCGGCCGCGTCGGGCCTGGCTGGAAATCCCACTGCCCACAGGCCCGACCGGAACAGGCCGGACCACCCCCCGCTGTTACCCCGAAACATGGATTCTGCGCAGACTTTGTCGCACCCGGCCGGTCAGTTCTGGTCGCTGGTACCCAGCAGTGACAGTCTCGTGCCTCGGATGCGGAATTCCGGCACGCCCTCGGGCCAGAGCGAAAGGGCCAGGCTCAGCTCGTCGTACCGCGCGTCGAAGCTCAGTCCGAAGCCCACGTACCAGCGGGGGAACTTCCGCACGATCGACAGGCTGGTCACCAGGTTCCGCTTGCCGTCGTAATCGAAGTCGAACTGCTCGGTGAAGGTCAGCGAGTACTTCTCGTTGAGCTGGTAGAAAGCCGAGAACGTCAGCACCGAACTGTCCAGGTCGCGGATCATCCGCCAGCCGATGTAGTACCGCAGGCGGGGCGAGCGGTTGACGGCGAAGCCCGCATTGGCCTGGCCGATCACGTCGCGGTCGATGTCGTAGTTCATGTCCGCCAGCAGGGCTGTCGAGTCGGAGATGTTCCACTCGTAATCGACGTTCACGTGGTTTCGCCCGGTCGAAAGCTCGGGGCGATACCAGACGAACTGGCCCAGCGACGGCTGCGGATCGGACCCGTTGTCGTAGAAGCCGGTCACCACGCTGAGGCGCATCCAGTCGACGGTCTGCCGGTCGTTGCCCGCACCGCGGCGGGTCTGCAGCCGCTGGTGGACGCCGACGGTCAGGCCGGAGAGGTAATCCAGTCGCTGTTCGATGTCGGCATCGAGCGGGTAGAGTTCATCGGAGTGCACCCCGCCGGAAGAGCCCAGCCAGGCGTCGACTTCGCCCTGGACCAGGTGGCGCAGGCCGTGGAGGTCCCAGGTCTCGCTGGATACGTGGGGCAAGACCTTCCACATCTGGGCGCTGGTCCGCAGGCCCACCTGCCCGTAGGGGCGGAAGTTCTCTCCCCCGGCCGGTTCATCCTCCCAGTACGTCAGGCGTCCGACCATGTAGGGCGTGAGGTTCACCGGTCCCCAGCGCAGCGGCAGGGCCAGTTCGTTGCGGCTGTCGCCGCGGAAGAACCAGTCGCTGTCCTCGTTGATCTTGTCTGCGGTGTCGTGGCGGAAGCGGACCATTCCCGCCCTGTGTTCGCCGTGGTAGGTCACCAGGTCGTCCAGCAGGGGTTTGCCGGGCACCCAGAAGGCCAACTCGGGCGCCGCTTCCTTCTGGTCCTCGAAGCGGTTCAGGCGGTACTTGGCCAGGGCGGTAAAGGCCCAGTCCTGCCCGGTCTTCTTGGCGTAGATCAGCGATTCCTGCTCCTTGCCCGCCCAGTGCTCGATCGGGTCGAACTGGCGGAGGTAGTTGCGGTCGCAGAGGTGGCTGAGCTCGAACTGCAGCTGCCAGTCACTTTCGAGCACCTGCTTGTGTCGCAGGAGGATGCGCCCGCGGCTGTCGGGCGCGTCGACGTTCTCCAGCTCGTCGCCGAAGTCGTCGTCCTGATCGTCGACCATGCCTTCGAGAACCGCGTAGCCGAAGTAGTCGCGCCGGGCGTAGCTGATCGACGCCGACGCCTGGGGCCCGCGCTCGGTGAGGTTCAGGTCCAGCCGCCCCTTGTAGCCCTCGGGCCTGACGATGCCCAGCAGCCGAAACAGGTGCCACTGCGTATACACCCCCAGGCCCGCGACCGAGTCGCTGGAGGCGGTGATCCGACGCAGGGCCGTGTGGTCCCGCTGCAGCTCGGTCTGCGTGTAGGGCCAGTACAGGATCGGCAGGGAGCGGACGTTGAAGGTCGTGTGTTTCAGCTCGGCGGCAAAACTTTCCAGGGCCAACGGCTCGCCCTCATCGTCGTACGGTGTGGTGTCCTTGACGTACGCTTCCTTGGCGCCGATGTGGTAGGTCGGGCTGTGAAAGTCGCTGGTGGAGACCTTCGCGTCGCGGAACCACATCTCGCGGGCAGAGAGGGTCCGTACCTGGGCTGCCCGAATCCAGATCGGTACGTTCCGCTGTTCCTGGATGGTCCGGAACACGCCGTCGGTAACCAGGGCCCGGTCGGAGATGGTGTCGAAATACGCCCGCGGTCCGGTCAGCGTCCGCTCGCCGCGCTGGATGATCACGTCGCCTTCGAGGTAGATGCCGGTAATGGTTTCTTTCCAGCCCTCCTGTCCGCCCTTGAGGTCGCTGGTCGCCCCGGCCAGTTCGGCTGCGTAGGGCACGCGGGCCCGCTGGGGGGAGCGTTTTTCGGAGAAGATGACAGCCCCTGCGGCGCGGAGTTCGAGAAAGTCGGTGCTCTTGGCCGTGCCCAGCGCCAGGTAGATTCGTCCGGATTCATCGGCCTGTGCGACGGTGATCCGGCGGGTTTCGTCGTCGACGGTGCGGGTGGTGACCTTTCCCAGCCGGACGGTGGCGATTTCCAGCGGTTCCAGCGGTTCGACCGGTTCGACGGTGCGGGGTCTGGGGGGCAGCTGCCTCTGCTGGGGCGTCTGTTGGCTGGGTTCGGAGACTACGGCCAGAGCCTGATCGGGCGCCTGGTCGGCCTGGGTGAGGTACTTCTGGCGCACCTGGCGGGCGCGGAGGTAGAGCGGGTAATCGTCCAGGGGCCTGTCGACCCAGACACCCTTGGCCGAGAGCCCGCCTCGGTGGCGCAGCACGACGAGCATGCGGGCGTCGTTGGTCGTCGCCCCGCCGGGTTCGACGACGCGGACGTCGCCTTCGAGATAGATATGCATCTCCCGCAGGCCGGCCTGGTTGGACCGGTCGGGGCTGACCCAGATCACCGCGTCGCGGGCGGTGATGCTTCGCTGGCCGGCCTGAATCTGCACCGGGCCCAGCACGACGGTAACCGGCTGCTTTGCGTCGGTAAAGGCGTGAAACTCCTTGCCTACCACGCGGACATCCTCGGCCAGGTATCGCTGCTGGGCCTGGGCGATCTGCCCGGCCAGCAGGACTGTCATCGCAGCCAGCAGGAGTCGTGGGGGTCTGGCACCATCCGTGGATCGATTGGTCATGTGAGATCTCGCGCTATGGGAAGGACCTTCGAAGATGGCGGCGATTATAGGCCCCCCGCCGCGTGTGTCAAACAACTGGCCCATGGGAATCGCCCGACTGCGGCGGCAGGCAGGGCCTTGCCACCGTCCCGCCCGATGGGTATCGTATTCGATTCCCAGCAACCGAAACGCCCCGGGCAGACCAAGGAGACCGCATGCTGCTGAACCCCAACGACACGATTCTCTTCTACGGCGACAGCATCACCGACGCCGGGCGACGCAACAAGGAAGACAACAACGGCGGCCTGGGACGGGGCTACCCGGGGGTTCTGGCGGCCATTCTGGGCAACGAATGGGCCGATCTGAACCTCAAGATCCTCAACCGGGGCATCAGCGGCAATCGCATCTACGACCTGGAAGACCGCCTGGAGAAGGACTGCCTGGCCCTGAAGCCCGACGTCGTGTCGATCCTGATCGGCATTAACGACACGTGGCGACGCTACGACCGGGACATCGTCAGCCCGGTCGATGAGTTCAAGGCCTGCTACGAGCGGATCTGCAAACGCATCCGCGACGAGATCGACGCGACGATCGTGATTCTCGAACCCTTCGTCCTGCCGGTACCCGAAGACCGCCACCAGTGGCGCGAGGACCTCGACCCTCGCATCTATGTGATCCGCCAGGTGGCCTGGGAACACGCCGACGCCTATATCCCGCTGGACGGGCTCTTCGCGGCGGCGGCGATGGAAACCAGCTGCCAATACTGGCTGCCCGACGGCGTGCACCCCTCCCCGGCCGGCCACGGCCTGATCGCCGAAGCCTGGATCGAGACCGTCTGCGGGTAACAGTTCGGTAACAAGGGCGATTTTGCCGACCCGGGCAACTCCCATGCACCTATAAATAAGGTCGGGTGTTACGGGACACCCTGTACGAATCGGGAATTTTTGCCACCAGGCCCGCCGGGCCCGCAAACCGGACGGCTGCACCGGGGAGTATTGCCATGAAACACGCCTTTCCCGCTCTTGTCCTGCTGCTTGCCGCCCTCTGCCTGGCCGCACCGGCCGAGGACCAGCCCGCAGCAAACCCACCTGCCGAAAATCAGCCTGCCAAAGACGCCGAACCGGTCAGCTACGGCAACTACACGATCTCCAAGCCCATCCAGTTCGAGAACCTGACTCTCTACATGATCCAGGGCCCCGACCTCTTCGAGGGCGAGAAGTTCCTGACGCTCTCGGAGGCCCTGGAACAGAAGAAGCTGATCATCCACGAGACGGGCAACGTCAATGAGCTGGCGGTCGAGAACCGTTCGGACACGCCGGTCTTCATCGGCTCGGGGGAGATCCTCCGTGGCGGCAAGCAGGACCGCATGTGCCAGTACGATTACGTTGTCAAGCCCAACTCGGGCAAAGTCCCTATCTCCAGCTTCTGCGTCGAATCCAATCGCTGGTCGGCCCGGACGGGCGATGCCTCCGACAAATTCGAGACCTCGACCAACTACGCTCCGTCCGCCCGGCTGAAAACCGCAGCCCGATCAGCCAAGGATCAGGGCGAGGTCTGGCAGGAGGTCCGCCGCGTCCAGCAGAAGGCGTCCGAATCGGTCGGAGAGGATGTCCGGTCCAAACAGTCCAGTTCGTCGCTGGAACTGGCGATGAACAACAAGCAGTTGGCCGAGATCCGCGACAAGTTCGTCAAGGTCCTCCAGGACGCCGCTGAGAAAGACAAGAATGTGGTGGGCTTCGCCTACGCGATCAACGGCAAGCTGACTAATGTGGACATCTACGGTTCGTCGGCCCTGTTCAAGAAGCTCTGGCCGAAGCTGCTGGCCGCCGGGGCCGTCGAGGCCATCTCGATGCAGAAGGACAAGAAGGAAGCTTCCGTGCCCACCCCGGCCGAAATCCGAGACAAGCTGGTCGCCATCGACAAGGCCAAGGCAGAAGCCTCGAAGGTCAACGAACAGATCCAACAGCTGGAAAGCCAGGTCGACGACGCCCGGATGTTCTCGACCTCCGGCCAGGTGGAAGGCAAAGAAACGACGATCCGCCGGAACATGGTCGTCCACGAAGACAAGCCCAGTCCGTCCCAGCCACAGAACATCAACGCACCGGCACAGAACAACAACCCCGGGCTGTTCGAAGAGGAACTCCAGCCGCAGGTGGAAGACAATACCAATGGGCCCCGCAGGCCGACGCGCTGAGAGCTACCGACCTGCCCCGAAGCGGTTGTAGTGGGTCACATCGGCCGGGTCGGATTTCTCCGGCCTGGCCGGGGTCGCCTGGGCCCGGCCGATCGGCGTCAGCGACCAGACCCGCAGGTCGTCCGGGACGCCCAGAACGTCCCGCAGCTTGTCCTCGCTGCGGCGCAGGGCCCCCTCGACCCAGCAGCCGGCGTAGCCCAGGGCCACCGCGGCCAGGAGCATGTTCTCCATGGCCGCTGAAGCATCCTGAACCCAGAAGGCCCCGAACTGCGTCTCCTGCGGGTCGACCAGCAGCACCACCGCTGCCGGCGCCCCGGCCAGGGCCCCGGAGACCGGGCGGATCTGCTCCATCGTCTCCGGATCGTCGACAATCAGGTACTGTCGCAGTTGCATGTTACAGCCCGACGGGGCCTCGATGCCCGCCCGCACGATCCGCTCGAGGATCTCACGCCCGACGGGGTCGGGCTTGAACTGGCGGACGCTGCGTCGGTGGTCGATGGTTTTGAGGGTGTCCATGTCTGTCAGTCTCCTTGGTCTTCGCCCCCGGCCGGCTCGGACGCCAGTATCTGCCCCCCCTGGCGCGGACGGATCAGATGCCCGGGCTGGACGAGCACGAAATCGTCATCCCAGGGCCCGTCGAAGAGCTTGCCAAGCAGGCTCAGCGAGCCGGGGCGGCGGTAAAACTGCCAGCCATGCTCAGCGGCACGGGCTTTGGCCGCCTCGACATGGCCCGACTCGTCGCAGACGCCCATCTCCAGGTACAGCATGGCTGTGTAGTTTTTCTTCCAGTCGCCCAGTTCGGCCAGGATGTAATCGGCGTTGTCCTTGCCGTATCTGGCGACCATCTGCTCGTACGTCTCGCAGAGGCCCAGCTTCTGCATGATGCCCGAGCGGCCTGGTATCTGCGACGCGCCGAACTCCCAGCCGTCGTTGCGCTCCGCCCAGCCGGTGGTCATATAGTAGGTTCCCGGGGCCTTGTCGAACCACTCCTGGTAGGCCTGGCGCGATCCGAAAAACAGCGTGATGCAGTCGTGGGCCCGCGGGATGACAAGCGGCACGGACCCGGCGGCCAGGCCCACCACGCCGTCGTTGCAGCGCGCGTAGCCCAATAGAATCGCCTGATAGTCACCGTCTGCCTCGGCCTGGTCGATCCGCTCCTGAATCGCCGCACGCATCCGGTCGGTCTCCAGGTCGTGCAGGCCCTTGGGCAGGAACTCCACGTCGACGAGATTGGCCGACTCCGCCGCCAGCTTGCACGCCTCGCGGTAGAGGATCTCACAGCCCAGGAATTTCAGCTTCTTGCTCTGGCTCATCAGGACAGTATACAGAATCCCCGCCCGATGTTGACAACTTGCTCCTGCCGCCCTGCCGCCTGCGGGCTTGCGGATCGGCCCGGAATGGTCGAGAATCGCCCCCCTGATACCAATCCGGAGGCTGCCCATGCAGACGCGCACCTTGCTTCGTACCCAGACGACCTGCCTGCTGATCCTGGCCGCGATCGCCTCAGCCGCGGCGATCCACCTGCTCAAGACGGTCCTCGTGCCCTTCGTCCTGGCGGCGTTTCTGGCCATCGGGCTCCAGCCGCTGGTCGACCGCCTGGTCCGCGGCGTCTCGAACCGGAGGTTCTCCCTCCCGCACAGCCTGGCCGTGGCGATCACCCTTCTGCTGGCGGTGGTCGTCCTGGCGGGAATCGGTCTGCTGATCGCCGTGTCGGTCCAGTCCATGGCCGCCAATGCCGACTCCTACCTCGACCAGGTCGAACAGCTGACCAACCGCTTCGTCGGCGCCACGGGGATGGATCAGACCGGACTGGACGCCGAGGCCGTCTGGGCCAGGCTCCGCGCGTGGATCACCGACAAGGGTTCGGACGTGGTGGTCGATACCTCCTCAGCCGTGCTGGGCCTCGTCTCCCAGGGCCTGCTGGTGATCATCTTCCTCTGCTTTCTGCTGTTCGGGACCACCACGCGGGCCAACCCCGTCTCGGGCCTGTGGGGCGAACTGATCGGAGACACCCGCCGCTACATCGCCACCAAGTTCACCGTCTCTGCGGTGACCGGCACGGCCGTGGGATTGACCCTCTGGCTGCTGGGGGTCCAGCTGGCGATGGTCTTCGGGCTCCTGGCGTTCCTGCTGAACTTCATTCCCTCGATCGGGTCGATCATTGCGACGCTGCTGCCCCTGCCCGTTGTCTTGCTGGATGCTCAACTGGGCCCGGCTGCGACCGTGCTGGCCATCGCGATTCCGGGGATGATCCAGATGGCCATCGGCAACGTCATCGAGCCGAAGATCATGGGCCAACAACTGGGCCTTCACCCGGTGGCCGTCCTGCTGAGCCTGATGTTCTGGGGGGCGATCTGGGGCATCGTGGGGATGTTCCTGGCCGTGCCGATCACCGCATCGGCCCGGATCCTGATGAAACGTTCGGAACTCACCGCGCCGGTCGCAGACATCCTGGCCGGACGGATCGGCATGCCCGACGACATCGAACCGCCCCTGCAGCAGGGCTGAGTTCAGGTCGCCTCGCGCCGGTCGGGCTGCAGGCCGAAGTGCGCGTAGATCTGCCGGGTCTGCTCGGCGTCGACGGGCTGATACTCGCTGCCGGGGCTGGAGTCGATCTTGCCCGGCTCGACGGCCAGGATCAGCTGTTTTTCGCCGGCGTCGAAGAACTTGGCCACCTCGATCGGAACGAGACGGTGGGAGCGGTTGGGCCAATGTCCCATCGCCACCACGAGCATCTGGATGCTCCAGTCGTCGGGGTCGACAAGGAAATCGGCGATCTCGCCGGCCTCGGAATCGCCCGCAATCACCTTGCATCCGACGAGGTCTTCGAGATTGAAGAGTTTGGCCGCCTCGTGCTGCCGGGCCTGCTCTGTTTGGCGTCGATCGGTGCCCGGCTGGACGGCCTGGCCCTCGGCGTTGACTTGCCTGGCCCGCCCGTGGAAGTCGCCGGGCAGGTTGACGCCCTGGCCCATCGTCGCACCCATCGGATCCCAGTAGGGAACCCAGCCGTAGTGTTCGGCCAGCTGTTGTTCGTCGCCTCGGCCAACGCGGTTGGGCGATTCCAGTTCGGGGCTGGACTTGACCTGGTCGCGCGTCAGGTCGTACGAGATGGTGTCGTTGTCGAAGTCGACCTTTTCGGCGCCCTCTGCCAGCAGGAGCACCTCGCGGTGGCTGAGCCAATGGCCGGTGTCCACGACCAGGTATCGCACGTTGCGCAGGGTGTGGTCGAAGTAGAGGTTTTCGATGCTGCCGATCTGGCCATCACGGGCGGCGATGCGGCAGTGAAAGATGTCTTTGGTCGGTCTGAGCATGACGATCTCCCGGTTGGGGTTTGCCTCAGATGCCTGGTGCGGGGATGGGCCCGCGAGGCATTAAGGGTGGTCGGACAGGTCTTTGCCCCTGCCGGTGGCCAGGCCGCTGGCTCCGGCGGCGATGGCGAAGACCATCAGAAACATGCTCGCCACACGCATGGCGCTGGCGAAAGGGCTGGTATTCAGGCCGAAGCCGTACATCCCTGCCAGGACCGCGGCGATCAAAAGTACGATGGCCCAATGCATCCATTTCATGAATGTCTCCTCGGTTCAAGGGACTCTCCTTTAAGAATCGTACGCGCCGCACCGGCGCATCCCCACCTGGGGCCTCTGCCGGGAACCGAGCCTGTATACTACTGATGAAGAAGTTGAACCAGATACCCACCAACCCAAGGGAGAGATCATGCGTAAAATCTGGATCATCCTGTCCCTGCCTGCCCTGCTGGCCCTGGCCCTGGCCGGCTGTGAAGACGACGAGACCGACCTGCCCGAAGACGTGGAAGTCGACCGGCCCCTGCACCAGCGCCTGGCCGAGAGAGTCGATGAACTGTCCGAGAAGTCCGAGCGTTGGCTCGAACAGGCCGACTCGGAAGAGACGCGGCAGAAGATTCGCGAGGCTCTGGACGACGCCCGCGCCAAGCTCAAGGACGCCGGGGAGAAGGTCGAGAGGCTAGGCCGCGACGCCGCAGAGAAAATGCCCTCCGAGCAAGAGACAGAACAGGCCGCCCGCGAATCGCTGCGAGAGGCGGAGAACGCCTACAGACGGGCCGAGGAAAGAATCGACCGCCTGCTCAACGACGCCGACGACGTGGACCTCGACGACGACGTGGACGTCGATGTCGACGACGACGTGGATGTTGATGTCGACGACGACGCTGACCTCGACGACGGCGTTGACGTCGACGTCGACGTCGACGACACCGACGACGTCGACTGAGCGGACCTTACATCTCGGATGTCACCAGGGCTGCCCAGTAGCCGCTGTCGGTGGGCGTCGCCAGGCGCATCGTGGACTGCTCGGGCACGAAGCTCTGGCTGGTAACCCAGCGACTCTCGAGGATGTCCAGCCAGCGGACGGTCATCTCGCGCCCGCCGGCGGCAGAGACATCCAGCATCACGTCCCCGCCGTCGGGAAAGAACACGCCGTACTGCCTCGGCGGGTTGGCGAAACAGTAGGCCTCGTTGTAGCTGGCGTTGCCCAGCAGGTCGGGCCGGGGCAGGCAGGCAGGAATGTCCATCTCGTCGGTGATCATGCGCATCGAGCGGATGTTGGCCATCGCCCGGTCGCTGCTGCCGATCCCCGCGGGGGGCCGATGAAACCGCGTCCCGGCCAGGCCGGCAAAGATGTTCCGCCAGAACCGCTCCTGGGCGTCCCGCGTCGTGCCGTAGCGGTAGCTGTTGCAGCCGTAGATCTTGACCGTGTTCAACGGGCGAGGCCTGGCCGAACCGGCGATCATCTCCCGGAACCCCAGCATCCCCTCCCAGTGCTTCGAAGCCGGCTGGTGGTTGCCCTGCGAAATGTCGCAGAAGCTGTACAACTCCGGGTGGCCCCAGGTCGCCTCGTGCATCTCGTGCAGGATGTCGTGAACGTCCCACATCTCGGTGACCTCCACGCCGACCTTCTTCTCCGCCGCCGCCGAGCGGATGTATCCGCACCAGTAGGCTCCCCACTCCGAAGACTCGTTGGTCTCGTTGGAGATGCAATAGAGCACGTTGGGCCTCTCCAGCGTCAGCGATAGCAGCTTGTCGACGAACGTCCGCTGGTGAGGCAGGAGCGTGATGTTATTCTCCAGGGCCGGCACGGAGCGGAAGAAGCCGTTCTCCCGCTTGGAAGGATGCAGGCGGTATTTCTCGGCCAGGCCCGACTCGCCGGCGGTGTAGTTGATGTTGTTGACCGGGTTGTACGGGTTGTCCAGCCAGGGCTCACGGGCGTAATCGAAGCGGTCGAAAACCTCGATCTGCAGGATAATGTCGCGATCCAGCGTCAGGTCGAGGAACCGCTGGAACTTCTGCCAGTACTCCCCTTCCGGGCGCGTCAGATCGTACAGGCCGGTTTCTTCGTCCTTGGCGAACGGCCAGACGTCGTCCTCGTCCCGGCTGGACATCGTGCAGCGGACGTAGTTGCCCCCCGCCTCGGCCAGTCGGTCCAGCTCGGCCTCGACGTCGGGGACCTGGAAGAGATTGTCCTCGCTGCTTCCGCCCAGCAGCAGCACGGGTTTGCCCCTGTACTGCCAGTACATCGGGTTCTCGGCGTAAAGCTGAATGCGGTCGGCATTGCGTTCTGGCATCTCGGGTCTCCATACCGTAAGAAGGACCAGACAGTATCGGTCCGGGGGCCGGTACATGCAAGCAGCAGATCACATCGACCCGGCCGGAGAAACGAGAGGGTGCATCGCCACAGGCATTCGGCTTATTGCCGTCGGTGCATGTGCTCCCGCAGGTATTGGCCGGTGTAGGAGTCTTCGATTTCGACGATCTGCTCGGGGGTTCCGGCAGCGACGACCTGGCCGCCGCCTGCGCCGCCCTCGGGGCCGAGGTCGACGATCCAGTCGGCACATTTGACCACGTCGAGGTTGTGCTCGATGATGATGATCGTATTGCCCAGGTCGGCCAGGCGGTTGAGCACGTTGAGCAGGTTGTGGATGTCGGCGAAGTGCAGGCCGGTCGTCGGCTCGTCCAGGACGTACAGCGTGTGGCCGGTCGCGGCCTTGCCCAGTTCGCTGGCCAGCTTGACCCGCTGGGCCTCGCCGCCGGAGAGCGTGGTCGAACTCTGGCCGAGCTGGACGTAGCTGAGGCCCACGTCGTTGAGGGCCTTGAGCAGTTGCTTGGTCTTGGCGAAGCTGTCGAAGAAGCTCAGGGCGTCCTCGACGCGCATGTCCAGCACGTCGGCGATGGTCTTGCCCTTGTAGCGGACCTCGAGGGTCTCGCGGTTGTACCGGCTGCCGCGACACTCCTGGCAGGTCACGAAGACATCGGGCAGAAAGTGCATTTCGATGCGTTTGGTGCCCTGTCCCTGGCAGGCCTCGCAGCGGCCGCCCTTGACGTTGAAGCTGAAGCGCCCGGGCTTGTAGCCGCGGATTTTCGCCTCGCGGGTCTTGGCGAACAGCTGGCGGATCTGGTCGAACACGCCGGTATATGTGGCCGGGTTGGACCGCGGGGTCCGACCGATGGGCGACTGGTCGATTTCGATGATCTTGTCGATCTTGCCCAGGCCCAGGATCTTGTCGTGCTCGCCCGGGCGGTCCTTGCAGCTGGTCAGGCGGCGCTTCAGGGCCCGCAGCAGGGTCTGGTTGACCAGCGTGCTCTTGCCCGATCCGGAAACGCCGGTGACGCAGATGATCCCGCCGAGGGGGAACTTGACGGAGATGTCCTTGAGGTTGTGCTCCCGACAGCCCCGGATCTCGATGGCCTTTCGCTGCGAGAGTTTGCGCCGTTTCTCGGGCGTTTCGATCTCCAGCCTGCCGGAGATGTACTTGCCCGTCATCGACTGCTCGGACTGGCTGATTTGTTCTAGGGTACCTTCGGCCACGACCTTCCCGCCGTGGCGACCCGCGGCCGGGCCCATGTCGATCACGTGGTCGGCGGCCCGGATGGTGTCCTCATCGTGTTCGACAACCAGGACGGTATTGCCGATGTCCCGCAGGTGCTTGAGCGTACGGATCAGCCGGGCGTTGTCACGCTGGTGCAGGCCGATCGTCGGCTCGTCCAGCACGTAGCAGACGCCGACGAGGCCCGAACCGACCTGCGTGGCCAGGCGGATCCGCTGGGCCTCGCCGCCCGAGAGCGTCGCAGCCGTGCGGTTCAGCGTGATGTAATCCAGCCCCACATCGGCCAGGAAGGTCAGGCGGTGTCGGATCTCGCGGAGGATCATCTCGGCGATCTGGCTCTGCTCTTCGTCGAGCTTCAGGCCGTTAAAATAGGCCAGCGCCCCGGCGATGGACATCTCGGTGACGTCCTGGATGTTCGAGTCGTTCAGTGTCACCGCCAGCGAGGCCGGGCGCAGGCGCGCCCCGTGACACTTCGGGCAGGCCTGCTCGGACATGTACCCGTGCAGACGACTCTTGACGTATTCGCTGTCGGTCTTCTGCCAGCGGCGGTTGAGGTTGGGGATGACCCCCTCCCACTTGTTGGCCTTTTCGCCCTCCAGCAGCTTGCGCTGGACGGTCTTGGACAGGTTTTCGAACGGCTCGGTCGCCGAGACCCCGTAGGTCCGGCAGAACTGGCGGATCAGGCGGTTGTAGAAGATGTTCATCCGGCGCCCGCCGTGTCGCCAGGCGTCGATGGCCCCGTTGGAGAGGCTCAACGACGGATCGGGGATGATCAGCTCCTCGTCGAACTCCAGGATCGTCCCCAGCCCGTCGCAGCTGTCGCAGGCGCCGTAGGGGCTGTTGAAGCTGAACATCCGCGGGCTGAGCTCTTCGAGGTTCGCCTCGGGGTGGAAGGGACAGGCGTAGGTCGCCGAAAAGAGCCAGTCCTTCCACCTCGCCTCGGCCGGAGGCTCCTGGCGGCCCTCCTCCGGCTCGTCGAAATGCTCGTAGGTGATGATCACCAGCCCCGAGGCCAACTCCAGGGCCGTCTCGATGCTGTCCGAGAGGCGACTTCTGACCGTGTCCTTGAGGATCAGCCGGTCGACGACGACCTCGATGGTGTGCGTCTTTTTCTTGTCCAGCTCGGGCAGGTCCTTCAAATCGTAGATCTGCCCGTCGATCCGCACGCGTACGTATCCCTCGCGCTGGACGTGGGAAAGCAGCTGGGTGTGCTGGCCCTTCTGGCCGCGCACGATCGGCGAGAGGACCATGAACCGCGTGCCTTCAGGCAGGGTGAAGATCGCGTCGACCATCTGGCTGACAGTCTGCGAGGTGATCTGTCGGCCACATTCCCAGCAGTGCGGCGTGCCGACACGGGCAAAGAGCAGACGCAGGTAGTCGTAGATCTCGGTAATCGTCGCGACGGTCGATCGGGGGTTGGACCCGCCGGACCGCTGCTCGATGGCCACCGTGGGCGGCAGGCCCTCGATGTGCTCGACGTCGGGCTTGGCCAGCTGTTCGAGGAACTGGCGAGCATAGGCCGAGAGCGATTCGACGTACTTCCGCTGCCCCTCGGCGTAAATGGTATCGAAAGCCAGCGAACTCTTGCCCGACCCGCTCAGGCCCGTAATGACCACCAACTGGTCCCGCTTGATGCGCACGTCGATGTTCCGGAGATTGTGCTCCTTGGCGCCAAGGACGACAATCTCGCGGTTTTCGGTGGAAGGCCTGGCCTGGAGCGGCTCGGGCTTCTTGGCCGAACGCTTGGCAACCTTCCGGGACTTTGTAGTGGTACGCTTCTTTGCCATAGGTGCAGAAACCGGCGATTATATCCCCAAGTCGACTTCCAGACAAGAATCCGAACGCCCGATCGCCGGAACAATTCTGCAGACCCGATCGGCCAAGGGCTGGCGGGCCGAGCTGGACAGTGGACCGCCGGGAACAAAGAGGGCATACTGGAGCCCAGGCCGGGACCGGACCGGACCGGACCCGACTGACCGATACCTGAGAGGCCCCCTGAGACAGAAAGACTGCCATGCCCCCCGCCGCCCCGCAGAGAACCCCGCACCGCCCGAATATCCTTGTCATTCTCGTCGACGACATGGGCTTCTCGGACATCGGCTGCTACGGCTCGGAGATCCGCACGCCGAACCTCAATCGCCTCGCCGAGGGTGGGCTGGTCTTCCGCCAGATGTATAACTGCTCACGCTGCTGCCCGACGCGGGCATCGCTGCTGACGGGCCTGTACCCCCACCGGGCGGGGATCGGAGCGATGGTCAAGGATCTCGGGGCCGAGCCGTACCAGGGCTATCTCAACGACCGCTGCGCCACGGTGGCTGAGCTTCTCTCTGCCGGCGGGTACCGCACGAAGATGAGCGGCAAGTGGCATGTCGGGGGCCCCTACCCGCACGACAGCCCCTCCGAGTGGAATAAAGGGGACACGACACACCCCTTGCCGATCCAGCGGGGCTTCGAGGAGCACTGGGGCACCCTGGCAGGGGCGGGCAGCTACTGGAAACCCGAGACGCTGGTCCATAACGACACATGGGTCGAGCCGGAAGCGGACGAGGACTTCTACTACACCGACGCGATCAGCGACCACGCCTGCCGGATGATCGACGACTGTCGCCGGACCACCCCGGACAAGCCTTTCTTCCTGTACGTCGCCTATACCGCCCCGCACTGGCCCCTGCACGCAAGGCCCGAAGACATCGAGCGATACCGCGGCCAATACCGCAAAGGCTGGGACGCCGTCCGCACCGCCCGCCACGAGCAGCTCAAAGGCTCGGGCATCCTCGAGGACAGGTGGGAGATCAGCCCGCGGGATGAAACCGTCCCCCCGTTCGATCAGGTCGACGATGCCGAATACCAGGACATGCTCATGGCCGTCTACGCCGCCCAGATCGACCGGATGGACCAGGGCGTCGGGCGGATCCTGGCGACCCTGGAACGTCACCGCATCGAAGACGATACGGTGGTAATGTTCCTCTCGGACAACGGAGGCTGTCATGAATTCATCCGCCACGGCAGCAACTGGGCCCAGCGCCTGACGCACCACGACTACTTCGGCCAGCCGGTAGTCCCCGGCGATGCCCCGGGCGTCATGCCCGGAGGCCCGCTGACGTACCAGTCCTACAACGTGCCCTGGGCGAACGTCTCGAACACGCCCTTCCGCATGTACAAGCACTGGGTGCACGAGGGGGGCATTGCCACGCCCCTGATCGTCCACTGCCCCGGGCGCATCCGGCAGGGAATGACCGATGCGCAGTGTCACGTCATCGACCTGCTGCCGACCTGCCTGGAACTGGCGGGCCTGGAGTATCCCGAGCAGTACGACGGCCGGGAGCTCAACCGCTGCGACGGCGAGAGCTTCGCCTCCCTGTTCGGCGGGGGCGACTTCCGACGGGAAAGGCCCCTCTGGTGGGAGCACGAGGGCAACCGCTCGGCGCGGATCGAAGACTGGAAGCTGGTGGCGAAGTTCAAAGGTCCCTGGGAGTTATACAACCTCCGCGAAGACCGCACGGAGCTGACCGACCTGTCCGGGGCCAAGCCCGACATGCTCAGGCAGCTGGTGACGTACTACCAGCAGACCGCCGACCGCTGCGGGGTGATCGACTACCAACGGTTGATCGGGGGATGATCGGCGGCCGTATCGGGCCCTGCATGAGAAAAAGTACGCCTGAGGATGAATTTTCGCCGCGGACGCCAAAGGCTCCTAAATACTCGCAATTCTCTGCCGATGAATAGCCTGACAGCCCCGCTGTGAAGACCGCACGGGCACCGCGATAGTTCTTCGTCCTCCTGCAAAAGGGTACAGGCATGTTCCGCAATCTGACCATCGGCAAGCGTATCATCTTCGGGTTTACGGCAGTATTGGCTCTCCTGCTGATCATGGGTGTCATTTCGGTAATCGCCCTGAGCGGCGCGAATACCAATTTCAGCGATTACCGCTCGCTGGCCCTGCAGACCAACGTCTCCGGACGGCTGCAGGCCAACGTGCTGAAAGTCCGGATGAACATCAAGGACTACCTGCTGGAAGGCGACCAGGCCTTCATCGACCGGTACGAGGAGAACTGGGCCCTGGTCCAGGAGCTCATCGCAGACTGTCACAAGCAGATCGAAGATCCCGATCGCCAGCAGATTGTCGATCAAGTGGATGGGCAACTGGTCGACTACGACAAGGCCTTCCAGACCATCGTCAAGCAGATGAACCGCCGCAACGCCCTGCTCAACGATACGCTGAGTCCGACGGGCATGTCCATGCAGCAGAACCTCACCGAGGTGATGCGAACCGCCTACGCCGATGAGGACCTCAAGGCGTCCAACAATGCCGGCCGCGCCCTCCGCCAGCTGCTGCTGGCCCGGCTGTATGTGATGAAGTTCCTGCAGTCCCACGCCGTGGGCGACGCCGAACGCGTCCGTTCCGAGTACACCCAGTTCGAGACCGAACTCAAGCAGCTGGCCGATCAGCTGGAGAACCCGACCCGCAAGGGCCTGGCCCAGCAGGTCATCTCGCAGGCCAATGAATATCAGGTCGGCTACGAGGAAATGTTCGAGCTGATCGCCCAGCGCAACAAGGTCCGCGACGAACAGCTGGACAGGCTGGGCGACGAGGTCGCCGAAACAATCGAGGACATCAAGCTCCTGGTCAAGGGCGATCAGGACGAACTGGGCCCGCGGGCCCAGCAGGCCAACAATACCGCCCTGACGATGGTTTCGGTCATCGCCGCGGTGGCCCTGCTGCTGGGAAGCGCCCTGAGCTGGCTGCTGGCCCGGAGCATCACCCGCAAGCTCCAGGAAGTGGTCCTGCAGCTGTCCGAGTCGGCCGAGCAGACCGCCTCGACCTCCGCCGAGGTTGCCCAGTCTTCGCAGTCCCTGGCCGAAGGCGCCAGCGAACAGGCCGCCAGTCTCGAAGAAACCTCCGGGACGACCGAGGAAATCGCCTCGGTGATCAAGACCACCGCCGATAACGCCCAGCAGGCCTCGCAGTTCGCCCGCGACAACGCCACCGGCGCCCAGGAGGCCCAGGGCATGGCCCAGTCGTGCTCAGCCGGGGCAGACAAGGCCCGCCAGCAGGCCCAGAAGGCCTCCCAGGCTGCCGGCGAAGGCGACCAGGCCGTGGCCCGCATGTCCGATGCGATCGGGCAGATCAAGTCCAGCTCGGAGCAGACAGCCAAGATCATCAAGACCATCGACGAGATCGCCTTCCAGACGAACCTGCTGGCCCTGAACGCCGCCGTCGAGGCCGCCCGCGCCGGCGAGGCAGGAAAGGGCTTTGCCGTCGTCGCCGAAGAGGTCCGCAACCTCGCCCAGAGATCGGCCGAGGCGGCCAAAAACACCGCCGAAATGATCGAGCAGTCGGTCAAGAACGCCGACAACGGCGTGGAAGTCTCCCAGCAGGTCGCCGAGGCGCTGAAAAACATCGCCGAAAATGTCGACCAGGTCGAGCAGGTGGTCGACCAGATCAGCCAGGACAGCTCCCACCAGGCCGAGATCGTCGCCAAGGTCTCCCAGTCTTCCGAGAAGCAGGTCCACATCATCGACGAAGTTGCCGCGGCCAGCAAGGAACAGGCTGAAGGCATCGAGCAGATCAACCAGACGATGGCCTCGATGGACACCGTCGTCCAACGCAACGCCGCCAGTGCCGAGGAATCCGCCTCGGCCGCCGAGCAACTCTCGGCCCAGGCCGAGACGCTCAACGGCATCGTCGCGGGGTTGCGCCAGCTGGTTGGCGGGGCCCGGACGGCCGCGGGACAGCAGGCCTTCCGCCCCGCTCGTCCCAAGCCCACCGGCTCGCCGCGGAATGCCGACAAGCCCAACGGCAACCCGCAGAGGCTGTCCCGCAAGCAAGTCGAGCAGCAGCTGCCCCTGGAAGCAGCCGGGCAGGAACAGCAGAGCAACTCCCCGCAGCAGCCCAAGCTCGAGGAAGCAGACTTGACGGACTTTTGATCTGATGAGCAACCTGCCGGGGCCGATCGATCCCAGCCGGGTCGATCGGCCTTTTTTTTCCCATCCCTGCCTCTGGGTGGCGATGTTCTTGTCAGTTCCCGCGAGACTTTTGATTCGTCTCCGGCTATACTTACGATGGATCTGTTGTAGAGACACGCGGCAGGCAGCTGCGACAGAGCCGAAATGCAGCCGACTTCAAGGGGTTGCATTTGGAGGTGATCGTTCCTGCGGCAGGGCCAGAGGGCTTGATCCAGAGCCCCGAGTCGCACTTCGATTGAATCGTTAGCTGGGCATTGGCTTCGAGGGATGAAGAAAGAGGCGGCGGGTATGCAGGAAGAGATGGATCTTCAAAACCGGGTACTCGACTCGATCGGCAGGATGACCGACGGGGTCGTACATCAATTCAACAACCAATTGACGGTAATCCAGGGTTACAGCGACATGCTGCTGCGCCAGCTGCCCGGAGAGAGCCCCTCGCGCGAGGCCGTCGAGGAAATCGACCGCGCAGCACGACGCGCTACGAACCTGACAGCCAAGCTGCTGGCCTTCTCCGGGCGTCAGGTGCTCCAGCCGCGCCGGGTGGACCTTTGCGCCACGACCAGGCGGATCGCCGCGGCAATGAAACACATGCTCCCGGAGAAGGCCCAGGTCCGCACCGACCTGCCCGATGAACCGGCCTATCTGCTGGTGGACCCCAAGGCCCTGGAGCGAAGCATCCTCTCGATGGTCGAGAACGCCGTCGAGGCGATTGCCGAAACCGGCTGGGTCAGCCTGGAAGTCTTCACCCGCTCCCAGGATGGCAGTGGGCGACCGCTGGCCTGCCTGAAAGTCAGCGACTCCGGGGTCGGCATGGACGAGGAAACCCGCAGCCACCTGTTCGAGCCCTTCTACTCGACCAAGCAGCACGGCAACGAGGCGGGGATGAGCCTGGCTGTGCTGCACGGCTTCGTCTACCAGTCCGGCGGCCACGTGACCGTCGAGTCCGAGCCCGGGCAGGGCACGAGCATGACGATCTGTTTCCCGGCAGCAAAGCCGGCGGAAATCGCCGTATACCCCCTGCCCGATACCGGCAACGAGACGATCGTCCTGGCCGCCGAGAGCGATGCGATGACCCGTATGCTCGCCGAGTGGCTGGACGAATTCGGCTACAATGTGCTGACCGCATCGAGCCCCGTCGAGTCGGCCGGGCTGGTCATGCAGAGTCGAGGCCAGATCGCTGCAATGGTCCAGGACCTGCGTTTTTACCGCCAGTCGGAACAGAACCCCCCGCTGCTGGGCCCCCGAGGCCGCGCCCGCGTGCTCTACCTCCAGACGCGGATGGACGCGCCCCAGTCGGCCAGCCAGATCGCCTCGATCCCCTGGACACAGCGAATCTCCGCGCCGTTCGGCCCCCACCAGCTCGCCTCGGCCCTGCGTCAACTGCTCGACGCGCCCAGCCTCCAGCGAAGCAGCTCGACCGTGCTGACCGGCAAGGGCGGACAGTCCCGCTCGGCCGGCATCGGCCAGTGGCTCAGCGAGTCGGAACCGACCCAGAAAATCCTCTCGGAACAGGAATGGAACCTCATCAGCCGCCACCTGCCCAAGCGGCGATCCAGCCGCAAGGGCGGCCGAAAGCTCATCGACAATCGCCTGGTGGTCGAAGGCATCGCCTGGGTGCTGCGGTACGACCGCCGATGGGAAGACCTGCCTGAACTGTATCCCTCGGCCCGGACCTGCCGGCGACGGCTGCACCGATGGAAGGACCAGGGAATCTGGGAGAAGATCCGCCCCATCGTTCTGGGTGAAACCACGCCCGAACAATTGATCGAGCGGTCTGAAGACCTCTCGGCCGAGACCGCCGCCGACTAACTCGCCCAGGATACCCCACCATGCCCGGACTGGACTGGCACGGCGTTGAGCAGCAGAAGTCTTCGCTCCCGGCGATTCTCCTGCCTCTGCTCGTGCTGCTGTTGCTGCTGCTCGGGATCGGCGCGGTGCTCTGGCTGATGGGCAGCACGGCCGAGGACAAGACCGCCGCCCAGGTCAACGAGGCGATTTTGGCAGGCAACCCGCAGGCCCTGCTGGACAGGATGTCGCCCGAGTTGCAGAAGCGCGTGGACCTGCCGGTCCTGGCCGCCTGGATGCACGCCGCCTCCGAGCACGCAGAGGCCCTGCGCAGCGGTCGGGTCAAGTTCACCTTCACCTCTTACGGCGAGAAGATCACCGGCCTGATCCCCGACTCCGGTCCGCTGGAAGGCTACAAGTCCAGGCCCATCGACGACAGCGCCTACCGGGCCCAGTCGCGGAAGCTGCTGGCCTACTATCTGACAGGCTCGGACGCCGCCGCCAGCCAGGCCATGCCCGAACAACTCCTCGAATCATTGGGGATCGATCGCTTCCTCCAGCAGCGAAGGATCGCCCGGGAGGCCCTGGGCATGCTGCAGGAGATCCGCTTTGTCGAAACGAAGCTGGATATCGAGGCCGACCCGGTCCTGCTGCACCTGACCACAGAGATCACCGGCAGCCAGGGCAACCTGCGGGCTGAACTGACCTTCCAATTCTCAGGCTTCTCCGGGCGCCTGACGCGCCTGACGGCTGACTCTTACTGATCGTCCGATCCGTCCGCCTGGGCCGGCTCCCTGGCAGGCGGCTCGGGCTGGTCGACTATCACCGACTGGAACAGCACCGCCGACTGGTGGGCCCCCAGGGCCACCGCCGACATTTCCTTGCGGGCCCAGGCGTGCTTGGCCGCCTCCATCTGGTCCTGCTGACCCTTGTAGGAGAGAATCTCATTCCCGTCCAGAGAGACCTTCACCTCGGCTGCGTCGCCGTCGACGTCAACCTCTATCTGCACGCGGTGAGAGACGTTGTTGGCCAGAGCGCCGGGCATGACCTTCGCCGGACCGCTGATGGCCTCCTGGCCGCCGATCCACTCCAGGCCCGTGGCCTTGCCCTCCCAGCCGCTGAGGTTCAGGTTCAAACTCGCCTTTCCGACCGGAAACGCGATGTAGATCCCGTCCTTGCCTTCTGTGCGGATCAGGCTGATCCGGAGCGTGTAATCGGCCTCCAGCTTGCCCGGCAGCTCGACCAGACCGAAATCCCCCTTCGCCAGCGACCAGCCTCTGTCCCCCGCCGTCCAGTCACCCGCGCGGACCGTCTGCTTGAGATCCACGCCGCCCAGCAGGTCCCGCCAGCCGGTCAGTCGTGCCCTGGCAGCGATCGCCTTGGCCTGGCTGACCTGGCTCAGGGCCATAAGTGGATTGTTCTGATCGGCTTGGCCCAACGCCCCGCTGTCCCGCGCGCCACTGATGATTTCACTGACCGCCAGATGGCGGAGGATTACGAGAACTGGCTCGGACTCATCCTCCATGGCCAGCAGCAGTTGGGCGGTCTTGAGGTAGGTGTCGCGATCCAGCTTCTTCTCCCGACCGCTTCGGATCCACTTGCGGGCAGCTTGGATGCGGGGATCATCGGAATCCGCAGGCAGGTGGGCTACCGCTTTGGCCGGCAGGTGCAGATAGGCCCAGATCTCCAGGGCCAGTTGCGTTCCGCTCTGTCCGGCCGCCAGGGCCTCGGCCAACTTCCTGGCCCTTTCCCGCTGGGTTTCGGACACACGCAGGACGAGCGCCTCGTCGTCGGGCCCGAGTTTCTGGTCCTTCAGAAGCTTGCGCGCTTCTGTGCCGGCCTGGCTGGCCAGATCTGCCTGACCATCCAGAATCGCCGCCAACTGTCGTTTGAGAGCCTGCTCATACTGCTGAGCCAGCAGACTGCTGAGCTTAATGGCGGCCAACCTGGCAGAAGGACCATCCCAATAACCTTGCAGGTCCGTCAGCAACTCCCGCGCCGCCGGGGTGGCGATTTCGCCCAGGACCATGCACGCCACCTGCGCCTGTATCAGGTGCTCCTGCCATGCCTGCCCGCCGGCCAACTCCTTGCGGACCAGTTCCAGCCGGGCCTTGACCTCCGGATCCCTGGCCGATTCCAGGGCGTCGACGACCACGCCGCGAATGGCGACGCCCATCTCGACCATATGTTGAACGGTGCGCTGTCTTACCCGAAAATCTCGATCGCCCAGTTGCTCCAGCAGATTCTGGAAACGCTGGCGGTCCACAGGCTGGTGCAGCTGGTTTCGAAGAAACGCCACCGCATCGTCCTGGCCGGCGACCAGAGCAATTTGCAGTTCGACCAACGACTCTGCGTTCGGCGAGGCCCACTTTTGCAACCGCCAGAGGCGGGCGTATTCCGGCTCGGCCTGGGGCTGCGGGGCCCCTTGCCCGGCAGATTGGAGCAGAAGCAATGAGACAACCAGCACGACGCAAAATCGCTTGGGCACGAACATTCTCCTCTGGCAGACGAAAAACTCCTGGACGATCCCCCGGCCTAGCAACCGAATCTCTGGTCTGGCACGGGGCGTCTCCAGTATACTCCAGACGAGTGAAATCGGGAAATGATCCGAAGATTCGGGGAACTTTCCCGCCCGCGGGCCCGACAAAGAGGGTGTACACCGCGATGCATCCGTACCCATGGAGATCGAACCTATGCAAGCCAACCGGATATCCTGGCTGACCCCTCTGCGCACGCTGGCCATCTCGGCCGCGGTTGCCGGGCTGATCGTCCCCACCGCCCCGACCGCCCAGGCCCAGCAGGACGTGGGCGCGACGACCGCGCCGACCAGCAACCTGCCCGAGGAGATGAGCCCCGAGGTCGTCGCGGCCGTTAATCACGGGCTCAAGTACCTTGCCTCCGCCCAGAGACCCGACGGAAGCTGGCTGAACAACGGCAGTTACGGCAGCTATCCGGCGGTGATGACCGCCCTGTCGGGTCTGGCCTTCATGGCGGGCGGGTCCACGCCGGAGTCCGGCCCCTACGCCCGCGAAGTCCGCAAGGCCATGCTCTACCTGATCAAGATCGCCGAGGCCTCCGACGAGGGCCTGATCTCCCAGTCCGGCAGCCGGACGATGTACGGCCACGGGTTCGGCACACTGTTCCTGGCCAGCTGCTACGGCACGGAGCTGAACAAGGAGCACGAGGCCCGTCTCAGGAAAGTCCTCGACCGGGCCGTGGAAGTGATCAAAAAGGCCCAGTCCCGCAAGACCGGCCAGAGCCCCGGCGGCGGATGGTACTACGGACCAACGGACTATACGCGTGACGAAGGTTCGGTGACGGTCACCCAACTGCAGGCGATTCGTGCGGCCCGGACCGGCGGGATCAAGATCCCCAACGACGTGATCACCCGCGCGGTGCAGTACCTCAAGTTCTGCCAGATGGACGACGGCGGAATCTGCTACTCGGCGACCAGCCGCGGCGGGTCGCGCCCGGCCATTTCCGCCGCTGCCATCGCGTGCTTCTATTCGGCGGGCATTTACGACCGCTCCGCAGGCGGCCGCGACGGCGAAGAGGCCCGCATGGTCGAGAAACTCGTCAAGTACGTCCGCGGCAAGGTCCACCCGACCCCCGGCGGCGGATACGGCGGGTACTACTTCTACACCCAGTTCTACATGTCGCAGGTCGAGTACGTCCAAGGCGGCGACCAGTGGAAAAAGTACTACAAGGCCATCTCCGCCCACCTGCTGAAGACCAAGGGCCTCGACGGCAGCTGGAACGGCGACAACATCGGCACGACATACGGCACGGCCATCGCCTGCTTCATCCTGCAACTGCCCTACGGCTACGTCCCCTTCGCCCAGCGCTGAGACAGCCCGATCCGTCAAACCCCAGGCCCCCGGGATCCCGTATTCCGGGGGCCTTTGTTTTTGTCCCGCCCCCTGCCCGTCCGGTACCATACCCTGTTGTGCGCATCCTGATATACACCCTGGGTTCGCAGGGCGACATCCGCCCGGTCCTCGCCATGGCGCAGGGGCGTGAAGTAATCCACCGCCGCCACGGCCAGGATGTGCAGCACACCGAGACGACCCACCATAGCGTGGTCCGCTTGGCATCGATCGCATCTCCCGTCATCTCTGGCAGAGCACCCACCCGTCTTCACGGGCAGGGCGCGCCTCAGCAATGGCCCCGACAGGAGATCTACACCTCGCAAATCAGGCCGCTCGGGCCGGTCAGACGGCCGACCTGGCCGAAATACCGGCACCGAAACAGCGGGTCAGTTCGTCGCGCGCTTCCAGGGCCGATGCGCGGGCAGCGTCGAGCGTCTGGTCGATGTCGGCCTCGTTGTGGGCCAGGCTCAGGAACCACGGGTGGCCCGTCACGTAAATGCCGCGCCTCTGCATCGCGCCGAAGAACGCGCCGAAGACCTGTCCCTGCCACGCGGGCGGGACGGGATTGTCCGGGTGGTCGGTCCCGTTCTCGGCCGGGTCGGGCATGGCGGCGAAACCGCCGATCCGCATCGGCAGCGACGTCTCGGCGAAGATGTCGTTGCAGCCTTCGATCAGCCGCGTGCCCAGCCGCTGGAAGTGGCCGATCCCGTCTTCCTGCTTGAGGATGGAGATGGTCTCGCTCGCCGCGGCCAGCGAGAGTGCGTCGGAGTGGAATGTGGCGGCCAGGAAGGTATCGGTCCGGTCTTCCATCACTTCGCGCCGTCCGACCAGCACGCTGCCGGGATAGCCGTTGCACATCGCCTTGCCGAAGCAGGCCAGGTCCGGCTCGATGCCGAACCGCTTCTGGGCCCCGCCCAGGTCGAAGCGGAAGCCGGTCTTGACCTCGTCGAGGATGAAAACCGCCCCGTGCTCGTCGCATAGTTTCCGGACCTTGTCGAAGTAGCCGTCCCTGGGCCCGTCGCCCTGGACCGACTCGACGATCACGCCGGCGATTTTCCCGCGGTGTTCGCAGAGCAGCTGTTCCAGCGAGGCCGCGTCGTTGTAAGGCGCCGCATGCATGTGGCTGCGGCTTGTCCGGGCCACGCCGGCAGGAAGGGGCGGGAAGGCATCGTACCAGCCGTGGTAGCCGCAGCGGATGATCTCCTCGCGCCCGGTGTGAGCGCGGGCGACGCGGACGGCCCCCAGTGTGGCAGCCGAGCCGCCGAGGAAATACATGACCATCTCGGCCGCGGGGATCAGTTCGCAGAGCGTCCGGGCCATCTCGATCGCCAGGGGGTGCTCGACGCTGAAGACCGTACCCGAATCATCCATCTGCCTGCGGACGGCGGCATTGACGCGCGGGTCGCAATGGCCGATGACGATCGGCCCGTAGCTCAACAGGTAGTCGATGTATTCCCGTCCGTCGGCATCCCAGAAGCGGCTGCCCTTGGCGCGGACGGCGAAGGCGGGCCCGCCGCGGTACATGTATTTCACGGGTCTTTTGTGGGCCTGGCCGCCGCCGACGATGAGGCTGCAGCTTTCGCCCCAGAGCTGGCGGCTGACCGGGTTGGCGTGCATGTGGCCCAGTTGGGTCAGCAGGCTGCGGCAGGCCTCGACAAGCACCTTGCCGACATTGGGCTGGAACATCTGCAGGCCCAGGTAGCGGGGGCAGTGGACGGCCTCGTATCGCTGGGCCTGGTAGGCCTGCTCGTCGGGCAGGTAGCCGACGCAACCGTTGGCCAGGGCCACCGGCAGCACGGGCTGATCGGGCAGGAAATCGGCGATCTGTCGTCCGATGGCGCTGAAGATTTCGCCCGGCACGGCCACCAGTCGAACCGGGCCCAGCTGCAGGGCCTGCAGCGTGACCGGCAGGGCCTTGCCTGCAGATCCCTTCTCGACGGCCTCGATTGCGGCCCGGGCCCAGTCGATCGCCGCCTGGTGCTGCGTCCAGGTCCAATCGGTCGGGTCCGGCTGGATGCCTTCGAGCTTGGCCGTTCGCTCTGCGAGGATCTTCTGCAGTTCGGTCGCATCCGGCAGCGGCGCCAGGGGCAGGGAGGTATCGAGGCAGCAGAAGGCCAGTTCGGGTTGTTCTGCCGTTTCGGCTTCAGCCAGCGCGGCCAGGGCGGCTTGGGCGATGCGGCTGCCGGTCTGCTCGGCGGCGTCCTGGCTGGGCTGGCCCGGCTGGAAGTTGGAAGGGTTGACATCCCCGGCGGCGCTGTTGAGGTAGAGCACGGGCAGAGATTCGGCCTGGAGCTGGCTGCGGATCTGCTGCTGGAGGTAGTGCGGGAAGTCGGCTGTGATCTGTCCGCTGGAGTGCAGGTTGACCGGGTGGCAGGCGAAGTTGACCACCACCGCCAGGGCCTTGCCGTCCTCCCCGGTCCATCGAAGCGCAATCAGCTGGTCGAAAGACTGGGCCTTGTCGGAACCGGTCCGGATGGTCGCAACGCCCTGCAGCTGGGTGGCGGCCCATTCCAGCCGGGCCGTCTGGACCGAGTCGGCGGCCTCGGCGGCCGCTTGGCCGATCTGCTCGACCAGGCGGTCGCAATACGCTTCGTCGACCGCCCCCCAACGTCGCAGGAAAACCGTTCCCGGCGCGCCGTGGGTATGCGTGGCCGTCAGGCAGACCGCGTCGAAGGGCACGTCGGCGGCCAGACTGACCTTCCGGCGGATGCGGTCGGCCAGGCGCGAAGAGAAGCCCAGCAGGTCGCAGCTGATCAGGCAGATCCGCTTGGCGCCCTGCAGGCAGAGCAGGACCTTGGCCTCCAGCGGGTGCCCGACGGACTCTGCCGGGCCGAACGCCCCACCAGACAACTCCACGCCCGGTTCGGGCGTAATATCCACCACAGCGATACCAATTTGCATGACAACTCCTTGCGGAACTGAGAAAGAGACGTTTCGTGTCAGATAGCATTATCTGACAGCTTCTACCTGCATTACTCCGACATGTCGATCCATTTTTTGGTACGATCGGATCATATGACAAATCCATCCGACATGCACGTTCCGATCGCCTGGCCCGGCGGGGCCCAGCCGGAAGAGCCCGATTTCCTTCACGTCGAGCGCCGGACCGGCAGGCCGGACGTGTACTGCCATTACCACCAGATGTACGAACTGGTCCTGCTCCGCGGCGCTGCCGGCTATCGGCTGATCGGGTCGGACTTCCGGGCTGTTACGGGCCTGGACCTGACGCTGTCGGGCCCGAACCTGCCCCACGGCTGGTCGCCCATGGCCGACGTGCCCGAAGGCCCGGACCAGTCGCAGTTTTTGGTGGTCCTGTTCAGTCGCCAGGCGCTGGGCCTGGAGTTGCTGGCCCGGCCCGAGATGGCGCAGGTCCGGCGCCTGCTGGACCGCTCGAACCAGGGGCTGCACTGGTCGCCCGCCGATGCCGAACCGCTGGCCAAGGACCTGTTCGCCCTGGCCCAGCTGCCCCCCGCCCGCCGCCTGCTGGGCCTGTGGGACGTACTGGCCCGCCTGGGGGCGATCGAGGCCCAGACGCTGAATGACCCGCAGCAGCGGTCCGAGGCCAACCAGATCGACCACGAGCGGCTGACGGCTGTGCTCGAACTGGTCCAGCAGCGCAGCAGCGAGCCGATCGCCCTGTCCGACGCGGCGGCCTGCGTGCACCTCTCCGTGCCCGCATTCACGCGATTCTTCCGCCGCATGACCGGGATGAGCTTCATCGACTATCTCAACGAGTGGCGCATCCGCCGGGCCTGCCGCCTGCTGGAGACCACCGACCAGCGCATCCTCGAAGTGGCCCTGGCCTGCGGGTTCGGCAACCTTTCGCACTTCAACCGCCAGTTCAAACGCAGGCGCAACTGCACCCCGAGACAGTATCGCAGCAACTCCAGCGGCCACTAGAACCCGCCGGGTCAGCGGATCATGTGCTGGCGGCGAAACTCCGATGCGGTTATCCCCTCGTGGCGAGAGAAGATGTCGCTGAGGCTCTTGGCCGAGGCGAACCCGCTGCGGCGGGCGACCTCGGCCATGGTCATGTCCGAACGGGCCAGCAACTGCTTGGCGCGACTCAGGTGGACGCGACGGATTTCCTCGGCCGGAAGGCGCCCGATGGCGCGGACGAAGCGTTTTTCCAGGCTGCTGCGGGAGATCGGCACGTGACGGAGGATGTCGGCTACCCGGATGGGCGAGCCGGCGTGGGAGCGGATGAAACGCAGGGCGTCGGCGACTTCCGGGTCGTCCACCGCCAGCAGCTCCGAGGAGGGTCTGGTCACCACGCTGCGGGGGGCGATGGTCAATTCCCTGGGCTCCGGCGGCTGGCCGTCCATCATCTGCTGGAGCATGACGGCGGCCTGGAAGCCCCGGACTTCGTCGTCCTTCTCGACGCTGGAAAGCGGCGGGTGACAAAGATCGCACATGGCTTCGTCGTTGTCGACGCCGATGAGGCTGATGTCCTCGGGGATCCGGATGCCCAGGTTGTTGCAGACGTTGGTCAGGGTCCGTCCCTGGTTGTCGTTGCAGGCCAGCACGGCGACGGGGAACTGCAGCGAGCCCAGCCAGGACTCGGTCTGGCGCCGCCACCATCGCCAGTCGTTGCGCCCCTGGAGCGGGTCTTTGCGGTTGATCGACACGGCGAAACCTTCTTCGGCCAGGCGGTCGACGTAGCCGGCCTGGCGGAGGCGGGAGTAGCGTTCATCCGGCACGCCGAAGTATCCGAAGTTGCGATGGCCTCGCTGGAGAAAATCTTCCGCCGCCAGGCGCCCTACCTGCCTGTCATCGGCCAGGACACGCGGGAACGGCGACTCGTCCAGCAGGCCCGTCAGGTCCACCACCGGCAGATCCCGCTGCAGCAGTTCGTCGGCCAACTGTTTTGTTGAGACCGTGGCCAGGACCCCATCGCCGCGCCAGTCGCCCAGGCCGGCAGGAAATCGGTCGCTCATGCCCGGCGCGATGAAGCACTGCCACGTCTGGCGGGTCTGCAGGAACCGACCGATTCCGCGAAGGATCGTCCGTCCGGTGATCGTGGCGGTCTCGATCAGCAAAGCGACTTGCTTGGGTGAAGGCATGGGCGGTGAGAAACCAACTGCAGGAATACGAACCATCGTAACGTTTATACGCCTGATCGTAACCTCCTTCGTGTATTCTGACAACAGCCGAATCGGGAATAGCTTCCCATTTTGGCCGGGACCGGCCCGCGTGGGTCGCTCGCATTTCCGCCCTCTTGCCCGAACGGGCGATTTTGGGGCTGGCATTTAGTTACAGGAGAAAACGATGAGGAAAATGAGCATTGCGCTGGTTTGCATATTGACTGTAGCGATGGGATCGGCCGCTGCCGATATGGTCATCGAATTTGAGAATCATGGTCTGGCCCACGACACCCCACTTGTTGTGGGGGAAAACAGCTATGTGGGAGGGCAGCTTGAGTATGGGTATGACATCAATGGGCCGGCCAGATGGAACGTGGAGGATCAAGAGGGAATTTACTTTGGGTCTGCCTGGGGCGATCCTGGTACTTCAGAGCACGCCATGCTCTGGTCGACCGGCGGAAGCTATACGTTTGACGGAATGGACGGGGACGATCTGGCTATCAGGTTGAATCGTCAAGGCAGCTTGTCGATCGGAGACAACTGGCGAGGCCTCATCGAGAACGCGGGCACGGTGTACGTTTCAGCGACTCTTGCCGCCAATCCTGGCCTCTTTGACGAGCTGGCTTATACCAAGGATGATCTGGCGGCGACTACCTGGTCGGAATTCAATTTGGCCACGGCATCGTTGGTTTCTGACGGGGCCACGACGACTTTGGCTGACATGGATGACATCACAGGCATGGGCTTGGCAATTTCCCCAAGCGGCGGCAACATCTATGTTAACACCTTCGAAGCGTACGCTGTCCCCGAGCCGGCGTCGATGGGCCTGCTGGCTGTCGGCGGCCTGGCGGTGCTGCGGCGTCGTCGTCGGAAATAGCGGGTCCTGAGGACAAGCCGTCGCGGCCGGTTCCGATAAGGAGGGCCCGGCCGCGGCGGCAACGGAGTACAACATCATGAGACTTACAATTCCTCTCTCCACTCTCTCGCTTGTCCTGCTGTTTCTGGCTGCCGGCGCCAAGGCCGGGGAGGTCAACGTCTGGATCGTCGCCGGCCAGTCCAACGCCGACGGACTGGTCAACAAAGACACCGGGACCACCGGACCGATCCCGACCGCCGTGGACAGCATCATCGGCGGCAGCAACCACGTCTACGTCCACCACAGCCGCGGAGGCACGTCGCTGCACCCGGGCTACACGGTTCGACCGTCGTGGCATCCCTCTGTTCCGGGACAGATGTATGCCGACCTGGTCGTCAAACTCGATGCAACCCTGACCGATATCCGCGCCAACGGCGACACGCCCGTCATCCGGGCCATGTTCTGGATGCAGGGCGAACAGGACGCCAAGGCAAGCAATATCCACGCCGGCCTGGCCCCGCCGCCCCAACCGGAGGCAGCCAACAACTACGACGTCTACCTCAAGGACCTGATCGCCGCCGTCCGGGGAGAAACCGGCGCAGCGAATCTGCCCATCATCATTGGCGAGACGACCCTGGGCGACGACCCGGACATCACCTACCCGATCAGTGACTACAACACGCCCTACGGTGAGATGGATTACACCCCGATCATCCAGGCCAAACAGGCCGCGGTGGCCGCCGGCGATCCCTGGGCGGTCCTCGTCGATACCGACGTCAGCCAACTCGGAAGCGACTACACGCACTTCACCCAGCAGGGTCTTGACGAACTGGCCACCGACATGGTCACAGCCTATACCGTCATCCCCGAGCCGGCGACGCTGTCGCTGCTGGGGCTGGGTGGAGCAGCCCTGCTCAGGCCCGCCAAGCGCAAGAGAAACAAGAAGCGAGAGGACAAGAACGTCTGATCATCCCTACAGAAGTCCTCCTCTGTGAAGGGCGGGCTGGCGGTTCCCGAATCGCCTGCCCGTTCCTTTTTTTCTGCCCCCGCCAGCCGGGCTGTTTCAGTCGATCGACAGCTCCATCACCAGAGGCAGCGCGCTTCGCCAGGCCGGGTCCAGGCGGATCATCGACCGGCCGGACTCTGAGCGGACCGGCACCTGCGCCGTCGGCCAGAGCAGGCGGACTGACTCAACCCCGGCCACCGCATCGGGCAGATCCACCTGCCCGGTAATCGGCCAGCTGAGCAGGTGCAGGTACACCTTGCCCTCTCGGCGCGTCCAGAGCAGCGAGTAGTCGCCGGTCAACTCAGCTGGGCCGCTGGCGTAGATCGACTCGCCGTTGCGGGCCAGCCAGCGGCCCGCTTCCAACAGGGGCCTGCGGTTGCCGTCCGGGATCAGCCCCATCTCGTCAGGCCCGACGTTGCAGAGCAGGTTGCCTCCCCGGCTGGCCGTCTCGATCAGCTTGCGCAGCAGTTCCGGGGCAGGGACGAAGGCCTTGTCCGCCTCGACGTACCCCCACGTGCGGTTCATCGTCATCGGCGTCTCGAAGTCGAAATCAACCGGGCCCGAAGCGAACTTGTTGTCCCGGTAGCTGGTGTAGTCGCCCAGGCCGTTGCCGATCCGCCCGCAGACCAGGCAACGCGGCTGATGCTTGTGGACCAGGTCGACCAGTTGCTGCGACTGCTCAGCCGTCATGGACATCGGCGTGTCGAACCAGACCACCGCGATCTGGCCGTAGTTGTTCAGCAGTTCGACCAGTTGCGGCTTGCACGTGCGGTCGAGATAGGCCTGGAAGTCCCGGGCCTGCGGGTCGTCGTCCCAGTCGTTGCCCAGCCCGTCCGGGTCGTGCCAGTCCTGGGCCTGGGAGTAGTAGAGGCCGAAGGGCATGGACTGGCGGCGGCAGGCCTCGGCCAGCTCGGCGATGATGTCCCGCCCGAACGGCGAAGCATCGACAACGTTGAAGTCCGTCGTTCCGGTCTTGAACAGGCAGAACCCGTCGTGGTGCTTGGCGGTGATGACGATGTATTTCTGTCCGGTCTGGGCGGCCAGGCGAACCCACGCGTCGGCGTCGAAGCCGCGGGGGTCGAACGTCTCGGCCCAGCGGACGTATTGGTCCCTGGGGATCCGCTTGACGTGCTGGATCCATTCGCCGGTCCAGTGGTGCGTCACGGTATCGGGATATTCCGACCACCTGCCCGGGTCCTGGGCGTAGAGGCCCCAGTGGATGAACAGGCCGAATTTCGCCTCGCGCCACCAGTCCATGCGAGGGTCGTCGCGGGCCCCTGAGCGCTGCTGGTAGCCGGGGCGGATGAGGTTGCTGTCGGTCTGGTCTGCGGGCATATGCGGGCCCCTACTGGGTGTATTCTCTACAGGCTTCGACGAAGGCTTCGATGTTGGCGATGGGCACTTCGGGTTCCAGGATGTGCGTCGGCGAGAGGATCAGCCCGCCGGATCGGCCGTAGGTCTCGACACATTCTCGGACCCGCCGGCGGACATCGTCGGCTGAGCCGAAGGGCATGGTCGACTGCGTGCCGATCAGCCCGTCCATGGCCAGTCGGCCGGCGAATCGGGCGTAGATGGCAGTGGCGTCGAGACACTCGGGCTGGACCGGGTTGAGGATATCCACGCCGGCGGCGACCAGTTCGGGCACGATCTCCAGGATGTCGCCGTCGCTGTGGTAGTGGATGCGGATGTCCGGCTTGATTTTCTTGGCAGCGGCCCAGACGGCCGACCACCGCGAGAGCATGAAGCGTCGCCAGATCTCGGGCGAGAACATCAGGGCTTTCTGGCTGGCGATGTCGTCGCCGCAGTGGAGGGCATCGGCACCGGCGGCAGCGGCGGCCTGGGCGCGAAAGAGGTTGTTGGCGGCGATGCGATCCAGCAGTGACTCGGCCCAGGCGGGCCTTTCCAGCAGGTCCATCAGGAACGCCTCATAGCCGCGGATCTGCCAGGCCGTCTCGTACATGTGGCCTGCCCAGGTGGTCACAACGCGTCCTGCCGCGTGGGCCTGTCGGACGATCTGCTCGTAGTGGGACACGTCCCACCCGGCCATCCGGCGGATCGGGAACTGCTCGATCTGCTGCAGGCTGGTGGCGTTGGCAAGCGGGGAGACGAACCCGGTGAAGTGGTAGAACCCGCTGGGCACGACGGCCACGCCATCGGAGTTGATGGTGGTCCCGGCCGGCAGTTCGTCCAGGTTGTAGTAAACCGAGAAGTCCGGCCGGGGGGCCTCTGGCGGCGCTTTCGGGGACAGGTGCACCGGCCGAAACATCCCGAAGTGCTCGGCGAAGTCTTCCTGGCCGATGTGGTCCTGCAACCTGCGTTTCAGGTCCTCGGTGCAGTTGAAGTGGTAGAGCAGCCGGCTGGGGCGCCTGAAACTCGTGATGTCGCCGAAAACCTCAAGATCCGATTCCATGATTTCCTCGCTAGCGGTTCGAGGTTCTGATTGAACCGCAGCGGGAGACTGCTGGCAAGAAATAAGCCGAGGCGTCGACAAGAATGTCGGCGCCTCGGCTGTGCACTGTCTTGATTCAGACGGACTCAACCGCCTGACTCAAAGCAGATGCTCAATCGGTTTCTTCTTCGAGTTCGTCGGCGGCGTCTTCGACGGGATCGTCGTCGTCGTCACAACCTGCCATGGACAGGGTCGAGACGGTGCCGGCCGCGAATATCGCGGTCATCAGTCCGATTCCAATACGTTTCCAGAAAGCTTTCATGTTTTCTCCTTTCCTGGATGGTTGCGTGTAGAAGCGAGTAATGAATTGGGTGTTCAGTCTGTACGGTCCTGCATGACCCAGCGGGAGGCAGCGAAGGCGATCACCGCGACGGCCAAGGCGCCGACGCCGGTAAGCAGCGCAGCGATCGGCTCGGACAACGTAGCCGCCAAAGCCAGAAACACCGCCGCTATCGAGAAGCCCAGGAACGTCAGCAGCAGCATGCCGGAGAAGGCCAGCAGGATGATGTCGGCGGCAATCCGCGGCTTGCGGGGCTTTTCCAGGTTTCGATAGGCCGCTGCCAGGTCCAGGGCCACATTGAGAAAGGACAGGAACCTGTTCATTTTCGATGGCCCAGCATGGCTCCTGCGATCAGACCCGAGCAGAGGGCCACGATGGCGGTGGTAAAAGGGTGCTCCTCGGCAGTCTTGTGCAGACTGTCGGCCTTGCTTCGGACGCGATCATGGGCCGAGCGAAGCGACCTGCCCGCCGCTTCCTTCTTTTCGCTGTAGGTCGCCGCCAGCCGTTCCTTCAGATCGTTGAGCTTGTCAGAGCCGTCATCCTTCAACGTACTCATCAGGGACTTGACGTCCTTGCGAAGGTCCTGGATGTCGCTCTTCAGCGAGTCGATCTCTTTCTGCCTGTCTTTATCGCTCTTGGCTTCCATGTGCGTCTTCCTTTCACCTTTACCCGGTTATGAGTGTGCTTCGTCTGTTCAAGGAACTGTATACACACCTGTCGCACAAACACAGATGCCTGCCCCCTATTTTAACGTCAGACAAAACGCGACAAGCGATAGAGAATCCCCCCAGCATGCAATCCAAAAAACACAGGCTGATACGAGTCAGCCTGTGTGTGCTACACTTCGTATTCCCGCTCAGGCGGCCTGTTTACCCCGTCTTGCCAGGGCGACAACCACCGAAACGATAAAGACGATCAGGAAGATCCAGAACAGTACCTGTGCGATCGTGGCTGCACCGGCAGCAATGCCGCCGAAGCCGAAGATGGCCGCGACAACCGCGATCAGGAAAAAGACCAGCATCCAATACAACATCTCTATTCTCCTTTCATTCGTGTATACCAAGCCGCGTCCGCCTGTTTGCAGAACGGCTATCTACTTTTTGCAGACGATGTATTGTATATACCTGCCCCGGCCGAACCAAAAACGAGGGATACTCTCATGGATCCTGTCAGAAGGATACGATTCTCTGGCATCCGTGGCTTCTGACCGGCAGGAGCATCCCCAGAAGAATTCGAAAGAGAAACATGCAAGAACAGACCGGCACGAAATGTTACGCGGTGATCAACCGCCGCGGGGGCAGCGTGATCAAGATGGAACGGGATGAACTGGTCTCGGAAGTCCGCACCCGACTCGAGCAGATCGGCCTGCAGGCCGAGGTGGACTGTCGAGAAGGCGAAGAACTCGCCGAGGCGATGCAGGCCGCCGCCGAAAGCGACGCCGAGATCCTCGTCGTCGGCGGAGGCGACGGAACGGTCCGCTACGCAGCCCGGACAGCGATGGACAACGACATGGCCCTGATGGTCCTGCCGATGGGCACGATCAACATCTTCGCCCGCGACCTGCAACTGCCCATGGACTGGCGCGAGGCGATCCAGGTCATGCAGCGCCGGCGACCGATCCGCGTCGACACCGCCCGGATGAACGACGAGGTCTTCCTCTGCCAGTCATCGATCGGCCTGGTGCCCCGCCTGGCCGAACAACGCGAGGAAATCCGCTCAGGAGGCCTGCTGCGAGGCATATTCCAATTGCCCCGACGGCTGGAGTATCTCTACCACACGCTGCGGCGGAACCAGTTGCGCATCGAGACACAGGGCGAGTCGCTGACCGGCCGGACCTGGCTGGCGGTGATCAGCAACAACCTGCCCGATAAACCCCTTTCGCTCATGCCCCAACGCAGCAAACTGGACGACGGCAAGCTGGTGATCTACTGGGCCAATATCCGCAATCGTGCCGGGCTGTTCTGGCTGAGCCTGTTCTACCTGCTGAACCTGATGGCCCATAGCCGGCAGATCCACATCCACACCACCGACAGCGCCACCGTCACCTCGCCGGAAGAGTCGATCAAGGTGGGCCTGGACGGGGAGGTGATGGGCCTCTCCGGCCGGCTGGAGTACCGTCTCGTCCCGCGGTCCTTGACCGTCCTCGTGCCCGAGCAGAGCCAGGCCGGCTGATCATTCTGCCGGACGCTTGCGGGGAGGCGGGACCGTTTGGGCGGGTCCAGCGGCCGCGGGGCCGAACAGTGTGGTTCGCATGATCTCCGCGATCTGCGTGTTGTCGCCGGGCTCGGATACCAGGCGGCTGTTGAAGCCCTCTGCCCGGATCAGCACCCCGCCGGTGACGTCCGACAGCGACGCCCATGTCACCGCGAACGGCAGGCGCTTGCCGAACCGATCCGGTGCGGCGACAAACGGGGCTGTCCCCGTCCCGCCCACGCCGTCGATCGGCGCACCGTTGCGGTCGGTCGGCGGGAGCTTTGCAGGCACGTCCCGGCCGGGGCCTGTCTTGATGCCCCTCAGCCGCATGCCTCCCCCATCGCTGTCGGCCGCAGTCAGCAGCAGCGTCCGCGGGTTGTTTTCCACATAGTCGCGACAGATGCCGATCGCCTCATCCGCCCGTCGCATCGCCTCCAGCAGGCCGACGGCATTGTTGTTATTGCCGAAGTTGTCCGTCCCCTCCTCCTCGATCACCAGCAGGAAGCGCTTATTCTTCGCCTCCAGGACCCGCAGGGCGACCCGCGTCATCTCCCCCACCGTCGGCGCCTCGGGCCAGTAGAGCGGCAGGTTCTGCTCGGCCAGGACCTCCTCGGGCTTGTCGTTGAACGTGTGATACTCGGCGAAGATGCCCAGCAGCTTTTCGGTATCGGCCGGGACGTCCATCAACTCCTGCCGCGTTCTGACCACGGTGTAGCCCAACTGGCGGGCCTCTTCGATGAGGTTCCGCCCGTCCTTGCGGACACCGGGCCCGTACAGCCCTTTCGTGCCGGCGGGCAGGTAGTACTTCTCGCCCCCGCCGAGCATGACATCGGCGTCGCTGGCAACCAGCTGGGCGGCGATCTCCTCGTGCATGCCCCGATCGGGCACGGAGGTGACAAAGCAGCCCGTACCCGGTTCGGTGCTCGTGCCGCTCTGGACCAGCCCCACCGGCAGGCCGGCTGCAATGGCCTGTCGGGCCACGCTGGCAGAGGCGCCGTTGCGGTCCAGGATCGGCGATGCCAACGGCCCGCCCCACGTGCCGTACGCGTCGGAGTATACCTTCACGCCGTAGGCATGCGTGGTCGCCCCGCCGTTGCTGGTGGCCGTCAGGCTGTCTGCCATGTGACCGCGATAGACGGCCATCACCGGCAGGCGGTCCCACTGCAGTTGGCCGTCCGGACCGACCAGCAGGTTGCGCCCGACCGCCCAGTTGGCCGACGACGTCCCGTCAGGGTGCAGGAAAATCACGCTGCCGACAGGCGCCTGGCGCGACTGGCAACCAGCCAGACCCAGCAGCAGCACGGAGAACCATGCAGAACACTTCCAGCCGGACGGGATCATCGGGGGCTCCTTGTCACGTATGGTTCGGGCATGCAATCACAACAGATTGTAGGCCTCGGCCGGAGTGTCCGAAAGACCCCTTGGCCGGTTTCATCCAATCTGAACATGCACCGGACCGATCCCGGTCAGGCCTCTGGATACGCCTACTGCCCGCCAGCCGGCTTGCTGGCTTCGAGCTTCTCCAGGCGGCTGCGGACCAGCGGGGCAGCGTCGCCTTCCAGGTCCGGCAGGATCGACTTGAGGTAGTCGGCATCGTCAACCAGGCCGAACTGCCAGACCAGCTGGCGGTTGCGATGCTCGCCGGCATTGGCGGCGATGAGCTTGTTCAGCCGGACCTTCGCTTCTGCCGGCGTGGCTGGGTTTTCCGCGGCGGCGAGGATCAGCCCCAACCACCGGACGTAGTTGGCCTTGAGCTTCTGGCCGGCAGCTTCGCGAAGTTTGAACTTCGCCCCGCCCAGCTCCGCGATCAGCTGGCGGACCTCGTCGCGCTCGTCCTGGTCGACCGGATCGGCGAGCATTTCCAGCAGAACCTTGCGGACATCCGGGCTGTCGGGCGTGACCATGGCCACCCCGTAGTGGGACAGGACCGGCAGGAGGCGGTCGCGCACGTATGCCCGATCCGTCCGGTAGAGCTCGGCGAAGCTCGCTGCCTTGCGGTACTCGAGTTGGTCGCCCTTCTGCTCGGAAACGACGAAGCCGTCATCGCTCTGGCGGAGGATCAGGATCCAGTCTGCCGGCAGGCGCGAGATGAGGATCGTCACGTCGCCGAATCGTTCGACCAGCTCGAAATGGGCTGCGTTGGTTGTGTTCTCGCGGGCGGTGAAGCGGAAGTCCTCCCCGGTAACCATCTCGACGTCCAGGTGTTGGCTGCTCAGCGTGTGGTGGCTGCCTTTGGCGGCCGGCCGCATGCCGCTGCGGGTGGCCTGCATCTCCTGCTGCAGCTTGCGCAGAAGAATCCGCACGCCCCGGTTCTGCACGGAATATTCCGCCTGGACCCGGGCCTGGTCTTCGGGCATACCCGCCTCGATGAGCTTCTTCTTGAACTGCTCGATCTGCTGCTCTGTCTGGTCCTGGATCGACTGGGAGTTCCAGACCTCGCGGTCCAGGGCGATCTTCCCGCCGCGGATCTGCAGCACGAGGATCTTCGAGATCGGCCCGGCCACATGCGTCAGAGGCCCTTCGGTCAGGGCGGGGTCTTTCGGGGCCTGCGGGTCCTGGCCCGCACTCGGCAGGCAGAGGCCCAGCAGCAGGGCAAAGACGACGACGGGCTTTGGCGATCGAATCATCCGGGTCTCTTTTTGGGCTCGTTACCCCAGTTAAGACAATCCAGACTGCGATCGGTTCCCGGCTCCTGCCAGGACTTCATCGCCCGGCGCCGATTCGCATGTCTCAGCAGGGCCCGTCAGCTCCAGAGGTCTACAAGCGGCTGGCAGAAGAGCTTCTCGGAGACCTGCTGGAGGCTCATCGGCTCGGCCGGGCTGCAGATGACCCGGGCGCCCAGCGAAGGCGAAAGGTGCAGGAAGTTGTCGCTGAATTTCGCGTCGGCGTCCTGCAGGCCCAGGCGCGTCCATGGGCTGACCGCGTCGGACTGGAGGTCGATGGCATAGCGGTTGTCGCCCAGTTCGGCCAGGTCGATGGCGATCTCCGGGCGACGCAGAAGCATGTGCTTGGGGCGGGTGAACATCGCTATCGTGCGGGACAGTTCCACGCCCTGGCTGTCGAGCACCCAGGCCCAGACGAACAGGTCGCGGTCGCCCTCGAGCGGGCGGTGCGGGTTCATGCGGACCTCCAGGGGCAACGGCGCGCTGCCGCCGGCCCGGCGGGCCTCGGCGCAGGCGATGGTGTGGACCTCGTCGCACGTCTGTGCCTCGACGGCGGCCGGGGTACTGCCCTCGTCCAGCACGCGCCCGGCGCAGTCGGTCAGCTGCCAGCAGACCGTCAGGTCCGCAGCCCGGGGCAGGTGGTTCGAGACGAACAGCCTGGCGGTAGAATCTTCGCGCGATTCCAGCAGGCTGACGCGGACGGGGCTGAAGAACCGCTTGGCGAAATACTGCAACGCCTTCCAGCGGCCGTAGGCGTCGATCGAGGACCACGTTGCCGCCGGCCAGAGATCGTTGAGCTGCCAGTAGAGCAGCCCGTCCATGCGTCCCTGGATGCGTCTGGCGTGGTCGGCGGCGTACTGGACGCAGAGGGCCTGTGTCAGCTGGGTCAGCCACAGGGAGGAATCGAAGTCCTTCGGCGGGCAGAACCAGTCCAGCAGGTACTTGAAGATCGTCTGGTTGCCCGGGGCGGATCGCTGGTGGTAGTCCATCACCCAGCTGGTCAGGTGGCGGTCTTGGGGTGCGGTGAAGCTCTCGACGGTGCGCGGCTCGGGGAAGCTCTGGAAGCCGAACTCGCTCATGAAGCGGTAGTTCCAGTCGCGCTGGGCCTCGAAGGGCTGGCCCCCGAACCAGACCGACCAGGCGTGGGCGTCGCCGCAGGTCTCGTCCCAGGGGTCGGTGCGGTTCTCGCCCGGCGTGTGACCGCTGCTGGGCCAGTAGGCCGTCAGGCCGTCGTGCTCGGCCACCACGTCGGGCAGGAGCTTGTCGAAGAGTTTCTCGTACTCCCCCCAGGCCATGCCGTTCTCCGACCAGCCGCTTCGGGCCATGCCCTGCTCGATCTCATTGTTGCCGCACCACAGCGCCAGGCACGCCCGGTGGCGGAGGCGCCGGACGTTGTCGACCGCCTCGGCCCGGACATTGGCCAGGAAGGCCTCGTCGGTCGGGTACGTCCCGCAGGAGAACAGGAAGTCCTGCCAGACCAGGATGCCCATCTCGTCGCAGAAGTCGTAGAACCGCTCGTCCTCATAGATCCCCCCGCCCCAGACGCGGACCATGTTCATGCCCGAATCGGCCATGCTGGCCACCAGGTGGCGGTAGGTCGCATCCTCGATCGAGGAGGGAAAGACGCTGCAGGGGATCCAGTTGGCGCCCTTGGCGAAGATCTCGCGCCCGTTGACGGCAAAGCGGAAACTTTCGCCATACTGGTCCTTGCGGCGGACCAGCTCGATGGTCCGCAGGCCGATGCGGCGGGCCTGGCTGTCCAGCACGTTCCCGGCGCCATCGAGCAGTTCGACCTGCAGATCGTAGAGCGGCTGATCGCCCTGGCCGTTGGGCTGCCAGAGACGCGGCCGATCGACAGGCAGGTCCAGCTCGACCGTTGCCGCGGCGGTGGCGACCTGGCTGACGACGACCTGTCCGACGTATCGCAGCGTGGCGCGGACGCTGTGGGCGGGTCCGTCGACGGCGACCTGCGCGTTGAGGTTCACCTGCTTGTCGCCGTGATCCTGGCGGATGCGGATGTCGTCGATGGCTGCATCGGAGGCGACAAGCTCCATCGACCGCCAGATGCCGACCGTCGGGGCCATCGGGCCCCAGTCCCAGCCGAATGCGCAGCCCATCTTGCGGACATAGCTGCGGCCGAAGAAGTCGGGGTGGTAGATGTTCCAGCCGGCCCGGTGGCGCTGCGCGTCGCCGGCCTGCATCGTCGCCAGCGGGGAAGCGAACTCGACGCGGAGTTCATTGGCCCCGGGGCGGAGATGCTCTTGGACGTCGAACCGCCACGTGCGGAACATGTTGTCGCATCGGCCCAACTCGACGTCGTTGAGGTAGACCGTCGCCAACGTGTCCAGGCCGTGACAGACCAGTTCGACGCGGCGCCGCTCGAGCAGCCCGTCCGGGATCTCCAGCATGCGGGTGTAGGTCCAGTCGGCCTGGAAGACCCAGTGGAAGTCTTTCTCGTTGTCGCGATACCAGAGATCCTCGAGGATCCCGGCGGCCTGCAGGTCGGTATGGACGCAGCCGGGCACAACGGCCGGGACCGGCGGATCGGACTGGTCGGTCCGGCGAAGCTGCCAGGCGCCGTCACACAGAACAGTCAGAGATTCCAGGGGCAACGGTCAACTCCTCGTCAGGTCAGCTGGAAAGTCAGAAAAAACAGGGCCCGGGCAAGAAGCGTGCCTCTTTCACCGGGCCCTGATCAGGAGGTATTCTGTCTCGCCCGTGCGGGGCTGTCAACCGGACGATGCGGCAAATTCGGTCAATCTCGCCACTACAGTCGGCCATGTCGCGGACTGCGAACAACACACAGCAGGCCGCCGACCGAAACGGCCGGAACGCAGGCCCGCTCAGATTTTTCTGCCCACTCGCCGGCGTGATTCGCTAGGCTGGGGGACTTCTCGCACGCCGACGATGTGGGGCAAGCATCGAACAACGAGACATCCGACGAGGTACCCATGCCGCCCGCAAGCCGCCCGGCTGACCACGACTTCCTGTACGAGCAATACCTGGCCCGCAACGACAGCGACCGACAGAGACAGTTCCGCAAACTCGCACCCATGCCCTACGGCGTGGTGCTGCTGGCCCGCGACGAGATGGACGAGCAGACGATCCGGCAGCACTTTCGGACGATGAAGAAGCTCGGCTACACCGGATGCAAACAGCTTCTCGGCGGGGTCAAGTGGCCCAAGGCGAAGCTGGAGCAGATGGCCCTGGAAGAGGGCCTGGACCCCTGGTGGTACGGCCAGGGCGGCTGGGAGCCGATTACCGACCAACTGCTGGACAAGTTGGGAATCGACAAATCCCTTGCGATGCCGGAGATCCGGCAGCACCCGGCGATGGTGGAACACCAGAAGCAGGTCTTCGCCGCGCGGATCGGCAGACGCGAGGTCTCCAAGAACGTCGAGGCCCAGGCGGGCTTCCACCTCGGGGCCAACGTCGAGGCCCGTGGTTCCAAGGCCTACGGCGCCGATGCCAAACTGCCCGACTGGGCCACCGACGACTGGATCGAATGGCTGCGCGAGCAGTACGACGATGACCTGGACAAGCTCAACCGCGCGTGGAACACCGACGTGGTCCGCGTCAGCTCGACGCATGACGGCTTCGAGAGTTGGGAAGAAGTCGCCGAGAAGCACGGTGTCAACGCCGGTCGCGAGTACGGCCGGGTGGGCGACCTGCTGCGATTCAAGGCGGAGATGAAGGGCAGGTACGTCGAGGCACTCTGTCGGCGCGTCAGCGACCGCGACCCGCACCAGCCCCACCGCAGCGGCGGGGAGATGGGCGTCTTCCTGCCCTTCGCCAGCCGGGGGACCGACATGGAGCTGATCGCCTCGGCCCTGAAGGACACGGGCAGCTTCTACCCGTCGATTCACTTTTGCTGGCACTTCGAGGAGGTGGCCTTCGAGACCGCGCGGCCGGGCTACATGCAGGCGGCGATCGTGGTCGACTGGAACAAGGGTGGCTGGACCGCCCCGTGGGAGTCGACCGGCGGGCCCCAGCAGATGTCCGGAACCAAGGCCGTACTGTACCCCTGGGTAGCCGACGAGCAGCCGGGCGTTACCGTCTCGGCCGGGATCATGACCCAGTTGCAGTTGAGCTACCTCGCCGCCGGCTGCAAGGGCGCGGGCCTCTGGGCGTGGAACCACCGGCGGGCGGGCTTCGAGGGCGGCGAGTACGGGCTGCTGGACCGCAACGAACAGGTCTGCGAGCGAACCATCCGCGTCGGGCAGATCGCCAGGGCAGCCAACCAGCTGCGGGACGAACTCTGGACGGGCCGGAGGCAACCGCAGGTCGGCATCCTGACCGACTTCGACAACGAGGCGGTCTGGGCAGCGATCAGCCAATGCCAACGCGACATCTTCAAGTACCGCGGCGTGGAAGGTCGCATCGGCGCCGCCCGGACGTGCATCGACGCGTCGATCCCCTTCGAGCACCTGACCGGACGCGACCTGGAAGCGGGCCTGGCCGGGCGGTATCCGATCATCTTCCTGCCGTCGGTGATCGGCCTGAAGCTCTCGCACCTGCCGGTCCTGATCGACTACGTCCGCGCCGGCGGGCGGGTGGTCATGGACATGCCCGGCGGCTGCTACGACCACACCGGGCGGGTGATGGACACCCGGGCCGGCAGTGACTTCGAGACGCTCTTCGGGGCCGAGTTGCAGGACCTGCAGTACAGCGGCAACAACGCCGACTGGTTGATCGACGGCGAGAAGATCGAGGGCTTCACCTGCGATTTGAAGCTCACCTCGGCCGAGGCGGTGCAGACCTACCACAACGGCCAGCCCGCCGTGACGGAGAACCGTCTGGGCGATGGCTCGGCTGTGATCGTCGGCTACGAGGCCGCCCGCGCCTGCTACCGCCCGGGCCACACCAGCTGGCAGGAGAGGCTGGCGGAGATCCTGCTCGGCGGGGCTCAGCCGTTCTACCGCTGCGAGGGCCAGCCCGTGGCATACCGACTGGCCTGCGACGGGGCGGACCACTACTTCCTGGTCAACGAAGGCCCCGCCGCCGAAGCCCGCTTCACACGACTTCCGTATGACTACACCCGGGTCACCGACGTGCTGACCGGCCAGGCCGTCGACATCCACACGCCGATCGAAGTCGCCGACGACGACGGACGCTGGCTGCGCTGCCAGCGGGCCGACGGCTGAGAAACACGGAACCCCCACGCCGTCCCGACAGTTTGACTACGTAGAGTCAGCCTCAGTTTCCAGAGGAGCCCCGTCGTGTATCTTCACATTGCCTGTCTGTTCAGTGTTCTTTCGATTGGCTGTTGCTTCGCCGCTGCTCAGCAGGGCCGACCCGAGACAGCCCCGCTCTGGGAGCAGTACGCCGCCCAGCCGAACACGCACCCCAACGTGCCCAACTGCTCGTTCGCCGGTTACCGCTACGGACAGCAGCCGATCCCCGATCGGCCCGTGGTGGTCAAGGCGGTCGACTTCGGCGTAACCGCCGACGGCAAGGCCGACAACGCACCTGCGATCGCCCGGGCCCTGAAAGCCGCTGCCGACGCCGGCGGCGGGGCCGTGCTCCTGCCGCCAGGAACCATCCGCGCCGAGACCCCCATCTTCCTGCGCGATGACAACGTCGTGCTCCGCGGGGCCGGGCAGGACAAGACCACCCTGCTGTTTCCCAAGCCCCTGGAAAAGGCCTACGGGCGGAACTTCAGCGGCAGCAAATCGGCCTGGTCGTGGTCGGGCGGGATGGTCTGGATCGTCCCGGCGGAGTCCCAGCCGGACCGCTTCGCCGGAAGAAGCAACTACCGCGAGGGCTGGTACGGGACGAAGAAGCTGACGAAGATCACCTCGACCCACCAGCGAGGCCAGAAGACGCTGACCGTGGCCGACGCCTCCGGGCTGCGCGCGGGACAAAAGGTCCTGCTGACACTGGCCGACCCGGGCGACTTCAGCCTCTACTCGCACCTGGCCGGGGACATCCCGGGCACGAAGAGCTACGCCTGGGCCCGCCAGGCCGAGGGAATCGTCAAGACCGACAGATGGCAGTGGCCGGTGGAGATCGAGAAGGTCTCCGGCCGGACCATCACGCTGGCCCAGCCGCTGCGGACGGACATCCGCGCCGCATGGCAGGGCGAGTTGACCACCCCGGGTCCGCTGGTCGTCGGCGCCGGCGTGGAAGACCTGACCATCCGCTTTCCGCAGACGCGGCTGTCGGCGCATCTGATGAACCCGGGGTATAACGGCATCTACTTCGAGAACGCCTGGGACTGCTGGGCCCGGCGGGTGACGATCGTCAACACGGATAACGGCATCGGCACGGCCGCTTCGAAATGCATCACCGTAGACCGCTTCACCGTCACCGGGCGGGACAACCACCACACGACCTTCTGTCGCAATGGTTCGCACGACGTGCTCTGGACGCGCTTCGTCGTCAAGAGCAAGGTCCACCACGGCCTGAATATCGAGGGGCTTTCCAGCGGTTGCGTCTGGTCGGCCGGGGATATGGACCACGGCACGTTGGATTCGCACCGCGCCCTGCCATTTGCCTGTATTCGCACCGACATCCGCATGCGCAATGACGGCCGCCACGGCGGGGGCAGCACGGCTGGGCCTCTGTTCGGCGCGCGGTTCGTCCACTGGAACATCGAGGTCATCAACGGCCGGGCCCACATGGTCCACGCCGCCGAGATGATGCCGCGCGGCGCCGTCGTCGGCGTGCGCGGCACGGAACCGATCGAGGGCCCCTACCCCGACTTCACCGGCCCGATGCAGTCGATCGTCCAGGCAGACGGACAGCGCGTCCGCCCGCAGGACCTGCACCTGGCCCAGCTGCATCTGCGAACCGGCAAGGTGCCCCACCACCTCGGGCGCCACGTCGAACTGTCGCTGGCCCGGGCCGACGGTAAACGCATCGTGCTCCACTGGGCCGAGCCGTTCATGACCGACCGGACCTACCAGATCGCCCGCAAGGCCCAACGCGAGGCGTGGAACGACGATTTCGCCACACTGGCCGGCCCCGCCTGGCGATTCGAGGACACCGACATCCAGCCGGGCCAGAACTACACCTACCGCGTCCGGTCGGTCGTGGACGGCCAGCCCGGGCCCTGGTCGGATGCGCAGAGCATGCCCAACCGCCCCGAGGATATCCAGCACCTGACCTGGCGCTTTACCGGCGATGACGAGCAGATCCGCCTGGCCTGGCAGCAGAGTACCGAGACGGCCGGGACCGTCCTGCTGGGCCGGCGGCTGCGCGAGAAGGAAAATGCGCCGTTCAAACGGATCGCGACGCTGGGGATCGACGCGACCGGGTACGTCGACCGCGCCACACAACCGGGGCGATGGTATACCTACTCGATTGTCGTGGAGAATGATTCCGGGCAGTCCAGGCCCGTCCAGGTCGACGCATTCCGCCGGGCCGAGGGCGTCAAGCTGTTCGTCGAGGACTTCCGCACCGAGAAGAACCTGCCCCTGCCGGCGGCGTCGAAGGGCGAGGCGTCCTTGGGCCAATGGCAGTCGCGGACGCACCGGGCAGGCCACCCGTCGATCACCGCAGCCGCGGGCTCACCGCTGGATGACTCGAAGCTTGCGGGCGAACTGACGTTCCCGTCGATCGGCAACCAGGGCAGGACGTTCACTTGGTGCGAGGGCTTTGTCGCGGACCTCTCGCCGGTCGGCTGTGAGGTGCGGTTCGATTACCTCATCGGGCGAAGCGGCATCAGCACGCACGCGGTGGGCCTGGCGTTCCGCCTGGCCGACGGTTCGTGGATTACCACCGAACCGGGCCACACGCGGCAGTTGATGGACTGGTACAGCTGGCGGACCGTGCTGGACGGCGTGGCATGGTACAGTCTGGATCCGCAGGCGGTTTCGATGGGCGCCCGAGTGGCCGACCCGGACCTCTCGAAGGTCACGGGTATGGGATTCTACATCACCCGGCCGATCAACAATCGCTACATGCGGATCGACAATCTGCAGATCTGGGCCCGGCCGGCGAAGTAGCTCAGCGTCGGTTGCCCATCGACAGGCGTGTGCGGGGCACGAAGGCGTTTACGGCCAGGTGCAGCGGTTCGGAGACGACCAGGGCCTTGTCGTGGACGGCGCGAATGTCCTTGAGCACGCGTTTGCCCTGCTTGCGTTTGATGATCACGAAGAGGATCGGAAGCGGCCCGTGGAGACCCTCGCCCATGATCGTCGTCACGCCGAAGCCGTCCTCCCGGAGCTTCTTGCGGATCTGCTCGGCGTACTGCCGGCTGATGACGCGCACCAGCAGGTGGTCCGACGAGAAGTGCCCCGCCAGCAGACTGCCCAGGTACGTGCCCAACGCAAAGCCGCCCGAGTAGCCCAGGATCGACGCCATGCCCGTCGTGCCCTTGAGAACCTGGGCGATGGCGGTGATGAAGATCGCCGCCTCGACAAACCCGCACAACCCCGCCTGGAGTCGCTTGCCCCGGATGATGAAGATCAACCGGAACGAGTCGATCGTCATCTCGACGACACGGAGAACGAATATCAACACCCCTGCCAGGACCGGCGTCCACGTCGGGCCCAAATCCGGCAGGAGAAACGCTGCGAGGGGCCCTGTCAGCAAACTCTACTCCTTGAGCTTCTTGTACCAGACGTTCATGCTCTCGAACTGCCCGGAAATGTTGGTGTTGTTCTTCAGCCGGCCGGCGTATTCGTAGCCCATCCGCGCGAAGGTGATGTTCATCCCGAACGACGGCGAACGGGCGATGGTGTAACCGACGTGCAGGCCCAGCTGGCGGGCATCTTCTTCCATCAAACCCAGCAGTGCCGTGGCCAGGCCCTCGCCGCGCTGGTCGGGCAGGGTCGCGAAGTCCGTCATCTCGGTGTTCAGCTCGGGCTGGTCCATCTCGCTGCTGGAGGCGGCGATCATCTTGCCATCCCGCCAGACGCCGAAATACCGCACGTGGGTTTCCATGGTCTGGGTGATATACGACGGCTGGTCGATCGGGAAGGGGTAGGTCGGGAAGACCTCGGCGTAGAGCTCTGCCAGTGGCTCGGCGTCCTCGGGCTTGCACAGGCGGACCTCCACGTCGTCGGGGAACGACTCACCGCCTTCGCCCTGCCGATCCTTGGAGGCCTTGAGGACCTCTTCGTACTTCTCGGCCGCTTCGCCTTCGTCGGCCCGGGCCGGGTCGAGATACCGACACATCATGTAGACGTCTTCGGTGGCCTCGTAGAACTCGGGGATATGGGCCTCGACTTCATAACCGTTGTTGCCGAAGGTCTCCTTGGCGAACCGCGGGACCTTGGCGAAGATCTTGGTATAGCCGTGCTCGAACGCCAGGCCGTCCAGGGCCGGGACGATCTGGTTTGCGTCTTCGTAGTCCAGCTTCATCAGGTAGATCCGCCGGTTGAGTTGTCCGTGCTGGATCTTCGATGCGCCGAAGATTTCGATGGTGTCTTTCAGATCGGGGGAGGGTGCTGGTTCAGGTGTCATTTCTCATTGGGGTTGGGGACAAGTTCGCCTGCGCGAACGTGGTGAATTATGGTATCGATGCTCCCTGCATCGAGGACTTTGCCGCCGGAGAGATACACTCCCTGGCTGGCGACCTTCTGGGCGAAGAGGATGTCGTGTGTCACGATGACGAAATTCGTCTCGCTGCTGATTTCCTCCAGCCAGGCGGCGAACTCGTCGGTGGTGTTGGCATCCAGTGCGCTGGTCGGCTCATCCAGTAGCATATACTCCGGGCGGAGCATCAGCCCGCGGGCGATGGCCGCACGCTGGGCCTGGCCGCCGGAAATCTGCGCCGGGTAGCTGTCGGCCAACTCGCCGATGCTGAGTTTCTCGAGCATGGTATCGGCCATGGCCTGGGCCTCTGACTGGCTGGTCCCGAGGACCTTGACCGGCGCCAGCGTCATGTTCTGGCGCACCGTCATGTGCGGGAATAAGTACAGCCTCTGAAAGACGATACCGACGCGTCGGCGGTACTCGGCCTCTTCCATGTCGAAGATGTTCTTGCCGTCGAGTTCGATCGAACCGGCCATGGGCCGGCGGAACCGTCCCAAGCACATCAGCAGGGTCGTCTTGCCCGAGCCGGATTCGCCCAGAACCGCCGAGATCGTACCCGGCGGAAATTCCAGATCGACATCCTGCAGAGCTTCCACGCCCCCGCCGTAGGTGTAGCTTACGCCTTGTACGTTAATCATGGGCAAAGCCCTTCTCTCGGATCTTGCGTTCCAGTCGCCCGGCCAGCTTCATCAGCGGGAAGGTCACCACGAAGAACATCCCGGCGACAACGAAGTAGTAAAACAGCGGATCATAGTTCACAGAAATGATCGATTGGGCAGCTGTGATCACTTCATTGACAGACAGAACCGAAACCAGCGCCGTATCCTTGATCAGCGCCACCACGGAGTTCATCAGCGGGGGCATGGCGATGCGGAACGCCTGGGGCCAGACGATGTGGCGGAAAACCTGCAGCTTCGACAGGCCCAGGGCCCGCCCGGCGAGTTTCTGGCCGCGGTCGACACTCATCAGGCCGGACCGAACTACCTCCGACATGTACGCCGCCGAATTGACCGCCAATGTAGCCACCGCCGCGGTAATCGGGCTCAGGCCCGTATCCACCTGCCAGCCGAAAGCGGCCTCCAGCAACTTGCCGATCTGCGGCAGACCGAAGTAAACGAAAAACAATTGGATCAGAACCGGCGTGCCCCGGATGAAATCCGTTACGGATCGGAGTAGGAAATACCCGGCCCCCTTGTGCCGATTCAACAACGCCCCGCCGGGAACCGCCAGGAGAAAACCGATCAACAGCGAGAGGGCGGCAATCATCAGGGTGGTGGCAAAACCCCTGGCCAACAGTTCGGCGATCGTCGAAGAGCTGATCCCCGTATCACGCTGCACCGCGCCGCCCGAGAACCACTTGTCGTAAATCTCCTTGAGCCTGCCGCTGCGCTGCATCTCCTGCAGGGCCGCGTTGATCTCCCCCAGAAGCGCCGGGTCCGATTTGACCACCGGGATGGCCATCTGCTCCTCGTAAAGCAGATCGCCGACCCATACGAACGGCCTGCCCGCCTGCCTGGCCTGATACGTCCCGACCAGCTTATCGGTCACGAAACCATCGAGTTGCCCCGTTTCCATATCCAGGAAGATGTCGTTGGATGACTTGTAGGTCCGGATATCAATACCCGGATGGTGGTTTCGCAGGTAGGTCTCGTAGGTTTCGCCCCGGACCACGCCCAGCCGCAGCGATTTGCCCTCTGCCTCCCATATGCTGTAAACGTCGTGGGGGTTGCTGCGCTGGAGGAACAGCTGAGCGCCCGAGGTGTAGTACGGGATCGAGAACAGGACTTTCTGTGCCCGCTCCTCGGTGATCGCCATCGAGCCGATGATCGCGTCGTACTCTCCGGCCAGCAGACCGGGCAGGATGAAGTCCCACTCAGTGGTAACGATTTCAAGCGGCCTGCCCATCTGCTGGGATATCGTCCGGGAGACGTCCACGTCGTAGCCGACCAGATTGCCCTGGCTGTCGTAGAAGCTGAACGGCGGGTATTTGCCCGTCAGCGCGACGCGAAGCGGTTCCTGGTCCTGGGCAGCTGCCACCGCCGGCAGCAGGGCGCCGGCGATCAGGGCAATCGCCAGCATCCAGGACGGCGCGATCGTTGCGGTTCTCATTTACTCCCCTTCGCTCTCACGTCGGGACAGTCGCTCGTTGTCCTGCGGGACCAGCGAGATGTCGTCTTCCTCGCGACCTTCCAGCAGCGAGCTGATGCCCACCGGGTCGTGCTCGTAGGAGTCGGAGGTCGGGAGGTCCAGCTTGCAGGCGTCGCACTTGCGGTCGCAGTCGATCGCGGGATAGCTGTCCGGCTCGGAGTAGGTGGTAATCACGCCTTCGTAGTTTCGCAGGACAACCTTGTTGGTCGACCAGGAAATCAGGTAGTTGGGCATGATCGGGATCTTGCCCCCTCCGCCCGGTGCGTCGATGACGTAGGTCGGCACGGCCAGGCCGGAGGTGTGGCCGATGAGGCTCTCGATGATCTCGATGCCCTTGCCCACCGGCGTGCGGAAGTGCGTCAGGCCTTCCGAGAGGTCGCACTGGTAGAGGTAGTACGGGCGGACGCGATTGTAGACCAGCTTGTGGACCAGCGAACGCATCAGGCGTGGGCAGTCGTTCACGCCGGCCAGCAGGACCGTCTGGTTGCCCAGCGGGATGCCCGCATCGGCCAGGCGCGCCAGGGCCCGCCGCGATTCATCGGTGAACTCGCGCGGGTGGTTGAAGTGCGTGTTGATCCAGATCGGATGATGCTTGCGGAGCATGTCGGTCAGCTCCGGGGTAATTCGCTGGGGCAGGACGACCGGCGTGCGCGTCCCGATGCGGATGATCTCGACGTGGTCGATCTTCCGCAGCTCGGTCAGGATCCAGTCGAGGTAGTCCTCCCGCATCAGGAACGGATCGCCTCCGGAGAGCAGCACGTCACGGACCTGCGGGGTGTTGCGGATGTATTCGAGGCCCTTTTCCACGTCGGCGCGGCTGGGCAAAGAGTCGACATCCCCCACCTTTCGCTTGCGGGTACAGTGGCGACAGTACATCGCACAGACATTGGACACGTGGAACAGCACGCGGTCGGGGTAGCGGTGGGTGATGCCCGTCGCCGGGCTGTCGGCGTCTTCGTGCAGCGGGTCGGACATGTCGTGTGGAGCGATGGTCAGCTCGAACGGCATGGGGAAGGCCTGCTTGAAGATCGGATCGTTCTTGTAGTCCTTCGGATCGATCAGCGAGAGGTAGTACGGTGTGGCCGAGAGCGGGAACTTGTCCAGCGTCTCGACGAGCTGCTTGCGATGCTCGGGCTCGAATTGAATGCCGAGCACGCGTTCGAACGTATCTATGTCGGTAACGGCGTGTTTGACCTGCCACTTCCAGTCCTGCCAGTGGGACTTGAGGGCCTCGGGGTGGATCTCCTTGCGGATTCGCTCACTGCGGGTGAGTTTTACGCCGGTTTTGGTGGTTTTTTTTTCGGTCTGCGTTGTTTTCTGCTGTGTCATGGTTCTCCACAAAGGGGAACTGCCTCCAAAGTCCCGCAGGAGGTCAGCCCGGCCTGGAAGGGCGGAGTGGGACGGCCGCCATACACGTTATTCTTTTCATAGAAATCTCTTATGCGACTTCTGCCGACAGACGTCACCCGTCCCCCGAGCAATGCAGACGTACTACAAGCCGAGTGATTTTTCTCAGCAGAGCTTCTCATTATACCAGACAATCCGGGTGATCCAAGGATGCGGCAAACTTAACCCCGGATTTTATCGAATCTTATGGTTTCCCAGCCCCTCCAGACGCACGCGAAGGGCCCCTCTCGAGGCCCGCGCAAGTTGGACCCGCAACCCGGTTGCGAGTACAATTGTCTCGCACAATCCCCGCACTTATGGAAAGGAAAACCCATGGCTGAACTGAAAGGCACGAAGACCGAGAAGAACCTCGCCGACGCCTTCGCCGGTGAGTCCCAGGCCCGCAACAAGTACACCTTCTTTGCCTCCACGGCCAAGAAGGAAGGCTTCGAGCGAATCGCAGCGATCTTCCTGGAAACCGCCGAGCAGGAAAAGGAGCACGCAAAGCTGCACCTGAAAATGCTGGAGGGCATGGGCGATACGGCCGCAAACCTCTCTGCCGCTGCCGGCGGGGAAAACGACGAGTGGACCGACATGTATCCGCGAATGGCCGCAGAGGCCCGCGAGGAAGGGTTCGACAAGATCGCCGCGCACTTCGAAGCGGTGGCGAAGATCGAGAAGCAGCACGAGGCCCGGTACAAGAAACTGCTGGACGACCTCCAGGCCGGCAAAGTCTTCCAGAAGGATCAGACGGTCCGCTGGCGCTGCCGCAACTGCGGGCACATCCATGAGGGCAACAAGGCCCCGAAGGTCTGCCCCGTCTGCAAGCACCCCCAGGGATTCTTCGAAGACGCCGACGAGGCGATGTAGGCAACGGGAGGCCCCGGCCGGCACACCGACTGTCATGGTTCATTCCAGGGCCTTTCGAACAAAAAGGTCTTGGAATCGATACACTGGTATCGGAGAAACCATGAAGCATTCGGCCCGAAACGACATCGACCAGTCCCTTGCCGACCAGAAGCACCTGGACGGGTTCGTCGTCTCCGACCTGCACCTGTTCGCCCAGCGTTCGGTCGGGGGCGTCTTCCAGCAGGAGATGCAGCGGGCGGCGGCCGGGGCCGACTTCTTCGTATTGGCAGGCGACATCTTCGACTTCGAGTGGTCCACCGTAGGCTCGGTGGCCCAGTCGGTCCTGCCGGCCATGGCATGGGTGCGCGAGTTGATCGACGCAGCCGACAACTGCCACATCCACTACGTCCTGGGCAACCACGACAGCCTCGCGCCCTTCGTCCATCAGCTCCAGCAACTGGCCCGGACGCACGAGAACTTCTTCTGGCACGAGGCGTGCGTGCGGATCGGCAACAGCCTGTTCCTCCACGGCGACCTGCCGATCTACGGCCGGGGGCGGAACCTGCTGCATCGGCAGATCCCCCAGACCATCGCCCAGCGAGGCCGCATCCTCAACCACGCGTATCGGGCCTTTGTCGCCACGCGCCTTCACCGCAGGGTCGAGCGGTTCATCTGCCGGGAGAAATGCGCCGACAGCATCCTGGCTGCCCTGCAACTGGCCCCGCCGGAAATCCGCGACGGGATCACCGACATTTACTTCGGCCACACCCACACGCCCTTTTCCGACTTCGACTACCGCGGGTACCGCTTCCACAACACCGGCTCGGCCATCCGCCACCTGGAGTTGAACATGCTCCCGGTCCGCGCCGAGGGCAATTACCCGCATGGTCCGGCGGGTCTGGGCGGGGGCAACCGTTCGGACGACGCCGGCGCTTCGTAGTTCCTGACCCAACTGACGGCACCCTCAATCGAAGATATTCCGACACTGCGCTGGGACCTGCGGATCGACAGGATGGCCCACCTGCGACCAGCGCGCCTAGAATGACATACCAACGGGCAAGACCTCGACATCGGGAGTGTAATGTGCATCCTGCATGGGCGATATTGATTCTATGGCTCGGCGCGGCGGCCGGTATGGCCCTGCTGTATCTCGCAGCCCGGGCGATCGGCAACATGGGGATCGTGGACCTCGGCTGGACGGCCGGGATCGGGATCGGGGCGATCTTCTTTGCCTCCGTGGCCGACGGCGCCGGCGATCGCCGCTGGCTGACTGCCCTGCTGGCAGCTTTGTGGGCGTTACGGCTGGGCGGGTACGTGGCGATCGACCGGGTCTTTTCGGGCGAAGAGGACGGCCGCTATAAAATGCTCCGCGAGAAGTTCGGCCACCGCCAGGACCTCTGGTTCTTCGCCTTCTTTCAGATTCAGGCGGTCTGGGTGGCCATGTTCGGCGCGGCACTTCTGCCGGCGATGTATTTCGATACGCCGCTGTGGCAGTGGTATGACATCCTCGCTGTCGCCGTCTGGGCGGTGGCCGTCGGAGGCGAGGCACTGGCCGACCGCCAGCTGGCCCGGTGGCGGCGCGACCCGGACAACCAGGGCAAGACGTGTCGGGCGGGCCTGTGGCGCTACAGCCGACACCCGAACTACTTCTTCGAGTGGATCCACTGGTTCACCTACGTGCTCCTGGCGGCTGGGTGGCTGTGGGGTTTCGCCGCCCTGGCAGGCCCGGCTGTGATGCTGGCATTCCTGTTCAAAATCACCGGCATACCGTATACCGAGAAGCGCGCGATCCAGTCGCGCGGCGACGATTACCGTCGCTATCAGCGGACCACCAGCGTTTTCATTCCGCTGCCGCCCAAGACCGAAACCGGAAACGGGGACTGATATGGCTACCCTGGTACAATGGGCCGAGAAAGGCCTGCTGCCCGACGCGCTGATCCGAAGCGGCATCCGTCGCCTCAACGCCCGCCGCCTGGCCGACTGCGCCCGCGGCGGGCCCGAGGCGCAGATGCAGCGAAAGATGGACCTGGTCCGCCGTCTGCAGGACAGCCCCATCGCCGTCAAGACCGACAAGGCCAACCAGCAGCACTACGAGTTGCCCCCGGAGTTCTTCTCGCTTTGCCTGGGGCCACGGCGGAAATACAGCGGCTGTACGTGGAGCGAAACTGCGACCGACCTGGCCGCGGCCGAGGCTGCCTCGCTGGAACAATTCTGCCACCGGGCCCAGTTGGAAGACGGCCAGGCCATTCTCGAGCTCGGTTGCGGATGGGGCAGCCTGTCGATCTGGATGGCAGAGCACTACCCCAACGCGCGGATCGTCTCGGTCTCGAACTCCGCGCCGCAGCGAAAGACCATCGAAACGCTGGCGGTCGATCGCGGGATCGAGAATCTCACGGTCCGCACCGCCGACGTCAACGACTTCGACCCCGGGGCGACGTTCGACCGCGTGGTGAGCATCGAAATGTTCGAGCACATGGCCAACTACCGCGCCTTGCTGGGCCGGATCGCCGGCTGGCTGCGGCCGGGCGGAAAACTGATGGTCCACATCTTCACGCACCTGCAGTACGCCTACCGCTTCGACGAGGACGGCGAGAACTGGATGGGCAGGTATTTCTTCTCCGGTGGGATCATGCCTTCCGACGACCTGCTGCTCTACTTCCAGGACGACCTGCGGATCGAAGACCGCTGGATCCTCGACGGGACGCACTACCAGAAGACGGCTGAGGCGTGGCTGGCGAATCTCGACGCCAACCGCGGGTCGGCCCTGGCGATCTGCCGGGACGTCTACGGCGACAAGCAGGCCGAAGTCTGGCTGCAGCGCTGGCGGATGTTCTTCATGGCCTGCGCCGAGCTATGGGGCTACGACGGCGGCAGGCAGTGGTGCGTCAGTCACTATCGCTTTGCGAGGTCCACCGGGGCGGCCTGACCACATGCGGGAAGTACCAGAAGTCTTCCTCCCAGTTGTCGACCTCGATGCTGCACGACAGACCCGGGGCCGAATGGCTCTCTGCCATCCAGCCGATGCCCTCGCGACTCCAGGCGGCCAGCTGTTTCCACCAGGTCCGCTGCAGCGGCGTGCCCGTGCCGTTGGCCCAGTCCAGCGTCGACATGAACAGGTTCTGGAAGTTGTCGCCCCAGAAGCCGTCGTACCCGCAGGTTCCAGCCGGGGTTGTGGACGAGGATTTTCTCGACGCCCGCAAGGCGGCCACGGTGTTGCCTGCCGCCTGTCCGCCCAACTCCCACGTGCCGACCTGGCGCAACGCCTTGACGCGCCGCCCGGCGGGCAGCTCGAAACGGTACTGCTGCTGCCAGCCCTTCCAGCCCCAGCCGGCGATGTTGCGGTGGCGGCTGATTCGCTTCAGCTCGGCCGCTCTGTTTTGCGCAGCAGAACCTGCACGTCGGAGATGTACTTCTCCGCGAATGCCCCCTCGCAGTAGCTGAAGTAATAGATCCACAGGCGGATGAACGCCTCGTCGAACCCCAACTGTTTGACCTCGTCCAGCCGGGCGCAGAACCGTTGGCGCCAGAGACGCAGCGTCCGCGCGTATTCCAGGCCGATCTCCCGGACCTCGACCACCTCCAGCCCGGCCCGGCCTGCCGATTCCCGCAACGCCCGCACACTGACCAGACAACTGCCCGGGAAGATATACCGCTTGATGAAATCCACCGTTTTGACGTGCGTCGCGTAATGCGCATCCGGCACGGTGATGGCCTGTATGGCCGCCGCCCCGCCGTCGACCAGCCGGTCGGAACAGACCTGCATGAACGTGTCGAGATACTGATGGCCGATCGCTTCGATCATCTCGATGCTGATCAGCTTGTCGAACGTCCCGGTCAGTTTGCGGTAGTCGCTGGACAGCAGGTGGATTGTGTCGGACAGGCCCCGTCGCTGGAACCGCGCCACGGCGTAATCGTGCTGGGCGGCCGAGATGGTCGTCGTGGTCACATCGCAGCCGAAGCGTCCGGCGGCGTGGACAGCCAGCCCGCCCCAACCCGTGCCGATCTCCAGCAGCCGGTCGGTTGGCTGGAGATCGAGCATCTCGCAGAGGCGCTGATACTTATTCTCTTGTGCGGCGGCGAGGCTTTCGTGCTGCGGGTCGAACACCGCGGCCGAGTAGGTCATCGTTTCGTCCAGCCAGAGGCTGTAGAAGTCGTTGCCCAGGTCGTAATGCGCGGCGATGTTCTCCCGCGCCCCGGCCAGCGTGCTTCGGTTCAGCCAGTGCAGCATCCGACGGACGGGACGGGCCAGGAATGCCAGCGGCCCTTCGATCCGCTCCAGCACGTCGCGATTCCGGGCCAGGATGCGAACCAGGTCGGTCAGCTCGTCGCAGTCCCACAGGCCGGCGACGTAGCTCTCTGCCGCGGCCAGCGACCCGCCGAATGCCAAGGCCGAATAGAACCGCGGGTTGTGGATCTGCACGGTTGCTTCGGGGCCTCGCTGGCAGCCGAAGGCGGAGTTGCTGTCTTTCTCGGCCAGTACGATCCGCCCCCAGCAGAGTTGACCCAGACGTTTGTGCAGCATCCGGCGGGCAAGGCGATCCATGGCCCGCTGCCTGGCAGGGACCTTGGCAGCAGGCGATGGAATAATTGAGCGGCTCATCGGTTCGCCCCTTCCCGGAGGTCGCGTTTCTTCGGGTGCACGTAGAACGGCGCGCCCTTGCGCCAGAGTCGCAGGGCCTGGAAGTGAATCGCCGCGACGACCTTGACCGTCATCAATGGATAGCGGACCAGGGCGGCGGTCATCGAAGATCTCGTCAATTCGCGGCGCCGCAGCGTCAGCTTCGCATCGAACAGCCGTCGGCCGTCCTGGAAGTTCTGCATGTAGACGCCCAGGGTCGCTCCCGGCGGGCGGAACCGCCAGTCGTACTGCTGGTCCATGGACATGAACGGCGAGACGTGGAACCGCTTGTCCAGCCCGAAGCGAAGCCACGGGCCGCGGCGATGGGCCGGCCCAGCCGGGAGGACATAGCAGTACCGTTCGTGCCACGGCGTGTTGCTGACCTCGGCGACGATGGTTTCGATCTGCTCGCCGGCGCGGTCGAAGCAGTAATAGAAACTCACCGGGTTGAAGCAATGGCCCCAGTAGCGCAGGTGCGTCAGCAGACGGATCGGCCCGGACGGGCGGGCTGCGCCCGACTCGGCCACCAGGTCCCGCACGGCCTGATCGAGGCGTGGCGCATCGGCGCCGAAGTGATCCCGCCGCTGCAGAGACGCCGCGTTCGCGCGGTCCCGTGAGTACAGCGGATGCATCGCGAAGACATCGTCCAGCTCGGACAGATCCAGGTACATCATGTACAGCGGATAGCGAAACGCATTTCTGACCGGCGCGAACCGACGGTGCTGGATGTGGCCGGAGTAGATGGCGCTGTTCAGGCTCACAACGACACCCCGAACCGCTCGCAGACCCGCAGCGCGCTGGCCAGGCCGTCCTCGTGGAAGCCGAACCCCCAGTACGCCCCGCAATAGTGCCTGCCATCGCGCCCGGAGATGTCCTCCCAACGCCGGCGCGCGGCCAGCGAGTCCGGCGTGTAGACCGGATGGCCGGTCTCGAACTCGAGGATGACCTTCTCCGGGTCGATCCGTTCGGACTGGTTGAGCGTGACCAGAAACTCCACCGGCGCATCGAGCGACTGGAGGATATTCATATCATACGTGATCGCCACCCGCCCGATCGGACTGGCCGGGATCAGGTAGTTCCAGCTGGCCCAGACCTTCCGGCGCTGCGGCATGATCGTCGCATCGGTGTGCAGCACGACGTGGTTCGGCTGGTAGGGAATCTGCCCGAGGATCTCCCGCTCGGCATCGTCGGGATCGGCCAGCATCGACAGAGCCTGGTCCGAATGTACCGCGAAGATCACCTCGTCGAACATTTCGCTGCCGCTGTCGGTCTGCAGTTCGACCTGCCCCCCCTTGCGACGAACCGATCGAACGGGACAGCCCAGCCGCACCCGGTCGCCGATCGAGTCCAGGATCTTCTCGACGTAGCGGCTCGCCCCGCCCGAGACCGTCAGCCACTGCGGCTGTTGGCGCTCCAGGAAGCCGTGGTTGGCGAAGAACTCGACCATGTACCGCACCGGGAACTGGCCGAAACGCTGCGGGTCGGCCGACCAGATCGAAGCGCCCATCGGCATGATGAACTCCTCTGCAAAGGCCCGGCCGTAGCCACCACGCTGCAGATACGCTTCCAGCGTCCGGTCCTCGGCCGACTCGTCGAGCATGTGGCGCGTCTCGCGGCGGAAGCGGAGCAGATCCCGCACCATCGACCAGAACCGCGGACGGAACAAGTTGCGTCGCTGGGCGAAAAGCCGGTCCAGCGAAGACGGGCAGAACTCCAGCCCGCTCTTCTCATTGCGGAGCGAGAAGCTCATGTTGCTCGGCTGGGACGCCACGGACAGCCGCTCCAGCAGCAGGCAGAAGTTGGGGTACGTCCTGCGGTTGAAGACCACGAAACCGGTGTCGACCGCCCAGTTGCCTTCCGGCCGGCGGACCTGGAAACTGCGCGTGTGTCCGCCTGCGCGAGCCGAGGCCTCGAAGACGGTCACGTCCTGCGAACCGGCCAGCAGGTACCCGCAGGCCAGGCCGGATATTCCCGAGCCGATGACGGCAATTCTCATATCACAGACTCCCCGTTGCTGCAGTCAAACCGATTCCTGATCCATGCGCCTGCGGATCTGCCCCCGCGCCCGCGCCTCGGCCGGCAGGGGCTTGAGGTCCTTGACGATGCCCACCCAACTGAGAACCACCAGCAGGTAATATGTAGGATCCCACTGCCACCAGTAAAACCCCTGGCGGGCCGTCGATGCATAGTGGTGGTGGTTGTTGTGCCACCCCTCGCCCATCGTCAGGATCGCCAGGATGAAGTTGTTCCGGCTGGTATCCGGCGTGTCGTAGCGGCGCGTGCCGATCATGTGGTCCAACGAGTTGATCGTGGCGGTCGCGTGGAACAGCGCCACCGTCGAGATCACGAACCCCCAGACGCCCATCTGCAATGCGCTCGTGCCGGTCGAGGGAACGAACGTTCCCAGCAGCCAACCGGCCAGCAGACACAGGCCCAGCAGGCCCAGCGGCACGAGCATGCTGAAGCGATTCAGGAAGACCAGCTCGGGAAACCGCATCCAGTCTTCGACGTACTTGCGGCGGGTGGGAAAGTTCTTCGGCGTCGTCAGCCAGAGCACGTGGGCCCGCCAGAAGCCCAGCTGCTTGGGCGAATGCGGGTCGCCCGGCTGATCTGCGCAGCGGTGATGGTGGCGGTGGTGCGCCGCCCACCAGAGCGGGCCCCGCTGGACGGCAGAGTTGCCCAGCAGGGCCGCGACAAACTGCCAGAAACGGTTCAGCCTGTACGTCCGGTGCGAGAAGTAGCGATGATAGATCCCGGTCACCGCCAGCATGCGGACGACGAAGAGGCCCACCGCCGCCCAGACCGCCACGGCCGAGACGCCCACCCAGAAGACCAGAAAGACCGCCAGGTGCAGCACGATGAAGGGCAGCACGCGGAGCAGGTCCACCCGGTCCGATTCGGCATCCAGCGTATCGGCGCCCGCTTCGGCGTCTATCCAACGGATCACCGAGGCGACGGCGCGGCTCTTTTTCAGCGATGCAAGCCAACCCATGGCAGGGCCTTTTCCTTTTCCTGGTCCCGCACTGCCGTTGCGGGAACACAATACCGATTTCTCCCTGCCAAGGCATTGTAGGCGGGTTGTCCGGCCCGGGCCAGCAAATGACGCCGAAACGTCAGGTCAGCAGATCGACAATCTGCTCCGGGGCAGGCACCTTGCCGACCAGCTTGACCTCGACGTCGACCGCCAGGGCCGGGGTCATCATCACCCCGAAGCCCATGATCTCATTGACGTCGGTGACCTTGACCAGTTCGTACTCGATCCCGGCCTGTTTCGCCGCGGCCTCGGTGTTCTCGGCCGGTTCTCGCATTTGGCACAGCCCGTGCCGAGGATCTGCAATGTCTTCATCGGTCGTTCCTTCCTCTACTCGTCGATCATCGGCCTCGTCGCGTCGCAGACCGTCCGGACCTGGCCCGGCGCGATCTGGAGATCGGGGCCCATGCCGGCACAACCAACGGCTTCGTCTACGCGGCCAACATCGATTATGCCGCACCGCCCGGTTCTACGAGAAATTGGGCTACCAGATGTGGCACATTCCCATGACCCGACGCGGCGCGACTGAGCAGCCCCGACGGAGCCTGATCCTGGCAGAAATCCCCTCCCTGTTGCCAGACGGTGCCCAATGAGTATGGTGGGGAGCATGAACCAGAACATAGCAGACTTCGGGGCCGTCGGGGACGGCCGGGCGATGGACACCGAGGCGATCCAGCAGGCGATCGACACCTGCAACCAGACCGGCGGAGGGCGCGTGACCGTCGGGCCGGGGACGTACCTCTGCGGGACGATCCTCGTCAAATCCAACGTCGAGCTGCACCTGCAGATGGGCGCCCGAATCCTGGGCACCGACGACATGGACGCCTACCTGCCGATCGCCAAGCAGAGGGGTGACGTGGCCAAGGGACACATCTATGGCCTGGTCTGCGCGCAGGGGGCCGAGAATATCGCCATCACCGGACCCGGGACCATCGACGGCGGCGGTGTCGAAGCCCCACCGTGGCAGGAGGCAAAGGCGATGAAGGTCCGTCCCGGCGTGGTCTTCTGCGTCGACTGCGCCAACGTCCGCATCTACGACGTCTCGATGCTCAACACCCGCATGTGGACCTGCCACCTGCTGCGGTGCGATTACGTTGCCATCCGCGGGATCACCATCCGCTGCAACCCCGAGATGGCCAACTCCGACGGGATCGACCCCAACGGCTGTCGGGACGTGACGATCAGCGACAGCGTCATCGAGTCCGGCGACGACGCGATCTGCATCAAGAGCACCGACGGCGACCGGTGCGAGAACATCACCGTCAACAACTGCATCCTCTCGACAACATGCGCCGCGCTGAAACTGGGCACGGAATCGTTCGGCACGATCCGGAACGTCAGCTTCAACAACTGCATCGTCCGCGAGTCCAACATCGGTCTGGCGGCCTACATGAAGGACGGCGGCACGTTCGAGAACATCACCTTCTCCAACGTGATGATGGATGTCTACGGCGCGTTCCCGATCATCCTCGACATCACCCCGCGATTCTACGACGAGCCGACCATCGGGGCCGTCCGCAACGTCAGCTTCGACAACGTCACCGTCACCGGCCCCGGGCGCTGCCTGATCGAAGGCTCGGCCGAGAGCCCCGTCGAAAACGTCAGCTTCCGCAATGTCACCTGGATCGTTACCGGCCCCTGCAACGCGGCCGGGTCGGACAAACCCGCCGGCGCCGCCCGCGTCCGCCTCGACCCCGATCGCGAGAACTATGCGACCCGCCGGGCCCAGTTCATCGCCGCCTGGGCAGACGGCCTGGTCTTTCGCGACATCCGCATCAACTACGTCGATACGCCCATCGACCGCGGGGGCATCTGGGCGGAGAAGTCGCAGTCCATCCTGGCCGAGAACATCCTGGCACCCCTGGCAGGCGGATTCGAGGCAGTCAAGCAGCTGTAGCCGTCCCCTCTCTGGTGCAGAGCTGCCCTCGGGCCGATCCATCAGGGCCAGACAGGCATGACGCCGACGCGGCGAAATTGGCCTGGAGGCATGTGCATCAGACATCGCCTTGCAGCCTATCACAGATTGACAATCAATATCAAGATACGACCATTGACGGTCTGTCCTGCAGAGGTATCCTGCAGAGTACGGGCTGTCCCGATCGATTCACACACTGACAATCCCCTGCCGATCGCAAAGGAATCACCATGCCGAAAATCACCTTCATGGGAGCCGGATCCACCATATTCGCCAAGAGCGTCCTGGGAGACTGCATGGTCACCGACGCCCTTCGGGACTCGCACATCGCCCTGTACGACATCGACCCGACGCGGCTGGAAGATTCCAAGCGGATGCTCGACAGCGTCAACGCCAACGTCAATGAAGGACGCGCGACGATCACGGCGCACCTGGGCGTAGAGAACCGCAAGGAGGCGTTGCGCGGGGCCGGGTACGTCATCAACGCCATCCAGGTCGGCGGGTATGACCCGTGCACGATCACGGACTTCGAGATCCCCAAAAAGTACGGCCTGCGGCAGACGATTGCCGACACGCTGGGGATCGGGGGGATATTCCGGTCGCTGCGGACGATTCCGGTAATGCTCGATTTCGCCGCCGACATGGAGGAGGTCTGCCCCGACGCGTGGATGCTCAACTACACCAACCCGATGGCGATGATCACCGGGGCCGTGCTGCACGGCTCGGGTGTCAAGGCGGTCGGCCTGTGTCATTCCGTCCAGGGCTGTGCAAGCTCGCTGGTCAGGCGGCTGGGGATGCAGGACGAGGTAGAGAAGCTGCAGTGGAAGGTCGCCGGGATCAACCACCAGGGCTGGCTGTTGGAGATCACCGACGGCGGGAAGGACCTGTACCCGGAGCTCAAGCGTCGAGCCCGCCAAGCCCTCGACGAGATCGAACGCAAAGGCGGCGGAGCGGCCGTGGCAGAGAAGTTCGTCGAGCAAGACCCGGGCAAGTCTCTCTGGGCCCGCAAAGAGGTCGTTTTCGACATGGTCCGATTGACGATCATGCTCGAATTCGGCTACTACGTCACCGAATCCAGCGAACACTTCTCCGAGTACTGCCCTTGGTTCATCAAGGACAAATACCCGGAGTTGATCGACCGCTATAACATCCCGCTGGACGAGTACCCGCGGCGGTGCGTCCGCCAGATCGAAGGCTGGCAGAAACAGCGGGAGAAGCTGGTCAACGACGAGAAGCTGACCCACAACCGCGGCGGCGAGTACGGCAGCTACATCATCGAGGCGATGGAGACCGACGTGCCGACGCGGATCGGCGGCAACGTGCTCAACGACGGGCTGATCACCAACCTGCCGTACGACGCGTGCGTCGAGGTCGCCTGCATGGTCGACCGCAACGGCGTCCAGCCGACCGTCGTCGGCGACCTGCCTCAGCAGTGCGCGGCGATCAACCGGACGAACATCAACCCGCAGATGCTGACCATCGAGGCCGCTTTGACCGGCAGGAAGGACGCGATCTACCAGGCGGCCATGCTCGACCCCCACACCGCAGCCGAGCTGAGCATCGACAAGATCAAGGCACTCTGCGACGAGCTGATCGAGGCCCACGGCGAATGGCTGCCGAAGTACCACTGAGCTGTCTTCCCGGCAGGTGTGGCACGGTCATCTTGACCGTGCATGTCACGACGGCGCATGTGCGCGATTGTGCCGCGTCTCCCAGGCTCGGCGAGTGTTGTGCGATCGGATTTGCACGCCGCAGCGCTCTGTCTCCACCTCACGGCCGACACGGCCGTGCCACACGAACCCGGGCATGCTATCCCCGCAAGAGATGGGCCCGGCGGGCTCAGCCAACGGACTTCTCGAAGCAGATGAAATCCCGGTTGCGAAACTGGACCACGCCCCGGCGGGCGTAGCCCAACGTGTCGTACAGCCCCAGCGCGGCAGGATTGGCAGCCAGGGCTTCCAGCCGGACCACCCGGAACCCCAGGCCGGTAGCGACCGCCTCGGCCCCGGCCATGAGGAACCTGCCCAGGCCCCTTGACTGGAAATCCGGATGCACCGCCAGGCGATGGACCACCGCGAAAGGGCCCTGGCGGAACTGCCATGCCACCGCAGCGTACTGCTCCGGCTGGCGATCGTCGACGACAACCAGCCCCACACACCTGCCGCCGATCGTCGCGACGTGAAGGTGCCCGCCCGCCTGGTCGGACTCCAGCGTCGCCCGGTCGGGGTAGCCCTCATCCCATTGGTCGATACCCTCCCCGCGCATCGCATCGATGCAGGCCTTGAGGATCTGCATGGCCCCGGGGACGTCTGACGCCCTGCCGGGACGGATCTCCAGCGATTCTGCCAACTCGTCCATATCCGACATTCTCGGCAGGTTCGGTCGATGGCGGAAGAAAAATCCGACTCTACCTTGACCTGGCCGGCCGTTCTGCAAGAATATGGCCAGCGCCGGGGTCAGGTACTTTTACGGACCCGAGGCCTTGCGAGGGTCGTAG
>JBKHDI010000001.1:0-160222 GCA_046541415.1 Phycisphaerae bacterium | reverse complement strand
TTACGACGCTCTCGGCCTGGCGGCCTCGAGCTTCGTGAACCATGGCACCTGTGGGTCGATATGGCGGGCTGCTGCATGGGTGCCGGGGTTCACGCCGTTTCGGCGTAACCCCGCGCGGCAGACTCGCTGATATCGGCATGGTTACGACGCTCTCGGCCTGGCGGCCTCGAGCTTCGTGAACCATGGCACCTGTGGGAAAACCATGGTTCCAGCGTGGGGTAGAACCATGGCCCGCTGGGTTGCAGAATCAGGGTCTGGGGGCGATCGCCTCCCGTCGGCGGGCGATCTCTTTGGCCTGGTCGTCCAGACCGAGCTGCTTGAGGACCTTTTCGAGTTTGGCGTACCGCTGGGCCGGGTCGATCCTGCCGACGGTGCACGCCTTGGCCAGGCAGTCCGGGCACATCGCCAGGGGGCGCGAATCGGCCTCTTCAAGGCTGTTGGCTCCGTTCATGAGGCACTTCCAACTCGTGCAATGCTCCATGCCGAACATGTGGCCTGTCTCGTGCAGGGCGGTCCGGATCGTGCGCAGCAGGACCTGGCGTCGGGCCTGGTCGGATTTCGTCGGATCGCCATAGCGTCGCATCGACCAGACGCCGACGCGCCGTCGGAGCGAGGCTTGGCCGAAGACGAAGTTCCACCCTTCCCCCGGCCAAAGGTCTTCCTGGGTCAAACCGAGCAGGGCGGCGGCGTCCTTGGGTCGTCGCGGCAGGAGGATCTCGTCGAGGAGGTAGCCGGTCAGCAGTTGTTTTTCTCCCCAGCGGCTGAGGCGCTGTGCCTTGTCGGGCACGGCCCGGAGCTGGACGGGCTGGAGCTGCTTGACCGGCAGGTTGTAGAAGGCCTCCAGCATCTTCGCGGTGGCCTGGACGATGGGGCGGCGGTCCTTGTCGATCGGGCCGATCGGCAGAAGGTAGATCACGCGGTACTTCTTCCGGGCGCCGGCCGAGGTCTGCCTCCGCCAGGCATCGAAGCTCTGGCCGTCCTCCTTGTGGTGGTACAGCCAGTCGCCGGGCTTGGGGGCAGGCAGTTTCTCAGCCAGGGGCTGGAGTCTGCCGATCGCCTGTTTCAGTTCGTTCAGGCGGGGCCCATCGGCGGCATCCTTCGAGCCGGCCAGGGAGTAGGTGGCCGCCAGGCCCGTCATACAGGCCATCAGCAGCAAGACCGGCAGCTTGTTCTTTTCCGGGGCCATAATACCCCCCTTGGGCGCGGTGCGGCTTAGCGCCGGTTGAGTTTGGCCAGCAGTCGCAGGATCTCGATGTACATCCAGACCAGGGTGACCATCAGTCCGATCGCGGCGAACCATTCCATGTGCTTGGGCAATTGATGGGCGGCGCCGTGTTCGATCAGGTCGAAGTCGAGAATCAGGTTCAGTGAGGCGATGACCACCACGACCAGCGAAAAGAGGATGCCGATCACGCCGCTGCCATGGATGTAGGGGACCGAGACGCCGAACAGCCGCAGCAGGAACGAGACGAAATAGACCATGCACACCGCACCGGTCGCGGCGATCAGTCCCTTGGTAAATCCGGGCGTCGCCCGCAGGATACGCTGGGAGTAGAGCACGAGCATGATACCCGCAACCGCGAAGGTGATTCCGACGGCCTGGCCGACGATGCCGGGATAGGCTGCATTGAAGACCATCGATATCGCACCGAGGAAGATGCCTTCGGCGATCCCGTAGAGCGGCCCGACAATGGGCGACGACTTGGGATGGAATACAGAGATCAGCACGAGGATGAGCCCGCCGATCGCCCCGCCGATGGTCAGGGGCATGGTCAGGCTGGGATTGTCCATTGCCAGGGACCAGGACCCCGCCGCGGCGGCCAGCAGCAGCCCCAGCAGCACGGCCGTCTTGGCCACCGCGCCGCTGATGGTCATGGTCCGGGCCTCCCGGGCCTGTTCAGCCGCCATATCGCGGATGAGTGTTTCGTTCCAGACCGGGTTGGCGGTCCTGAGGGCTCTGGCCATGGCGTGCTCCTTGTGTGCGTGGCAGCGGTTCTTCGGTTCGAGGAAAACTGCTCGTTCGGGTAAAGAGTTTACCAGATGCATCCGGGCCGGTACACTGGTTGGCCCAGTGAATTTCGTCCGGTTCATCAGAAAGTGCATTCGGCAATATGACAGCGAAAGACGAAGTGCAGAAGCGATACGCCTCTCGCCGATCCCGGGCCCTGTCCAGGGCGCGGGAGGACAGGAAGGTCGACTGGCTGCTGGTGACATTGCCGGAGGACGTGGGCTATCTGAGCGGCTTTACCGGGGAGGACTCGGTGCTGCTGGTTGGGCCCGATCAACAGGCGGTGCTGATTACCGACGGGCGGTACGATGAACAGGCCGCCCGCGAGTGCAGGGGCATCGACATCGCGGTTCGCGCCGGGGCCCTCTCTGCCGCCATCGCCGAACAGATCAAGGACAGGCGGATCACCAAGCCCGGTTTCCAGGCTGAGCACGTGACGGTGCAGATGCGGGACGGCATCGAGGAGAAGATCGCCAAGTCTCGCAAGCTCGTTCCGTTGAGAGGCGTGCTTTCGGACACCCGCGTCAGCAAGGACGCCGAGGAAGTCGCCGCCATCCGCAAGGCGATCCGCGTGGCCCAGCGTGCGTTCAAGGAACTGACCGCCGGGGGGCGCAAGAGTTTCATCGGCCGGACCGAGGCGGAAGTCGCCGCCGACCTGGACTACCGCATGCGGCGGATGGGTGCGTCGGCGCCGGCGTTCGAGACCATCGTCGCAGCCGGGGCGCACGGTTCGCTGCCGCACTACAGGCCGGGCAAGACGAAAATCCGTCCCGACCAGGCCGTGCTGATCGACTGGGGTGCGAAGGTCGACGGCTATTGCAGTGACTTGACGCGTGTGGTCTTTACCGGTACAATCCCGCCGAAAATCGAAGAGATTTACACGGTTGTCCTGCGTGCCCAGAAGGCGGCGATTTCCGCGATCAAGGCCCAGGTCAGCTGTAAAGCGGTCGATGCGGCTGCACGGAAGATCATCGAACAGGCCGGCTACGGCGAGCAGTTTATCCACGGCCTGGGTCATGGCATCGGCCTGCAGATCCACGAGGCGCCGTCGGTCGGGCGACGGTCCGACAAGCGGCTGAGACAGGGCATGGTGGTGACGGTCGAACCGGGCATTTACCTGCCCGGGGTCGGTGGCGTCCGCATCGAAGACGACGTACTGGTAGAAGCCAACGGGCAGAGGAAACTGACCTCGCTGCCCAAAACCCTCAAAACCATGGTGTTGCGATGAGCAAACCATCCTCGCCCGAAGGCGAAGAGCAAGCAAGGAAGCTCATGGATATCAAGGAAATCCGGCAGCTTGTCAAGCTGATGTCCGACAACGATTTGACCGAGCTGAACATCAAAGAAGGCGACATGAAGATCTACCTGCGCCGCGGAGGCGAGGAGGTCAAACTCGTCGGACCGGCCCAGATGGCCATGCCCGCCCAGCCTGCCGGTGCCCCCGCGCCGGCCGGCCCGGCAGCGGCGCCTGTACAGCCTGCGGAGAAACCCGCCGCTGCGGCTGAGAACCTTCTGGAAATCAAGTCGCCGATGGTGGGTACCTTCTATTCGGCCTCCTCGCCGGACTCCGACCCCTACGTCACCGAAGGGGCCAAGGTCAGCGACGAGACCATCGTCTGCATCGTCGAGGCGATGAAGGTCATGAACGAGATCAAGGCAGAGTGCTCCGGCACGATCGCCGAGGTCTGTGTCAAGAACGCCCAGCCGGTGGAATTCGGCCAGGTGCTCTACAAAGTTCGCCCGTAAGGCCCCGACCCGACAGGAGAAACGCATGTTCTCTCGCGTGCTGGTCGCCAATCGCGGCGAAATCGCTCTACGAATCATCCGCGCCTGCCAGGAACTCGGCGTCGAGACGGTCGCCGTCTTCTCCGAGGCCGACCGCGGAGCTAGCTATCTCGATGCCGCCGATGACAAAGTCTGCATTGGGCCCGGTCCCTCGACCGAAAGCTACCTGAACATTCCCCGGATCATCGCCGCGGCCGAGATCACCAACGTCGATGCGATCCACCCGGGTTACGGCTTTCTGGCCGAGAACGCCCACTTCGCCGAAGTCTGTCGCGACTGCAAGATCGAGTTCATTGGCCCCAGCGTCGAATCGATGCAGACCCTGGGCGATAAGATCCAGGCCAAGGCCCTGGCCAAGCGTGCCGAAGTGCCCACCACCCCGGACTCCGAGGGGGCCGTCGATACACTCGATGACGCCGTGCAGGTCGCCGAGAAGATCGGCTACCCCGTGGCGATCAAGGCAGCGGCCGGCGGTGGGGGGCGCGGCATCCGTTTTGCCCACAACGAAGCCAATCTTCGCAGCGTCTTCAAGCAGGCCCAGACCGAGGCCCAGGTCGCCTTCGGTGACGGGCGCCTGTACATGGAGAAGTGCATCGAGAACTTCCGCCACATCGAAGTGCAGGTTCTCGGCGACACCCACGGCAACGTGGTGCACCTGTTCGAGCGGGAGTGCTCCGTCCAGCGCCGCCGCCAGAAGGTCATCGAGGAAACCCCCGCACCGGGTCTGGACCCGGACCTGCGGATGGAGATCTGCGAATCGGCCGCACGCCTGGCCCGCGAAGCCGGCTATCATGGGGCCGGGACCGTCGAGTACATGCTCGATGAGAACCTGAACTTCTACTTCCTCGAGGTCAACACCCGCATCCAGGTCGAGCACCCGGTTACCGAGATGGTCACCGATACCGACCTGGTCAAGTGGCAGGTGCGTATCGCCGCCGGCGAGGAACTGACGCTCAAGCAGGAAGACATCGTCCAGCGCGGCCACAGCATCGAGTGTCGCATCAACGCCGAAGACCCGTCGATGGGTTTCCGTCCCTCGCCGGGGCCGGTGGAGGCCTTCGTGGCCCCCGGCGGGCCCGGCGTCCGCTGGGACAGCCACATCTACCAAGGCTACAACATCCCGCCGACCTACGACAGCCTGATCGGCAAGCTGATAGTCCATCGCCCGACGCGTGAGGAGGCGATCGCCACGGCGCGACGCGCCCTGGATGAATTCGTCATCTACCCGACCAAGACCACCATCCCGCTGTGCCTTGACATCCTCAAGCACGACAGGTATGTCAGCGGCCACTGGGATACGACGTATATCGAACGAGAACTTCTGAAGTAGTTTTATGCTCGCCGCGGGCTGCGTGAGACACCCAGCCGCGGTGCGGAAAGGAAGACCGAAATGGCCCAACAGTCTAAGCCGAATGCAGTGATCGGCCAGTCGGGCGGACCGACGGCGGTGATCAACCAGTCGCTGGTCGGCGTGATTGAGACCATCAATAAGTCCAAGAAGATCGACAAGCTCCTGGGCGCCCGCCACGGCGTGCGCGGCATCATCGAGGAGAACTTCCTCGACCTCAGCGGCATTAAACAGAAGCAGCTGGAAGACGTCGCCGTCACTCCGGCCGCCGCCCTGGGCTCCAGCCGCGACAAGCCCGATGAGGCCTACTGCGAGAAGATCTTCGAGGCCTTCCAGAAGCACAACGTCCAGTACTTCTTCTACATCGGCGGCAACGACTCGGCCGACACAGCCCGGATCGTCAACGAGATGGCACGCGAGGCCGGGCAGGAGCTGCGCGTCTTCCACATTCCCAAGACCATCGACAACGACCTCCGCGTCACCGACCACACGCCCGGCTACGGCTCGGCAGCCAAGTTCGTCGCCTCGGCCTTTATGGGCGACGACCGCGACAGTGCTTCCTTACCGGGGATCAAGATCAACGTCGTCATGGGCCGCAACGCAGGCTGGCTGACTGCCGCTTCCGCCCTCGGCCGGACCGACGACAAGGACGGCCCGCACCTGGTCTACGTGCCCGAGGTGGTCTTCGACATCGACCAGTTCGTCGAGGACGTCCACAAGATCTACTCCAAGCACGGCCGCTGCCAGATCGCCGTCTCCGAGGGCATCGTCGACGCCACCGGCACGCCGGTGACCGTGGCCCTGGCCCAGAAGCTCGGCCACCGCGTCGAACGCGACAGCCACGGCAACGTGCAGCTCTCCGGTTCGGGCGCGCTGGGTGACTTCCTGTCGGACTACCTCAAGCAGCAGCTCAAGCAGCGGTTCAAGACCCTCCGCGTCCGGGCCGATACCTTCGGCTACCTGCAGCGGAGCTTCCCCGGCTTTGCCAGCCCGGTCGATCAGGAAGAGGCCCGCAAGGCCGGCCAGAAGGCCGCCGAACTGGCCCTCGGCGACGACATCGACGGCTCGGTCGCCTTCAAGCGGCTCAAGGGCACGGAGTACAAGATCGAGTACATCCGCGCCGAGTTGAAGGACGTGGCCCGTCTGACCAAGGACCTGCCCCGCAACTACATCAACAAGGCGGGCAACGGAATCACCAAGCGGTACACCGACTACGCCATGCCCCTTGTCGGCCAGCTGCCGACGATCGGCAAGCTCGTCTGATTCCAGATAACAACTGGACCAAACGCAAAGCGGCGGGACCGACTCGAATCGGTCCCGCCGCTTTTGTAATGTGCGGTGGGAGTGTGTTCGGCCTCAGGCGCCGAACTTCTCCAGCTTGCCGGCGTGGGCCATGGCCAGGGGCATCAGCTCCTTGGAGTAGATGGTCCCGATCTGTCCGGCCCGGCAGGCGACTTCCTCGAAGCGCGGGCCGTCGCCGCCGCGCAGGCTTGGGCCGTGCAGCAGGACGGGAATCGGGTGCCAGCTGTGGGCCATCAGGCTCGGCGGGGTCGAGTGGTCGCCGGTAACGACCAGCACGTCGGGCTTGGCAGCCAGGAGGTGGGGGATCGCCGCGTCCATTTCCTCGATCCGCTGGATTTTGCCCTGCAGGTCGCCGTCCTCACCGGTCTTGTCGGTGTACTTGAAGTGGGCGAAGACGAACGTGTGGTCAGCCAGGGCCTTGGCTGCCTCTTTGCAGACATCCTCAGCCGTGGTAGGTTTGGCGACCAGGTCCATGTCGACCAGCCTGGCCACGCCGCGGTACATCGGATACCCCGCCACCGCGCCGGGCTTGACCTGGTATCTCTCAGCGAAGGTGGGCCAGTTGGGGAACTTGGCAAAGCCGCGGGCCAGGATGAAGTTGGCCTTCTCCTCGTCGGAGAGAATCTCTTTGACCTGCTTGAGCAGGCCCTCGACGATTTTGGCGGTCTTCGACGAACTGTGGCTGCCGCGGGTGGGGCTCAGCGGGGCGGCCCCGACCTTCTGCGGGTCGGTCTCGCCGACGTTGTCGTCCAGGTCGTCGCCGCGCAGGACCATCAGCGCCCGGTGCTCGGCGACGGTCTCGAAGAGACACTCGACGCCTTCGGGACACTGGATGTTGTCGCGGATCTTCTGCAGAACGCGATTGTTGGTCTCGTCGTCGATCCGTCCTGCCCGTCGATCGGAAACCTTGCCGTCGGCATCGAGGGTGCAGAAGTTCAGCCGGGCCGCCACGTCGCGGGGCGTCAGCGGAAACTCGATGCCCAGGGCGCTGAGCACGCCACGGCCTACCTTGTAGACCAGCGGGTCGTAGCCGAACAGGCCCAGGTGCCCCGGGCCGCTGCCGGGGGTGACGCCCAGGGCCACGGGGATCAACTGCCCCAGGGCAGACTCCTTGGCGAGCTGATCGAAGTTGGGGGTCTTGGCCATCTGCAGGGCCGTGCCCTTGCCATCGTTGTCGCAGTCTCCCACGCCGTCCATCACCAGCAGGCAGATGGTCTTGTCGTTGGCCTGGGCCAGGCTGCTGATCAGCGTTCCGTAACTGTCTTGGATCATCTCAGGGTCCCTTATCTGGAAGGTTCGTTGGGGGTTCAAGGCGAGAGAAAAGTGTATCACTGTTGCGAGGGAAAATCCACGTCCTGTTCTCTGCTCTTCCAGACCACGCCACGGTCCACGTCGGCCAGCTGTCGCTCGACCATTGCATACCAGATGTTGGCCTGCTCGTGGTCGGGCTCCAGGGCCAGGGCTCGCTGTAGACATTGGCGGGCCTCGACCAGTTCGCCGCGCCCGGCCAGACCCTTCCGGGCGGCCAATTCCGCCAGTGTTACTCCCAGCATGGCCCAGGCCTCGTGGTAATCTTGCTCCAGTTCAAGCACCTGTCGGTAGAGCCTCTCGGCTGGGGCAAACCAGCCGATCCGCCACAGGGTCGTCGCCCCGGCGTAGAGGCCGTAAGCTTCTACCGGGTCGGCCCGGCGGAGCATCTCCGCGTGGGACGCAGCGTCGAATGTCCCCTCGGTCAGCTCCTCGCGTCCGGCCAGTTCGGCGTTGGGACCGTCCTTGCGCAGGAAGATCAGGTGGGCGACATTGAGGTGCACCAAGACCCAGTCCGGGTCGGCCATCAGGCGCGGAATCAGAGGCACGAGCCCCGGACGGCTGGGCTCAGCCGACATCGAATCGCACCGCACGGCAACGATCTGGACATCGTAGCGGTCGAAGACCTTACGATAGTCCGCAATTCCCAGAGAGACGTTCAGCAGCATGCGCATCGTCTCGGGCGGATAGGCCCAGGTATTGGTCAGCAGGGGGGGTGTCCGGTGGGGCGACGAGAAGTAGAAGAAGTTCGAACTGGCGACGTAATCGGTCCAGAGTCGCCCCGCCGGCTGGTGCGTCTCGAACCATTGGGCTGCGTCAACCGGCAGGACGACCTGGCTGTAGCCGGCGTCGAATCGCTCGGGTTTGCGCTCGTGGAAGTAGAGTTGCTGGCTGACCACGCCGACGGTCAGTCCGGCCAGGGCAATCATCACGAGAGCCTGGGCGCCGGTGGCGAGTTTGCGACCGGTGCTTTCAATCCGGTTCATGGCCCATGCGGCTGCGGGCGTCAGCATGGCCAGACCGACGGCAGAGACGATCATCGAGTAGGGGGCGATGTTCCGACGCATCGAAAGGCTGACCACTGTCATCCCTGCCAGAATGAGTGCAGCCCCCCATCGCCGGCGCAGCAGGGCGATCACGCCCGCAGCAGCGGCGAGTATCAGGCAGGCGATGTAGCCCCACGTGGCCATCTGCGGCAGGTAACCCTTGGAAAAGGGAGTAAAGAACTCGGCGATGAATGCCCACGGATGGCCGTGAACCCCGCCGGTGGACCCGGCAATGTCGTGCTCGCGCAGAAACAGGACCGTCTGGAACGGCAGCACCGCCAGCCGCCACGTCCAGGGGTTGACGAAGCACGCGACCATCTGCCCGGCCAGGGCCAACGAGACGCACCTGAGGTTCCGCTTCTCTTTGGCGGCTTCGGCAGGCTCGCTGCTGCGCAGCAGCAGGCGGATCAGCTGTTGAACAAAGACCGCCCCCGTCAGCGCCAGACCCAGCAGGAAATAGCTGTGAAGGTTGACGAAGAGCACCTGCAGGCCGATCAGTCCAGCTGCGGTCTTCCAGCCGATATCTCGCGGCCCCTCGCTGTTCAGCAGGGGCCCCAGCAGGGCCAGTTGCGCAAGGAGCATGACGAAGCCGGGCACCTCCGGCCGCAGCCCGAAACGCACCTTCGCCGTCACGCCGATCAGCAGGATCAGCAATGGCATCGCAGCCCAGGCTGCCCCCATCCTTCGTGCGGCCGTGACGGCCAGGATGAAGATCAGCAGGATCAGCACCGCCTGCAATCCCACCAGCCCCATACCGCCGCCGAGAGAATACACCGCCGAGAAAAGCACCTGGCTGAGCCAGTTGGCGTTGGGGAAGCGGTATCGCCCGGCCTGGTCCCACCAGCATCCGGGGCCCGGCTCGGCCTGGTCGGCGGGGGCAACCGGCGGGTCGACCAGGTAGCAGAACTCCCCGGAATCGACGATGCGTCCTTCCGACAGGAACACGTCGCCGTAGGCCAGGTGGTAGCCCAGGTCGTGGCCGGTCAGGTTGCGGACAGACAGCGCGATCGCGAACGCGGCGCAGCTAACAACGCCCGATGCAATCAGGAGCCTGGGCCCGAGGCGGGATGGTTTCGACGGACTCTGCGTCATGGGAGGGGCATTGTACTGTGCGGGAACGTTTCAGTCATCCTTTCGGCGGCGTTTCTGCTTTGGCTCAACACGCCCTTGGCATGGGCGGGGGGATTTCCTATAATCCGCAACCCTGGCCGCCGCGACCGGATGGGCCTATTGTCCCCGCAGGAGTACTCGCCGTGTCAGACGCCGACTGTGCGAAATGCAACGCCAAGTGTTGCCGCTATTTCTGTTTCGAAATCGATGCCCCCGAGGACGTCGACGAGTTCGAGGACGTCCGTTGGTTCCTCCTGCACGAGGGCATCAGCGTGCACGTCGACGAGGGCGACTGGTATATCTCGATCATGAACCCCTGCCGACATATCGGGCAGGACAACCGGTGCGGGATCTACGAAGACAGGCCGCTGATCTGCCGCAAGTATTCGCAGGATAACTGCGACGCCACCGGCGGAGACTACGAATACGAGGAGTTCTTCGAGACAGCTGAGCAGCTCGAGGCCTACGCCCGAAAGAAACTGGGCAAAAAGTTTGACAAGAAACGCGACAAGGCCCGCCGGAAACTCCAGCCGAAGATGAAGGTCAAACTGACCGCCAAAGACAAGGACGAGAAGCCCAAACGCAAGGCCAAGGGCAAGTCGGCCGGCAAAGTCGCCACCGAAGAATAGGCCCAGCCAGCCCCTGCCAGACGGAAAGGACACTCCCGGGCCCGCAGAGCCCGGGACCAGCGACATGAAGATTCAATCGGTCAAGGGAACACGCGATTTCTACCCCGAGCAGATGCGCATGCGGAACTGGATCGTCGACGCCTGGCGTCGGGTCTCGCTGCGCAACGGATTCGAAGAATACGATTCGCCCATCTTCGAGTATCTCGACCTGTTCACCATCAAATCCGGCGAGGAAATCGCCGAACAGCTGTTCCACTTCACCGATCGCGGGCAACGCGAGCTGGCCATCCGCGCCGAAATCACCCCGTCGCTGGCCCGGATGGTCAACGCCAGAATCCAGACCCTGCCCAAGCCGATCAAATGGTTCAGCGTCCCGCGCGTCTGCCGGGCCGAGAGGCCCCAGAAGGGACGCCTCCGCGAGTTCTTCCAGTGGAACATCGACGTCATCGGCGCCGAGGACGTTCTGGCCGATGCCGAGTGCATCCTTGTCTGCATCGATCTGCTGGGCGAACTGGGGCTGGAATCGACCGACGTGAAGGTGCGGATCGGGTCCAGGCCGTTGACGATGGCAGCCATCGAAGCTGCCGGCGTCCCGGCCGATCAAGTCGAATCGGTCCTGCCGGCCCTGGACAAGCGCCCCAAGGTCAGCCCCGATGACTTCAAGAAGATATGCGCAGACGCGGGTCTCTCGGCTGAGCAGGTCGAGCAGATCTGCCGCTTCCAGGACTGCCCCGACGTCGACGCCCTGGCCGAGCTGTGCAAGGACACGCCCGGCGCCGAAGCATACGTCAAGGACCTGCGCGACCTGTTCGACTTCCTGACCGCGATGGGCGTAGCCGACTTCTGCACGCTGGACCTGAAGATCGTCCGCGGCCTGGCGTACTACACGGGCATCGTCTACGAGGTCTTTGACGCATCGGAATCGCTGCGGGCGGTGGCCGGCGGGGGCCGGTACGACAACCTCCTGGAAGTTCTGGGCGGCCCGAAACTCGGTGCGACAGGCTTCGGCATGGGCGATGTCGTGCTGGGTATTCTCCTGGAAGAGAAGAACAAGCTCCCCTCGCTGGCCCAGACGACGGATTTCTACGTCATCGACAACGACGAGCAGAGCCTCGGGCCCGTCCTGCGGATCGTATCTTCCCTGCGAAAGCTCGGCTGGAGCTGCGACTACAGCCTCAAGAGCCAGAAGAGCAACAAGCAGCTGAAGGAAGCGCTGAAGCATGGGGCCCAGGCCGCGGTCTTCGTCTCGTCGGACTCCGCAGCCGTCTCGCCCGATGGATTCACCGTCAACCTGAAAAACCTTGCGACGGGCCAGCAGCACCCGACGAACTTCTTTGTCACCGAGTTCCTCTCCAGGCCGGAATTCAAGACGGCCCGGACGATCAAGAACCTCCTGGCGGGATTCGGACTCAAAGGCGAGTAGGGGGGCGGCCGCGGCGATGGCCCACCGGAACGTACATTACGAGGTCGCCTTCGAAGACTACCTCCGCTGCAAGGGCTGGCCCTACGTGGCGGTCGATGAGGCCAAGAAGGCTATCTTCGCCGACGCTGCAGTCAAGAGCTTCGACTTCATGGTCTACAGCGAGTCCGGACCGAACCTGCTGGTGGACGTCAAAGGTCGCAAATTCCCGGATACCTCCCCGGGCAGACGATCCAGCAGCCGGGCTTGGGAGAACTGGGTCACCCGCGAGGACATCGAGGGCCTTTCGGAGTGGGAGTCGGTCTTCGGCAGCGAGTTTGCGGGGCTGTTCGTCTTTGCCTACTGGCTGCAGGGTCCACCGGCCAACGCGCCGTTCGACGATGTCCACCTTTTCCGAAAACGTCACTATGCCTACGTCGCCATGCAGTTGAGCGATTACCGCAGCCTGGCCCGGCCCCGGTCCGAGAAATGGCAGACGCTCTCGGCGCCGACTGCACCGTTCAAGACCGCCTGCCGCGATATCGCCAGTTTCCTCTAGCCGCTGTTTGCATTGCTCCCAAGGTCAGATATAATCCCGGTATGAACAGAAGAACACGCACAGAGGATCCGTTGGTCTCGCTGGTCCTGGCCCTGCTGGGCCTGGCCTTGTTGTGCTCTCCGGCGGGGGCCAAGGATGATAAAGAAGAGAAACTGGCCGTTCCGATGGAAGACCGCTGGGGCGAGGCGGCACCGGACCCGGAGTCCGGCCCGTTCCCGACCTACTCGGTCCTGCTGGCGGTCCTGGGCGTCGCCGGCGTCAGCGCAATTGCCTTCAAGAACAGCAAACGAACGCACCTGGACTGACTTGCCCGGCAGGCCCGGCCGCGGGAAAGGAAGAGGACTAACCCTGCCTCCGGAGGCGTGTCTGAATTGCGGAAGCCTGAACTTCGGATAGGAGATACCCGATGAAATCGATTCTGATCGGTCTGCTCGTGCTGGCCAACTTCGGCCTGCTGACTGCGTTGATGGTCGGGCCCGGGGCCCAGCAAGCCCCCGCCCAGATGCTCGGGGCCTCCAAAACGATGATCTCAACGACCATGCTGTACGACTCGAACCAGGAAGCCAATATCATCATCGACATCGCCCGGCGCAAACTCGCCGCCGTCCGCGTCGTACCGGTCGGTGAGGACCTGCGTCTCCAGGAAATCCAGGGACGCGACCTGTCGCGCGATTTTGCCAACTAAGCTGCGGGAGCATGAACATGAAAGCCAACGAAAAGATTCTTATCGGCCTGCTGCTCTGCACCGCGGCGATCCTGACGACCATGCTGGCGATGACCTGGTCGGGTACCAGCCAGTCGGCCCAGGCGTCCCCGGCCGTCCAAGCCGGCGACTACATCGTCACCCCCGCGAAAATCCGCGACGGCAAGGAAGTCCTCTACGTCATCGACGCCAGAAACCAGAAGATGATCGTTTACTACATCAACGAGAAGACCAACTCGATCGACACGTTGACGGGGATGGCGCTGCGGGAAATCAAGGCCTTCCGCAACTGATGGACCCGCAGTTGGAGAAGCTCGGCCGGGCCGTGCTGGACGGTCGAAACCTCTCGGCCGACGAGCTTCGGCAGGCCGTCCACGCCGCCAGTGACGACCCGATCGATCTGTTTTACTGGTCGTGGCAGGTCCGAAAGAAGCACTTCGGGCGCAAGGTTCGCCTCTGTTCAATCGCCCCGGGCAAGATCGGCGGCTGCAGCGAAGACTGCAAGTGGTGCGCCCAGTCCAGCCACAGCGACAGCGGCAGGGGACCTGCCAGGCGAAGCAGTACCGAGGATATCCGACAGTCCGCCATCCAGGCCCGGAAGCACGAGGCCACCAGTTTCGGAATCGTCAATTCCGGCAGGTATCCGACCGAGGAAGATTTCCAGGCCGTCATCGATGCCGCCCGGGCCATTCAGGACAATCCCCATGACCAACATCCGCAAGTCTGCGCGTCGCTGGGCGAACTGACTGAGCACCAGGCCCGGCGCCTCTACGATGCCGGCATCCGCCGCTATAACCACAACCTCGAAACCTCCCGAAGGTACTTCAATCACGTCGTCTCGACGCACGCCTACGACGACCGACTCGCGACGCTGAATGCCTGCAAAAAGGCGGGTCTGGGCCTCTGCTGCGGCGGGCTGTTCGGCATGGGTGAAACCTGGGATGACCGGATCGACCTGGCCCTGACGCTCCGCGACAAGGTCCAGCCGGACGTGGCGCCGCTTAACTTCCTCAACCCCATCGACGGAACCCCGCTGGGGACGTCGAAACCGCTGCCGGCCATGGAGGCGCTTCAGGTGGTGGCGATCTTCCGCCTGGCCCTGCCGCAAGTCGACCTGAAACTCGCCGGTGGCCGGGAGATCAACCTCCGAGCCTGCCAGAGCTGGATCTTCCACGCCGGGGCCACCAGCTTCCTGGTGGGCAACTACCTGACCACCTTCGGCCAGGACCCCGCCGCCGACCACCAGATGATCCGCGACCTGGGCTTCGAGGTCGTCTCGCACTGGTAAACCGGTGGGAATCTGCTCTGGCTGGATCGGGCTGGAACCACGGTAAGCCGCCGCGGAACGTCGGGCCCAGCGGACCCCAGCAGGCAGAGACTGGACCAGATGCCCCCCAAGGCCCGCGCCGAGCTTCGCAGAGCGTGACTGTAACTGATCTAACTCCATCTCGCTGGTCCCACAAGTGATCAGCAGTATGCTGCTGGCCCGACTATATAGGCCGGCGTGGTCATCGGGCTGGTGGGCGCGGCGTTCGGGTGGGCGTTCATCGCCTGCCTGGTCCATGGCGAGACGCTCATGTCCAGGAATGGCAGGCGATTTGCGCGACAGGATCAGCCTTGGTCTACTGGTACACCGTCGGACTGACGGGATAGTCTACCTGTTTCTCTGCATTCTCTTCTTTCTCGGCAGCGTCGGGCGGCTGAGCTTCCTCGGGATTCTCTGAGGCGGCTGTCGGGGCAAGCCTTTGCATGCCCGGCCTGAACCAGATTGCCGCATGCGGAATCACCTTCGGTTCGCCCCAAGAACTGTGACCCTGCCCACAATACGACATAAGATACATTATCGGACGTTGTGGTTGGCCGGGAAATGGTAGAACTCGGTAAGGTTTGGGGTCCTAAAGAGTTATCGCGGGAATGCCTCTGGATGGCCTGCAAAGCTGTGGAAAACCGTGGAGGCTGTCAACAAAGGAAATGTGCTGCAAGGCCTGCCCATTCAATGTGTTATGGTATTTGTGGAGAGTCGTGTGGACAGGCCTGTGGAAAACTTAGGGATAACTGGAATCCGCCGTTGCGGCGATGCTTGGCCTTCCGGTTTGCGAACCGATGCTCCTGGCCTCGGCGGCGAGGTGAACCAATAGAAAAGCCCCGGATGTCAACGACACCGGGGCTTTGCAGTTGTTTCTCGGCTCGGGCCGCCGCTCTCAGCCGCGGAGGCTGCGGTAGCAGTCCTTCAGGGACTTCCAGGTTTCGGCATCCTGCGGGCGGTATTCCACGGGTGTGAACGAGGCCCGCATGACATCCCGGATCGCCTCGGGGCTGTCCAGAATGCCCAGGGCCAGCGCTTGGCCCAGGCCGTTGCCCATGGCCGTGCACTGGTCGGCCCCGGCGTGGACAGGTACGCCGCAGGCATTGGCGGTCAGCTGGCAGAGCAGCTTGTTCTTGATGCCCCCGCCGACGATATACAACGCTTCGGGACGGGTCCCGGTCAGGGTCTCCAGGTCATCCAGGCCGCACGCGTACTCCAGGGCCAGGCTCTGTGTCACGGCCCGGACCAGCTCTCCCCGGCTGGCGGGTCTGGCCTGGCCGGACTGTTCGATCAGGTCATAGAGGGCCTGTTCCATGTCGGCCGGGGCCAGCAGCGATTCTGCCTGGGCGTTGATCAGGACGTTCGTCTCGGCAGCACCTGCCTCTGCCGTCATGCGGTCATAGTCCCATGGGTCCGACGATGAGTCCCACTTGCGTTTCAGTTCCTGGATCAGCCACAGGCCCAGGATGTTCTTGGCGATGTACCAGCCGCCGATGGCATATTCATTGGTCCAGCCCAGTTCGAGGCACTTCGGCTCGGTCACCGGATGATCGATCAACTCGCCCAGTATGCTCCAGGTCCCGCAGGACAGGAATGCCCAGTTTTCGCCCTGGCCGGGCACCGCGGCCACGGCGGCCGAGGTGTCGTGGCCGCAGGTGGCGATTACGGGGATATCCTTGCCCAGGCCAGTCAATTCGGCCACTTCGTCACTCAGCGGGCCCAGCACGGTGGCCGGCTCGTTGAGTTCGCCGAACATGTCCGGCAGGTTGAACGCATCGATAATCTCCGGGGACCAGGCCTTGTCCGTGCCCATCAGATTGGACGTGTTGGCGATCGACATCTCGCTGGCCTTGACGCCGGTCAGGAAGTACAGCAGCAGGTCGGGCATGTTCAGGAAGGTCTGGGCCATCTCCAGCGCCGGCCAACTGTCGCGCTGCATGGCCAGCAGCTGGAACAGCGACGCAATCGCCCACGGCTCGTAGGCGGTCAGTTCGAAGATCCGGTCGGTCGAGAGCTTTGCGTTGGAGTATTCGTGGATCTTCTCGGTCCGTCCGTCGCGGTAATGCACCGGGTTGGACAGCAGTCGGCCGTTGGCGTCCAGCAGGCCGAAATCGACGCCCCAGGTATCGATGCTGATCGACTCGATGGGGATTTTCCGCTCGGTGCAATGTTTTAATGAAACGAGGATCTCGGCGAAGAGGTATTGCACATCCCAATACAACGTTCCGCCCATGCGGACGGGCCGGTTCGGCCAGCGATGGATCTCTTCCATGCTGACTGATTTATCTTTTAATGTAACGACGATTCCCCGGCCTGACTCGGCCCCGAGATCAATGGCAAAAAACTTGTGTTCCTGGCTCACGATCGGCGGTCCTTTCGGTCCTTGCGTTTCGGTTTGGATTTGCGATGGGATGACTGGGTATTCCTGGGCTTGTGCTTGCTCCCACGGCCGGACCGACCTGCCGGTGGCGAAGTCTTGCGAGAACGTTTCGGCTTTGTCTGGCGGGTCGATTCGGTTTCCTCGCCTCCGGCGTGATAGAGCATCCCCACTTCCTTGGGAGAAAGCGGCCTGGAGCTTCCGGGCTTGAGTCCGCGAATGGTTATCGGACCTATTGCTTTGCGTTTCAGCTTTTTCACTTTGTGTCCGACGCGTGCCAGCATCCGACGGATTTCGCGGTTCCTGCCCTCACGCAATCGGATCTCGAGGACGCTGCGTTCCGGGTTGCTGCGGAGGACTTTGATATAGGCCCCTAAAGTCTTAGACCCATCGAGGTAGACTCCCTCTTTGAGTTTGTCCATTTCCTCTGCATCCAGCTTACCTTGGACTTCAACCACATAGGTCTTTTCGACCTCATGGCTGGGGTGGGTCAGGTGCTGGGTCAACTTGCCGTCGTTGGTGAGGATGATCAGTCCGGTGGAGTCCTTGTCCAGCCGCCCCACGCAGTAGACCCGCCGGCCGATGTCGGGGATCAGGTCGACCGCCCGCGTTCGATTGTCCGGGTCGGATTGCGTGCAGACAACGCCCCTGGGTTTGTGCAGGGCGATGTAGGCTTTGGGACGCTTTATCGCCCGCCCAGCGCGGATACGGCGACCGTCGACTTTGATCTCGTCGGCCTCAGGGTCGACGAAAATCGGCAGTTCGGTGACGACCTGGCCGTTGACCTGCACGCGACCCTGGACGATCATCTCCTCCACGGCCCGGCGGGAGGCGACACCGGCGGCCGAGAGGACCTTCTGGATTCGGGTTTTGTCGGCAGGTGGCAAGTCAGGCGCCTTCCGGGAGGGTGATTTCCAGCACGTCGGCCCCCTGCTGTGAGACAACGACGGGTTCCTGCAGCGCCGCCGGCAGGAGGACGGTATCTCCGGCGGATACTTCGACTCTCGGTGCGGTCTGTCCCCTGTGGCGGATCTCGGTCCGCCCGCCGGCCCGGAGGAACATCAGGGCCGTGCATCGGCCATTGGGCGCCGGCCAAGGCGTGTCCGGCTCGATGGTTCGCTTGGCGACGGTGAAGTAATCGGTTACCAGCAGCGTGTCTCCGGATTGGCCGGGCACGTTCGGCTCGGGGGGGTTGAAGTGGATGCACTGCATGGACCGCTCGATGTGGATCTCGCGTCCCCTGCCCCAGTCGGTCACGCGGTAGGTGGTGTCCGACGGCGTCTGGACCTCGGCAACGACCAGGCCGGGGCCGATGGCGTGGACCGTCCCGGCTGGTAGGAAGTGGAAATCGCCGGTAGCGACATTCTCCTTGATCGTCAACTGCTCGACGGTGTCGTTTTCGATCGCCTCGCGGAACTGCTCGGGGCTCACGTTGGGCTTGACCCCGCGGTAGATGTAGCCGTCGCGGGACTCGACGTAGTACCAGCATTCGGTTTTCAGGGCCGCTGCGGGGCCGATTTCGCGGACGGCCTTGGCATCCGGGTGAACCTGGAGGGAGAGGATGTCATTGGCATCGAGGAGTTTGAGCAGCAGCGGGAATCGCCCGTTTTCCATGGGTTTGGCCGGGCCGAGCAGCTGCCCGCCCAGTTCGGCGGTCAGGTCGGTCAGGCTGGTGCCGGCCTCGGGCCCGTTGGCCACGCGGCTGACGCCCTCTTCCAGGTCGGCCAGTTCCCAGCTTTCCCCGATGCGGGTATCATCGGGCAGATCGCGGCCGAAGAGTCGCTGGAGGCTGCGGCCGCCCCAGATCTTCTCGATGTAGATCGGGGTGAATTTATACGGGTAGCAATGCATGGTGGATGCTCCTTGTCTGCAGGGGGCGTATTCTAGGCGCCCGGAACCGATTCGTAAATGCCCGAGTCGACAATCGCCGGTTCTTTCGCCGGACCGGGCCTTGTCAGGCCGGTCCGCGGGGCCTAAACTCTGGTCTTGCCCCCTGCCGATAGACTGACAACAGGAAGGAACCTTTTCGATGACCGAGGAAAACAGCGGCAAAGAGACAATCCAGTTCGATGACTTCATGAAGCTCGACCTGCGTGTCGGGACGATCCTGGAAGCGGCCGACCACCCCAACGCCGACAAGCTCGTGGTGCTCCAGGTGGACATCGGCGGCGGCCAGACCCGGCAGATCCTGGCGGGAATCAAGGCATACTATGATGTCGGCGAACTGGTAGGCCGGCAGATCGTGATCATCGCCAACCTTGCCCCGCGGAAGATGCGAGGTCTGGAGAGCCAGGGCATGCTCCTGGCGGCCAGCGAAGGCGACGGCGAGGACAGAAAAGTGATCCTGCTGACCCCGGCCGAACAGATCGCCCCCGGATCGAGCGTCTCCTGATACCGGCGGTTGCCCGTCCTGGGACGCTGTCCCGGGTTCGATTACAGCCCGATGAGCTTCAGGGCCAGGTCGGCGGCGTTGTCTGAGGCGGTACGGGGCGGCTCGACGCGCAGGGGGTTTACCAGGTCCAGAAGCTTTTCGCGCGTTTCGTAGAGGTAGCCCAGGTCGTCCATGACTTCCAGGACCATGGACTTGAGGATCTTGGCTGACCCGTGCCAGGGCATGATCTCGGGAACGATGCGACGGCCTGCCAGGATGTTGACCAGCGAGAAACTGGGCGTCTTGACGAACCATCGGCCCAGCAGGCGGTTCAGGACGCTCAGCAGGCGGCTGGTGCGGTACGGGATGACCATCGGCACGCCGTACCAGGCGGCTTCGAGGGTGACCGTGCCGCTCTTTGCCAGGGCGAAGTGGGCCTCGGAGAGCACTTCCGGGGTCCGGCCGGCGACGATCTCGATTTCCTGGCCGTTGGCTGCGGCGCGGACCTGCTCGGCGGCCTGTTCGTTGGCCACGGTGAAGATGCAGCGGGTCTTGCTGTAGCGCCGCTTGATCTTCCGGGCGACTTCCAGAAAGGCTCGTACATTGCCCTTCAATTCGGCCGGGCGGGAGCCCGGGGCGAAAACCATGTTCCAGGCCCCCTCGTACCAGGCCTCGGCCAGGTCCGGCGGCGGGTCTTTCCGGGGCGGCAGGTGGTCGAAGAGCGGATGGCCGACGTAGGTCGCCTCGACACCCCGGTCGCGGAGATACCGCTGCTCGAAGGGCAGGATGCAGCCAACCTGGTCGGTCAGGCGACGCATCTTCTCGACTCTCCAGGGCGCCCAGGCCCAGACCTGCGGGGCGATGTAGTAGAAGACCGGGATGCCCGCTTCCTTCGCCCCGGCCGCCAGGTGCCAGTTCAGTGCCGGCGAGTCCACGGGAATATGCAGGTTTGCGCCGCACTCGGCCATCTGCCGCTTGAGCATCCTGATCGTCTTGAGCCAGTATCGCACCCGGAAGATGGGCCCGCCGAGCATTTCGGCCTTTTCGGTCAGGTCGACCAGCAACTCGCAGCCGGCCCGGGCCATGCGGGGCCCGCCGGCGGCGACGAACCGGGCGTCGGGACATCGCCGCTTCAGTGCTTTGACCAGGTTCGCTGCGTGCAGATCGCCGCTGGCCTCGGCGGCTGAGAGGAAGAATGTTGGCGGTTTCGTGTCGCTCATGCGGAAGGGTGCGGTAGCGGCGGGCTGCTTCTGTTACTGGCCCGCCTCGGGCCCGGAGCCGATGACCGAGGCGATGGCGTGTGATTCTACATGGCTGATGGAGATCAGGATCAAGCTGAGGCCCATTTCGTCGGCCAGTTCCCTGCAGCGGTTATACAGGTTGACCACAGGCTGGCCGGACGGGCGGTTGACCACCTCGACATCCTGCCAGCCGATGCCCTTCTGCCACCCCGTGCCCAGGAGTTTCATGACCGCCTCCTTGGCGGCGAATCGTCCGGCGAGGTGTTCGACTTCGCGCTTGCGTCCGAGGCAGTAGTCCAGTTCGTTCGGCGTGAAGACGCGATGGAGGAACTGGTCTCCGTGCTTTTTGATCGACTCGGCCAGCCGGTCGCAGTCGACCATGTCGATCCCGTGTGCAATGACGTTCATGGCCAGATCATAGCCGTGCAGCCGGAGTCGCGGAAGGCAAAACCGTATCAGTGGGGTTCAGCGGACTTCATCGAGCAGTTCTCGCAGCTCGGGAGGCAGGAAGCGGTCCTGCAGTTCGGGCCTGTCTTTCAGGGCAGTGACGAGCACGGGGATCTGCTCGGCCGGGGCAGCTGTCGGGTCGAGGAAGAGAATCCACTGTCCCCTGAGTTTCACAGCCGCTCCGCCGGGATGACCCTCGGCGGGCGGTGCGGGCCTGACGGCAAGGCCGAGCTGTTCTGCCAGGTCCACCAGGCGGTCTCGCAGGTGCGTCTGGTCCATGACACCATCCTTTTTGCAAGCGAGCAGAAGGTTCCTCTTGAGTGCGGTTCAAGATGTATGGTATAAGCTCCGATGGAATATCCGTAGATCAAATAGGATTTCCGCTCATTTCAAAGTGGAAAATACACTGCCACCCCAGGCGAGGTGAGGCCATGACCGTATCAGAAAGGCCGGAGACTCTCGGACGCAGTTCGACCGAGGTCGAAACACTCAAAGCCGAAGTCGCTGCCCTCAAGCAGCAGTTGTGCCAGGCGCAACGGCTGGCGGCGATCGGCACGATGGCGGCGATGGTTGCCCACGAGTTCAACAACATACTCACGCCGGTGATCAACTACGCACAGTTGGCCCAGCGGAATCCGGCCCTGTCGGAAAAGGCCCTGCTCAGGGCGGCTGAGGGGGGCAAGCGAGCTACGGAGATCTGCCGGGCCCTTCTGGGCGTGTCGGGGCGTCAGGCCGACTCGGCCAGCGAATTCGATGTCGTCGAGCTGATCTCCCAGACGCTCAAGGCCATGGCCCGCGACCCCGAAAAGGACCGCATCGAACTGTCTCTGCACCTTCCCCAGAGTCTGGTGATCCGCGGGCGGCGGACAGAACTGCAGCAGGTGATCCTGAACCTGCTGCTCAACGCCCGGCAGGCGGTCCTGGCCGACAACGGCCTGCGGGAGATCGACATCACAGCCTGGCAGGAAGACCAGCGGCTGAACATTTCCGTCCGGGACAGCGGCGTGGGGATTCAGGCCGAGGACCTGGGCAAGATCTTCCAACCTTTCTATACTACACAACCGGTCAGCGGGGAAAACGGCACGGGCCACGGTCTGGGCCTGGCAGTCTGCAGCGAGATCATCCGCTCCATGGGCGGGGACATTCTGGTTCAGTCCCAGCCGGGCCAGGGCAGCGTCTTTACGCTGGTAGTCCCCTGCCGGATCGCCGAGAAAACCCCAGACAACGCGGGCCGGGGAAAGCTCGCTTGAGTTTTCCTGCTGCCCGGAAGCGTTGACAGCCGATATCCACAGTGATACCTTCCCTCTTGGAAGGATTCGATTTTGTCTGCGCCCGTTTGGTCGGGCAAGGAGACTGCCATGAACAGACAGACATGGATTATCGCCCTGGCCCTGCTGGCGACCGCGACATCGGCCGTTGCCCAGGGCGCCACGCTCGGGGCCTCGTATACCGCCCGGGTCACCGGCGAGCGCGTTTCTGTACGCACCCGCCCGGATCTGGGCGCTTCGGTCAGCACCCGGCTGGACAAGGGACAGTTGATCGAAGTCAGCCGCAACAAGGACGCCGACTGGGCCCAGATCAAACCCATCGAAGGGTGTTTCAGCCTGGTCTCCAAGCAGTACGTCGACCTGGCGCCGGATGGCAAGAGCGGGACCGTCAAGGGACGCAACGTTCGCGTCCGTGCCGGCGGCGAAATGATGACAGGCCCTTATAACGACCTGCAGGACTTCCTGAACACCGGCGACCGGGTAAGGGTTCTCGGCAGCACCGATGACTACTACAAGATCGAGCCGCCGGCCGGGATCTACTGGTACGTTTCGCGCAAGTTCATCCAGCCGTTGACGCCTGCCCAGGCAGCCGCTGCACGCGAGGCCCTGGCCAAGGCCAATCGCCCGGAGAACAACCAGACCGCCCCGCCGGCGAATAATAACAGCAACGCCCAGCCGCCGGTCAACAACGAGACCGTTGCGGTGGCTACCAACAACACGACGACCACGAACACCACGGCCGAGCAGCAGCCGGCCCAGCCCAAGGCCGATCCGGTCCGACAGGCGTTCGAAAAGGCCGAAACCGACCTGAAAGAGGAGTTCAAAAAGCCTCTCGACCGGCGAAGCTTCACCACCCTGCTGGCCACCTATCAGAGCATCGACGTCGATGACGACCACTACCTCTACCCGTGGGTCCAGCTGCGGGTGCAGTTCCTCAAGGACGCGATCAAGCAGCGAGAGGAACTGGCGGGCCTGTCGGAGATGCTCCAGAAATCCGCGGCCGAGCAGCAGAGACTCCGCCAAGAGCGGACCAAGATCGAGATGCAGGCCGACGGCCAGGGCGGCCCCAGCCCCTCCAGCTACGCTGCCCAGGGCGTCCTCGAGCCCAGCGCGCTGTATACGGGCAAGGCGGGCATCCCCCGGCGTTTCCTGCTGCGGAACCCCCAGACCGGCCGGGTCGAGGCGTTCGTGCAGTCCACCGGCGGAACCGTCGACCTCTCCGAGTACGCGGGCAAACACGTGGGCGTCTACGGGGCCCGGAGCTTCAATATCAAGCTCTCCACCGTCCTCGTCGAGGCCCAGCAGGTCCAGGTGATCAACGAGAACCCCGACCTGCCCAAGGCGGCCCGTGCTCGACCCATCGTGCCCGAGGCGATGCCTAAGGCCCAGCCAGAACCGGATCAGCCGGCCGCAGAAGAGCCAGCCAAGCCTGCCGAGACCGACTCGGCCCCCGCCGAACCGACCGAGGGTTCCACTGACGAGCCGGCCGTGCCGAACTTCGGCGAGCAGCCCGAGTCGGATGAAACCGCCGAAGACGACACCCAGGCAAGCAGCGGCCAGAAATCTGCAGGCGGCCTGCCCGAGACCCCCGCCGCCGACCCGGCCCTGAACACCGTTGACGAGAAAGAGTACAAGTAACGATAAGGCCCATTTGGGCCCGATCAAACATACAAGGCCCGCAGCTGACGATTCAGCTGCGGGCCTTGTCTTTCAGAGCAAGCCCTCTCGGGGCGACGGTTCCCGCTGTCCACGCAACCATACACTGGCTGGATGGTTGCAGTTGCGGACGGCCGAACGTATCCTCGTGGTCGATGCGTCGCTTTCGTGGCCGAAGCGAGACGGGAAGAAGGACACTTCTGCGAACGGAGACTGACACATGATTCTCTTACACTGTCCCTGCGGGATGGACTCCACGGTGGATGATTCCCTGGCGGAAAAGAAGGTCCGCTGTCCCGGCTGCAATCGCATCCTCGATGTCCCCCCCGCCGGGCGGAAAGACCTGGCCGATCCGGACCAGCCTAAGTTCCGCGGCTTTACCTCCAAGGCGGTCGGCATCCTCCTCGGGCTGCTGTTGCTGGCGACCCTGGCCGTGCCTCTTGAGATCACCGAGACGGGTATACAGTGGGTCCCGGAGAAGGTGGCAGACCTCTGGCAGAACATTTCCCTGGATGCGTGGACTACGACGCATTGGAAATTGACCTCCCTGATAGGGCTGCCTGCCATCGGACTGCTGGTGCTGCTGGGCGGGCTGATCTTCCGTCGCCTGCCACTGGCTGTTGTCTACATCGTCGGCGCAGCGGGACTTGTCGTTCTGGCAGCCGGGCTTAAGACGTACAGCAGACCGCTGTTGGTCTTTGTGTTTCTCGACGAGGCGTCTGTCTGGCTGATCCCGGCAGTGCTGGTATTTCTGTTGGCCAACTCGCTTCGGGCCAAGATGGGCGGTCGGGCCGTGATCTGCGTCTTCCAGATCCTGCTCGCCCTGGCCGTTGTGGCCCTGGCCGGCTATGGCCTGTACCAAGTCGCACCGGACCTGCCCGACCAGATCTACGAGATCCAGAATCAGTTCGGCGAGAACATCAATCCGGAGCAGGCCGAGGATGGTTATGTCGCTTTTCTGATGAGCATCTTCCTGGTATTGCGGCCCGTCGTCTTGACAGCCCTGCTGGTTCTGGCGAGTTTGTTTGCCCTTCTACACGGGGTGGCGTTTGGCAAGACCAGTCGCGGCCCGGCCCGGATCGCGATGGTCTTGACAGTGATCGGGATGATGTACTGGCTGGTAACGGCCATGGTTTTCGTGCCGGGCAGCGCCTATCTGCAGATCTCGCCGGAGAGCATATGGCATTTCCTGGGCAAGCAGTTGCAGGCGTATCATTCCGGCGTATTCTACCTGTCGCTGCTGCTGTTGCCGGTCGCGGCAATTTCCGGGCTGATTGCCGACGTCGCCGGAGCCCTGGGAGCAAGGCCGACCTGGTACGGAGAATCTGGAGGTGCTTCTGCCAGCGATGCAAAACCCGCGAAGGTCGCTGCCAAACCGGCCGCCCCGGCCCCACGGCCCCCCGCCAGGCCCACCCCGGCCAAGGGACAGAGCCAGTTGACGCCCTCGGGCGGGTTGACCCCGAGCCAGCGGCTGGACCGCCTCAAGGCACTTCGCGACCAGGATAAGATTACCGAGGAAGAATACAAGGCCAAGCGAAACGAGATCCTTGAGGACCTCTGAGACGGGCCGCCGACCAGGAGACCACATGAAGTTCGTGACGTACCGCCGCGGAGAGGAAATCTCCTACGGCGCGCAGATGGAAGACGGCATCATCCCCCTGCCGGAAATCTGGCCAGATGTGCCGGACAGCCTCCAGGCGCTGATCGCCGCCGACGGGCTGGCCAAGGCGAAAAGCCGCTGTGAGTCCTCCTCGGCCCGGCTGGGCCTGGACGAGGTGACGCTGCTGTCTCCACTTCAGGCGCCGGGCAAGCTGATCGGCCTGGCGGTCAACTACGTCGCGCACCACAAGGAATTCGACCGCGGCGAACTGCCCGACAAGCCCTTCATCACGCCCAGGCCCTTTATCATGCCCGACACCGCCCTGGCCGATCCGCTCAGCGTCATCCCCTGGCCCGATTTCAGTGAAGAGATCGACTACGAACTCGAACTGGCCGTCGTCATCGGCCGGACCGCCAAAGACATCGGTCCGGATCAGGCCCGCGACGCGATCGCCGGGTACACCATCGCCAATGACGTCTCGGCCCGGTCGACCACCCACGCCGTCGGACGCAAAACCAGGCCCAAGGATGACTTCTTCGATTGGCTGCACGGCAAGTGGGCAGACGGCTTCCTGCCGTTGGGGCCCTGCTTCGTCCCCGCCGCCGACATCGGCGATCCACAAAACCTGGACCTCCAGACGACCGTCAACGGCGAAGTCCGCCAGGATTCGAACACCTCGCTGATGATCTTCGACGTTTTCGAACTCGTCGCCTTCTGCAGCCGTCTGATGACGCTCCAGCCCGGCGACATAATCGCCACGGGCACGCCATCGGGCGTCGGCAAGGCCACGGGCAAGCTGCTGCAGCCCGGCGACCGGATCCGCTGCAGCATCGAGAAGATAGGCACGCTGGAAAACACCATGGGCCCCAAGCCCGAAACCTGGTACACGCCCTGCGAGAAATAACCACAAGGAGAGACCATGCGATACGGGACATACCTGCTTCTGAGTCTGCTGCTGGTGAGCCTGGCCGGAACCGCCGCAGCCCAGTTCGAACAATCCTGGGCCTTCACGCCGGGAGTCGATACCTTCTCCGACCAGGCCCAACTGGACCTGCGATACCTGAACGAGAAAGTCGCCGGCCAGAGTGGCTTTGTCAAACGCAGCGAGGATGGGGCAGAATTGCTGCTGGGCGACGGCACGCCTGCACGCTTCTGGTGCGTCAATACGTACGTCCAGTCGCCTCCCCACGGCCGTCAACCCAAGCGCGACCTGACCAGCCACGCCCGCTTCCTGGCAAAGCGCGGGGTGAACATGGTCCGCTTCCACGGCAGCCTCCAGCCGCGCGAGGAAGGCTCGAAGATCACCGACTTCGACCGCGCCCAGCGCGACCAGTGCTGGCGACTGGTGGCCGAGATGAAGAAACAGGGCATTTACACGACCGTCAGCCCCTACTACGCCAACACCGTCAAGATGCGCCAGAGCTGGAACATCGACGGCGGGATACAGAACGCACACGGCCTGCTGTTCTTCGACGAGACCATGCAAAAGGGCTATAAGGCGTGGCTCAAGGCGCTGTTCGACGAGAAGAACCCGCACACCGGTCTACGTCTGGCCGACGACCCGGCCGTGGCGATCATCCAACTGCAGAACGAAGACTCCCTGCTGTTCTGGACGGTCGGCCAGATCAAGGGGCCCCAGGCGGTCAAGCTGGGCAAGCTCTTCGGCACCTGGCTGGTGGAGAAATACGGCTCACTGGATGCTGCGTCCAAGGCGTGGTCGGGCGTGAGCGTCAAGGCCGACGACTTTGACGGCGGCGTCGTGGCCATGCTGCACGTCTGGGAGATGACCCAGGACCGCAAGGGAGGCCGGGCCAGAAGGCTCGACGACCAACTGCAGTTCTGGACCGAGCGGATGCGCGACTTCAACGCCGAAATCGCCCGCTACCTGCGGGAGGAACTGGGCTGCAAGCAGTTGATCAACGCGGGCAACTGGCGCACGGCCGACAACGTCAAGCTCCTCGACGCCGAGCGCTATGCTTACACCGCCAACGAGGTCATCGCGGTCAACCGGTATTTCTCGGCCATCCACCAGGGCAAGTGGCAGGGCTGGGCGATTGCCAAGGGCGACAGCTTCGCCAACCGGTCGACGCTGAAACACCCCCGCCAGTTGCCCCTGACGGTCAAACAGGTGGAAGGACACCCGATGATCATCCCGGAGAGCAACTGGGTGCCCCCCAACGGCTACCAGGCCGAAGGCCCTTTCCTGGTCGCGGCCTACCAGTCGCTGCTGGGCATCGACGGGTTCTACTGGTTCGCCACGAGCAACACGCAATGGCGCCCCCCCTCCTCAGCCAATGGATACGCCGACTCGGTCGGCAAGTGGGTCATTGCGACCCCGCCGGTGATGGGCGGCTTCCCGGCTGCGGCCTTGGTGTACCGCAAGGGATACGTCGCCCAGGCCGCCCCCGCGGTCATCGAGCACCGCAAGCTCTCCGACATGTGGCAGCGGAAGATCCCGGCGATCAGCGAAGACCCGGGCTTCGACCCCAACCGCGACGAAGGCGAGCAGGCAGCTGCGGGCAAGACGCTGTCGGTCGATCCGCTGGCGCTGCTGGTCGGGCCTGTCGTCGCACGCTATGGCGTGGAGAAGGGCCTCGTCCGCAAGGCCGAACTGGACAACTACATCGACCGGGCGGGCAAAACCGTCACCTCGCGGACCGGACAGATCCGACTGGATTTCGGCCAGGGCCTCTGCCGATTGGACACCCCCAAGGCCCAAGGCGCATGTGGGTTCTTCGGCCGCAAGGACGTCGAGCTTTCTGAGGTACGGATCGACTGCGATAACGAGTACGCGGCTGTGCTGGTCGTGGCGATGGATGACCTGCCGTTGAAACAATCCGCCCGCGTGCTGGTCCAGCTGACCACCCGGGCCCGCCCCACCGGCTGGAACACCCAGCCGACGAAGATGAAGCTCAAGAGCGGCCAGACGGTCGACGGGATGAAGGTTCTCTCGCACGGCAAGGCGCCGTGGCGGGTCGAGTCGGGCAGGCTGAAGGTGACCATCGACAATCCCGCCCTGGTTGGCGGGGTGGTTCTGGACGCCAACGGCATGACGACCGGGCGGGCCGAGGTCCGGCGGGTCGGCCAATCGGCGGAATTGACCTTCCCGGCCGAGGCGATGTACGTCGTGCTGACGGGCCTGGGCGGGCGGTGAGCATTGCAATACCCGCCCGGTCGGGTATCATGCGGGTTTGAGTTCCAGGCCCCCTTTCGAGCGAGAACATGACGCAGACTGACGAACCACGCGACAGCGCCGAAACGACCGATCCCGAGGCGCCCGAGCCGGCTGAGACCCCAGAACAACCGGAAACGGCTGAGCCGGCAGCAGAACAGACGACCAAAGCCCGGGACGAAGTCCGGACCGACGATCCTGACGACCAGGACAGCGACCAGGACGGTGCGGGCAGCGAAAGCTCCGACGAACTCGACCCCGCTGCGCTGCAGGAGATCGCCGCGACGGTCGAGGCGATCCTCTTCTCGATCGACGAGCCGATCAGCCCGTCCAAGATCGCCCAGGTCGCCGAGCTGCCCAACCGACGGGTGGTCAAGCAGGCAATCTACCACCTCAACGAACGCTACGAACAGATGGGCTGTGCGTTTACCATCGAGTCCATCGCCGGCGGCTTTCAGTTCATGACGCGCGAGGAGTACCACGACGTGCTGGCGCGGCTGTTGAAGGTCCGCAGCGATTCCCGCCTGACCCGCGCCGCCCTGGAGACCCTGGCCGTGGTCGCCTACCGCCAGCCGATCATCCGGGCCGACATCGAGTCGATCCGCGGCGTGGCCTGCGGGGACATGCTCCGCAAGCTGATGGATAAGAATCTGGTGAAGATCACAGGCCGGGCCGAAGTCCTCGGCCGCCCCATGCTCTACGGGACTACCAGCACCTTCCTGGAAGTCTTCGGCCTCAACAGCCTCGACGACCTGCCCAATGCCGAGGAACTCAAAGCCCCCGTCCGTCAGCCCGACGGCGAGCCGAAGGACAAACAGCAGGACCAGGCCGAGTCAGAAGCCCCCATCGACGACGAGCAAAGCCCGGAGCAAGAGGCTGATTACGTTGTAGAAAAACAGGGTGAAGCATCTGACGATGTCCAGGCGACCGACCAAGTCGATGACGTCGAGTCGTCGGACGAGGATTCCAACGAAAAGTCCGGGAACTAGCCCCCCCTCTCCCTGCTCGCACCTCATCGGGGTGCCACGGCCGCTTGACGGCCGTGCCGTGTCGGAAGTGGAGTAGTTACGGACCAGACCCCGCCGAAAGTCCAGTGGGTTCATACTGCTCGGTTCCATTCTGCGATATGTGAGGGTCAGGGCCGGCACATTCGGCACGGCCGTCAAGCGGCCGTGGCGCCGCAGAGAGGCGCGCGGGGTGCTGGTTGGCTTGATCGGCACGGCCGTCAAGCGGCCGTGGCACCGCTGGTAAGGCGCGCGGGGTGCTGGTTGGCTTGATCGGCACGGCCGTCCTTCGACAAATTCAGGATTCCCAAGCGGCGGTGGCACCGGAGAGAAAGGGTTCAGGCGGCGACGTATTGGCCGGTGGTGTCGAGGGAGTCGGTGGAGGTTTGCAGGGAGACGGTCTTGGGCGTTGCGCTGACTCGACAGATGCTGTTGAGGCCCAGGTCGGTCGGTTCGACACCGAAGGCGGCGTAGTCGGTGTGCCACTGGCCGTCAGCGCAGTACCGGAACTGGAATTCCCCGGCGGGCAGCTTCATCCGGGCGGTCCAATAGCCGTCAGGCCCGGACCTCATGGGCAGATTCGACGGGTTCCAATCGTTGAAATCCCCCGCCAGGTTGACTTTACGGGCCTGGGGCCTGTAGAACGAGAACTCCACCCACTCTCCGTTGACGGTGACCATTGGCGTGTCCTTTCCCTGCGTCTGCAGCACTGCAGTGGCCGAAAATTCTGTTTATCCCGTTTGTTCCGCAGTACAGATCGGAACGGTGCGGAGCGGAATTGAACCACTCAGGAGAAAAAAGAGTGAAATTCCCTATCAGCGCCGGTATTGGCGGACTCGACAGCGGAGGGCGGGGAGTTTTTGCGTTGGGTCCGCCTGCGTGCAGACCTATAATCCGACCACCAGAGAAAGGGAGTTTTGCATGTATCGATCCAAACGCCTCCGGATACCGTGGGCCCTGTCGGTCGTCTGCCTGGTCGGCCTGGCCGGCGGCTGCACCGAGTCTGCCACCCAGAATACCGCGCCGCCGGCGCCCGCAGCGGAGGTTTCGCCGATGGAGCAGTGGCGCGTCGCCGGTTCGATGCCCGACGTGACCCGGGCGGTGGACGGCAACCTGCAGACGTACGCCGCGGCGGCCAAGGGCAGCGGGCAGGCAATGCTGACGATTGACCTGTCCAAGCCCTGCCTGTTCAACCTGATGGTCATCGAGCACGGCCCGGTCGAGCAGGGACACGCCCGGCGCCTGACCTTGCTGACCAGCCCGGACGGCGAGACCTTCACCCCCCAGATGCAGGTCGAGGGCACCCCCAAGCGCACATACGTCGCGATCCTGACGCCCACGCTGGCCCGCTTCGTGCGAATTCAGGCTGAAGTCGACGACAACCGCCCATGGACCATCGCTGAGATCTACTTCCAGTAATTGCCCCCTGCCATGAGGTCACCAATGTCCACAGCCCCCCCACCGGATCAGGCCACGTCCCCGAACGCCGATAATGCGCAGGTCATCGATGGCAGATACATGCTCATCGTCGGCGGGCTGCTGCTGGCGATCATCGCCACGCTGGGCGTGCTCTGGATCCGGGAACGACGCAGCCGCATCAACCTGCAGCACCAGACGGCGAACCTGCAACAGGCCCTGCAGGAGGCCCAGCGACAGGCCTCGATGGCCCAGCAGATGCTCTCAGCCCAATTGGGAAACCAACTGGGAGACATGGTCCTGCCGGTAGAAGAGGCCGAGATGGTCGTTACCGGGGATCCGCCGAGAAGGGAAATCACTGTGCTGGCAGAGGCCGCCCGGCGGGTCGGCCCGTTCCGCCCGGGGGATGTGATACGCGTTGCCGAGCCGATCGATCCGCCGCCGGACCCGGCCGAGTAGCGATTCCTCTCAGGTGCCCAGGTCGCGCTGGGGCAGGACCTTGCGAAGCAGCAGGAAGGTCTGGCCGCGGTATCGCGTCAGTTCTCCGCTGATCAGAAGCGTCTCGGTCCGGAGCGGCGGGGTGGTCAACTGCAAGGCCCGGTCGATCAAGCGCGACGGCAGAAGCTTCAGGGGCGTTTCCTGGAGGTTGTTGTCCCCGACGAAGCGCACCTCGTACCAGAAATCATCGACCGCTCGGATGCGGACAGCCCGGTTGATCACCAGTTCGCCCTTCTTGATCACCGGCAGGGCCGTCTCGCGGTTTTCCGTCAAGGGTTGGGCGGGTTCGGTCTGGTCGGACGAGACCATGGGAGTGACCTTGCCCTCCGAGAAGAGTTCCTGAATGATCGCCTCTGCCTCAACCCCCTGGCCGTCGTCTTCGGCATCGTCTCCGGTCGGAGAGTCCGGATCATCCTCCGGTTCCGGCTGGGGCTTCTGTTCGGCCGACCTGGTCGGGATCTGCCCCGGCTGGACCATTACGGCGCGAGTTACCAGGATGTAGACGTTGCCCTTCCAGACCGTCAGCTCCCCGGCGAGGCGGAAGAACTCCTGCTGGTGTGCGTCGGAGGCCTGTTCGATGGCCTCGGCGGTGGCACTGGGCAAGAGTCGGACGGTCTCGGGCACGCGGTCGGGCCGATCGGAGAGAAATGTCAGTGTCGTAAAGCCCTGTTCGTCGCGGCCGACGGTGGCGTGCATGCGGGAGAGGCTCTGGCCGGGCAGAGGCAGACGGGCCTTGCGGGGCGCTTCGCTCAGGCCTGTGCGCGGCAGGGTTACCGGCGTTGAGGGCTTGAGCAGGCGGAGGTCCTGCTTTTGCCCCGGCTGGGAGGCAGGCGTGGTCGGAACCAGCAGCCGCGGGCTCGGAGGGGTGTCGCTGTCGTCCTGATCGTGCTGGGCTAGGGTTTGGGCGCCGGCAAGGTGCAGGACGGCTGCGGTCAGCAGCACGAGCGAGAATCTGCGGGATCTGAGGATCATCGGGTCCGGCTCCTTGTGATCGGGCGTTGGGGTCTGGATGACATATCGGCCTTGGCCTGGGGCGGGGTTGAGCCGATCCTGCCCGGCCGGACGTTTGGACGCCCGGGCCAGGCGGTTCGTTCGGTGACGCGCCGGATTTATCGGTTCTGCCGCGTGTAGTTCAGCAGCCCCCCCGCGGCGAGAATATCGCGTTGGCGCGGCGAGAGGACGACCTTGCAGGTGAAGCTCGAATCCTTGGTCTTGTTGTTCACCACGACCGTGTCGCCGGATTTGACTGCCTCCGTGACGCCTTCGATGACCAGTTCGTCGTTCTTGTCGATGGTCTCGTAGTCGGACTCGTTGGCGAAAATCAGCGGAAGGATCGCGAAGTTGACCAGGTTTGCCTGGTGGATCCGCTCGATGGCCTTGGCGATCACCGCCTTGACGCCGAGGTACATGGGGCACAGCGCGGCGTGCTCGCGGCTGGAGCCCTGGCCGTAGCTGTCGCCGGCGACGATGATGCTGGCGATGCCCTCTTCTTTCGCCGCCAGGCAGCGTTCGGCGAAGGTCGGCTCGGCCTCGTCGTTGAGTATGTGGAAGACGTACTTGGCGTATTCCGGGACGTTGGAGCGGTACTTCAGCAGCGAGCCGGCGGGCATGATGTGGTCGGTGGTGATCTTGTCGCCGACCTTGATGACGGTCTTGCCGTCGATCGTGTCGGGCAGGACCTCGCCGCGCGGCGGACGGACGATGCTGGGCCCGCGAATGATCTCGGCCGCCGCGGCCTGCTCGCCTGTCAGCGGCTTGAGGATCATCGAATCGTCGGTCTTGAACTCCTCGGGCGCGTCGATCTTCGGATATTCGATGCCGAACCGCTTCTGGACTTCACGGGGGTCGATGACCTCGCCGGCCAGGGCGCCGGCCACGGCGGTTTCCGGCGAGACGAGGTAGACCAGGTCATTCTTGGTCCCGCTGCGTCCGTTGAAGTTGCGGTTGAAGCTTCGCAGCGAGACGGCCCCCTCGGCCGGGCTGAAGCCAACGCCGATGCAGGGCCCGCAGGCCGATTCGAGGATCCGCGCGCCGCTGGCGACGATCCTGGCCAACGCGCCGTTCTCGGAGATCATCCCCAGCACCTGGCGGCTGCCGGGGGCCACGGCCATCTCGACGTTGTGGTGCACGCTCTTGCCGGCCAGGCAGGTCGCCACGAGCGTCAGATCCTGGAAGCTGGAGTTGGTGCAGCTGCCGACGGCGACCTGGTCGACCTTCATCCCGGCGATCTCGGAGATCGGGACGATGTTGTCCGGGCTGCCCGGAGCAGCGGCCAGGGGTTCCAACTCGTCCAGGTCGATGACGATTTTGTCAAACGACGCCTGGACGTAGCCGTCGGCGTCGGGTTCGGAGATCTCGACGTTGGTGCAGAAGGTGCGGATGTTTTCCAGCACATTCGGTTCGCGCTGGGCGTGGACGCGCTTGGTGATCCGGTCGTAGGTCGCCCCCTCGTCGGGCCCGATCGGCGAGTAGTCATCCTCGCGCTTCTGGGCCTTGAGGAACTGGCGGGTGGTATCGTCAGCCGGGAAGATGCTCGTGGTCACGCCCAGTTCGGCGCCCATGTTCGTGCAGGTCGATCGGGCAGGGACGGGCAGCGTGGCGACGCCCGGGCCGTGGTATTCGACGATGCAGCCGACGTTGCCCTTGGTCGTCAGGATGCTCAGCAGACGGAGGATGATGTCCTTGGCGGCCACCCAGGGTTGCAGCGTGCCTGTCAGTTCCACGCCGATGACGCGCGGACAGGGCGTGTAGAAGGCCCCGCCGCCCATGGCGACGGCCACGTCGAGCCCGCCGGCGCCGATGGCCAGTGCACCCATGCCCCCCGCAGTGGGCGTGTGGCTGTCGGAGCCCAGCTGGGTTTTGCCCGGCTTGGCGAACCGTTCGAGGTGGACCTGGTGGCAGATGCCGTTGCCGGGCCTGGAATGGTAGGCACCCAGCTTCGGGGCGATCGACTGGAGGTACATGTGGTCGGCGTGATTCTCCGGGCCGAACTGGGCCATGTTGTGGTCGACATAGCTGACCGACAGCTCGGTCTTGACCTGCGGGATCTCCATCGCCTCCAGCAGCAGGAACGCCGTCGTGCCGGTCGCGTCCTGGGTAAGGGTCTGGTCGATGCGGATGCCGATCTCCTCGCCCGGGGTCAGTTCCCCCTCGACAAGGTGCTGGGCCAGGATCTTCCTGGTCAGGTTTTCTGCCATGGTTATAGAGTCTCCTAAGCGGTCGTTGTGTTGCGAAACGCACAGAATAGCAGAGGCAGCTGGTGGTTACAATGCTCGACCGTCTGCCGAATCCAGGCCGGGACAGAGCATTGTCAGGCCTGTCCGGGCTGGGTATCCTGAGCGGGCCATTCTAGCAGGGCCGAGCGCAGAACACCCAACTGGCCCCATCTGAAAGGACGGATTGCATGGCATTCTGTACGATGCAGTTTCACGGCAGTTCGCTGAACAAGAAGTCGAGCATGAACCTGCTGATCCCCGAGACGCCCGGTCCCTGGCCGGTGCTCGTCCTGCTGCACGGGCTCAGCGACGATCACACGATCTGGTGCCGCCGGACCAGCCTGGAACGCTATCTCGACGGGACGAACCTGCTGGTGGTCATGCCCGACGGCCACCGCAACTGGTACGTCAATGACCCCCGCAACGGCGGATTGGCCTATGAGGACCACATTGTCCAGGACGTGATCGGCTTCGTCGACCGGACGTTCGACACGGTCGCCGATCGCAGCGCCCGCGCGGTGGCGGGCCTGAGCATGGGCGGGTATGGCGCGATCATGCTGGGGCTGAAGCATCCGGAGCTGTTCTCCGCGGCGTGCGGCCATTCCAGCGCGGTCGACTTCGTCCACGGCGACGGCCGGAAGCGAGACATATACCAGGAGATGGTCGCGGCGCTGTCGGCAGAGCAGTACGACGTTTACAAACTCGCCGAAGCTGCCGTCGAATCCGGGCGGGCCCCTGCCCTGCGCTTGGACTGCGGGGTGGATGACTTCCTCATCGAGGCCAATCGCAGATTCCACGCTCACCTGGAGTCGATCGCTCTGGCCCATGAATACGCCGAATATCCCGGTGCGCACGACTGGGCCTACTGGGACGAGCACATCCAGGAGTCGCTGAGCTTTGTCGAGGCGAACCTGCCGGCGATGCGGACAGGCGGCGATTGATCAGGGCTTTTCCAGATCGAGCAGGCGCTGTTTCTGGTCCGGCCCGCCCTCGCCGCTGTAGCCGCCCATCTGCCCGTTGGAGTAGATGACGCGGTGACAGGGCACGATGATGGGCGTGGGGTTCTTGCTTAAGGCGGTGGCAACGGCCCGGGCCGAGCCTTCGCGGTTGATCTTGATCGCCAGTTGCGAGTAGCTCAGCGTCCGGCCGTACTCGATCTCCATGCACCCGCGATAGACCAGGCCCGAGAACGTCTCCGGCCCGGGCAGATCGATCTGCACCTCGGAGAAGTCGGGGGCCTTGCCGTTGAAGAAATCGCGCGTCGCGTCGATCAGGGCTTCGAATGGGCCTTCGTCGGAGAGAGCCTTGGGGTACTCCCAGGCCATCAGGGCCTCCAGGTCGTCCGGCTGATAATGCGGCAGGATGATCCCGCTGATGCCATTCCTGCTGGCCAGGCCCCCCATAGGCCCCCATGCGGTGGGCCAGGTTGCGCGGTAGACGGCGGCAGATTTCTTGACTTTGGGCATGGGCGGAGCATATCGACGCGCCGGCTGCAGGTCAAGCTCGGCGGTGCGCGCAAAAGTTCACCCACGACCCGGAAAAGTCCACATCGGGCCGTGGGTGGAACTGTGCAGAAAGCGGTCGTCAGGCCGTCTTGTCGGACTCAGGCGGTCCGGCTGCGGTCCTGGAGTTTCAGGTAGTCGCTGACCTTGTAGAAGATCTGCTTGAGGGCCTGCCTGCCCTTTGGCGTCTGGTCGAGGCCCATGAACTGGAAGCCCATGACCACTTCGCCCTCGGGGGTCTTGTCGAAGTGGCGGAACATCGCATCGGCGTACAGGGTCATCTCGCCCGAACCGAAGACCAGGCGCACGCCGAGCATGTCGCCCTCCTCGAGGTCACCAGCCGATTCGGGCTTGGACAGGGCCTGGAATCCACCGGCCGAGAGGTCCCCCACCCGGGCCGACCAGACAGGCAGATCGGATTCGCCGCCGGTCGGTTCGTCATCCATCGTGCCGTGCCAGTAGCTGACGCGGACGATCTTTCCCGCCGGGACGGACGCCCGCAGGTAGGCCCGCCTCTGGACGCGGTGCATGTGCAGCGGGCAGCAAAGCCGCAAAACGCGCAACACCGTGCCGTCATCCAGCGTGAACGGCTGCTGGTCCTTCATTGTCGCAGACGCTATGTGCTTGTAGTGCTTGAACTTGAAACTCATGCCGAGCTTCTGGCCCGGGGCGAATTCCGCCGGCGGGGCCTCCGGGGCCGGCGTGGCGGGTTCGACGAGGATATAGCCGTCGACGAACTGCAGCAGGCGGCTGTGCAGGTTCGTCCAGCCCTTTTCCTCGCGGATACAGATGGTCAGGGGCACGTTCTTCTCGGTGGCGCCCTGGAGCACTTCGTTGATCTGCGTGGTGTTGAGTTCCTGCAGTAGCGGCATTGGTTTACACCCCAATAGGAGTCCGGTTGACCCTCCTTAACTCGGCTCAGGCGGAGGGGGACTTGAATAGTCTCCGGACCCGGAAAGACGGATGGGGCTGGAAATACACGAATCCGGCGAAATTACTCCGCCGTTTCGGCTTCGATGCCCAGTTGGGCTTCCATGTCTTCGACTTTCGGGATCTTCGGGCCCGTCAGGGCGACAAGAAGCCCGGGAAGCGGAACGATGATGCGCATCAGGCGGACCAGCAAGGCCAGGGCCACCACGCCGGCCGGGTCGACGGCGAAGAACGTCAGGTAGAGCTTCTCGACCAGGCCCACCCCGCCGGGGGTGATCGGCACGGCCCCGATGATGTAGATCAGCGGGACATAAATGAAGTATCGGTACCAGGCGGTCGGCAGGTTCAGGCTCAGGCCGATCAGCATCATCCCCGTTATCCAGAGCGTGTGAGCCAGGATCGTAAGGGCCGCCGGGACCAGGAACCGCCCGAGGTGCTGACGATACCGCGTGACGACTTCGCGGAGTTCATCCAGATGGCCGGCAATCGGGAGCTTCTCCAGGATTCTGCCGATCCGCAGCCATCGCCGCAGCCGACGCGAGAGCATCAGCATCAGGGCCAGGCCCACACAGCCCAGCAGGACCACCGCGGCGACGAACGACTTGCCGATGGTCTGTGGATCTTCCAGGCCCACCGCCAGGACCACCAGCGTCATCACCGTTGCCAGTACGGCCAGGCCGGTCAGGCCCATCATCCGGTCGACAAACACGCTGGCCAGCACGCCGCTGCGCTGGTGGGTGTGGCGCGAGACGTAATACGCCTTGACCAGATCCCCGCCGACCGTGCCCGGAATGACCTGGCTGAAGAATTCGCCCAGGAACGTCAGGCGCAGGGCCTCCCAGCGGCTGATCCGGACGCCCTGGAGCTTGAGAATGCTCCGCCAGCGAATGGAGATACAGACGATCGAGGCGGCGAAACCGGCCAGGCCCACCAGCAGCAGGAGCTTGTTGACCGTCTTGAGGTTGGTCAGGAACCCCGGGCGGACGACCCGCTGGGGCTGGTCCGGCGAGACAGGTTCAAGCTGATCGGCAGGGACCTGGCGGGTCTGGACGGAAAAGATCGACCCGGTATTGACGGTGTAGACGGTCTGGCCGTCGCGGATGGACTGTTCGAGGACGGGCCAGTCCTGGCCTTCGCTGCTGCGGACATAGTCACGAAAGGGCACAGAGCTGAAGACCCAGGCCAGCAGGGCCAGCGCCAGGACCAGCTTGACAGCAAGCAGGATATGTTTCTTTCTGGATTTCCGGGAGCTCATCCACGGGCCCTTTCGAGTACGAGGGCGGGATTATACGTGCAAAATACCGGAGGCGAAAGTATTATCAGCCTGGCCTGTGAAAGCTCAGGCAAGGGGCAGGGGTGTTTTCTCTGCCGGGGCCGAATTCGCTTAACCGCGGTGGGAAGGTGTGATACAATTCCGGCATAATTCATATTTGCCGGCTCGGTATCATACATTCTTCCTAACAGAGAACTAGAATTAGATTGTTGAATGAGTAGCAGTGGCTCCGAGACATTGGAGATCCCCGGCTACCAGGTGATGCAATATCTGGGAAGCGGGGCGCGGAGTACGATCTGGCAGATCAAGGAAAGCCGGACCGGAAAGATCTTTGCGCTCAAACGGGTGGTCAAACGGCAGGTTTCCGACACGCGTTTTCTGGAACAGGCCGAGAACGAATACCAGGTAGCCCAGGGGCTGGACCATGCCACGATCCGGCGGATCTACAAGATCCGTCGCGTCAAGAGATGGCTGAGCCTGCGGGAGATCCACCTGATCATGGAATACTGTCAGGGGCGGACCATCCAAGAAGCCCGCCCCAAGGCGATCCTGCAGGTCATCGAGATCTTTCGCCAGGTCGCCGACGCGCTGTTCCACGTGAACCAGCAGGGCTTCGTCCATGGCGACATGAAGCCCAACAACATCCTCGTCGGGCCCGACGGCAAGACGGCCAAGATCATCGATCTCGGCCAGAGCTGCCCCAACGGCACGATCAAGCAGCGGATCCAGGGCACGCCTGATTTCATCGCCCCCGAGCAGGTCCACCGCAAGCCCCTGGACGCCCGAACCGACGTCTACAACTTCGGCGCGGCGCTGTACTGGACGTTGACAGGCAAGCCCATCCCCACGGTCCTGCCGAAGAAGGCCGAGGTACCCCAGATCTCCGACCTGGCCGTCACCCCGCCGGAGGAACTGAACCCCGGCGTGCCCGAGACGCTCAGCAAGCTCGTGCTTGACTGCATCCAGCTGCGCCCGGCCGACCGCCCCGTCAGCATGGAAAAAGTCGGTTCGAGGCTCAGCCTGATCGCCTACATGCTCACCCGAACCGACGACGAAGCCGTCGACCCCAGCGCCGAGAGCCTTCCCGGGCATCTTGACAGCCAGGACAGCGAGGCCCTGCCCGAGGGGCTGGACGATACCTACCACGGCCCGATGGAGCTGCCTGCCGACGCGATCCCCGACTCGGTCGACCAGGAACACCACGAACTGGACAGCCACATCGAGAACGTCCTCCGCGAGGACAACGGCAAGGGCAAGAAGGACTGATTGTGGCCCACGTACTGGCTGATATTTTCATTCAGGCTTCAGAAGAACTGGCCAACGACCCCCGCCGGACCGGCAGCCTGGTGACCCTGCCGGAGAAGACCGAAGTCATCCTGGCCGGCGATCTCCATGGATCGCGACGCAACCTGGCCAAGATTCTCGACTATGCCGACCTGGAACACCACCCCGAACGCGTGTTGATCCTCCAGGAAATCATCCACGGCGAGGACGACCCGATTACCGGCCATGACCGGAGCATCGAGCCGTTGATGCGGGCGGTCCGAGATATGCGCAAACATCCGGAGCAGGTGGTTTTCCTGCTGGGCAATCACGACATCGCCCAGTTGACCGGCAACGAGATTACCAAATCCGGGCGCGGCTCGTGCAAGGCATTCAACCAGGGACTCCAGTACGAGTTCGAGGACAAAGCCGAAGAGATCTCCCAGGCCTTGGAGAAGTTCCTCTACGCCATGCCCCTGGCCGCGAAATGCGGGCCGGTGCTGATGAGCCACTCCCTGCCCCACCCCAGCCGCATGGAGCTGGCTGGAACAGATATCCTCGATCGCGAGTACAGCTTCGAGGACCTTCGCCGCGGCGGGCCCGTCTACGAATGGACATGGGGACGCGACCAGACGCCGGGACAACTGGACCAACTGGCCGATCAGCTCGGGGTGGAGTATTTCATCCTGGGTCACCGCCACGTCGAGCAGGGCTACGAGCCGATCGGGCAGTTGGCCGTCACCGTTGCCAGCGACCACTCCCACGGCGTGATCGTGCAGTTCACCGGCCAGCACCCGCCCAACGGACAAACCATCAAGAAGCACATTCTGCGCATCAACGCCCTGGGAGCCTGATTTGACGGATCTGACCGGACAGGAGAAACGTCGCCTTCGCAGCCAGGGTCAAACCCTGACGCCCTGCTTTACCATCGGCAAGGCGGGGCTGACCGACGCAGCCTTCGAACTGCTGGACAACCAGTTCCAGCACCGCCAATTGCTCAAGGTCCGCCTGCCGGCCGTCGACAGGCAGCAACGCAAGCAACTGGCCGAGTCCCTGGCCGAACAGAGCGGCAGCACGGTGGTAGGCGCTATCGGCCGGAATATCCTGCTGTACCGCCCGCAAGCGACGACCGAACAGGGCGACGCACCCCACCTGTAGGCAGGTCTTTCCTGCTTGCCGGTTCCCGTCGATCCGGTAAAATATAGACATCCCTCTACTTGTCACGGAATTCCAGATGATACGGTTTGCCTGCATTCATTGCGGCCAGAACATCCAGATGCCGCCGGAAAAGGCCGGTTCGATGCCCCCCTGCCCGGCCTGCGGGGGATTCCTGCAGGTTCCCGGAAGCGGGGACACCTCTGTGCAGATGACGTCCCCGGATTCGGCCGCGGTCGATCCGTCCGGGTCGGGCAGCTTCCTGCTGGCCGGGGTCGATACCAGCCAGGAGACCGACATCATCCCCGCTGTGCAGCAGGACGCGCCCAGCGAAGCGCCCCAGCCGGGGCTGGCAGAAGCGGATTACGCTGACCTCGTAGAACAGGCCTCGCCGCTGCGGCCGGTTGGGCCCGACAGGGCCTTGCTGCGGCGGATCCTGATTCTCGCCGCCCTCCTGGCCGCCGTTTCTGGGCTGGCAGCTTTGCTCCTGCTGAACCGCTGAGACGGGCCGTTCCGGCCGAGACCGCCATGGCCCGGCAGTGTGGTTCGGGCAACCGAATGTATATGATACTGGTGAATCAACCAGGAGTGTATGCGATGAAATTCGATTGCCCACGTTGCCAGGAACCCATAGAAGCCGACGATGATGCTGTCGGTCAGAGCATTGTCTGCCCCAGTTGTCGTCAGCCGGTCAAGGCCCCGCTGCCCGACCAGATCAACGCGGACGGCCCCGACAACGTCGAGCAGAAACTGCAGAGCAACCCCCGCACGCAGGAGACCGACAAGATCCCCGGCGGCGAGGAGTACGAGGGCGACCCCCCACCCGACGCTGCCTCGGTCTACAACGAGAAGCTGACCGAGGAGTCCGGCTTCTACCCGCCCGACAAACCCGACCCGAGGCGACGCATGCTGGCCACGGCCCTGATCGTGGTGATCGTCCTGGGCGTAGTGGTCTTCCTGGTCGTGCTGTTCGCGAACCTCTAGGGGTTGAAGAAGTCTGGCCCGCCATTTTCCCCGCCGCCCGGTCGGCTGCCGGGCCGGCTGGGCTCGCTGCGGCCGAACCAATCTTCGGTCACGTCATCTTCCGGCGGGCCGAAACGGGCGTCCTCGATCTGTTTCCGCAGGCGCTGGACCTCCGGATCGTCTGAAAGATCCTGCCAGGCCCGATCGATCTGCTCCATCGCCAGGGCGTACTGATCGGCACGGAAGTAGGCTCTGGCGGCCTCGAAGGCACCTTGGCCCCGCAGCGGACGGTAGGTACTGGCCTCGGCGAACGCCTCCGCCGATTCGATCCACCGGTGGTCCAGCCAAGCCAACTGGCCGATCTCCATCCAGACCGACGCCGCCTGGCCGGGATCTATTGGCGTCTGCAGGGCCTGGCGGAAACAGGCCTCGGCCTGCTCCAGGCGGTTCTGCTGCTTGGCCACCATGGCTGAGAGAACCCACGCCCGGGCAGACTGGGGTGTGTGCGTCCGTGCCTCGGCCAGAAGGGCCGCGGCGCGGTCATACTGCTTGGCCTGCATGCGTGCAGCCGCCAGCGGAACGACCACCTCTTCCTGGCGAGCACCGGCGGCATAGGCCTTGGCCAGGTAGCCCAGGGCATCGTCGATCTGTTTTCGACCCAGAAGGGCCCGGCCGAATGCCGACCAGATCTCCGGTCCCGCGTTAGGCTGGTCGGCTGCCATCCTGTACCAGGCTTCCGCCCTGGCCGGATCCTTCGGCTCGACCAGACCGCCTTTGAGCCACAGGGCCGCGGGCCAGTTGGGGTCCTCGGCCAGGACGGCATCGACGATGACCTGCGCCCGGTCGTCCTGGTCGCGGAGCATGTACAGTTCAGCCAGGTACAGCCGGGCCTCGCGGTCGGCGGGGTTGGTCGCGATGTACTTGCTCAACAGTCCCATCGCCTGGGCCACGCGCCCGGTTTTGACCTGGAACCTGGCCGTGGAGATCACTTCCCGCCCGGTCGGGGCATCCGGCTGGCCGGTCGGGACTTGCGGTGTCGCCGACGGCTGCATGACGTAAACCACCAGGCCGATCGCTCCGAGAAGGACGAGAACGACGACGATTCCGGCCATGGTGCGGCTGCCTGTGGATGTTGCGTTTTCTTTCGATTCCATCGTATACCTGCGTCTCTACCGGGCCGGGCCCAGGAGTGCTTCGACTTCCGCAGCCGGATCGCCGCTGCGCATCAGGGTCTCACCGACCAGCAGCCCCTTTACACCGCATCGTTTGAGGCGGGCTACGTCGTCGGCCGTCTTGATCCCGCTTTCGCTGATGATCGGCGTGCCCTCGTCTGCCAGTTCGGCCAGGCGGATCGTCGTGCCCAGATCGACGGTAAAGGTGGTCAGGTCACGATTGTTTATCCCAAGCAGGCCGTACTTGCGCAGGGGAAATCCGACCATCGAGCGGACGCGCAGCAGTTCGTCGGCGTCGTGGACTTCGATCAGCACCGTCATCCGCAACTCGGTCGAAAGGATCATCAGGTCCATCAGGTCGCCGGATTCCAGGGCCGCGGCGATCAGCAGGATCGCATCGGCCCCCGCGGCGCGGGCCTGGTAGATCTGGATCGGGTCGATGATGAAATCCTTGCGCAGCAGGGGCAAATCGACTGCCTGGCGGATCTGGGAGAGATACTCCAGCGAGCCCTGGAAATACGGTTCGTCGGTCAGGACGCTGATCGCGTCGGCGCCGGCCTGCTGGTACATCCTGGCGATGGCGACCGGGTCGAAATCCTCGCGGATCACGCCGGCTGAGGGAGAGGCCTTCTTGACCTCTGCAATCAGGTTCAACGCCCGGACAGGTTTTCTGGTCATCGCCTGGTAGAAGTTCCGCGCCGCCGGGGCTTGGGCTGCCCGGGCCTTGAGCGTCTCGATGCCCGGATCGTCGTAGAGGTCCCGGACCTCTTTGCGCTTGGTTTCCAGGATGCGGTGCAATATATTCGCGGCCATCTTGGTACGACTCCATCGGTCAGAAGCTGCGGCTGGCTCGCGGCGATTCTCTTATGTCAGGGACGACCTTGTCAACATGTAAGCCATCCATCGCCCCCTGGGCCCTTCTGGCCGAGACGCCGCGAATCCCCATTCCCCAGCAGCTCTGGCCGTTCCGGGGGATTCTGGCAATCGGCGTGGTGATCCTTGCTGTCTGGATGATCCGCCGTGCAGCCTTCCCGCAGACGCTGAAACTGACCCGCGTGCCCGGGCGGCCGAATCATTTGTCGTTGCTGCATTCGCTGGCGCTGCTGTTCTTCTTCTACCTGTTGCACTCCAGCCGGATGATGATATTCCAGCCCACCAAAAGCCGGCCCCTGCCTTCGGTCGAACAGATCCAACTGATTCTCATCCACATACCGCTGGTACAGTTGATCTTCCTGGCTGCCTGTCTGCTGGTCGCCGGCGAGGCCTTCCGGCACGGGCGTAAACTGGGCCTGGGTTTGACGCTCCGTCGCTGGCGGCTGGATGTGCTCCGGGGCCTGGTGGCGTTCTTCGCCGTCATCCCCATCTGCCTGCTGTTGCTGGCGGCGGGACAGTACTTCTTTCCCGACTTCGCCCGGGCCCACGAACTGTTGCTGTACCTTCGACAGGTCGCCCCGGCCTGGCGGTCGCTGGTGGTGCTCAGCGCCGTGATCCTCGCGCCCATTGGTGAGGAAGTGTTCTGGCGGGGCATTTTCCAGACCTCCCTGCGCAGCGTCGGGGCCGGACCTTGGCCTGCGATCCTGATCACATCGGGGATCTTCGCGATCGTCCATCTGAATGTCCTGCACGCCCTGCCGCTGTTCGTGCTTTCGGTGGCTTTGGGCTATAACTACGAGCGCACCGGCCGACTGCTGCCGAGCATCGTCCTGCACGCCGCGTTCAATGCCCTGTTTACCATAATGACGCTGCTGGAACTGTCCGAGCTACCCCGCTGAATCAGCCGCCCCAGACCTTCTCGATGTACTGGGCCCCGATGAGATTGCGGATCATCCACTCCTGTGGCATGGCGAAATAGGCCAGCGTCGCCAGGGCCGCATGCGACAGGCCCAACGGCAGGAGATTGCGGCACTTGAGAAACAGGCTGCACCAGGTCAACCCGGCCAGGAATGTCAGGATCATCAGCGCCAGGTTCGGTGTGTGGACGATCGAGAACAGCAGCGAGGCCAGCAGCACCGTGGCCAACTTGCTCAGCCCCGCTTGGCGCAGACGCACCACCGTGAAGGCCTGGAGAATGTACTGCTGGACCAGTCCCCACCCGACGTACATGCCGATCTTCTCGCCGAAACGCCCCCAGTCATCCCAGTGCCATCCATCTGACATCCAGGAAACCGCCATCAGCACGCCCGCCATGATCAGCGTCGCTGCCCCGACGTCGATGAACGACTGCTTCATCGTGTCCAGGCGGATGCCGCTATCGGCCGGCCTGTCGCCGTGCAGCAGGTTCAGCCCGATCGGGACGCCGATCAGGTAGATTGCAAACAGCACGTCGATCCAGAGCGCCTGGCCGTCGGCAGGGCGCAGGCAGAAGTAGACCGTCACAAGGACCGACCAGACGATCGGCTCGGCGACGAGCAGGAATCGAACCGCACCGGATGGGTGCGGGGACTGCAGAGCGGAGAGACGGCTCATTCGCTACCCTGCTTCGAGAGACGCACGGCCAGTTCGGCCACGATGCGGCCGAGGTTCTCGCACTGCCTGACCACGCGATCATCCGGCTGCCCGACCGAAACGGGCCCGTAATGGTCCCCGCTGGCAGAGCCTGGAATGATCATCCCGTGGATGAGCATGGCCTTGAGCAGGTCCAGCACGGTCGTCTCGTTGCCCCCGCCGACGTTGGCGCTGCTGGCGAAGGCCCCGCCGACCTTGCCGGCCAGCTGCCCGTGGATCTTGACCGAATTGTCCAGCAGTTGTTTGATCTCGGCCGCCATCGTGCCGTAATAGGTCGGCGAACCCAGCACAATCGCGTCGTAGTCCAGCAGGTTTTCAGGGGTTATCTCGGCGATCTGCTTTTGGTCGACCCGGCAGGTGTCGACTTTCGCAGCCGCCTCGGCGACGATTTCGCCCATCCGGCGAGTATGGCCGGTGCGGCTGTAGGTGCAGACGAGGATCCTGGACATTTCCGTGCCTCCCGAGCAGGGTTGTGAGTTACAGCTTGTCCCAAGGCTAGCGGTCCGGCGGGAGCTAGTCAAGCTCCTCGGTTGTGACGGTCAGTACAGCCGAGTCGGAGGCCCCGGTCGCGTCGACCAGACGCAACTCGTGGACGCCGGTCGGCAGGACCAGCCGGTCCGCCTGGTCGGGCGAGATCAGTCGACCGTTGAGGAACCACTGAATGCCGCTGGAGCGATTGGCCAGAGGATGGATGACGGTCTGTCCGTCCAGGGCGATGAAGCGTGCCCCGTCCTCGGGCCTGAGCATGCGAAGCGGACCCCGGCCGGAGTCGGCCGGCGGGCCGATCGGACGTCGCACCACGATGGGCTGGCCCGCAGGCGGTTTCTCGCCGGCCAGGGCTGGGTGACGCGCCAGGGACAGGAAGATCGGCTCGGCGGCTGCGGCGCCGACGTACTCCGAACGCCCCGGGCCACTGTCGGCGCCGACCCAGACGCCGATGGCATATCGCCCGTTGTGGCCCACCGCCCAGGCGTCCCGTCGGCCAGAACTGGTGCCTGTCTTCCACATGCACCAGGGGCCATCAGGCTGGGCCAGTTCGGTCCGCTCTGTCAGCGAGAGCATCCGGTTGATCGCCGCGGCCACGTCGGAGACGAGCGCTTCGGTGGGCTGGGCCTGATCGTCGACGAACAGCCGCCAGGGCCTGTGCACCCCGCCGCGCCCGAGAGTCGCATAGCCGTTGGTCAGCTCCAGCAGGCGGACTTCGACGGCCCCGGTGACGGCAGCCAGTTGCCCCCGCGCCGCGGCGTTGTCAGGCAGTTGGATGCCGCAAGCCCGCATCAGCCCCGTGCATCGCTCGATACCCACCGCCTCGGCAACCAGGATGGCCGGTATGTTCAGCGAATCCCGCAGGGCCTGGGCCGCTGAGACCTCCCCGCGAAAGACCCGGTCGAAGTTCTCCGGCTGCCATGCGCCCCGGACGATCGGCACGTCGTAGACCGTGCTGTCGGGCCCCAGGCGACCGGCCTGCATCGCAGCGGCGTAGACGAACGGCTTCAGCGCCGATCCGGGAGATCGCCAGGCGGCGGCGAAGTTGACCTGCCCGCTGTCCGGGTCGGCCCAGCTGGGCGAGCCGACCATCGCCACCAGCCCTGCCGACTCGATATCGATGATCACCGCCGCGGCCTGCGTTCGGTCCGGAAGCGACTCCAGCCCTCGTGCGATCTGGGTGTAGGCTATGTCCTGGATGTCCAGGTCCAGGCAGATCTGTCCCCCGCCGCTGCGGCGCGACAGGGCCATCCAGGCCGCGTGCGGTGCGCCCCGCAGGTTCGGCGTTCTCCGCAGCTGGATCGGCTGATCGACCGCCTGCTGATACTGGGTTTGTGTGATGTAGCCTTCTGTCAGCATACGTTTCAGCACCACGCGCTGACGCCCCAGGGCCCGGTCGAGGTGGCGGTCGGGGCGGTAGCGACTGGGCGACTGGGCCAGGCCAACCAGCAGGGCCGACTCCCCCAGCGACAGCTGGGCTGCGCTCTTGCCGAAGTACTGCCACGCGGCCGCCTCTACGCCCTGGACGTTGCCCCCCATCGGCGCCAGGTTCAGCCACGCCTCGAGGATCCGTCCCTTTGGCCAGTGCTGTTCGAGCTTCAATGCGCGGATCGATTCGACGATCTTCGTCCGCCAGGTCCTCCGGTTGGGGTCCTTCAGGCGGCAGGTCTGCATGGTGATCGTGCTGGCCCCGCTGAAACGGTACTGCAGGAGGGCATTCTGGCTGATCGCCCGGACAGCGGCGATCGGATCGATCCCTTCGTGGAGGTAGAACCGCTCGTCTTCGGTGGCCACGGCCGCCTTGGCCAGCCAGGGCGACATACGCGAAATCGGTACGTCCAGGCGCCACTGGTCGTCGGGCCCGACCAGCGTCAGGATGGCCCGGCCCTTCGCGTCGGTCACACGCGGGCTGTCCGGCGGATCGGTGAGCATCTGCTCGGGCAGGTCGATGCCCACCCAGGCTGCCAGCAGCGCGCAGAGGCCCACAACGGCCAGGCCGGCGGCGGAGACGAGGCACCACCAGCCGACCCGGCGCAGGCTGCCGGACAGACTCACCAGCCATCTCGGGATCATTCGCGGATGATGACCTCCCCTGCTTCGGTCAGCGACGCGATGGACGGGTCGTACATGGCTGACGCCTGCAGGCCCGGGACGAGGAACGTCCCCGCCGTGGTCGCACGCAGGGCGTAGCGGTAGGTCTTGGCCTCTCGCGAGGCGGTGTCGAAGAGCACCACGCGGTCGTCGAGGAATTCGATCCGCTGTGGCAAGTCGGACGGGTGATCCAACTGGCCGATGGCCGAGCTGACCAGCCGCGGGTTCTCGACTTCGAACCCGCCGGGCAGGGCATCGACGACGGCGATGTTTTCGACCGACGCCCCGGCCGGCCTGGACAGATGGACTTCCACGTAGACCAGGTCGCCGACGCGGACCTTGGCCGGGTCTATGGCCTTGCCGTCGCGATCCAGCCAGGTCCTGCGGGCCCGCAGGCCCCTGTCGTGGGGCTTGACCACCCCGGGCTCGGCCAGGCCCTCTTCCAGACTGACGATGAACAGGTCGCCGCTTCCGGTCGACTCGATTGTCACCGGCCCGGCCCCCTGCTCGATTCGGATCGAGAGGGGTTTGTCGGACGCGAACGTCTCGACGCGCTGGCCGATGGTCACCTTGCCGGCAAAGTCGGCAGCCCGGGCCTTGAGAACCTGGTACTTGCTCATCGCCGCCAGGGCCTGTGCGTTGGTGATGGTCGTGGCCCAGTGGCCGTCCTTGCGGGCGTTGGTCAAACGCGATGCCAGGGCGGGCACCCAGGCGTGGCTGGGGGCGATGTCCAGCAGGACTCTGAGCATGGTAGCTTCCTGGGCCGGCTGGGAGGTAATCCGTCCGGCGTGGGACAGTTCGACGCGTCCGTCCAGGGCCTCGTCGGTCAGCAGCTTCAGGGCCTGGTCGCGTCGACCGGCCGCGGCCAGGGCAGCTGCCAGATGGGCCCGTCCGGCCAGGTCGAGCCGGTCGGCGCCCTCGGCCAGCTTGGCCATCCAGCCGTGGGCAGGTTTGCCGAACCGGGCCAGGACGCGGCAGAACAACGCACGGGTGTTGCTGTCGATGTCCTCCTCTGCATTCAGGCGCCGGTGGATGTAGTCCATCAACGGGCCGGTGAACTGCGGGTCGACGCGGTAGCCGGCCTGGGCGGCTTCGAGGACCGCCCCGGCCGCGTAGGCCGTACCCCAGTCATCGGCGCTGTGACCGCCGGGCCAGTACGCCAGGCCCCCCGAGGTCGTCTGCATTGACCAGAGACGCCCCAGGCCGGCGTAGATCATTTCTGAGACCGTGTCGATCCGGACGTCCTGCCCGTCGGACTGGCCGATCAGGTCCGGGGCGTACAGCAGTGGATAGAGCGTGCTGGTGGTCTGTTCGACGCAGCCGTGCGGGTAACGCAGCAGCTTCTCGATCGTCGGAAGCAGCTGAACCTGCGGGCTGGCCGAGATCTCCAGCTGCCTGCGCCGCGTGCCTTCGATCAGTTCCTCCGAGGGTCGAAGCGTCATCTCCCGGCCGGCAGGTCCGGTTATGATCCGGCTCGCTCCGTGCAGCGGGTCGCCCGGGCGGATGGGCATGGACAGGATGGCAGCGCCCTCGGCCGGCAGGTCACCGGCGTCGAAGGTCTTGGCGATCTCGCGGGCGACCAGCAGCCCCTCGACCGGTCCTGGCAGGATGGCTTTGCAGTTCAGCCAGATCGTTTCGGTCGAATCGGCAGCGATCTCGATCCGCTCGATGGCCCGGTCGGGCGTGACTTCCAACGGGCCGATCAGGTCGATGTGCAGTTGGGCAGGAAGCATCTTTTCGCCGGTGTTGGTCAGCCGGACCGGGACGCGGAACTCGTCGCCCGGGGCTGCAAAGCGAGGCCACGACGCCTCGACCATCAGTTCGGACTTCAGCGTCACGCCCGACTCGGCGGCGGCGTAGCGGTCGCCGTCGACGGCCACGGCCATCAGACGCATGCGGCCGTAGAGCTGCGGCATGGGAAGCTGGAAATGGGCGGCCCCATCGGGTCCGACGATCACGGCCTGTCGCCAGACGACGTCGGGGTCGCGTCGGCGGGTGGGCACGGGGTTGCGGCGCAGGGGATCGGCGGCAGCGGAATCTTCCGGCCCGCCGGCCCCGATGCGGGTCATCCCGGCCGGTCGCTTGTAGTCCGGCAGGAGCTGGAAGTACGAATCGCTGGACTCGACGGCCAATCGGCGGTCGGCCAGGAAGTGCTCACGCGGCGACGGCACGCCAAAGCCGGTGACCCGGCAGATGCCTTCATCCACCGCCCAGAGGTGGACCACCGCCGGCTGGGCCGAATCGCTCGCCCGGTCTGTCTGGACGGTAATATCGACGCGGGTGGACGGTTCGGCCGAGCCCGGCGCCTCGATCGTCAGCGGCAGGGACCGGTCGGGGTACTCCAGTTTGATCCGCGCCAGGCCCATCGCCCGATGCGGTTTCCAGTTGCTGGCTTGGGCGTCGAGCGGGCGGATGACGCTGGCGGCGACAAACGCCCCGCCGCGCAGATCGGCCGGGATGGGGACTTCGACCGTCGCCTGGCCGTCCTGCATCTCGACAACGCGGCTGAGCAGGACGCGGTCGGTCTCCATTGTCAGCAGGGCCCTGCCTTCCACAGCCGAGCGGAGGACGACGGTGGCCTTCTGTCCGGGTTGGTAGGTCTGCCTGTCCAGGACCACCTCGCAACGTTCGGGCTGGGAGAGGCTGGGCGTTCCATCGCCCCCCGCCCAGCCGGCGTAGAAGTCGACCTCCGCCGCGGCGCCGGTTTTGCCGTCCGACAGACGAAGGCGATACCGCCAGCCCGGCTCGAAGCTCAGCTGTACCTGCCCCTCGGCGGATTCGGCCAGGATCTTGCGCGAGTCGATTTCGACCATCCTCTCATGGGACTGCCAGATCGGCCTTCCGTCGACCACCCGGACGTTGTAGTCCCACAGGATCTGCGAGACGGTCAGGGTCATCTCGCCGCCGGCGGCGGGTTTGTCGTCCCACGTGGCGCGGGCCCAGCGGATATCGACCGCCCGGCCACCGGGCACGACGCGCCGCCCGCCGGGCAGGGCCAGGCCCACGTGCAGTTCGGAGAGGTCATGCATCGTTCGCGTCCCGGCCGAAACCGTCCGCCCGCCGTCCTGGGTCACCGAGAAACTGTGTGTCGCCTGCCACAGGCCGCTTTTCAGCGATTCCGGCGGGGATACGGCAAACGAGGCCTGGCCGTCGGCGTCCAGTTCGGCTGTCTGTTCGGGTTGCTCGACGCTCCGTGTGGCCGGGGCGTCGAAAAGCATGTCGGGGTATCGGCTCGACTCGAACCGCTGAAGATTCCATCGCGTCGAGAGCTTGGCTGCAAGCCCCTCGGCCGCCTTGCCCCAGAGGTAGCGTCCCGAGCCGGTCAACTCGACCTTCCCGCCGGGGCCCAGGTGCTCAGCCGAGGCTTCCAGCTCCACCGCCATGCGGACCGGCAGGAAGGCCTCGACGAAGGCGTGGGTCTGGCCGAGGGGCTCTTTCGAGCCCGGCAGAACGGCGGCGAATCGCCACGGGCCCGTCCGACAGTTGCCCGCTGTGGGGAAGTCGACGTGGAAGACGCCCTGTCTGTCCGGGTCGGGCACGACGGTCAGGGTCGCTCCGGGGCGACCGTCGGGGCGTATCGAGCGGATTTCCAGCGGGAAGGGCTCGGGCGTCCGGCCGATCGGGTCCCGGATGATGCCCGTCAGGTGGATCGTGTCGCCCGGGCGGTAGACGCCGCGTTCGGCGTAGAGCATCACGTCGTAAGATTCGGGCACGTTGCGGCCTGCGGTTTCGACGTGGTCGAGCATCCAGCGACTCTGGTCGGGACGCAGCCAGGCCGTGTCCTGGTCTTTGCTGGCGGTGATCAGCCAGCCGGGACCAGCCGGGTGATGGTGGTTGCAGCGGACGTCCGCCAGGCCATCGGCATCGCTGCGGGCACGGCCGAGGATCTGGTTGTTCCGCGAGCGGACGACGATTTCGGCGTCGGGAACCGGCTTTCCGGTCGACAGCGAAGTCACCCAGACCAGGTAGCCGGTGGCCTGCTTCTTGGCCGTGATCGCCAGGTCGCTCACGCAGACGACGGTTCGGTCGCTGGTCCAGTAGAGGCGGTCGCGTTTGAGGCTGAGCTGGTAGAGGCCCGGCACGCGGCCGAGGATTTCGCCCAGATCGACCGCGAGGGTCTCGACCTCGTTTCGCTGCAGGTCGAGTTGGAATGTCTTGTCGGCCAGAACTTCCCGGGCGGTGTGTTTGCTGTCATGGCCGGTCAGGGCGGCGACGAGATTGTTGGGGTACACGCGGTGTGCGTTGAGCGTCAGCGTCCCGACGTTGACGGCGGTGACATCCAGCGTCATGTTGCCTGTCGGGCTGAGCACGCCGCTGGATTGGGCAAAGTCGGCGTCCCGTGGCAGGGCGGGCATGTGCACGCTGACCGTCCGGGCCTGCTGGAGGGTCTGGCTATCGGCAGCGAGCATGGTCGCCGGCAGCTTGATGCGGTATGACTGGGAGGGCTTGAAGCGTCCTCGCAATGTCACGCGTGACCGGTAGTCCTTGGTGATGCTCAGGTCCTCGACGGCCGGGGTGACCTGGATCTGGTCGAAAGGCTGGTTCTCTGCCAGGGGCTTGGAGAAATTGATCATCACGCGACCCCGGCCGCTGGGGTAGCTGTACCCTTGCGACCAGGTCACCGACATCCTTTCCGGGATGTGCATCTGGTAGCGGCGGGTCTGGCCCAGGGGCAGTTTCCCGCCGTGGCCGGTCAACTCCCTGGACAGGCTGAACCGCAGGGCCTGGCCGGCCGGCTGGGCCACGCGAATGACGTGCCTCTCGGCCGGCTCCTTGGTCAGCTGCTGGATCTGCAGGGCCTGTCCCTCGTTGTCGACGTACACTTCCAGGTGCTTTGCCAGGTCTTCCGGGGCCACCGGCTGGTTGAAATCAAGCTGGAAGGTCACGTCCGAGCCGTCGGCTGTCAGAAGGTTGTACTCTTTCAGCTCCAGGGCGGGGGTTTGGACGGCAAACTCGGCCAGGCCGACAAGCTTGCGACCCAGGCGGGTCTCGATGTCCGCGGCAGCCTGGATTTCAAACCGATGGCCCGGAGGCAGGGGTTCGGCCAGGATGTATTCGAGCTTGTCCCGGCCTGTCCACTGCCACTGGCCCTTGGGCGCGGGGCTGATGACAAATAAGGCATCCTGCGGGCTCGTGCCGACCTGCTCGGGCGAGACGACCTTGTCGTCGAACAGCAGGGTCAGACGCCGGGCCTCGGTGGGCTCGGCATCGGGGCCGAAATGCAGCACGCGCATCCGTGGCGTGGGCATGGCCGTCAGGCTGTGGTGCAGCCAGATCCACCCGCCGACATTGACGGCGATGAGGATGGCGGCGACGAGGGCGAATCGCCCGGTGGGTCGTTTCATGGTGTCCCTTTCTTTCGTGAATCGGGTCTTGCCTGTCCCGCCGAGCCATTGCCGGATCCATCCGGTCCGGGCTGTGCGAGTTTCGGCCGCAGCGAAGGTCTCCAGGACCTGCTGCTTGAGTTGTTCCTTGTGAGCGTCGTCGGTCTCCTCGGGGATCTCGACGCCGCGGAGACGGTCTTCAAAAGCATCTCGGTTCATGTCTGGATCCTCCCGGCGGCGGGCGCCTCGAGGTTTGTAAGACGTTCCTGCAGCCTGGCCAGGGCCCGAGACAAGGCGGTTCTGACCGTCCCGGACTTGCTGCCGAGGATCTCGGCGACCTGCGCGGGACTGTGGTCTTCCAGGTACCGCAGGACGATCAGCGTCTGGTCCCGCGTGGACATCATCGCGATGGCCTGGTACAGTTGCGGCCAGTCCAGCTTCTCGTGGCCGTTTCCGTCTGCGCCGTCGCGTTTACGGGCCTGATCGGCTGCGGCCTGGAGGCACTTGCGGTCTCTGCGGTGGCTTCGGAGCATGGCGTTGACCTGGTTGGTGGCGATCCGGAACAGCCACGTCCGGAACTGCTCGATACGGGTCGAGCGGAAGTCTCGGATTGACTGGGCCATCTGCAGGAAGGTTGCGGAGGTCGCGTCCTCGGCCCAACTGCGCACGAAGAGCCTGTGCAGACAGTACCGGTAAATCGCGGGGTAGAGCTGCTCGTAGAGCCTGCCCAACGCCTCGGCCTGGCTGCGTGCCTGCTGCAATAGCCTGTCATCGCACGCCTGGGACAAATCCATCGCCTTCCCTGGGCCATCCATGGGCCCTGACCTCTATAGATGCGCAACAGGACGGGGCGTTACAGCCGAAAATGAAAAAGTTCTTCCCGGCCCCCAGCCGCGGCTTTCAGCGGACGCCCGGCAACGAAGCAGGTCGGAATCCGCAGCAGGGTTGGGAATCGGCTGCGGTGCAGGCAGCTACGACGATCTGCTGCAGCCGGCGGGTATCGGCGTCACTGCGGTCGGTTTCTGCCCCGGGCCCGGCCATGGCTGGGATCATCCGCGCAGGGAGGTTCCACTCGGCCAGGACTGCGGCGGCCAGCTGCCCCCAGAGTCGACAATGTGCGTCCTGGACGGCGTCGGGCCCGGAACGGTAGTCCCCCACCCCGCGATGGCCCTGGAGCTTCTGGACCACAGACCAGCAGAGCATCCGCACCGGATGGGTCAGGGCGGCGAAAATGGCCGGGCCCTCCAGCTCGGGCCGTTGCTTGCGGACCATCTCCCGGGCAAGCGACGCGGTCTTGCGGGCATGGGCCGAAAGGCTGTTGTGTGACAGGCCCAGTTGTTCCGGGGCGATGCGCCTGCCCCCCTGCCCAGCGGCGCGAGTGCAGATGGCGGTGAAGGTCTCAGCCGGCAGCTCGGCCTGTCCCTGCCAGATCGTCTCGACCTGACGAGCCTGGCCGTGTGTGACCGCATTGCACTGCCGGACCACATGCAGCGACAGCAGCGTGTCGGCGGCGATCCACTGCAGGGTGGTCTTCCAGTCTACCGGATCCTTGCCCAGCAGGTTGAGCACCTGGGCCGAAGCCTGGGCTGTCGGGGCGATCAGGCCCAGCCGCTCGCTGACGGCCTGGACCATCTCCCCCGGCGGGTTCCAGCCATTGGCCTTCTGCGAGAGCATGTTGTCCAGCCCGGGGCTCTGGCTGATTTCCAGGTCGCCGTCGGAGATGCGGAGTCGGACCCGCAGGCCGGCCGTGCCGAGCACGTCCTGGCCTGTCACGGTCAACCCGACCGTGGCCAGTTGCTGCTGGACGGCCTGGAGGTTTCGCCCGCCCAGGTCTCCGCCGGCGCGGGCTTCGGCAACCGACGCGCCGCCGACCAGGTGGATCCGCACCGACTTCGGATCGATATGGTGTTCGGCCAGTGCATCCTGCAACGCAGCGACGGCGTGATCGGCGTAGAACGCCGGTCGCGATGTCAGCCGCTGCATGTTTCGAGAATCCGGCATGGCCAGGTGGGCCATCACCCCCAGTCGCGGCGATTGACAGTACGCTACGATCGCCATGCAGGATGCGGTGGACGTGATCAGCTCCATCTCCGGGTCGCTGCTGACGGCCAGCTCCCCCACGGCCACCCAGGCCTGCTTTCCGCTGGCGGGACAACTCATCGATTGGACCTCTGCTCTCTGCGTTCAGGCCGAACCCCCAGCCCAGTGGCAGTTCGGCCGCGAATCACTTCTCCAGAGACAATCGGAGCAGCCACGGCAGAGATTTCGGAGAATCCAGCAGCAGAGGGTAGTCAGAAATGCCGTTCGGCGGAGGGTGATCGCTCATCGCATGCTTCCCCTGCGCTGCGCTGATGGAAACATGGCACCTGACACGGTTGGACGAGCCAAGTGGATGCCAGGTGCCTGTCCATTGCCAGGCCCAGTCCGCTAAGGGAAAGTAGAGCAGGACAGCAGGAGACCGCAGGAAAGGCATGGGGCCGGCAGGATCGAGAACTGAGGAAGTAGCGACAGATGGGTCTTCTACTCTCTACTTTCTACTGTTCTCCTGCTCCATGAAAATAGCCCGCTGCAAAGCAACGGGCTATTTTCATGGAGCCGCGGGGATTCGAACCCCGGACCTTCTGCATGCCATGCAGACGCGCTCCCAGCTGCGCCACGGCCCCGATTGGGTGGACGGATATTTCTACCAGTTGCCTTTACATCGGTCAAGGCTTCTTCCGGTTTCAGTGAAAAAAATGAAGTCCTTTTGCTCCCTGCCCGGCCTGTTGGGTACGGCAGATGACCGTTTCCAGTTCGCGGCCGGCGATGAGGGTTTGGCACTTCCGGGCCTGGAGTTCGTCTTTGGGCAGGCAGAACAGGCCCGCCCCACTGCCTGTCATGTGAACGGGGATCGGCAATTCGCTTTGCAGTTCGTCTTGCAGTTGGGCCAGTTCCGGGCAGACTGCACGGGCTGGGGCCTGGAGGTGGTTAACCAGCTCCGATTGCCAGAACGAAGGCCGGCGTTTCAGCACCTTGGCCGGGAGCTGCTGGGCCTGCGGGGCCGGTGCGGAGTCGAACTCGCGGTAGACCGCCCCGGTCGAACAGAACAGCCTGGGCAGGATCAGCAGGACGACCAGCGGAGCGATCTGGACAGGTTCGAGTCTTTCGCCCCGGCCCGTCATGCGCATCGCCGGGCTGGGCGAGAGGAACAGAGGCACGTCGGCGCCCAGGCTCACCGCAGCCGATTCGAGGTCATCTGCCTGCCAGGATGTCGACCACAGCTCAGCCAGACCCATCAGAACGGTTGCAGCGTCGCTGGACCCGCCGCCCAGGCCCATTCCGGGGGGGATCTGCTTGTCCAGTTGGATCGTAACCCCCAGCCCGGCCGGTCTGAGGATCTGCTGCGCCAGCCGGGCAGCGCGGACCGCGAGGTTCTCCTCGTCGGGTCCACAATCGCTGCCCGTGCATTCCAGGACGATCTGCCCGTCACCTCGTGCGTGAAGGGTGACAGGATCGCCCCAGAGCAGACGGACGACGTACGAGTCCAGCGGATGGTAGCCGTCGGGCCCGACGGGGCCCACCAGCAGGTTGAGGTTGATCTTGGCCGGGGCCTGGAGCAGCAGCGACGCCTGTCCCCCTGGTCTGGCGGGTCTCACGCGTCCTTCTTCCGGCGGATCTCGACGACGTTCATCCCCGATTCAGCCGCGATGTCCATGAACTCGGCACGCTCGAGTTGGTCCAGCGGCTTGCCCCGGTCCTTGAGCTTCTCGTTGAATCTGATGGCCTGCTCCTGCATCCCTTCATGGGTCTCGGCCGAGCCGCCGACGAGGTGGAAGTTCTCCGCCCTGGTCACGCGCGTGTGACCGTCGTCATTGTCCAGACCCAAGCCGAGGATCTTGGGCTTCTTGGCTGGTTCTACCATAGATACTCCTGTAGCAGACGTAAGAGGGCATTGTAGGGCCCCCTGCCGGTTGCCTCAAGGGCTTAGCGGGTCGGCCTTTCGCGTCAAAGCTGCTTGACTGTCGCAGCCGAAAGCCTATGGTGGTGGGGTTGTCTGAACCGAAGCTGATTGAGGAAGCTCTCCTATGACTTGCAAGAACGTGACCGTTATCGGTCTGCAGTGGGGTGACGAAGGCAAGGGCAAGATCGTCGATGCCCTGGCCGGGGTCAGCCAGTACGTCGTCCGCTTTTGCGGCGGAGCCAACGCGGGCCACACCGTCAAGGTCGGCGAGGAGACCTTCGCCCTGCACCTGATCCCTTCGGGTGTCCTCAACGAGAACGTCGTCAATGTCATCGGCAACGGCGTGGCGTTCGATCCGGAGACGGCCCTGAAGGAGATCGAGGGCCTGGTCGCCCGGGGTATCAAGATCGGCCCGGAGAACCTGCGGATCAGCCAGTCGGCCCACGTGGTCATGCCCTATCACAAGATGCAGGACCTGGAGAGCGAGAAGCTGCTGGGCAACGACAAGATCGGCACGACGGCGCGAGGCATCGGCCCGTGCTACTCCGACAAGGCCAACCGCTCCACCGCCCTGCGGGCAGGCGACCTGGTCGACCCGGAGCTGCTGCGCGAGAAGCTCCAGCGGATCGTGGCGACCAAGAACAAGATCTTCTCGGCCCTGTACGGCTGCGAGCCGATCGATGCCGACGCCCTGGCCGATCAGTACATTGCCTACGGAAAGCGTCTGGCCCCGATGATCTGCGATACCGGGGCATTGATCCGCAAGGTCTGTCGGGAAGGCAAGGACCGGCTGCTGTTCGAGGGCGGACAAGGCGCGATGCTCGACCTGGACCACGGGACCTTCCCGTTTGTCACCAGCTCGGCGGTTACCGCGTGCGGCATCCCGACAGGAGCGGGTGTCTCGCCCAAGCAGGTGGGCAACGTGGTGGGGTTGATCAAGGCCTACACGACCCGGGTCGGGGCCGGCCCCTTCCCGTCCGAGCAGAACAACGAGAACGGCGATTATCTGCGCCAGAAGGGGCATGAATACGGCACGACTACCGGCAGGCCACGTCGTTGCGGCTGGTTCGACGCCTTCCTGGTCGCCTATACCGCGGAACTTTCGGGCGTGGACGAAATGGTCCTGTCGCTGCTGGACGTGCTGACGGGCCTGGACGAGATCCAGATCTGCGTCGGCTACGAGAGGAACGGGCGGCGCATCGAGACCTTCGACCCCCAGCGGATGGACGGCGTGGACTGCATCTACGAAACCCTGCCCGGCTGGAGCGAAGACATCACCGGCTGCAGGAGCTTCGATGAGCTTCCGGCCGCTGCTCAGGCGTATGTCAACCGGGTCGAAGAGCTGACCCGCACGCCGGTGGGCTTCATCAGCGTCGGGCCCGAGCGGACGCAGACCATCGTGCACAACACCAATATCACAGAGCTTGCAGAGTGACCGAAATCGACCTGTCTCCCAAGGCGATCGCCCAGGCGCGGGCGCGGATCGGCGTGCCCGACGAGGCCATTCCGCGTTCGGTGGCGATTATCATGGACGGCAACGGCCGATGGGGCCGGCAGCGCGGCAAGAGTCGCTCGGCCGGCCACGAGGAAGGCGGGCGCAACGTCCGTCGCATCGTCACCGAGTGTGCCCGCCTGGGTCTTGAGGCCCTGACGCTCTACAGCTTCTCGATCGAAAACTGGTCGCGCCCGGCTGAGGAGATCAAGATCCTCATGCACCTCTACGCCGAGTACCTCCGCACCGAACGCGAAACGATGATGTCCCACAACATCCGTTGTCGCCACCTCGGCCGGCGGCAGGGCCTGCCCGATATGGTCCTGGAAGAGCTGGACAGGACGCTCCATGCCACCGCAAGCAACACGGGGATGTTTTTCGGCCTGGCGCTGAACTACGGCTCGCGGGCGGAGATCACCGACGCGGTCGGACGCATCGCAAAGCAGGTGGCCGCGGGACAGCTATCGCCCGACCAGATCGACCCGGCGACGGTCAGCCGCAATCTCGATACCGCCGACATGCCAGACCCCGACCTGCTGATCCGCACGGCCGGGGAGGTCCGACTGAGCAACTTCCTGCTCTGGCAGATCAGCTATTCGGAATTCTACGTCACCGACGTCTACTGGCCCGACTTCAACGAAGCCGAGTTTCACAAGGCTGTCATCGCCTACGCGGCCCGGAACCGACGCTTCGGCGGAGTCGACGCCTCCAACAAGTGACCCGCCATGGCCAAAATCCGCATCAGCCCGAATATCTCCCTGGACGAAGACGAGCTGGAACTGAACTTCGTCCTTTCTTCCGGCCCGGGCGGCCAGCACGTAAACAAGAACGCCACCTGCGTCCAGTTGCGTTTCGACGTCGCCCACAGCGACTCGTTGCCCGAGAACGTCCGCCAGCGCGTCTTGAAGCTTGGCAAGAGATGGCTGACCAGCGACAACGAGATCCTCATCGAGGCCAAGCGTTACCGCAGCCAGCACCGCAACCGGGACGACGCGATCGAGCGGCTCAAGCGGCTGATTCTCCGGGCCGAGAGCCCGCCGAAGACACGCCGCAAGACCCGCCCCACCCGGGCCTCGAAAGAACGCCGCCTCAAGAACAAGAAGGAGCGTTCGGAAACCAAGCGTCTTCGCAAGAACCCCCCCAAGCCTCCCATATAGGATCCGCCCGTGACCCTGAACGAAATGAAGATCCGCACCGATCCGCAGACCGGAGTGAAGGTCCGCCAGTTGACAGACGCCCGCTGTCACAGCCACCACCTGTACTTCACCAACTCCGGCCTGCTGTCAGACGGCAACCTGCTGATCTGCTCCCACCGCGACAACGCAGCCAACTACTGGCGGGTCGATCCGGACAGCGGCGAGATGCGACAGGTCAGCGATTTCTCGCCGGCGGATGATCCGGACCTGCTGACGGGTTTTGTCAATCCCCGGCGGGACGAAGTGTATCTGTTCAGCGACCGGACGTTGCTGGGCATGGACGTTGAGAGCGGGTCCTGCCGCCGCCTGGCCGAAGTGGAGGACGGTTTCGTGGCGGGCAATCTCAGTTGCACCTCCGATGGGCGCACCGTCTGCTTCGTCGAGCGTGAGGACCTGTCCGGCCGGATTAACGTGGATCTGCGAAACGGGTATGTCGGCTTTAGGGAGACCTTCGAAGCCAGGCCCCACTGCCGCATCCGCGCGGTCGACCTGGAGTCCGGCCACGTTCGGACGCTCCACGAGGACGATCGGTGGCTGGGCCACTGCAACACTTCCCCTGCCGACCCGGACACGCTGACGTTCTGCCACGAGGGGCCATGGACACGTTTGCAGCGTCTGTGGGCGATGACAATATCGACCGGTGAGGTTCGCCAGTTGCGGCCGCAGACGCCGCCGGATGAAGCGATCGGCCACGAGTACTGGTTCGCCGACGGCAGCCGGGTCGGCTACCACGGCTGGCTGAACCCGAAGACGCACCTGTTCGGCCATGTCGATCCGGATGGATCGGACCGCAAGGAATACCCCTGGTCCGGCAGGAGCATGCACTTTCACAGCATCGACGAGACGCTGATCGTCGGCGACGGGTTTCCCCAGGCGCCCTGGCTGCACCTCTGGGCCCTGCGTGAGGGCAAGTACATCGGCCCCAAGGCGCTGCTGAAGCACCGGGGCAGCTTCCACGTTCAACTGCTGCACGTCCACCCGCGGATGTTCCGCGCTGCCGACGGGCAGGTGCGTATCCTGTTTACGGCCGATCCGCAGGGATATGGTAACGTGTACCTGGTAGACGTACCCGATTTCGATTCGCTGCCCGACCTGTCCGAGTTGAGCGCCGGTTCGGTACCCGGCCTGTAATTTCGGCCGAGCTGAAAGACGAACATGAAGAAACGCATCATTTACGGAACGATCCTGATCCTCGTTGTCACCGGGCTGTTCGCCCTGGACTGGTGGCTGGAGGTACGGGCCCGCTCGTCGGTGGACCCGGTAAAGGTGAGAATGGGCATCTACGAGCCGGCCATGGTCGGCCCCGTGCTGACCGGGCTCATGTGCGTTCTCGTGGTTGTCGCCGTCCTGGAACTGTCGCGATTCGCCAAGGCGCGCGGGGTGGGGATTCTTCACGGGGCGACCATCGTCGGATCGCTGGCGATCGCGAGCTTCCCGTTCTGGCAGCAGGTGCTTCTGGGCCATGGCGGGATTGCCTCTGCCGGTCAGCTGCTCCTGCTGCAGGGATTGATCGTGCTGCTGGTGTTCATCGAGCAGATGGTCCGCCACCGGATCGACGACGCGATCCGGCGGATGGGCGTAACGTTCCTGGCCATCGCGTACCTGGGTATCGGTGCGGCCCTGGTGCTGTACCTGCGGATCCGCGGCGGGATGGAGGTGCTGATCCTCTTTCTGGCCACGGTCAAGTGCACCGACATCGGGGCGTATTTCACCGGCTCGATGATCGGCAAACACAAGATGATCCCGTGGCTGAGTCCGGGCAAGAGCTGGCAGGGCCTGGCAGGCGGGCTCCTTGCCGCCGCCGGCGTGGCGACGCTGTCGGCCTGGCTGCTGGGCATCCACCAGCTGCTCTGGTGGAAGGCGCCTGTCTTCGGCGCGGTGGTCGGTCTGGCAGGTCAGTTTGCCGATCTTTGTGAATCACTGATGAAACGCGACGCCGACGTCAAGGACTCCGGCGCGCTGGTGCCCAATTTCGGTGGCGTCCTGGATATCGTCGACTCGCCCCTGCTGGCCGCCCCGGTCGCCGCCGGCCTGCTCGGGCTGCTTTGGTAGACAACGAAAGGACTCGATTGATGGACCCGGAGTGCAGGAAACAGCGCAGCTGGCTCAAGTCGGATTTCGCCGGGGCGGACTTCCAGTCCGACCAGCAGAAGGGCGTGGCCTGCCCGGACTGGGAGAAGCCCGTCGATGACAACGCCACCGTCCTGGAACTGGGCGAGTTGCCCGGCGACGTGGTCGAGAAGAACGACCTGATCGCAGCCATCTCTTCGCGCCGCAGCCGACGGAGATTCACCGACCAGCCCTTGAGCCTGGCCCAGCTGCACTGGCTGCTCTGGGCGACCCAGGGCGTCAAGCGCGTACTTGGCGAGGGGCAGGTGGTGTTCCGTACCGTTCCCTCGGCCGGGGCGCGACACCCGTTCGAGACCTACCTGGCCGTACTGAACGTCGAAGGCGTCCAGAGCGGAATCTGGCGGTATCGCTCCAGCAAAGGACAACTCGTTCACGTCCGCGACGTGGAGGATCTCGGCCAGTCCCTGGGCTCGGTGACCCTGGGGCAGGATTTCCTGTCCTCGGCGGCGGTGGTCTTCTTCTGGGCGGCTGTGCCCTATCGAACCGAGTGGCGGTACGACCGGGTTTCGCACAAGGCGATCCTTCTGGACGCCGGACACGTGGCCCAGAATCTCTACGTCGCGGTCGAGGGGATCGGCTGCGGCACGTGCGCCATTGCCGCCTACGACCAGGTAGCCGTCGACGCGATGCTCGGCCTGGACGGTGATGACGAGTTCGTCATTTACCTCGCCCCGGTGGGCAGGGTCTGACCGCTGCCTCAGCCCAGTTGGATGTCGATCCGCTCGACCTTCCGTTCTCGGATCGCCTCGGCGGCGGGGGCTTCGACGAAGCCCTGTTCGATCGTCTCGACGCGGCCATCGGTGCCGGTCAGCTTAATCGCTTTGGGCGCAACGGCCTCGGGCCCGAACGTGCTGCGTCGCGAGGGGTTGTGGTAGACCACCAGCACGGATCCGAACAGCCGGACGGCGAACGTATCGGCCGCGAAATCCACCTGCTGTTGACTGCCGTCCAGGCAAGTGATCATGCGGGATTCCGGCTGGCGGGTGAAAAGCCAATCGGCCAGTCTGGGTTGGGGGGAGAATCGCAACCGGCCATCGACCATCTCGAACGGCTGGGGCCCGAAGCTCATCCACAGGGCGATGTTGAGCACTTCGCTGGTCGTCCCGCTGGTCCGGGGCAGAAAGCCCCTGCCGTGGTAGTCGGGTCTGGGGTGGCGGCTGGAGACGATGAAGGAGATGTTCTCGATCGGGCTGCGGCCGAACCGCTCGATGTCCTGGAAGCAGACCATGCACGTCTGCATGTCCTCGAAAAACTCCTCGGCCAGCCCCGCCCGCAGTTGGCTGAGCAGGTATTTGTACTCGGCATGGGTGAAGACGTTCTCGTTCTCGAACCAGCCGGCCGGCCAGGCGTAGATGCGGCCCAGGTCCTTGTTCTCCTCGGCCACGCTGTCCCCGGCGATGTACATCTGAAGCTTCTCGTCCCGCAGCGGGCTGTTGCGGACAGCCTGGTCGAGCCTGCGGGCTTCGTGCGGATCCTGCTCGATGCGCAGGGCGTGCAGAGGCGCTTCCAGGAAGGCCGGGAACCGGTGCAGTTGGAAGGCGCTGACGTGCGCCAGGTGGGCCCCTCTCTCACTGGTCAGCGGCTGGCCGTCGGGGTCGAACAGCGGTTCGTACTCGACCGGTTTGTGGGTGATGTAGGTCGAGAGCAGACCCGTAGCGGGGTCGACTGACTTGTCCAGTGAGATCTGCGTCCGCCGGGCGACGGCCTGGAGAAACTTCGAAATCCGCGCCCAGGTGATCTCGGCCATCTTCCCGGAGAAGCCCAGGTGCACCTTCAGGCGGTACTCCTCTTTGGCGTCGTTGGCCCGGTCCCAGTAGTCGTACTCGGCCTGGGGACTGTCGGCTGCTTCGATGCGGGATGTGAGGATCTTCTGCAACTGGCCGATCAGGCCGGCCAGTTCCGCCGGGATTGGCTGGCTGTAGCTCTCGTCGAGCCCCGCCTTCTCGGCCAGGCGATGTGTCATTTCCACCGCCCGCTTGAGCTGGATGACTTCGGAGACGCTGGCGCCGAACAGTCCGGGCAGGCCGTTGACCGAGTCGTTCCAGCCGGGTCGGCCGCCGTCCATTTCGATCCCAAGTCCCGAGGGGCTGAACGTGGCGGCCTTGTTGGCCAGCAGACAGAGCAGCTTCTCCAGCAGGTTGGTTCGGTGGATCGGGCCCTGGCCGTCTTCCAGGCGGACCAGGCGCGGCAGAGTTTTGCGTGACTCGACCAGGGCAGCTTTCTCCGGATCCAGGCGGATCGAGTCGAGGTGTTTCAACTCCCCTTCCCGGTAGATGACGTACTTCTCGCGGCGCGGCTTGACCTGCACGTCCGGGTCCCAGTAGGTGTAATCGCGGTTGTCGACCAGCAGCGGGCGCAGGCGGTCGGGGAAGATCGCCAGGTAGCTTTCCAGCAGGTCGAAGTTGTAGAACCAGTGGTCTGCCCAGTAGCCGGCCTCGAATTCGGCGGCCTCAATTTTCTCCGACAAGTTTACCAGAGCGTCGAGAAGTTCCCGGCGGTCCATTTTCGGCTCGATGCCGGCCTCGATGAGCCCTTCGAACAGTTCGCCCGGGGCGAAGTCGCCTTCCAGCAGGTTCGCGACCGTCTGTTTCTGCTCGGGCGCGAAGGCCTGGTCCAGCATTTGGCCCAGGGCCTTCTCATCGCAGATGGCAAAGCGTGCTCCCTGGATCTGCAGCGGGTTGAATCCGTCGGGCTGAATGAGGTTGAAGAAGAACCGGACGTTCTGGTCTTCGATGTCCGGGTTGAACCAGACATCGGATCGCCGGTTTTGATTGACGTCGCGGAACGCCCCGTTGCCCTGGGAAAGATACGTCGCATCGAGCTGGAAGTTGTTGTAGTCGCGTTCCAGGTCGCCGTGACGGCGCGAGAAGACGTGGAAGATCTTCTTGCCCGCTCCGCTGCCCAGGGTCAGCGGCAGCCCGCCGCGAAGGGTGTTGTCGACGAAGCTTCGCCCGGCGTAGAGGTCCAGCACGCGACGAGAGGAATGCAGGAACATGTGGTCGGCTATGCGGGAGATCTCCCGTTCGGCAGCGGCGTTGTTGGCATCGAACCAATCCCGGTTGGAGACCGCGGTGGGGATACCGCGAGCCTCGGCGGCGTTGCGCGCCTGGCCGATCGTCAGGCGGATGGACTGATCGGCGTCCGGCCTCACGCTGCCCTGCCAGTAGACCATCGCCGATGGCGTCATCGCGTGCTGGTCCTGACGGACCGACGGGTCGAACGGCTGGGCCTGCAGGAACGCGTAAGGACGGTGCCAGTCCAGCGTGTCGCCGAAGACGCGGCGGAAGTCGACGATCGCCGGCAGGAGCTCGCCGTCCCCGGCCGTGTCGTCCAGGCCGAAGAAGAAGTGACACTTCCGGACGAACTCGGTCTCAGGGGTATCCGAGGACTGGGCCTTGTTCTTCAGCAACGGCAGGTTCTGCTCCAGGCCCTCTACCTGCAGGTACCCTTCGGAGATGAAGGGCATGACATGTTCCAGCTCAGCCGGGATGTAGTACGGCAGGATGCGGCCGAGGCCGTCGATCAGTTCACAATCCATCGCTTCGGCGCCGGTGTTCCGAATCGTCACGCGGCGGGCCAGGGCTGGGAAGCTCTCGCCGGTCGCACAGGCCATCTCGACGCGGATCTCCAGTCCCAGGGTCGCGTTGGTCTCGACCAGCCCCAGGCTGTTGGGCCTGATCTCCAGGCGGTTGGTCACGTCGTAGTCGTCCTGCACGGAGCGGAATGGCTCGTAGAATCGCCCGTCGGCCAGGCGGATGAACGTCCGGAAGCCTTCGTCAGCAATGCGTCGATGATGCAGATTCGCTGACTCGAACGGCAGGATGGCATGGTCTTTGTCTTCGGTTCCGAAGCAGGCGACGGCCTGGCCACGGTTGACGAAGTACAGCCACATCGGCACGCCCCAGAGCCCCGCCACACCGGGCAGGAAGCTGGAGAAGGGCTTGGCCCGGTGGTAGTCGTCTATGATGAAGGCCCCGTCGGCGGTGAGGCTGTAGGGGCCCTTGCGGCAGATGATCTCGTCGGTCATGGTCTCTTTCGTGGCCCAGCGCTGCGGGTCTCAGATAGTCCCGGAGAAGACGTCGCGGCAGAAGTAATAGCTGTCCTTGGGGATCCGCTTGAGGGTCATGTAGTCGCAGTAGACGATTCCGAAGCGGCGGGAGTAACCCCAGGCCCATTCGAAGTTGTCGATAAAGCTCCAGACGAAATAGCCCCGCAGGTCCACGCCGGCGGCGATGGCATCGCAGGCTGCCCGAAAGTGATCTCGAAGATACTCAACCCGGCGCGGGTCATGGACGCGGTCGCCTGCAGCGTTGGGCTCATCGGGACAGGCGCAGCCGTTCTCGGTGATGTAGATCGTCGGGTGGTCGTACTCGGTGTCGATCCAGCGGAGCTGCTCGAAGAGGCCCCGCGGCACGATGGGCCAGCCCATGTGGGTGGTCGGCTCGTAGTTGCCCGCCAGGCGATAGCCGTCGATCGTGTCCGGGTTGTGCTCGAAGGCCTGCTGGAAATAGTAGTTGAGTCCGAGAAAATCGGTCCGGGAGGCGATGGTCTCCATGTCGCCGTTTTCGATCGGGAACGGCTGATCGGGCCACTTGTCCAGATAACGCTGGGGATACCCCTTGCCCATGATGGGCCCGCCATGGACGCGGACGGAACGATCGAAGGCGGCGTCGGCGGCCTCGATGTCTTCGGGCCGATCCGTCGCGGGCCTGCAGTGCTGCATGTCCAGTGTCGCGCCGATCTGGCCTCGCTGGCCAGTCGCCCGGTAGGCCTGTACGGCCAGGCCGTGGCCGAGATTCAGGTGGTGGACCGCCCGGGAAAACAGCTTCCCGTCGCAAATCCCGGGGGCGTGCCAACCCTGGAGATACCCGCCGACCGACGAGACTTTCGGCTCGTTGAGGGTGATCCAGAAATCGACTTTGTCGCCCAGTTCATCGAAGCAGACCTGGGCGTAATCGGCGAAGGCCTTGGCCGTGTCCCGCTCGGGCCAGCCTCCCTTGTCCTGCAGTTTCTGGGGCAGGTCCCAGTGGTAGAGCGTGGCTGCGGGCTTGATCCCGGCTTCCAGCAGCGCGTCGATCAACCGATGGTAGTAGTCGAACCCCTTGGGGTTCTGCGGGCCCGTCCCTTCGGGGAAGATCCGCGGCCAGGCGATGGAGAATCGGTAGGCCCCGGCGGACATCCTGCGCATCAGCTCGACGTCTTCGGCGTAGCGGTGGTACTGGTCGACGGCCACGTCCCCGTTGTTGCCGGCGTAGACCTTGCCCGGAATCCGGCAGAAGGTGTCCCAGATGCTCTCGCCGCGTCCGTCTTCGTGGGTGGCACCTTCGACCTGGTAGCTGGCCGTGGCCACGCCCCAGAGGAAATTCTCGGGAAACTGCAGATAACTCAAGGGTTCGCGTCCTTATTGATGGGTGTAAGTCAGTACGTCAAAATGGCCCAGCCGGAAGGATCGGCCGAAGCGGGGTGCAAGTCAACCCCTCACTTTCGGCCCCGGCGATCGCGGCGAACCCGTCTGGCGCTGAGTCGGGGTCTGCGGAGGTGTTCGACGTTCAGTTCGTGGGTGGCCTTGCCAGAGAGATTCACCGCCCGCATGAGCGTGAAAAACTCGCGCCCGTGGGGCTTGGCCCTGCTACCGTACCGCCAGTAGACCACAAGGTGGGCCAGCTCGTGGGCCAGCGTCTCGATGAACTCCTCGGGGTGTTCGGTCAGCAGGACGGGGTTGAGTTCGACGAGGTCCTCGTCCAGCCGGGCCATGCCGATTGTCGTCCGCATACGTGTCGAGTAGATGATCCGCGCCCGGGTCGCCAGTTCGGGACACTCCCAGAACCGCCCGACGCGCCGGGCGATGGCCTTGAGCTTCGCCCCGCCGGGAAGCGGCTGGCCCGGGGCCCACAGGTCGGCCAGATCGAATCGTCTGCGGGGTATATATTCCCCCTGGTCCTGGAATCCTCGCATATCGGTCATAGCAACGACAATATCTGCAATTACGGGCCGGTCAATCCCCATTCTGATGGGAAAACCCCCTAAATTAGTGGTCCAGAGCGGGAATTCCGAAACAGCCTTGGCCGGCCGGCTGGGCTCTGTGTATAATCACGTATCTCGCAATACGACTTTTCGGGTAGTGAAGCTGGTGGCCGAGCCACCGAGCATGTGAAATCAAATTGGTCTCTGGAGGAATGATATGAAACAAGCACTTATTGCATCTCTTGTGTTAGCAGCGAGTTGCGCCCTATCTGTGGCGGCTCCGATCGTCGGAACCTATGAAACGCCAGACGTACTGGACGGCCGGTGGACCTTGGCCTCCGACGACGCCACTGTCGACCCCGTGGGCGACCTTCTGGATGCCCAGAGCTACGACGGGGCCGACCTGGGGACCCAGTGGGTCCTCTCAGGGGCGGTCGTTGACAGCGACTCGGTCATCGACATGGACGACTTGGGCGACGGTACGATGCGGCAGGTCTTCAAGACCGTCTACACCGGCGGGACGCTGTCGCTCAAGAGCGGCATCTGGACCGAAGCCGGTGACGGCGACTACGCGGTCGACCTGACGACCTTCATCCAGACGACCGAGGTCTTCATGGTCGATGGCGAGGTCCTGACTGCAACCGGTCAGATCACCGCGATCGGTGATTTCACCGACCATGCGGGCTATCAGTTGCGATACCTCAACGGGATCTCGACCTTCGAAGGTTCTTCCGAGGTCGCCCCGGTTGGCTATCCGTCCTATCTCGGCGCCGAGGGCGGGATCTACGGCACGGTCAGTGACATCAAGCTGGAAATCGTGCCCGAACCGGCCACGATGTCCCTGCTGGGCCTGGGTGGCCTGCTGGTCTTGCGCCGCAGACGCCGCTGAGCACAGCCAGATAGTTTTTCAAAAGAACGAGCAGGTGGCCCATATCGGGTCGCCTGCTCGTTTTGCATGGGTATTCTTGCGTCAATCCCGCTCGGGATACTGCTGCATCTCCTCCAGTCCCATCGCCGCGTCGTTCCACCGGGCCGGGTCGACGTAAATCAGCCAGCCGCCCCGGTCGAGATCCACGTAATCCGGCAGCCGGCCCGGGCTTACCTGCTCGGCAGGAACCGACTCGGCCGCGATACGCAGCTGCGCCAATCTCGCCATCGCCGCCCGGGCGTGACCCTCGTTCTCGAACTGCATGATGTATTTCAGCTGCGGCACGTGACTCTCCTGTCCTGAAATTTGCGGCGACTCAAGGAACTATAGGCGCCATCCGCTTCATTGTAATCTGCCCGGCCAGCGGATCGTCATGCCCCTTCGGCTGAACCGGCTGGGCATCGGTCATGGCCCGAAAATTGCGTGGCAGCATTCTGAACATTTTCGTGACGTTCCTCGCGCGGCAAATTTCAAGCGGTAAAGGCCGGACTCCAACCCGAGCAGGTTGTTTGCCTTTGCATATCGGGATCTTCAGTACCTGCGACATCGCCATGGCGTTTGATATCCAGTGCACCCGGAACAGCATGTGATTCGGGGATGGCCGATCTGCATTTCTCAGAAATGGTCAGCGGCCCATCTGTTTCCAGAGCGGAACGTCGAGAATCTCGGCCAGATTCTTTGCATGGCCAAGGGCCTCGTGCCGCAGCCGATTGTCCAGCAGGTTCATCCGCTGCCCGCCGTGGGTGATCAGATTCAACTCGTAGCTTTGGGCGGGATAGTCAGCCCCGGGGGTGTGAATCGATTTGAACAAAAGCTGCAGGGCATGGATGGACTCGATGCGAACGCGGCGGGCCTTGAGATCGGTCTGGTCGCCCTCGGCTGGTCTTCGCCCCTGCCAGAGCCACCCCAGATTCAGGTCAATCCGGATCGGCGCGAGGCCCGACAACGTATCGATCAGTTCACATGGTCGTGAAAGTATCATGCAGATGACCAGCAAGGCCCCTGCCAGTGCCACGTTCTGGTTCTGGCCGGCAAAGAGACCAAGTATAATCCAGCCCGCCCAGAGAAGGCACGCCAATGCGACCATCAGGACAGCCATCATCAAAAACCGGACATGCCGCGAGGCACGCAGTTGCCAGGCATTCGGGGCAAGTCGTCGGAGATCTCGGCTGCCCATCGTTTCAACGGAATCGCATGCCACCGGGGTCCACTCGATCTGGCTGACCAAGGGGTCGTCGTATCCGTCGGGTGCCAAATGCGGGCCGATAGGGTCCGTCAGCCCGAATGGATTCGAAGGGTTCGAGGTCACAGTACCTCCCCAGTTTGCCTCAGGCGGGGTGGTCGAAGGTCATTTTCTTGGCTTCGACGCCTTCGATGCCGCTCAGTTCGGAGACAAACTTGTCGGCGGCGGCTTCGTCGTCGATCATTTCCAGCAGGAGGATGCCGTTAGGCGCCCCGCTGGCGCCATCGATCTCGTGGAGGCCCAGGCGGGTCTTGATCAGGTGTCCGTTGGCGGTCAGGTGTTTCTGGACTTCGACGGCTTCTGCCAGCCGATCAGTGATGTGGACGCCTACAATAATGTGTTTGTCTTTCACGACAGTTCCTTTCGAGCCAGGCGATGGGTGTGGTGCAGTCACTGCAGGGGTTATTAGAGGTCGGCTGTGACGCGGTGTCAAGCCTGGGCGGTTCGTTAGGATTTGCGGACGCTTGAACTTGCAATTGTCTTCGCGTGCGGTAGAGTAGGAAATCCGGCTGCAGCGGCGGGAGAGGGCTTTCGTCGACGAGCCAGCCGATATACGGGTTCGATTATTTCGCAGAGAGGAATAGACGATATGTCAGAAGCGGATCTAGGATTGATTGGACTGGCCGTGATGGGCCAGAACCTCGTGTTGAACATGAACGACAACGGCTACACCATTGCCGTGTTCAACCGGACGGTCGAGAAGGTCGACAAGTTCATCGAGGGCCCGGCCAAGGGTACTGATGTGATCGGGACTCACTCGATCGAGGAGTTCGTCTCGAAGCTCAAGAAGCCCCGCCGCGTGATGCTGCTGGTCAAGGCAGGCGACGCAGTCGACAAGTTCATCGACAAGGTCATCCCCCATCTGGACGAAGGCGATATCATCATCGACGGGGGCAACAGCAACTTCAACGACACCATCCGCCGCACGAAGTATGTCGAAGACAAGGGCATGCTCTACATCGGCACGGGTGTTTCCGGCGGCGAAGAAGGCGCCCGTCGCGGTCCGAGCATCATGCCCGGCGGCAGCCCGGCAGCTTGGGAGCACGTCAAGCCGATCTTCCAGGACATCTCGGCCAAGGTCGAGGGCGGCGAGCCCTGCTGCGACTGGGTCGGCCAGGACGGCGCGGGCCATTTCGTCAAGATGGTTCACAACGGCATCGAATATGGCGACATGCAGCTGATCTGCGAGGCCTACTCGATGATGCAGTCGATGGGCATGAGCCCCAAGGAGATGTCCGAGGTCTTCGACGAGTGGAACGCCGGTGACCTGGACAGCTACCTCATCGAGATCACCCGCGACATCCTGTCCAAGGATGACGAGCAGACGGGTAAGCCCATGGTCGACGTGATCATGGACCGCGCCGGACAGAAGGGCACGGGCAAGTGGACGGGCATTACCGCGCTGGAACTGGGCATGCCCCTGACGCTGATCGGCGAGGCGGTCTTCGCCCGCTGCCTCTCGGCTTTGAAGGAAGAGCGTGTCGAGGCGTCCAAGCAGCTGACCGGCCCGAGCCCGAAGTTCGAAGGCGACAGGAAGTCGTTCCTCAACGACATCCGCGACGCCCTCTATGCGTCCAAGATCGTCTCCTACGCACAGGGCTACCAGCTGATGCGCGAGGCTGCCAAGGAGTACAGTTGGGACCTGAACTACGGCGGGATCGCCCTGATGTGGCGCGGCGGGTGCATCATCCGCTCGCAGTTCCTCGGCAAGATCCGCGACGCGTACAAGAACGATCCGGAACTGGTCAACCTGCTGCTGGACCCCTACTTCAAGAAGGCGGTCATCGAGTCGCAGGAAGCCTGGCGGCGGGTGGTGGCCCATGCGGTCGTCCAGGGCGTGCCGGTTCCGGCCTTCAGCTCGGCCCTGGCGTACTTCGACGGCTACCGCTCCGAGCGCCTGCCGGCCAACCTGCTCCAGGCCCAGCGCGACTACTTCGGCGCCCACACTTACGAGCGCGTCGACAAGCCGCGCGGCGAGTTCTTCCACACCAACTGGACGGGCACCGGCGGCGACGTCACGGCCCAGACCTACGACGCGTAAGGTCGAAAGGACAACGTCACGTGCGATATTCCACTTTGGTTCTTCTGCTGGCTGCAATCGCCCTGCAGGTCGGCTGTCAGAGGCAAGAAAAGCCCCTGGTCATCAGGCCCGATGCCATTGAGCACGTGATCCTTTACGATACCAAGATCGAGGGCATGGGCGGGCGGAACGTCTTCATTCGGGCTGATCGATCAGCCTGGGTGCAGGAGGTCCGTCCGTCCAGGTCCGGTTTTCAGGAAGCCCGCTACCCCTTTGAGCTGACCGAAGAGCAGTACCGGGACCTGGCCGAAGCTTTGGCCGACCCGAGCCTGGCCAAGATGGCTCGACGCCGTCACCCGGCGGTTCCCGACGGCAGCCTGATTGTCATCGGCCTGTCCCTGGACAGCGGCGAACACGTAAGCATTGTCCGCTCCCGGAAGACCGAGTCACTGCCGCCCTTTGACCGCCTCTATGGGCTGATCATCCAAGCCCAGAAGGATGTCAACCGCCTCAAGGCAGAGCACCAGGGACAGCTTGACTGGCGGTGGAGGCCGGAAGGTTTTGAACTGCCCGAATCCCAGCCCGAACCGGTCTACGAGTAGCCGCAGCGGCCCGGCGATGGCGAACGCCAGGAAGATCATCCCGCGAATCTGGCTGATGCTCATGGTGTTGCTGCTGTTGCTGCTGGCCAATGAGGTAGCCTTCCGTGCTGTCACCAGCCGCCAGGGAGGCCGGGCCCTGGGAACCACGCCGGATGCAGAAGACGGCTTCTACCTCATCGGTGATCAAGGCAAGACGACAGTTGATCGTCGGACCTGGCAGGGCAATCTGACGCATTGTCTCGTCGCTGCCGTCGGGCGGGTCCTGATGATCCTGACGTTCTTCGGTATCGTTGCCCTGAGCCTGACAGACATGTACGTGCTTCGGGTCGAACGCGAAGATGTCGGAAGGAACCTGCAGGGCTTGAAGATACTCTATGTTGTCCTGGGCGCGTTCTGGTTGTTGATCGCCTGGAGCAGCATGACAAACACAATCGGAAAGTACCAGGAGTCCCGGTCGGCTGCAGAGGCCTGGCAGGGGCAGACGGATCCAGAATAGACGGGAAGGAAACCCATGCTCAGCAAGGACCAACTTGACCAGGCAACGGGCCTGGACGTGTACGAATCCAGCATTGTCGAGAAGGACGGTTCGACGTTCTTCCTGGCTGGCAAGGGCAGGCAGAAGCTTGTGGGCATCGTCGGGCCAGGCTGGTGGCAAGGCACGGAAGAGGTCGCCCAGATCGACGGCCTGTGCGTCTGCGTCGGACCGGCCGACCACAACGCGGCAGAGCACATCCGCCGCCTGCTGCCCTGGACGGCAGCGAAGTGCGTCGGCCTGGCCACCAGCGCCGGGCTGGGCGATCGGCTGGGCCTGGCGACGCCGGGTCACATCCGCTCGATCCGCGACAGCGGCGTGGTGCCGATCCTGGCCCAGCAGTCGATCCGCGAGATGACCCGCACCCAGCGGACGCCCGAGCAGGTGATGGACGCGGCCACCTTCGGCGTGCTGCAGGAAGGCTACACGGACGGCTTCGGGTCCGACGCCGACCACCTCCAGCAGTTGGAGGACATCGACGTGACGGTGGCGGCCGGGTTTACGATGTTCACCATCGATCCGGGCCAGCACGTGGTCAACGAGGCTGACGAGCTGTCCAGCGACCAACTGGAATCGCGGTTCGATACCCTGACCGACCTGGTGGCCCAGCTGGATACCAGCCCGGCCGATCTGAAAGGCAGCTATGTCGGCAAGACGTTCGACCTGGTCGGTGGCGGGAGCGTCGCCTTCGACGCCGAGACGTTCTACCGCGCGTTCATCAAGTACGGCGGGGCCGTGGCTCACACGCTGAAGATGTACCGCCACCTGCAGACCAGACTCGACGACGAGAAGTTCGAGCTGGAAGTCAGCGTCGATGAGACCGACAGCCCGACCAGCCCGGCAGAGCACTACTTCTTCGCCAACGAGTTGAAGCGGTGCGGCGTGAAGTGGGTCTCGATGGCCCCGCGTTTTATCGGGCGCTTCGAGAAAGGTGTCGACTACATCGGCGACCTGGATATCTTCCGCAAGAGCTTCGCCGAACACGTGGCCGTCATGCGGACGCTTGGCCCGTACAAGATGTCGATCCACTCCGGGTCGGACAAGTTCAGCATCTACCCCATCGTCGCCGAGATGACCGGCGGGACCGTGCACCTCAAGACCGCCGGGACGAGCTACCTCGAAGCGCTGCGGGCGATCTCGAAGGTTCAGCCCGACCTGTACCGCGAGATCCTCGACTTCGCACGCGACCGCTACGAGACGGACAAGGCGACGTACCACGTTTCGGCCGACGTCAGCAAGGTCCCGGCCGCCGATACGCTCAGCGATGACCAGCTGGCCGATCTGCTGGACGACTTCGACGCCCGACAGGTCTTCCACGTGACGTTCGGGTCCGTGCTGACCGCCGAGGGCGGCTCGAAATTCCGCACGCGGATGTACGAGGCGCTGGAGACGCACGAGCAAGAGCATTACGATGTCCTGGCCCACCATCTCGGCCGCCACGTCGAGCCGTTTGCCCAGGTCGCCAAGTAGAACCCGATTCTCCCTCGCGGAGAGCAGAAAGGAAAGTCATGACCGACAGTTTGTTTGATATCAGCGGCCAGCGCGTAGCGATCACCGGCGGCGCCGGCGTGCTATGCGGAGAGATGGCCAAGTCCCTGGCCTGCCGCGGCGCCCACGTCGCCCTGCTGGACTTCAACTTCGAAGGCGCCGAGGCGATGGCCAAGGAGATTACCGACGCCGGCGGCAAGGCCGTGGCCGTCAAGGTCAACGTCCTGGACAAGGGCGAGATCGAAGACGCCCAGAAGAAGACGCTGGACACCCTCGGCGGCTGCGACGTGCTGATCAACGGGGCGGGGGGCAATAAAAAGGAAGCCACCTGCGTCCCCCCCACCACGTTCTTCGAACTGGACGCCGACGCGATCCGCTGGGTCTTCGATCTGAACTGTCTGGGCACGATGATGCCCTCGCAGATTTTCGGGGCCGGCATGGCCGCGGCCGGCAAAGGCCAGATCATCAATATCTCCTCGATGAACGCCTTCCGCCCCCTGACCCGCATCGCCGCCTACAGCGGCGCCAAGGCGGCAATCAGCAACTTCACGCAGTGGCTGGCGGTCTACATGGCCCAGAACCACTCCCCGGAGATCCGCGTTAACGCGATTGCGCCGGGCTTCTTCCTGACCGAGCAGAACCGCTTCCTGCTGACCAACGAAGACGGCAGCCTGACCGCCCGCGGCCAGCAGATTGTCTCGCACACCCCGGCTGGACGCTTCGGCGAGGCCGAGGAACTGGTCGGCACGCTGGTCTGGCTGATGAGCGACGCGGGCAAGTTCGTAACCGGGGTTGTCGTTCCCGTCGACGGCGGGTTCAACGCCTACAGCGGAGTCTGAAAGACCTCAGAGGACAGCCATGGGCCCGGTGCAACGACGTTATCAGCTGCTGATCGCCATGCTGGCGGGGGCGGCTGTCTGTGTCGGTTGCACCGGGCCGGGGCGTCCTGCCCGCCTGGCCGACTGGCAGAGCCCCGAGGCGCTCTACCTGTCCGACCGGACCTGCGACCGCCTCTACGTCCAGATCGACCACCTGGAGGGAATCTACCTGAACGAAGAAGATTTCGTTCAGCCGCTGGTGGACTTCCTTTCGGCCCATTGTGACAAACCACGCGGCATCGTGGTGCACCGCGACAGCCCCATTCCCGCAGACATGGCCGCGGGTAACGACGAGATCCAACTCGCCCTGCGCCGCATGCACATGCCCGCCGAGATGGCTGCCGGGAACAGGACAGCCTATCTCTACGTATTGTTCTACGATTCGTCCCGCCAGGCGAACCGAAGGGCAGAGAGGCCATATGTACGAACGGAGTACCCTGCGGCGATCTTCGTCGACATGGCCTATTTCACCCCGATGACGCGAATCATCCTGCCGATCGCCCTCCGCCACGAGGCTGCCCACATCCTCGGGCTCAGCAAGAATCTCTCCCACTCCGACGGGGCCCATTGCAAACAGCCCGACTGTCTGGTCAACGCGGTTCTCCGCGTCCACCGGCCCAGTCAGCCCAGTCCCCAAGCCGATCCCTGCAGAGACTGCCAAGCCGATCTGCAGGCCGTCCGCGAGAATCCCGGACCAGAGAACATGCGTTTCGCCGGACCCGTGCTGGTTCGACAGGAAGATGGCTACACGGTGGCCTCGCTGCCCTCCTGCACCCGCGTGATCTTCGACGACGGCCGACAGATCGACTATGGGCGCATCCAGGCACAGGCCCGCGTGCTGGCGCGGAACAGCAAAACGCTCTACGACCAGATGCTCTACGACACCATGGCCGTGACGGTGGCATCGTATCGCCTGGCCGAAATCCGCACCGCCCTGGTCAACGCGCAGAACGATCCGGATGCCGGCGTGGCGAAAATCGCAGCCGAACTGGCCGAGAAGCTCAAACGCCACCTCGCCGCAAGCGGCCGGAATTAAAGCTGCGATCCGATTTTCCGGGCCTCTGCGACGGCCCCGGCCAGCTTCCGGGACTTGCTGTCCTCATCGCCCATCAGCGTCGGCTGGACCGTGACGGACCGGACGTCCCCGAATCCGACAAAGCCGAGGATCAACTCCAGGTACCGCTGCTGGTGGTCCACGGCCTGGAGGGCCTCGGCGTCGTAATCGCCGCCGCGGGCATAGGCGACCAGGGCCGTCTTGCCGGTAACAAGACCGGAATAGCCCTTCTCCGGATCGTAGCTGAAGGTGTAACCCGGCTGGACGATCACGTCGAAGAAGTGCTTCAGCACGTACGGGATGCCGAAATTCCACATCGGCACGGCCAGTACGACCACGTCGGCCGAGGTGAACCGGTCGATCACCGCCTCGACCTTCGCCCACGCCTGCCTATGCGCATCGCTGGGCGAAGAGCCGGAAAGGATCTCGTACTTGGCTTCCAGGGCCGCGCCGTCAAATGGGGGCAAGTCGGCCTGAAAGAGGTCCAGCGTGTCGGTCTCCAGTTGGCCTCTGGCTTCGGCCAGACCTTCCAGAAAGGACTTGGCCACCTGAATCGAGCGGCTTCGCTGGCCCCGCGGCGAGGACTGGATAAACAGTACTTTCGTCATGTTGTCGCCTTTCGTGATTGGACACAATCAAGTCACCCGCGATATTGTAGGCCCCTTGTCGAGCTCAAGTCGGCAGGAAACCCTCCGGCAGCAACGCGAGATCCTCCGGCCTGTCGATGTCGGCCAGTCTGTCGATGCAGGCTACTTTCAGATCCAGGGACCTGCAGCGGTCCAGCGAGGCCGACAGCACGTCATTGCGGCCGAACGTGATGCCCGAGAATATGTCCACGGGCCTGGTAAGCCCCACCAGGTAGTATCCGCCATCCTCCGCGGGCCCGAAGACCACGTCGGCGGTTTCCAGAGCGGCCGATGCGCGCTCCAGGACGTGTTCATCCAGTTGCGGACAGTCCGTGCCGATTACCAACGCCGGCGAGAACCCGCCGGCCAGGGCGTCGGCCAGGCTGTTGTGCATCCGCTCGCCCAAGCCTTCGCCCCGCTGGGATACCAGCGCAATCCGACAGCCCAGCCAGTCCCGCATCTCCGTCAAGCTCGCCCCGGTGCAGGCGACCTGCAACTCGGTATCCGGGCGGGTGCGGCAGTATTCCGCAGCCAGCTGGATGGTCCACTCTGCCATCCGTCGGTGCAACTCGGCCGCCCGCCAAGGCCCCAGCTGTCCGATCAGGCGCGTCTTGACCTGCCCGCTGCGGGGATATCGCGTCAGAACGATCAATCGAGCAGTCTGTGCTGTAGTATCTGCCATGGCGGATGCTTGTCGGTGTCCTGCCGGACGGGTAGACTCTCTTTCCTGACTATGTACTATGAAAGGCCCGGCTGACATTGCAATACCAATCCGACGACCTGCAACTGCTGGATGACTGTGTGGTGGATCGCTTCGGCCCGATCCGGCTGGACGACCTGCCCGACCCACAGCCGATCTGCCCGGCCAGACTGGGCCCTGCCACGCCAATGATGCAGCGTCTCTGGAAGATCGCCCTGGCCGACATCGAGTCGAACATCGCCACGGCCGAGGACGGCAGGCAGTATTTCGGGGCGGGCACGACGTTCGGCCCGACGGTTTTCACCCGGGACATCAGCTACGCCGGGCTGCTCGGGCTCAATCGTCTGTATCCGGAGTTGATGCGGTCCAGCCTGGAGTATTCGCGACAGGTTCGCCGTCGGATCGGGCTGAAGATCGCAGCAGGCTACGAAAGCGACGACTGGCCGGGCCAGGGATGGACGCCGACCGGACTGCCCCACCGCCAGTTCAAGTTGGCCAACGGCAGCAACGGGTACCTCCGCAGGACCGATGACGTGGTCTGGATCGCCTGTGCCGGCGACCTGCTGGGCCTGGAGGCCGGGCAGGAAGACTACCGCTGGATGTACGAGACCGGCTGCGAGTTCTTCCAGCGGTTCTACGACCGGTTTTTGGACGAGACCAGCGGTCTCTACCGCGGGCAGGCCAGTTTCGTCGACGTGCACTTTCCGGCGCACAAGGCGACGGGCTATCCACAGGAGTTCTCGATCGCCGATTGCGTGCTCGTCCGGGCCACCTCGACCAATTGTCTCTACGTCTGGGGGATGGCAATGCTGTCCCGGGCTGCCCGGGAGCTGGGCCTGAAGCAGGCCGCGGCCGAATGGTCCGCCCGGGCCGAAAAGCTTCGCCAGGCCATGCACGCCCTGCTGCGGCGGGAGGATGGCACGTTCGAGTACTTCCTGGATCGCCACGGCAACCCGGCCGGGCGGCGGGACGCTCTCGGCTCGGCCTTGGCGGTCCTGGCCGGCGTGGTCCTGGGCGTCGACGCGATGGAGGTCGTCGGAGACTACCCGATCAGCGACATCGGGGCGCCGCTGTTCGAGCCGTTCTACAGCCGCGACGATTTCTACCACAACAATACGTCCTGGCCGTACGTCGACACGCTGTTGTTGTGGGCCCGGCAGCGCGCGACGGGAAGGGATGACGAACTGCCCCGCAACGCCGCCCTGCTGGCGCGGACCGTCCGCAACGGCGGGACGTTTCACGAGGTAGTCGACTACCGGACCGGACAGGTGCGCGGTTCGGGCAGCCAGCTCTGGTCGGCCGCGGGTTTCGTCAACGTCTGCCTCCGGGCCGGGCTCGTCGAGGGACAGGCCAAGTTGATCTGACCGCCGTCAATTGCCGACGTAGCTTTCGATGAGGATCTTGGCCCCGATGGTCAGCAGGACCAGCCCGCCGAGGATCTCCGCCCGCTGGCCCCACCGCGAGCCCAGTCGGCTGCCGGAGAAGATGCCGATCGTGCTCATCAACGCTGCGACAATTCCGATGGTGATGCAGGGCCACCAGATCGAGACATCCAGAAAGGCCATCGACACCCCCACCGCCAGGGCGTCTATGCTGGTCGCCATTGCCAGCGTCACCAGCAGCAGGCCTCGCGACGGATCGCGATCGGAGCGTTCCTGCTCGTCCTCGGCAATCGCCTCATAGACCATCTTCCCGCCGATGAAGGCCAACAGCCCGAATGCGATCCAGTGGTCGTAACTGCTGATGTATCCGGAGACGCGTCGACCGGCGATCCAGCCGATCACGGGCATGAGGAACTGGAAAAGCCCGAAGTGCCACCCCACCCGGAACACGTGCCTGGCAGTAAGATCCTTGATCGTAAGCCCCGCGGCCAACGATACGGCAAAGGCGTCCATCGCCAGGCCCAGGGCGATCAGCATGACAGTCAGCCAACTCAAGGCAAAAATCCTGTGCAGGTAAGGTCGGGTTCTCTTGGGGGTCCTAGAATGTACACGGATGGCACAAAGCGCACAAGAGACGGAAAGGAAGTGGCATATGAAATCCCGCAACGCCTTGTTCTGCCTGTCGGCGATCGTCGTAATGGCCCTGGCCGGGGCCCTGGCCGGATGCAATGACGACGACGAACAGGCCACGCAGCCCGGATCGGCCGACGGCAACGCCCAGGCTGCCCAGAGACCGTACATCAACACCAAGTGCCCCATCATGCAGAATATGGCCATCCAGGAAAATGTCCCCGACTCGTTGATCGTCGAGTTCAAGGGCCAGAAGATCGCCATGTGCTGCAGCGGCTGTCCGCCGGTCTGGAACAATCTGTCGGAAGAGGAGAAGCTCGAGAAGCTCGAAGAAGTGGGCGTGGACATGGCCGTGTTCCAGCCGTAGTCAAGACTTCCGCTGGTCAGACCGAAACAGCCGCCCGCCGGAAACGGGTGAATCCGGCGGGCGGCGCCGTTAACTCCTCGACAGCTAGAACGTCAGGTGCAGGCGCAGTCCCGCAACCAGGGCGTCCTTGGCGGCATCGGCTGCGCCGGGGTCCTGGATGTACTGGACCGACGGGGTGATCTGCAGCCAGCCGGTAAGCTGCAGGCTGTAATAGAGCTCGTAGACGGTTTCCCACGCGTCGGTGAACCCAGCCGCCTGCGTCAGCTTGCCGCTGGCGACGCCGAAGGCCAGCACGTCATCATCCCGCTGCGGGACCAGGCCCTGGTACTGCAGGCCCGCCGACCAGAACAGCGAGACGGCGTTTATGTCGTCATCAGCCCAGCCGAAGCGGGCGAAGACGCCCATGCCCTGGCCATCGCGGTCGGCGTTTTCGTTGTAGATTTTCTGGTCAGCACTGAAGTAGAAGCCCACGTCATCGCGTTTGGTCGTCCCGGCTGTAAAACGCGTCTTGTCCTGCGGGTCATACCAGACCCCCACGCGGTAGGCCCCCTGCAGCCCGCCGCGGGGACAGGCAATCCGCGGTGTGTAGCCGAACTCGAAGATGCTGAAGAAGTAGTCTTCGTCGTGGAAGGCGGTGTTAAAGCCCGTCTCCCTGCCGTCGGCCTGGGCATCGCCGACCGCGGCTGAGACATACAGCGAGTCAAGGAATTCGTAGTGCGCCATCACGCCCAGAGCATAGTCCGGGAAGGGAATCGTAGGGTTATTGACCAGGGCTGCGTTGAGAAACTGGGTGGCCTCGTCGTTGGCGTAGCTGTTTCCGTCGAAGCTGCCCGGGCAGTCCTTGCATTCGTAGCCGCCAGCCAGGTCCATCTTGCCGATCTTGATCATCAGCCGGCCGTCCAGCAAGGCCTGCTGGTAGTACAGTTCTGCCAGCATGATCGCCTGGTCGCCGGCAGCGTCGGCGTTGACGTTCCCCACGGCCGAGCCGATCGACTCGGGGTCGATCCCGTCATTGTAGTTGCCCACCGCGTAGGCGTAGAGTATGGCGTCAGGCAGATTCAGCAGCGTCTCCAGATCGAACTCCACTTCCAGGTCATAGCTGCCGGTGAAGCGGTCTTCGCGGTCGTGCGTGCTGATCCCGCCGTGGGTGTTGACCTGGTAGACATTCGTCGTGCCCAACCCTACCCAGATGCCCTGCTGGACCAGCTTGTCGCCGAAACCGAACCAGTTGTCGGTCAGGGTGTCTCGTCCGACGATGTCGTCGGTGAAGCTGCCTGACCTGTCCGGCTGGGGAGCATCCGAGACGACGTTTTCCCCATCAACCGTCTGGGCCTGGAGAAGCCCTGAACAGTAGAACAACACAATCCACGTCGCCGAAAGCGTCCTGCTCTTCATTTCCAGTATCCTTGTTTGAGGTTCTCTCAGGGGCGCCACCCCCTCCCTGTCCGTGCTGCCCGAGCAGATTCCCCTTCCATATCGGCCGGCGGACCGGATGCGTTCAGTCTTTCCCGATTTCGCCTGATGCGGCAGGAGCCTTGCACACGGCCCTCCATTCAGCTAGGCTCAGCGATCGTCGCCATTCTCGCAGACTTGACAGGCGCAATCAGCAGAGGACCCCTTCTACATGTGGACCAAACCCTACGGCAATACAGGCAAGGACGTCTCCGTCATCAGCTTCGGGGGGATGCGTTTCCCCCAGCCGGACCAGACCGACGAGATGGCCGAGATCGTCCTGCACGCCTACAAGCAGGGCGTGAACTACTTTGACACTGCCCCGGGCTACTGCGGCGACAAGAGCGAAGGCATCATGGGCGCGGCGATCGGCCAGATGGAGCCCGGCACCTTCTACACCTCGACCAAGTGCTCCAGCCCCAAGGGCGATGAGCTTCGCAAGAGCCTCGAACGCTCGCTGGACAGGCTGGGCGTCGAGACGATCGATTTCTTCCATGTCTGGTGCCTGCTGAGCCCCGAGGCCTGGCAGGGACGTAAGGACGGCGGGGCTGTCGCCGCGGCGCTGAAGGCCAAAGAAGAGGGCCTGATCAACCACCTGGTCGTCTCCAGCCACATGCCCGGCGACCAGCTCGGCCAAGTCCTCAGCGAGGGCATCTTCGAAGGCGTGACGCTGGGCTACTGCGCGATCAACTTCCCCTTCCGCGACAAGGCAGTCGACCTGGCCGGGCAGAAGCAGCTTGGAGTGGTGACTATGAACCCGCTGGGCGGAGGATTGATCCCGCAGCACGCCGAGCGGTTCGACTTCATTCGCAGCCAGGACGATCCGGACGTGGTCAGCGCCGCGCTGCGCTTCAACGTTTCCAATCCGTCGGTGACCTCGGCCCTGGTGGGCTTCAGCACGAAAGAGCACGTCGACCAGGCCGTCGCAGCCGTCAAGGACTTCACGCCCTACCCGGCCGAGCACGTCCAGAAGCTGCGAAAGAAAATCTTCGACAGCTTCGAGGGCCTCTGCACCGGTTGCGGCTACTGTTTGCCCTGCCCGGAAGGCCTGGAAGTGCCCAAGTTCATGGACACCTATAACCAGCGGATTCTCAAGGGCGACGAGCCGTCCAACATGACCAACCGGATGAAGTGGCACTGGGGGCTCAAGGCGGCCGACGCCAAGGCCTGCTCACTGTGCGGGGCCTGCGAGACACGCTGCACGCAGCACCTGCCGATCCGCGACCGACTCAAGGAAATCGCCGCCCTGGCCGAGGAGTAAGCCCACCGCCGGATGAAGCAGAAGACGCCCCCGCAACGAACGTGTCGATGCGGGGGCGTCTTCGCATTCAGGGCTTCTGTTGCAGCGTCAGCTGCCGTACTTGCCCTTGATGACGTTCTGGGTCAGGCCCTCGATCTCGATCTTGCTGTCGATCTCGGTGACGATTTTTTCCGCCAGGGCCTCTGCCGTCAGGTCGGTCTCGATGGAGAGTTCAGCGATCTTGTTGCTGTAGTTGGCGTTGCGGACGTCCTTGACGCCCCGGAGGGTGTTCAGGGCCTTCTTCAGGTCGAGGTACTCCTTAAAGCCGATGCTGGAGATCTTCAACTGCACCTCGCCCCGGCCTTCCAAAGCATCCTGCCAGAACCGCAGGATATCGTCGACGACCTTCGGGGTGATCTGCTGGGCCTGGAGGTCCAAGGCCTGCTTGGCCGCCGACCGCCAGACGCGCTGCACGCCCCGCGTGGCCGTGCCGGGAGTGCTGGAGAGCAACTGGCCCGTATCGCTGCGGTAGCAGCGGATGTTGGCCTCGGCTTCGTAGGTGTACATCTCCGTGCCGTAGAGGTTCTTCACGCCACCGGATGCGGCGTTGGCAAGACCGGTGATGAACAACTGGGCCCCGAACCGCTGGGCGATGGCCTGGGCCTTGGCCGGGTCGGATTCACTGATCGCCGCGGCCAGGTCCTTCTCGTCGATCGCCTTGATCTGGTTGCGGTCGACCAGTTGGAAACCGCTTTTAAGCAGTTGCTGCTCGATCCGGGTCTGGACTGTCGAGGACGGCTGGACCTGCCCGGCGATGCGTTCCTGGATGAAGACCATGATCTTTGGCCGTCCGCGGTCTTTCAGCAGCATCGTCACCGTGCCCCAGAGATCCTTGATCCCCTGGACGCTGACAACGGCCTTGGCCCGGATGGTGACGATCCCGTCGAAGCTCGTCTGAGAGGAGAGGACCTCGAAGCTCTGGACGAACCCGGCCGACCGGGCCAGGACCGTGTCCTTGACCAGCACGAAGTCCTCGGTCTTCGACTGGGAGTAGATGTACGTGCCGGCAGCTTCCTCGATTGCCTTACGCTTGGCGTCGTGGATCGCTTCCTGCTGGTCCATGCCCGAGCCGCTGACGGTGACTGTCTTGAGGCCTGCATCCTGGGCCCGCACCGCCCGGGCTGAGAAACTCAGCGCGATCATCCCGAAGGCCAGGAGCAACAAACAGGTTCTGGAGCGTCTCATGGATCGCCTTTCTCATGAATCGCGCGGGTTAGCGCAACTTGATGTTAAGCTGCTTCTGGTAGTGCAGGATCATGTTCCACAGCGGACGCAGATCGACGCCGACGGTCACTTCCACCGTGCCGTCGTCCAGGACCTTCTGCGAGCCTTCGACCACGCCGACGCCCTGCTGGAAAGTATGCATCATGGTACGGATCTGGTCGCTCTTGGCGACAAAATCTTCCACGGTGGTCTGGCTGGTGATCTGCAGGCCGTTGATCCGCTCGGCCAGCTTGCGTCGCCCGTCGAGCTCGGCAGCCCGGAAGGCCATCAGCTTGGCCTGGGCGGCCGGTCGTTCGGGGTCCAGGGCGGCCTGGCCGATGACGGTCAGCTCTTCGTTGACCCACATCGGGGCGGTCTGGGCGGTTTCGATGACCATCTGATCGGCCGCGGTGACGCTGTCTTTCTTGAGGTAATCGGCCGGCGGCGTGCCCATGCCCACCTCGGTGATCTCCTTGTCCTCGACTTCCAGGATCCGGTTTTCCAGGTGGCGGATGTTGGATTTGTCGCCCTTGTAGTGCATCTGCGACCAACTCTTGACCGAGGCAAGCAGCTGGCGGAGCTTGATGGTCATCTCGACCTCAACGATCAGTTCGTCGTCGTAGTAACGGATGCCCACCTCGCGGGCGCCGCGGATGAAGGCGCGGGTGTCGAGGTTGACTACATCCGACTCGGCCACGAAGTCCTGCACGGTGGTCGTGGCGGTGATGTGCACGCCCTTGATCCGCTCAGCCAGGCGGCGCATCGCGTCGACGCGGGCTGCGCGTTCAGCCATCAGTCTCCCGCGGCCGGTGACGTGACTCATCCAGAATTCGACGGTGGACTTGTCCAGGTTGGACAGGTTCACCCGCCCGCCGGGCTGGAGGGGCAGCTGTTCGGGAGATTCCAGCGCCTCGGGCGCTGCGCCCTGGCCGACTTCGCGGAAGACCTTGGTATCCACGCGGGTGTTGAGTTCCTCGATCTGGCGGATGGTGATCTTGTCGCCCTTGTAGTAGGTTTTGTGGTAGGTCTTGAGCTCTTCGATCAGCTCGGCGACCTTGACTTCCATGATCACCTCGCAGGTTCCGTCGTCGAAGTGCTTGGCCTTGTCGATCTCCTTCATGCCGTTGAGGAACGTATCCAACGAGGATACGATCCGGTCGCTGGTGGTCACGAAGTCTTCGACGGTGGTCTGGGAGGCCAACTCCAGGCCCTTGATGCGTTCGGCGAGTTTGCGGATCGCGTCGGCCCGGGCGGCACGGTAAGCCAGCAGCTTGCGCTGGGCCTGTTTCTGCAGGGCCAGGGAATCGGCGTTCTGGGCCCCGGCGATAAGCGGGCTGAACATCGCCAGGATAAACAGTACTGTCAGTGTGCGTTTCATCGTTTGTCTCTCCATTGGTACCGTACAGGGCCGGTCAGTCGACCATCCAGGTCTACAGGACATTCATCGGCCCAGGTGGTTAGCTGCCATCTATCAGAGGCGCCCGCTCCACTCGTTGCAGCGCCTCGCTGAAAATCGGTCTGGCCGAGGCCATGCTGGCCGATCCGTACATGGCGGCGGCCTCGTTCAGCCGCCCCATCGCTTCGTAAACCAGGCCCAGATTGTACATTACGCCTGCCTGGTCCCCGGCCTCGTCCATGGCTTGCATATACAGGTCCGCGGCGGTCTGATAGTCTTTCCGAACTGCCATCTGGTTGGCCGTGGCGACCAGGGCCTCGGGCAGCCCGTCCAGCAGGTCGGCCTCGACGGTCACCCGCGACGGGCTGATCCGGGCGACAAAGGCCCGGGCGCACTGCTCGATCAGGTCGGCCAGAACGGGCTCAGCCGAAGGTGCTTCGTCGGTAGCCCGCAGACTGTCGGTTACCCTGGCGACCAGCGAGCTGTCTTTGGGGTCCTGCGAGTCGAAGGTGCGGGTGATTTCGACTGCGGTGATGGTGGCCGAATCCGCTGCATGGATCAGCCGCAGTTGCATTGTCACTTTGGCCGACATTGCCCAGATATCCCGACGGCTGACCTGCCCGGTCTGCGGATCGATGTAGGGATCGACCACCTTTCGTTGCGAATGGGAGGTATCGATGCTCCCGAACAGGCAGGACTCTGCCCCGGTCTGTCGGGCCAGTTCGGCCGCTGGGCCAGCCGATTCGACGACTTGGCCCGGCTCGGCCAGACGGATGTCCAGACCCTGCCTGGCCAGGCTGGAATCGGCCAGGACGTTGCTGATCGTATCGGCGGCGCGGTTTGTCCAGGGCTTGTCCTGGGCATCCGATGCGGCCAGCGGTGCGATGAGCATCGTCTCGACCCCGTCCGGCAGCGTCACCAGGGCGGGTCTGTGGTAGGAGAACCGCATCGTCTGCGTCCTGTCTCCACAGCCGCTCGCCAAGAGCAGGACTACCGAAACCAGCACCAATACACCCGTTTTCATAGGATCTGTCATCTCCATCCTCCGGACCTGGAGAAAAGGCGTCGATTCGTCCGCATGATAGACGCCTGGGCGACGGGACGTAAAGTGTTTGCTCAGAAAGAAATCGCCCTTCTCCGGCCCGGTTGCTCCCGGGGGGGGATCCTCCCGGACCCGGGTCGCCACTTTCTACGCATACAGGTCGGATTCCGGGGATCGGGCCTGGAAAATTTGGCCGATTTCTGTCCGCCCGGGCCCGGGCGGGGGAAAATTGCACAAATTCCTCGTTGACTTGACGTGGGCTTGTGACATAATACGTGGCTCTTTACCAAAACGAACGACGGACATTCACCATCCGCCAGAAACAGGATTCAGCGACGATGAAGTCTTACATGGCCAAACAAGGCGAACTGGAAGCCCAGTGGCACGTGGTTGACGCAACGGATTGCGTTATCGGCCGCCTCGCCACCCGTATCGCCACGATCTTGATGGGCAAGCACAAACCGGAATATACCCCGCACGTGGACTGCGGCGACTTCGTGGTGGTCCTCAACGCCGCCAACGTCAAGTTCACGGGCAACAACAAGGCTGCCGAACGCCAGTACCAACGGTACAGCGGCTATCCCGGCGGGCAGAAGGTCTGGAGCCTGGAAGATCAGATGGCCGAGAACCCCGCCGAGGCGATCGCCCTGGCCGTTCGGCGCATGCTGCCCAAGAGCAAGCTGGGCAAGGCGATGTTCAAGAAGCTCAAGGTCTACAACGACGACAAGCACCCCCATCAGGCCCAGCAGCCCAAGCCGCTGGCGCTGTAAGGACAGGAAGACGCATTCATGGCAGAGACGCAATCCACCGAAGCAGTCCAGACCCAGCCGGCCCCGGCCAAGACCAACGGACCCAAGGATGGGCCGATCTGGGGCACTGGCCGTCGCAAGAAATCCGTCGCCCGCGTCCGCATCTATCGCGGCAGCGGCAAGTTCCTGATCAACGGGCGGCAGATCGACGCCTATTTCCCCTTCACCGCCCACCAGAACGAAGTTGTCGCCCCACTGGTGACCGTCGACGCCCGCAATGACTGGGACGTCTACGTCAACGTCCAGGGCGGCGGGATGACCGGCCAGTCCGGCGCGATCAGCCTGGGCCTGGCCCGGGCCTTGTCCGATGCGATCCCTGAGACCGAACACACCCTCCGTGACCAGGGCCTGCTTACGCGGGACGCCCGGGCCAAGGAAAGGAAGAAGTACGGTCAGCGTGGCGCCCGCCGGCGGTTCCAGTTCTCCAAGCGTTAATTCGCCCGAGAATCCAGAGTGTTTCCCAAGCCCCGGCGCAGAGACGCGCTGGGGCTTGTCTTTTAGAACCCAGAGGTACAACCGATATGAGTCAGTCTGAATCTTCCACGATTAAAGTCGTCCTCATCGGCGGCAGCGGCTACGCCGGCTTCGAAGCCATCCGCCTGCTGGCCCGTCACCCCCGGGCCGAGCTGGTCGGCGTCTTCGGGCCCGAAAACGAACTGGGCCCGATGGACGGCTTCTTCCCCCAGCTGACGGGTCTGTGCGACCTGGACCAGCAGCTGTTCGAGATGGAAACGGTCAAGGCCCTGTCGCCCGACCTGGCCATGCTCTGCGTGCCCCACCAGGTGGCCATGAGCTACACCCCCCAGCTGCGCCAGGCGGGCATTCGCGTGATCGACTGGTCGGCGGATTACCGCCTGGCCGACGAGGCCGTCTATGAGCAGTGGTACTGTCCGCACACCGATCCGAAGGGCTTGTCCGAGGCGGTTTACGGCCTGTGCGAGTTGTTCGCCGAGCAGATTCCCTCTGCCGGGCTGATCGCCAACCCGGGCTGCTACCCGACGGCCGCCGCCCTGGCCATCGCCCCGGTGCTCAAGGCGGGGCTGATCGAACCGATCGGCTTGGTCGTCAATGCCATCTCCGGCGTCAGCGGCGCGGGGCGCAAGCCCGGCCAGAAGTTCCACTTCCCCGACCGCAATGAGAATTTCGAAGCCTACGGCGTGGGCACGCACCGCCACATGCCCGAGATGGAACAGACTCTCAAGACCTTCACGGGCCGGGAGACCGAACTGCTCTTCGTGCCCCACCTCTGCCCCATGGACCGGGGCATCCTCGAGAGCATCTACTGCACCCCGGCCGAGGACGAGGTCACTGCCGGGCAGATCCTGGAAGTCTACCATCAGGCCTACGACAACTGCCCCTTCGTCCGCGTCCGCAACGAGCCCCTGCCGGCGACCAAGTACGTCGCCAACACCAACTATTGCGACGTCTCGGCCCGGGTCGCCAAGGGCAAGGTCGTTCTCTTCAGTGCGATCGACAACCTCATCAAGGGCGCCTCGGGCCAGGCCATCCAGAACATGAACCTCATGTTCGGCCTGGACGAGACGACCGGACTGATCTAACCCCCGGAGCCCGCGCGCCATGCAGACGCGACACATAACCGTTCCGGCCGGCTTTGTCGCCGCCGGGGTCAAGTGCGGCATCAAGCCCAGCGGCAAGGAAGACCTGGCCATCTTTGCCTGCCAGTCCGATGCGTCGATGGCCTTTCTGACCACGCAGAACCAGATCGTCGGCGCCCCGATTCTGTACTGTCGAAACACCTTTGCCAGGGGCTACGGCAAGGCGCGAGCGATGGTCATCAACGCCGGCTGCAGCAACGTCTGCACGGGCAAGGCGGGCCTGCGCGACGCCCAGGCCATGGCCGCCCGCACCGCCAAGCACCTGGGAACCGAGCCGGAGAAGGTCCTGGTCGCCTCGACCGGCGTGATCGGCCGACGTCTGCCGATGGACAAGGTCAAGACGGGCATCGATGATGCGGCCGGGCGACTGTCTCGTCGCGACGACACATCCGCCCTGCGGGCGATCATGACCACCGATACGCGAGAGAAGTCCGCTGTCGTCCAGGGCCGGATTGCGGGAAAGACGGTGACGATGGCGGGCATCGCCAAGGGTTCGGGCATGATCGCCCCGTCCCTGGCGACCATGATCGGCGTGATCAACACGGATCTGAAGATCTCGCCGTCGCTGCTGAGCCGGGCGCTGAAACAGGTGGTCAATACGACGTTCAACTCGGTGACGGTGGATTCGGATACCTCCACGTCCGACATGGTGGCGGTCTTCGCTTCGGGGCAGGCGGGCAACAAGACCGTCAAGGCCGGCAGCAAGGATTTCGCCCGCTTCGGCGCCCTGCTCGACGAGGTCTGCGGCGAGTTGTCCCGGGCGATTGTCTTCGACGGCGAGGGGGCGACCAAGCTGGTCCGGGTGGAGGTTACCGGTGCCCGCAGTGACGGCGAGGCGGAAATGGCAGCCAAGTCGGTCGCGGATTCCCCGCTGTTCAAGACGGCCATTCACGGCCAGGACCCCAACTGGGGACGAATTGCGATGGCCTTGGGCAAGAGCGCCGCGAAGGTCACCGCCGAGAAGCTGAAGATCAAGATCGGCGGGGTGACGATCTTCTCCGGCGGGACCGGGCGGAAGTTCGATCTGGGCAAGGTGGAGGCCCACCTGGGCGGCAGCGAAGTACACGTCCAGGCTGATCTGGGACTGGGCAAGGGCCGCTTCACCGCCCTGACATGCGATCTTTCGCGAGAGTACATTACAATCAACGCCGACTATACGACGTAATCTCAGGGGCCCTGGGAAAGAGAGACACGATGAATGACAATATCGGACAAGGCGGAGAAGAGTGGCTGCGGATGGAAGCGGGCATGCAGGACTGCATGTCGGAGGAATCCCTCTCCGCGGTCCGCGAAGCAAAGGGAAGGATCGACCGGGTCCGCAAGGGCGACGTCGAGCTGCGCCTGGTGGATCGCCAAGGCCAGGCCCTGGCCAATGTGCCTGTAGAGGTCGTGCTCAAGAAGCACGCCTTCTGCTTCGGCGACCAGCTCTGGGGCCTGGACCGGATGTACCGCTTCGGCGAGGGCCAGACCGACAAGGCCCGCTATTTCAAGCGACTCTTCGCCGACTGCCTCAACGCCTGCACTGCCCTGTGCTACTGGACCGAGCGAGGCCGTAACGACGGGGCCAAGACCGAAGACATTCAGGGCCAGCCGCAGTACGACGGGTTCCGCTGGTGCGTGGACTGGGGCATGAGCGAGGGGCTGACCGTCAAGGGTCACCCGCTGTTCTGGTCGATCGACAAGTGCGTGCCCGACTGGGTCAAACGCTACGACTACGAGACGCAGATGAAGTTCGCCGAAGTCCGCGTCCGAACGCTGATCGCCGCCGGGCGGGGAAGGGTGAAGATCTGGGACGTGGTCAACGAAGCCCTCTGGGAGCCGGCCTTTAAGAACCTCGCCCAGCGCAACTGGCCGCACCTGGAGAAGACCGAGCTGATTGCCGAATACATTGCCGAAGTGCTCCGATGGGCTCGCGAGGAAGACCCCGACGCGACGTACATCGTCAACGACTACGGACTGCAGGGCAAGGACGAGGACCGCGGTTCTGTCGCCGCCGACGGGACGAAGGTGGTCCCCTCGCTGCAGCGCAAGCGGAACCTGGAGCTCTTTGCCGCCCTGACCGAGGCCGGCGCCTGCCCCGACGCGATGGGCCTGCAGTCGCACACCGGCGGCTGGGCCAGCCACGCCGATCAGGCGGCTGTCTATGACGAGTTGTCCGCCTGCGGTCTGGGGCTGCACATTACCGAGTTCTGGGCCCGAACCAAGGCGCTGGAGGAAACCGGCAAGCTCAGCCAGGCGGAGATCGACAATCTCCAGGCCGACTACGTGGAAAACTACCTGACCACTGCGTTCGGCCACCCGGCCGTCGACGCCTTCTTCTTCTGGGGACTGATGGGCTGGGGCATCGACTGGGGCCAGGCCTCCAGCCACGAGCCCAAGGCTGTCTACCACCGCGTCAAGAAGTTGATCCACGAAGACTGGACCACCCGACAGCAGCTGCGGACCGACGGCGACGGCGTGGTCCGGTTCCGCGGGTTCTACGGCGATTACTCGCTGCGTGTCCGCCAGGACAGCGGCCAGGAAAGCGGGACACCGTTTGTCGTCCATCGCGGCGCCGAGGGTCCGATGACCCTGCAGGCCCCCCTGCCCGCCGCAGCGGTTGGCCGGCAGGGCCAATGACCCGAACGCAGGCTTGAGATATCGTTATGCATCTGCTATAGTGTCTCTGATTGCACCAGCGACTATGTATTTATTGTCGCCCACGCCGCAATCGGGGCAGCTGAATGGGAAACCATGAGCCGATATCCAGCCAGGCGTTTGCGTCGACTCCGACGGACGTCGACAATGCGAGACTCGCTGGCCGAGGTCTTTCTCTCGGCCCGACAGCTTGTTGCGCCGTTGTTCGTCTGTCCCGGCAAAGCCCAGGCCCGCGAGATCGCCTCCATGCCCGGGCAGTTCCAACTGTCGGTCGATCAGGCGATAACGAAGGTCGGCACGTGGGTGGATCTGGGCATTCGGACAGTCTTGCTGTTCGGCCTGCCCGAAAGCAAGGACGCCGAAGGCAGCAGCGCCTGGGATGACACCCAGCCGGTCGGCCGACTGGTCGGACAGATCAAACAGCGATGGCCCGGGCTGCTGGTAATCACCGACGTCTGCCTGTGCGAATACACCGACCATGGCCATTGTGGCCCGCTGGTCGAGCAGGCGGACGGGACTGTGACGGTCGAGAACGACCGGGCGATAGAATCACTCGGGCGGATCGCGGTTTCCCACGCAGCCTGCGGGGCGGACGTGGTCGCCCCCTCGGCGATGATGGACGGCCAGGTCGGAGCGATCCGCCAGGCCCTGGACCGGGACGGACACGAACAGACGGCGATTCTGTCTTATGCGGTGAAGTTCGCTTCGTCGCTGTACGGCCCTTTCCGGGACGCCGCGGACAGCGCCCCGCAAGCCGGCGACCGGCGCAGCTATCAGATGGACTACCGTAGCGGCCGGCAGGCGATGCTCGAAGCCGCAGGTGACGTGGACGAAGGTGCGGACATGCTGATGGTCAAACCCGCCGGGGCCTACCTGGATATCCTCCAGTCGCTCCGGCAGCGGTTCGATCTGCCCCTGGCGGCCTACCAGGTCAGCGGCGAGTACGCCATGCTCCATGCCGCCGCCCAGCGTGGCTGGCTGAAGCTGCCCGACGCAGCGGCCGAGACCGTAACGGCCATCAAGCGGGCCGGGGCAGACTGGATCATCACCTACTTTGCCGAAGATCTTGCCCGGGCGATGTCCCGGGGATAACAATACAAGGGAATACAGAGGAACTGACGTTGCAGGCATACGAAGTGCACAAAACCAACGGAGGCGTCCGCGACTGCGGGCGTTTCTTCCTGGACATGGTCGGGAAGTACCCCCCCGAGCGCGTCCGGGTCAAGTGGTCGACTCTCAGCCGTCCGGTCAGCGAGGCTGTGACGGAGTTGATCGACAAGACCTGGGCCGAGCAGATGGAAAAGGCCCAGGGGACCGACCGTCGCCTGTTCAACGGCCAACTGTGTCGATTGGAAGACTGCTCGACCACCGGCGACGACCTGACGCTAGATCTGGGCCCGATCGACTTCAAGACGTTCCTGGGCACCAACCTGACACACGCCCATCTGCGGTACGAGTATGGCCCGGACATCCTCGGCGACGCCCTGGGCGTCTCGGCGGCCCTGCAGACCAACGACGGCTTCCTGCTGCTCGGGCGGCGCAGCGAGCACGTGTACTACCACGCCGGACGGATCCACCCGATCGGGGGCGTCGTCCAGCCTCCCGAGGAGCCTGACCAACTGCCCTGCCCCTTCCGGACCATGGCCGAGGAACTGCTGGAAGAGTGCGCCATGCCCGGCGAGAAGATTACCGAGATGATCTGCCTGGGCCTGGTTCGCGACAAGCACATCGTCCAGCCGGAGATGATCTTCGACGTCTGCGTCGATGCCGGCGTGGCCGAACTGCGTGAAGGCGCCCGCAAGGCCGATGACAACATGGAACACTGCGAGCTGCTCCACGTGCGCAATCACCCGTCCAGCGTGATCAGCTTTATCGAGGCCAACGCCGCCGATCTGACTGCGGTTGGTCTAGCCTCGCTGCTGCTGCACGGCCTGCGACATTGGGGCACGGGCTGGTTTGCCACCGCACGGGGTTATCTGCGAAGCATGTACTAACCGCCGGGCAGCGAGGCTGTCTGGATCAAGACGGCGCAACCTTTCTGCGCCCGGACAGGCTACAATTAGAACAGCAGAGACAGCCTTCGCTGATGTCGGATCTGCCCGTTCGATCCGGCGGCCAGCCAACCGCGGGAGATACCATGAAACAGCAACTCTCGATCGCAGCCTTGCTGACACTCCTCTCGCTCGCCCCGGCGGCGGCCGAGAAGGCCGATCCGATGAAGCAGCCGGTCTCCACCGCGGGCATCCCGGCCACGCTGGGCCAGGCCCTGGCGTGGGTCGGCAGCAAGGTCGACATGAAGGTCCACATCGACGCCCGCACGCTGGAGAGCTATGGCGTGTCGCTGGATACCCCTGTCCGCATAGCCCGGCGCGAGGTCAAACCCGCAGCCCTGCTGGATACGCTGCTGGTGCGCGTCTCCCCGCAGGGAAAGCCCCTGACATGGCTGGTCCACGACGGCAAGATCCTGGTAACCAGCCAGCAGCGGTACCTCCTGCTTCGATCCCAGGCCGGGCGCGATCGCCGCGTGCGCACCCTTCCCGCCGTTGGCACTGCCGTCGAGGCCGCCAGGGGCAAACAGCCGGCCCGGCGCAGCCAGGTCCAGTATGACTTCGACAACATCGCCCTGCGCGACGTGGTCCAGTTCATGCGGACAACAACAGAGCAGAACTTCCACGTCAACTGGGCCTCGCTGGAACTGGAGGGCATCAGCCCGGACACACCCATCCAGCTGAAGCTCAACAACGTATCCGCCGCCCGGGTGCTCGACGTGGTCATGGCCCAGCTCAACGCCAACCGCGACACGTTCTCCAGCGTCTACTGGGTCGTCGACGGCGGCGTTGTCACCATCGCCACCGGGCAGGCCCTGAACCAGAAAACCCAGACCCGCATCTACGACATCAAGCACGCGCTGATGCCCATCCGCAACTTCAAGGGCCCGGACCCCCTGCCGGCCCTGCCGAACAACGACGACGATGATGACGACGATGACGGCTTCGATTTCGACGATGACGATGACGACGATGACGACGACGATGATGACGACCGCGGCGGGCTGGATGAGCTCGAACGGCTCAAGACGCGCAACCGCGACAGCATCATCGCGATAATCAAGAACGCCATCGGCGATGACATGTGGTATCCCCTGGGCAAGGGGTCGGTCAAGATCGTCAACGGCAGGCTCGTGGTCACCCAGACCCAACTGGGCTTTAAGCTGCTGGACGAGGCCTTCCAGTTCGGCAACTGAGCAGGACGGCCGGAATTGCAAGACAGGCGTTGGGGCAGGACTCGGGGTTCTGCTAGAATGCACCCCGCCGTATAGACGTAACACCCCCCCAGCCGGACCTGCCATGATCGGAATCTCCAAACTTTACTGTCGCACTGTCGAGGCATCAGACCCGTTGCGGTACGGCAGGGACAGCGGGAAACTGCCCAGCCATTTGCTGCAGTTCTCGGCCGACAAGAGGCCCGTGGTGGTCTGGAACTCCACCAAGGCGTGCAATCTACGCTGCGCGCATTGTTACTCAGCCAGCAATTGCGACCCGGCCCCGGATGAACTGACTGGCGAGCAGGCCCGGGCTATGATCGACGACCTGGCCTGCTTCGGCTGTCCCGTACTGCTGATCTCCGGTGGAGAGCCGCTCATGCGTCCGGACCTGCTGGAGATGATCGGCCATGCCCGCCAGGCCGGCATGCGGGCGGTGGTTTCGACCAATGGCACGCTGATTACGCCCGTCAAGGCCGACGCCTTCGCCCGAGCGGGCCTGAGTTACGTGGGCATCAGCCTGGACGGACTGCGGGAGGTCAACGACGAGTTCCGGGGCGTTGCCGGCGCGTTCGATCGGGCGATGGAAGGCATAGACAACTGTCAATCCGCCGGGGTAAAGGTCGGCCTGCGTCTGACGCTGAACCGCCGTAACGTGGAAGACATAGACGGCATGTTCGACCTGCTGGAAGAGAAGAACATCCCGCGGATCTGCTTCTACCATCTGGCCTACACCGGCCGCGGCGACCAGATCCGCACCGACTCACTCGACGCAGCCCAGACCCGCGAGGCGATCGACCGGATCATCGACCGGACAGTCCGGCTGCACCGCGATCGCAGGCAGGTCGAGGTGCTTACCGTCGACAACCACGCCGACGGGCCCTACCTGTACCTGCGTCTGCTGGAGGAAGACCCGGCCCGGGCCGCCAATGCGCTGCAACTGCTGCAAATGAACGGCGGGAACTCGACGGGCGTCGGCATCGGCTGTGTCAGCTGGAACGGCAACGTGCACCCCGACCAGTTCTGGCGCAACAAGGTGCTGGGCAACGTGCTGCATCGTCCCTTCAGCGAGATCTGGACAGACCCGGACAACGAGCTGCTGGCAAAGCTGCGCGACCGACACAAACACCTGGAATGTCGCTGCCTGGACTGCCGCTTTCTGCCGATGTGCAATGGCAATCTGCGGGCCCGGGCCGAGGCGGCAACGGGCAACCTGTGGGGAGATGACCCTGCCTGCTATCTGACCGATGCGGAAATCGAGGGAGACCTGCCACTGTGACGCCCCCCTCGCGCCATATCGGCCAGACTGACGGGCCCAGGCCCCTGCGTCTGCTGTTCTGGGAGTCCACGGCGCGGTGCAATCTGGCCTGCGTGCATTGCAGGCGGCTGGATCCTGGCCAAGCCCAGCCGGACGAATTGACAACGGCGCAGGTCAAGTCGGTGCTCGACTCGGCCGCCACCCTGGGCATGCCGATCATCGTCTTCTCCGGCGGCGAGCCGCTGATGCGGAACGACTGGCAGGAACTGGCCGATTACGCCCGATCGCTGTCGCTGCCGACCGCCCTGGCGACCAATGGCACGCTGGTCGATGCGAGGATCGCCGAACAGATCCGGAATGCGGGCTTCCGTCGCGTCTCGATCAGCTTCGACGGGGCCGACGCCGCTGCGCACGATGCTTTCCGCGGTGTGGACGGCGCCTTTGCGCAAGCCATGGCCGGTGCGGCGCACCTGCGAGCTGCGGCCGTGCCCCTGCAGGTCAACGCCACCATCGCCGCCCATAATGATCAGCAACTCGACGAGATCTACGCCCTGGCCGGACAAATCGGGGCCGAGGCGCTGCACCTGTTCCTGCTGGTCCCGGTCGGCTGCGGCGTGCAGATCGGCCCGAGTCACCAGCTGCCGCCCGATCGCTACGAGGCCGTGCTGAACTGGATCGTCGATCGCCAGCAGAGCAGGTCGATGGAGATCAAGGCGACCTGCGCCCCCCACTACTACCGCATCGCCGCCCAGCGGGGCCTGGATACGGGCCATTCAAGAGGGTGCCTGGGCGGGGTCTCGGTAGTTTTCGTCTCCCATGTCGGGCAGGTGTTCCCCTGCGGCTACCTGCCCGTTGAATGCGGCGACGTGACGCAGACGCCCCTGGCCGACATCTGGCGTGACAGCGCCGTCCTGGCCGACCTTCGGGATTACGACAAGCTCCAGGGCGCCTGCGGCCGATGCAGCTACAAGGGCATTTGCGGTGGTTGTCGGGCCCGCGCTTACGCAGCGACGGGCAATTACCTGGGACCGGAACCATCCTGCAAGCATGGGCTAGGCTGACAAATCCTTCGTGCCGCCTGAATTTCACTTTGCAGTTGGCCGATGCTGGGATATACTCCCGAATTCACCCGGGGCCGTAGCTCAGCTGGGAGAGCGACGCGTTCGCAATGCGTAGGTCAGGGGTTCGAATCCCCTCGGCTCCATCTGGATGCCCGTTGCTTCTGCAGCGGGCATTTTTCGTTAGGCGGCAAACGGCCCATCCCCCTTGCCCGCCTTTGGGCCGATCCGCCTGCTGCCTGGGTGACCGCCGCATTCAAGACAGGGATCATACAAAACCGGAATGCAGAGCCCGTCTGCATGCGGTAAGCTAACGGGATGTCGAAACAACCGAACCTCGTCGTCTTTTTCACCGATCAGCAGAGGCCCGACTCGATCGGCTGTTACGGCCAGCCTCTGGAAACCACGCCGAATCTGGACCGCCTCGCCGCCCGGGGCGTGCAGTTTCTGCGGGCCTTCAGCCCCAATCCGGTCTGCGGCCCGGCCCGGGCGTCGCTGCAGACCGGCCTATACCCAGCTGCCACCGGCTCGGGCGGACGGGCCGACCTCAGCGGCAGTCAACCGACCGGAGACGCCTCTGCGGCCGCCCTGGACGGCAGCGACATCGACGTGCTCGACGGCTGAGGTTGGAAATCAGCCAGACGATTCGATACAAATAAGTGTACCCTTTTTCAAGGAGACACCGATGACCCTGCAGGACAAACGGATCGCGATCATGCTCGACCAGCAGTACCAGGAGATGGAGGTCTGGCACCCGTACTATCGCCTGATCGAAGAACAGGCCGAGGTGCATCTGGTGGCCCCTGAGGCCGAGACCCAGTACCCCTCGAAACTCGGCTATCCGTGCGTCTCGACGCACTCGGCCGCGGACGTCAACGGGGCGGACTATCACTGCGTGATCGTCCCGGGCGGCTGGTGTCCGGACTTCATGCGTCGCAGCCGTTCGATGATTCGCTTCATTCAGCAGGCGGCCGAGGGGCAGATCCTGCTGGCAGCGATCTGCCACGGCGGGTGGATGCTCTGCTGCACCGACGCCCTGCAGGGCAGGCGGGCGACGAGCTTCCTGGCGATCAAGCACGACATGCTCAACGCCGGGGCCGACTGGGTCGATGAGGAATGTGTGGTCGACGGCAACGTGATAACCGCCCGCAAGCCGGACGACCTGCCTGCGTTTACCAAGGCGGTCATCGAGGCGCTGCGATGATGAGACTCCTGGCCGTCTGCACCCTATCTGTCGCCCTCCTGTCGCAAAGCGGCTGCAAGGACCAACCGCCCGCTGAACCGGTTCCCTACGAACCGCGCGAATCCTCGGATCGGGACCCTGATGAAGCGGCCCCCAGCCCGATCGAGAGAAAGAGCGAATCCCATCGCGAGTTGGCCGATCGCTTCGATGTGGTCGAAGAGCAGCGGCAGACGGATTCGCCGCTGTCTCTGCCGCTCCGCCCCGGTGACGGGGATTCTGCCGCCGAGAATGGGCTGAAGACCAAGCTGGCGATGGCGACGATGGCCAAGATCCACAAAGAACTGATCCGCTACCACAGCATCGTCGGGCGGTACCCCAGCGGCCCGGAAGGCCTGGCCGTGCTGACCCGGATTCCCGCGCCGGGCAGTTCCGCCAACTGGTCACCTGTGCTCAGCCCGACCGATCTGCAGGATCCGTGGGGCAGCGCCATCGGCTACGAGATCGTGCGGATCAGCCAGGATGGCCGAACCTACCTCGCCGCCCTGCTGACCAGCGCCGGGCCTGACGGGAAGATGCAGACCGGCGACGACCTGACCTGGCCCGACCTGCGTCAGTCGATCGATTCGGTTCCCGGGGCTGTCGAGGCCCAGCAGGCCGAGTAGACGAACCATCGCTGGCCTGGCTTGTTGCGGTTGCGGGCCTGGCGGTCGCAGTAGATCGTCGCGATCGAGCCGTCTTCGCACGCCACGCGGTACCAGTGTCGCCGCAGGTACAGTTCCCCCGTGCGGCTGTGCCCTTCCCGGGCGGAGGTCTTCCAGCTGGCCTGGATGGTCTCGATGCGGTACTCCCGGCCTCGGAAGACGAAGGCCTCCGGCAGGGCCGGCTCGCCGATGGCCATCATGGCCGTTCCGAGTTTCTCGCCCACCGGACGGATGGGCTGGCTGATGAACTGTTCTTTTTCTCCGGACATATCCGCTCCCGCTTGGCTGAGAAGGCTATGATAGACAACCCGGGCAGAACGTGGAGGGCAAAAACACCGAAAGCCTCGATTGACACTCCCCGCCCGGGCGATATAATCCTTGTTGGACTTGCTTTTTACGCACAGCACGAGGAACCCATGCGGACAGCAGCCTGCAGCACGATGCTCGATTCGGCCCGCCAGGCGGGCACGGATGCTGTCCGCGCCGGTATTATTTCCTCCGTAGCAGTAGTACGCTGTGCGCTTTGAGGCGAGTCGGGCCGACATGCCAGATTCCGACAAGCCCTGGAGCGCTGAATGTCTTCAGGGCTTTTTCATTCCCTGATCGCCCCGACTCAACTCCCCTGAACCTTACGGGCCAGACCCATGAACACCACACAGAAACAACGCGTTGAAATCTATGACACCACCCTGCGTGACGGCACGCAGGCCCTTGGCGTGAGCCTCTCGCTGGAAGACAAACTCCTGATCGCCGCCGAGCTGGACAAGCTCGGGGTCGACTACATCGAGGGCGGCTATCCGCTGAGCAACCCCAAGGACGAAGCCTTCTTCAGACAGGCAGCCAGGAAGGACTTCGCCCACGCGAAGATCACCGCCTTCGGCATGACGCGGCGCAAGAACATCGCCGCAGCCGACGATACGGGTATGAAGGCCCTGCTGGCCAGCGAGGCGCCCGTCGTGACCATCGTCGGCAAGACCTGGGACCTGCACGTACATGAAGTCCTCCGCGTCAGCGAAGAGGAAAACCTGGCGATGATCGCCGACTCGGTGAAGCTCATGGTCGACCACGACCGTGAGATGATCTACGACGCCGAGCACTTCTTCGACGGCTACAAGGCCAATCCCGAGTACGCGATCCGGACCCTGCGTGCCGCCCACGAGGCCGGGGCCGGGCGACTGGTCCTCTGCGATACCAACGGCGGATCCCTGCCGGAAACCGTCGCCGAGGCGATCGAGGCCCTGAAGAACGCCTTGCCCGATGCGAAGATCGGCATCCACTGCCATAACGACGGCGACCTGGCCACGGCCAATTCGATCGTCGCCGTCCGCCACGGTGCCCACCACGTGCAAGGAACGATCAACGGCATCGGCGAGCGATGCGGCAATGCGGACCTGACAGCCGTGGCAGCCAACCTGGCCTTGAAATACGATTACGACGTCCTGGCCGATGGCGCCCTGTCGCACCTGACCGAGATCAGCCGCTTCGTATACGAAGTAGCCAACATGAACTTCCGCGACAATCAGCCCTTTGTGGGCCTGGCTGCCTTTGCCCACAAGGGCGGCATGCACGTCCACGCCGTCCAGCGGAACGTGCATTCCTATGAGCACATGGACCCGTCGCTGGTGGGCAACAGCAGGCGCGTCCTTGTTTCCGAATTGTCGGGCGTCAGCAACATCTCGGCTGCGGCGCCGGAGAAGTTCCACATCGGCGACGACAAGGAAGCCCAGCGCAAGGTACTCCGGGCCGTGATGGAACTGGAGAACCAGGGCTACCAGTTCGAGGCGGCCGAGGGCAGCTTCGAGATGCTCATCCGCCGGACCCTCGGCGGCGACTGGTATCGCCAACTCTGGAAGCTGGACCACTACCGCTGCACGATCCTGCGTCGCGACGGGGGCGAGCCGAATACCGAGGCGACGGTGAAGATCGAGGTCAACGGCAAGATCGAGCACACCGTCTCCGAAGGCGAAGGTCCCGTCGACTCGCTCTACCGGGCCCTGGCGGCCGCCCTGGCGGACCACTTCCCGGCCCTGGGCAAGCTGCACCTGGCCGACTACAAGGTTCGCGTGGTCAACACCGCCGCCGAGACGGCTGCGAAAGTCCGCGTTGTGATCGAATGGCACGACGAGGAGGGCAAGGCGTTCTTCGGGACCGTCGGCGTCAGTGACAATATCATCGACGCGTCCTGGAAGGCCCTGGTCGATGCGATCGAATTCTTGATTCTCTCCAATGAAACCAACGACTGAGAAGTCCCTGCGACCGAGACACTGCTATGACCACCGAACTGGCCAAGACCTACGACCCCCTCAGCGTCGAGAGCGATATCTACAGGCTGTGGCATGAATCCGGAGCCTTCGACGCCGAGCCGTCGGATGGCAGTAACGGATTCTGCATCGTCATTCCCCCGCCGAATGTCACCGCCGCCCTGCACCTGGGCCACGCCCTGAACAACACGCTGCAGGACGTACTGATCCGCTATAAGCGCATGGCCGGGCTCAACGCCCTCTGGATGCCGGGTACCGACCACGCGGGCATCGCCACCCAGACCGTCGTGGAAAAGCGAATCCTTGCCGAGGAAGGTCGCAAACGCGTCGACTTCCAGCGCGATGAGTTCGTCGACCGGATTCAGGCCTGGAAGGACGAATACGAGGCGACGATCCTCAACCAGCTCAAGAAGATGGGCTGCAGCTGCGACTGGCGACGGACGCGGTTCACCATGGATGAGATCTGCGCCCGGGCCGTCCGGGAAGTCTTCTTCCGCCTCTTTGCAGACGGGTTGATCTATCGCGGCAAGCGGCTGGTCAACTGGGACCCGGCCACGCAGACCGTCCTGGCCGACGACGAAGTCGAACACGAGAGCGTCGACGGACACTTCTGGTATCTGATGTACCCGCTGGTCGAGCCGGTGGAAATCGATGGTCGGACGGTCAGCCACGTCACCGTGGCCACGACGCGGCCGGAAACGATGCTCGGCGACACCGCCGTGGCAATGAACCCCTCCGACCCGCGGGCCGAGGCGCTGGGCGGCAAGATGGTCCGCCTGCCGCTGGTCGGCCGGGAGATTCCGATCGTCCTGGACGACCACGTGGTCCTGCCCGATCCGGAGGCCGAGGACGAGAAGGCGCGGTTCTCGACAGGGTTCCTGAAGGTCACCCCCGCCCACGACCCGAACGACTGGCTGATCGGCCAGCGACACGACCTGGAGATCATCAACGTGATGGCCCCGGACGGGTCGATCAGCGACCAGTACGGCTGGCCGGACGCAGCCGGCAGCGACGCCGAACAGTTCCTGGGCATGGACCGGTTCGAGGCGCGGGCGGCCATTGTCGAGTGGTTCCGCAGCGAGGACCTGCTGGAGAAGGTCGTCGACTACACACACGAAGTCGGACACAGCTACCGCTCGCACGTGCCGATCGAGCCCTACCTGTCGGACCAGTGGTACGTGGCCGTCAAACAGCCGATCGAGAAACTCGACGACACCGGCCTGATCGAAGGGACCGACGTTCCGAACAACTCGCTGGCAGGTCTGGCCCTGAGGCCCCTGCTGGACGGTGAACTGCGATTCATCCCCGAGCGCTACAGCAACAACTATCGAACCTGGCTGGAAAACCTCCGCGACTGGCCCATCAGCCGCCAGCTCTGGTGGGGCCACCAGATCCCCATCTGGAAGGCGAAGGTTCCTGTTTCGGGCGTAAAGATTGATTCCATTGACAGTGGTACTGTGGCCTGGGTCGAGTTCCCCATCGGGAAATATCCTGTTGTTCAAGGAAGTGAAGATGGTGAAACGTTCTGGTATCTGTGTGTTGGGCCCAATGACGTAAGAGCAGAAGAGTATTTCGAAAAACAAGGTTTCCAGAGAGACCCCGACGTGCTGGACACATGGTTTTCCTCGGCACTCTGGCCGTTCAGCACGCTGGGCTGGCCCGAGCAGACCGACGCGCTGAAGACGTGGTATCCAGGCAACGTGCTCTGCACCGCCCGCGAGATCATCACACTCTGGGTCAGCCGGATGGTCATGATGGGCCAGTATTGCCTGGGCGATATCCCCTTCTCCGACGTGTTCATTCACGCGATGATCCAGGACGGCCAGGGCCGCAAAATGTCCAAGACGCTGGGCAACGGCATCGACCCGCTGGTGGTCATCGACTCCCACGGTGCCGACGCGATGCGGTTTACCCTCTGCTCGATGACCACGCAGACCCAGGACGTCCGCATGCCCGTCAAGGCCATCACCCTGCCCGACGGACGCGAGGTCAACAGCTCCGAGAAGTTCGACATCGGGCGGAACTTCTGCAACAAGCTCTGGAACGCCTCGCGGTTTGCGATGCTGAACCTGGGCGATTCCGTGCCGGCCTTCGAGTCGATTGACGCCTCGGCCAGCCTGGCCGATCGGTGGGTACTCAGCCGCCTGAATCGCACCATCCACGAGCTGACCCGCGCGGTCGATACCTACCAGTACAACGCCGTGGCCGATCTGCTCTACCACTTCGTCTGGGACGAGTTCTGCGACTGGTACCTGGAAATCGCCAAGGGACGCATCAACGCCGGCCAGGACCAGCCCCGGGCCGTGCTCGCCTGGTGCCTCGACGTGATCCTCCGCCTGCTGCACCCGGTGGCGCCCTACCTGACCGAGGCGATCTGGCAGAGGCTTAACCAGCAGGTTGCCACGCGAGGCCCCGGCGGGCAGGAGGCCTCGGCTCTGCTGGTCCGGGCCCCCTGGCCCCAGATCGACCAGGACGCCATCGACGCCACGGCCGAGAAGGACTTCGAGATGCTCGCCAACCTCGTCCGGGAAATCCGCAACGTCCGCGGCACGCACAACGTCCCGCCGCGACAGCCGATCGATGCAATCTTCCTCGCCGAGGGTCCGCCGCGCAGCGTCATCGAAGCCAACCTGGAGATGCTCCAGTCCATCGCCGTGCTGGGAGAGACTTCTTTGGCCGATGAGCACGTCGAACAGCCCTCGGGGGCTGCAGCCGTCTCGACCGGATCGATCAAGGCCTACCTGCTGGGGATTATCGACGTCGAGGCCGAGAAAATGCGACTGACCAAGCAGGCCCAGACGCTCAGCGACGGGATCGAAGGTGTCCGCGGCAAGCTGGCCAACGAGAACTTCGTCAACCGAGCCCCGGCCGAGGTGGTCCAGCGCGAGCGCGACCGGCTTGACCAGCTGCAGGCCGAACTCGAGCAGGTCAACGCGTCCCTGGAAAGCCTCGCCTGAGCATCGCGATCCTTGCGGTCCTCGACTTTGGGCGCGTACAATGCAGTAGTCGCATATTCATCCCGAAGGGAAAGGCCAGGCCATGGACGTACCGGTTGAGCTATCCAGGATCCTGATCACCGAGCTTGGCGAAGAGCAGGTGATCTTCCTGAAGGAAAAGGACGGCCAGCGGAGCTTCCCGATCATGATCGGCATTGCCGAGGCCCTGGCCATCGACCGCCGGATCAAGGGCATTCAGACACCCCGCCCACTGACCCACCAACTGCTGGCCAATGTCATCGAACAGATGGGCGGCGAGGTGGAGAAGGTTGTAGTCAGCGATCTGCGCGATGCGACGTTTTTCGCAACGCTGTACATTCGCCAGAACGGTCGGCTGGTGGAAGTCGATGCCAGGCCCTCCGACGCAATCGCACTGGGCGTCGGCATGGACGTGCCCTTCTACGTCTCCGAGCAGGTCTTCCGCAACGTGCTGAACGAACCGACCACCGCCGAGGAACGCCTCGAACTGTTGCGACGCCGGCGGGACTACGTCGGCGAGAAGATCCGCATGCTCGAGTCTTTCCTGTCGGATGAGGACCTCATCGGCCAGGCCGATGCCGACGAAGCCAACGAGATCCGCCGGAAGCTCGAAGAGTTCCGGGCCGAATATGACGCGATCGAACGCGTCCTCCGCAAACACGGTTAGCGTCGGAACGGCAAGACGCCCAGCGAGATGACCTTCCCGTCCAGCGTGAAGTAATGCGCTGAGAAGCGCTGGCCGTTCAGGGACGTGACCACCAATCCGCGCCTGCCGTGCTGGCGGGCTGTCTCCAGCAGCGACTTATCGGGCCCTGCACGGTGGGCGTTGTTCATCTCCTGGAAGTTGGGAAAGTACCAGCAGAGGCTGTCGCGCGCGTCGCGTTGGGCCTGGCTGTCGGGAACGTAGATGGCGTTGTTCCGCGCGTCGGGCTGGTTGGGGTAGCGGTAGGCGATGGCTCCCCCTGCCGAGCCTCGTCGCACGTCGCGTGTGGCGGCCCGGCCGTGGACGTAGCGGATCAGCCCGCCGTAGACCTGCTGCTTGTCGCGCCAGTCGTCGCGTGCCGTCAGGTACAGTTGGGCCTGGTTGACCGGGTTGCTCAGCAGCTCGTTGAGCAGGTAGAGCGTCCAGACCTCGGCCGTGCTGAGACCTTCGGCGTCCTGCCAGAAGTTGTTTTCGACCTCCTTGCCACGGCTGTCCGGCAGGTGGGAAACGTGTTTCCGCCCGCGGGTGGCCTGGCCGAGGCTGAGCAGCACTTGGTCGCGCGGCGCGTCGGGGCGCAGCGGATCGGTCGCCAGGTGGGCCAGCAGGTGAAAGTCCTCGATGGCGAACTGGTAGCCGTCCCGCTGCTTCCACTTCAGGTAGAGTTTCCGGGCGTCGTCCATCGCGGCCCTGTGAGACAGGTGCAACTGGGCGACCGCCAGGAGCTGCTCAGCCGTGTGGGGCAGGTAGTCGAACATCTTGTCAAATGCCTGCATTGCGGCCACCGCCTGGGTCCTGGAGGGCAGGCGTCGGATGCGCCCAGCCAGTTGACTGGGGTGGATGCGGTCGGCGAGGATCTCCAGGGCCGAGCCCTTGGCCAGGAAGCCCTCGTCGTTGATCGCACCGAGCAGGGCCTCGTCCCAGCTGATCTTCGAGAGTCGGGCCACCAGGTTCCTGTAGCCCTGCTCGGCCGGGGAGTCGGGCCCTTCCTGGCGGGCCCAGGCCTGGACGACTTCTGCCAGTACGCTGGGTTCGCCATGACGGGCCAGCCAGTCCAGCAGGTTCTTGCGCATGGGCCCGGACGGATCGAGCTTCGGGAGGATATTGACGATGTGGCCGGCCAGGCCCGGGTAATCCTGGCTGATCAGCAGGTCCAGCACGGCCTTCCGCAGAGGATCGGGCGTCTTTTCGTCTTCCAGCAGCGAGGCCAACTGCGCGAGAATCTCGCGCTGGTTGACCGTCATCGCCTTGAGCACTTCGACGGACTCGACGCGGCCTGCCGTCGGCAGGGCTGGATCGAGCACGCGCTGGGCGTTGTGCAGCAGGACCGTGTGGGCTGGGTACCCGCCGGCCCGGCGGCGCTGGTCGGCCTGGAGTTGGCGGACCGTTCTCGGCGGCGCCGGATATGGCTGACCGACACAGCCGACGACGAGGGCAGCGGCAAAGGCAGATAACAGGATTTTCGACAAACTCATCCGACTACTCTCAGACGGTCCGGGGTTGGCGCGGAACTCTGCAGGCCGACATGGAACAGTTCGGAACCAGCAGCCGCGGTCTGCGAGGAAACTACTCGGCTTGGCGCAGGATGGGCCTGATGGGCCTGACTCCCTCGCTGGCCTGGATATCCACGCCCTGCGAGCGGATCTCGCCGGTCCACAGCCTGCCGCCGTCGGTATCCTTGCCGTCGAAGATGGCGAAGAGCTTCCACTTGCCCGCCTTGACGGGGATCTGCACGGCCATGCCGTACGGCGAGAGGCCCATGGGGCCCAGGCAGGTGAACTCGCCGGGAGCCAGTTCGTGCTGGATGTACTTCGGCAGGACCGAACCGTAAGCCAGGGAGATCTGTTTCTTGCCCGCATAGGGCGATGCCTCGACTACGGTGCCCTCATCATCCATGGCCAGCAGCTTGATCGGCTTCTGGTCCGGATGCAGGCTCAGGCGGACGGGTTTGTCTCCGGTGTTGCGGAGCATGACCATGACGTTGAGACTGGCGAATTGCCTGTCCTGCCCGGCAACTTTGTAGATCCGCACCTCGGGCTGACGGATGATCAGGCCCAACTGCAGCCCCGAGTCGTCGCTGCGGCCCCAGGACCAGCGTTCCGGGTTGACCATGAGCTTGGCTTCGGCGATGGTCCGGTCGTTCGCGGGCCTGAAGTGCACGCCGTCGACAGGCAGAAAGAGCTCGTCCACGTTCTCGATTTTCTGGAGCACCACCAGATACTTCTGGCCGGGGCGGAAACTGACCGGGCGGAAGTAGAGTCGCCGGTTTCGCCGGTTGGCCTGCGAGATGGCGGGACTGATGAACTGCAGCGTCTTGCCCTTCATCGCCTCGGCCCTCTTGCCGCCGAGGATCTCGATCTTGTCGGTGGTGAAGGTCTGGCAGTTGTGTTCGCCGTTCTCCACACTGCCGGGCACGGGCACATTCCGCTTAACGGTCTCGGTGCTCTTGACGTCGTCGCCATCGACAACGAAAACCAACTCGGCCTCTGCCAGGGCCATCGGCACATGCATGGAACCCACCGGGGGGATAAAAGGCCGTCCCTGCGTGGCCGAGGCAAGGATCAACAAAGTCAGGATGGTCAACTTACGCATGATTTCTCCCGGCAGTCGGGCTGCCATTGTGTGTCTCGTTCCTCGGCCCGCAGGGCCTGACAATACTGTACTGGTTTGGCAGGACTTGACAAACGCAGAATTTCCTCAACGCCGGCCTTTGCAGAGGCTGCAACGTCACTTCCGGTCCGGCGGGGGACAATTCAATTGGACATCCGTTGATATAGCCTGTATCCGGCGCAAAAAGAAAAGCGCAGAGAATCTGAAGATTCTCTGCGCTGGATTGCTTCTTGTCGGTCGAGGCTCAGCCCTTGTAGAAATCGACCATTTCCTTGCAGGTCTTGGAGGGGATCTTTCCCGCCCAGCCGGCCTGGCCGAAGGCGATCATGCGGGCCTTGCAGACCTCTTTCATCGCTTCGCGGGCCGGGCCCATGTACTTGCGGGGGTCGAACTGCTCGGGGCTTTCCGAGAAGACCTTGCGGATCGCACCGGTGATCGCCAGGCGGTTGTCGGTGTCGACGTTGATCTTGCGCACGCCATGCTTGATGCCGCGCTGGATCTCTTCGACCGGCACGCCGTAGGTCTGGTTCAGGGCGCCGCCGTACTTGTTGATGATGTCCTGCAGTTCCTGGGGGACGCTGGACGAGCCGTGCATGACCAGGTGTGTATTGGGCAGACGCTTGTGGATCTCTTCGATCAGGCTCATCTTCAGCACGTCGCCGGTGGGCTTCTTCTTGAACTTGTACGCGCCGTGACTGGTACCGATCGCCACGGCCAGGGCGTCCACGCCGGTGTCGGCGACGAACTGCTCGGCCTGGTCCGGGTCGGTCAGGTGCTCCTGGGCTTCTTCTTCGCTCAGCCCGGCCCCGTGGCCGTCTTCGATGCCGCCCAGGGCACCGATCTCGCCTTCGACGCTGATGCCTTCTGCGTGGGCCTGCTCGACGACCTTCTTGGTCACCTCGACGTTGTATTCGTAGGTCGACGGGGTCTTGCCGTCGGCCGAGAGCGAGCCGTCCATCATCACCGAGGTGAAACCGTTCTCGATCGCGCTGGCGCAGGTCTCCGGGCTGTTGCCGTGGTCCAGGTGCATCACGATGGGGATGTTCGGGTTCAGCTCGGCCGCTGCGAGCATCAGGTGACGGAGGTAGTTGTCGTTGGTGTAGCTGCGGGCGCCGCGGCTGGCCTGGATGATCACCGGCGAATCGGTCTCGACTGCCGCTTCCATGATCGCCTGGATCTGCTCCATGTTGTTGACGTTCAGGGCTGCGATGCCGTAGTCATTCTCGGCCGCATGATCCAACAGAACTCGCATCGGTACTAGAGGCATGTTTGTCTCTCTTTTCTTGGGGTTTACGCGTACACCTGAGAAGGTGGGAAATCGTCAGGGCTTGGGATTATACGGGCTGCGGAGCCCGCTTAGAAGCGCTTTTCCGGCGTTTTTGATCTGCTGATAGCCGTCTCAGGCCCCGCTGTCGGCCAGTCGGTGGATCTGCCCGGCGTCGATGCCGATATCCGCCAGGACGATGCGGCCCGTGTAGGCCTGGGCACCGTCGGCGTCGAAGCCGCTCTTGCGGGCGGCAAAGGTAACGGTCAACTGGGCCCGCACGGCCGGTCCCTCAGCCTGTCCGGTATCGGCGTCCAGCCCGGTGGGGATGTCAATGGCCGCCACGGCCACCCCCGCCTGGTTGATCTGCTCGACCACCGAGGCCATCGATCCCCGCAGTGCCCCGGTGATTCCCGTTCCCCCCACCGCGTCGACGACCAGGTCGAAGGCGTTGAGTTGCTCTGCAAGCCCGCGGATCGTGTTGTCTTCGTTGGTGATGTGGATCGGGATCTTTACGGCGCGGGCTGCGTTGTAATTGACTTCCGCGTCGCCGGAGAGGGCCTCTGCCTCGGTCGTCAGGAAGACCTCGGGCTTTGCGCCGCGGATCGCCAGGTGGCGGGCGACGACGAAACCGTCCCCGCCGTTGTTGCCCTTGCCGGCGACGATGGCCACACGCCTGCCCTCGACCTGCCCGAGGTGTTGGCAGATCGCGTCGGTCGCGTTGCGCCCGGCGTTTTCCATCAGGATCAGTCCGGGTATGCCCAGCGTCTCGATGGCGTACTGGTCGATCCGGCGGATCTGCTCTCTGTCCAGTGTCAACATGTTCGGATCGGCTGGAATGATCAGGCCAGGGCTTCGTCGATGGCGCTGGTCAGTTCGCCCTTCTGCTGCAGGCCGACGAACTTCTTGGCCACTTGCCCGTTCTTGAAGAGGATGACCGTCGGAATCGCCGAGATGCCGAACTTCATCGCGGTTTCGCGACTGTTGTCGGTGTCGACCTTGCCGACCTTGGCCTTGCCTTCGTACTCACCGGCGATTTCGTCGATGGTCGGCGCGAGCATCTTGCAGGGCATGCACCACTCGGCCCAGAAGTCCACCAGGGCCACGCCGTCGTAGTTGGCCACTTCCTGCTCGAAATTCTCGTCGGTCAGTTCCAGTACTTTGTCGGATGCCATCTGCCTGATCCCTTCTGCACGAAATCGTTTGTATCGTACGATAAATACTTGTTTTGCTGGTCACATAGACGACTGATGAATGATATGTCCCGGGCAAGTGGAAGTCAACTTTGCCATCGCCTGGGCAAAACGCGAACTGGCCGGGGCGGCGATCCGCTCCGGCCAGTGCTTGTGGTTCGGATCAACAGATGTTGTTTCAGGACGTCTTGATCGCGATCTTCCGGGTCTTGGCCTGCTCGGCCCGGGGCAGTTTCAGCGTCAGAACGCCCTTTTCGAATTGAGCGTCGATGTTGTCCCGGTCGATTTCGTCGCTCAGGGCGAACGCGCGGTGGTAGCGTCCCGTGCCGAACCCGCCGTAGGTCAGGCGGTAGTCACCCTCGGGCTGGAGGGGCTGGGCCTGTGCGGTAATCGTCAATACGCCCTTCTCTACCTGCACGTCCAGCGAATCGGAACTTGCGCCGGGCATTTCGGCAGTCAGAATCGTCGTGCCGTCCTCGGTCTCGTAGATGTCTACGAGGGGGCTTACGGTGTTTTCCGTGTCGTAGTCATCCTTGGTCCGGGATGCGTTTACCGAGAGGACGTCGTCGTTGTTCTTTTGTGTCTGCATTTCGGTCATGATCGGCCTCCTGTTACAGTTGGACCGCGATTTTCTTGGGTTTGGCCGCCTCGGCCCGCGGCAGGCGGACCGTCAGCACACCGTCGGTGAGTTTGGCCTCGACTTCGTCGGCCTCGACCTTTTCGGGCAGAACGATGGTCCGGGAGAACTCGCCGGCCCAGCGTTCGCGACGCTGGTAGCGGCGATCTTGGTCCTCGTCGCCGACGAAGTTCTTCTTGCCCTTGATCGTCAGCGTCTCGCCGGTGATCGACAGGTCGATCTCGTCCTCGGCCACGCCGGGCAGTTCGATCTGCACGAGCGTGTCGTCCTGCCCCTCGTATACGTTGACCGGCGGATACATCCCGCCGCCGACGTAACGGGATTCCCCCGTGAACGTCCGGTCGACGAGGCGTTGCATCTCACGCTGCATGAGTTTCAGACCCCCGAAGGGATCCCAACCTGACCATTTCAAACGCGTCATGTCGTTTCTCCTTCCTTGCTTTTCATGGCGGCCGGAGGGTCCCGAAGCAGGTCCGCTACGGCCGAAGGTTTCTCGATCGTAAGGAGCCCTCCCAGCGGGCCCACGTCTGCACCAGAATGAAAATGCAAAGCCCATGCCAGACTCGCAAAAGTTTTTACAATCATGACTTGTAACACGAATCCCTGGCATCGCCGCTGTCATTTTGTCCCCTGACGCATGGCCGACTGCAGATCTGGCAGATTTCTGCCCCCGGGAGTTGGCCCCCGGCGTGGCCGGATCGTAGGTTCCCTGTAACGGAAAGCCCAACTTTCCTTTCCCAAGAAGCGCGGGGTCCGGCCAAAAGCCATGGGCCCCGCGTTTTTTCATTTCTGGACCGGCCGGGCGAATCGCCGTATCATCTCGGGCCCTGAGACCCCCTTGTAAGGGCCCCCCATGGACAACTGCCTGGCCAACCTGATCGAGCAACTGCCCCAGTTGCCCGCACAGCTGGCTTACATCTTCTATGACATCGTCCTGCCTGTTCTGCTGCTGGCGGCCACGGGCTTCTTCATGCAGCGTAGGCTCGGCCTGGAGATGCTCACGCTCAAGCGGTTGAACTTCTACTTCGTCATGCCGGGCATTATCTACTACTCGATCGTCACCTCGACGGTATCCCCGCTGCAGGCCCTGCAGGTTGTTGGCTTCGCCGTGTCGCTGCTGGCGGCCATGGCCGTGCTGACGGTCCTGGTCGCACTGCTGCGCGGCGTGCCGAGAGACCAGATCAGCGTGATGGTCCTGACGACGATCCTGCACAACTCTGGCAATTTCGGCCTGCCGCTGCAGAAGTTTGCCTTCGAAGGACAAACCATCGACGGCCAGGACCTCTCCGCCCAGGCTGCGACCATGCAAGCCTACGTGATGATCACGCAGAACTTCTTCACCTTCACTGTCGGCGTGCTGATTGCCGCGGGGGGCAAGGGCGCCTGTTGGCGCAAGAACCTGATGGCCATCCTGAAGTTCCCGCCGATCTACGCGCTGGCTGCCGGACTTACCACCAACTACGTCCGGGGACTGTTGGGAGAGACTGCCGGGCCCGCCGCCGATGCCCTCAGCCCCTTCTGGGCGTTCCTGGTCTACGTCAAGAACGCGTTTGTCCCCGTCGCCCTGCTGACGCTCGGGGCCCAGCTGGCCCTGGTCCGCCCCGGTGGGCCGAAATACCCCGTCCGCTGGTCGGTCGCCCTGCGTCTGCTGGCCGGTCCGGCGATCGGCGTCGGCCTGGTCTACCTCTTCGGCCTGGAGGGCTTCAAGGCCCAGATGCTGCTGATCTCCACCAGTTCTCCCACGGCCGTCAACTGCATGCTGCTGAACATGGAGTTCGATAACCACCCCGACTACGCCGCCCGCGCCGTGCTCTACTCGACGCTGCTTTCCCCGGTGACGGTGACGCTGGTGATCTTCTTGGCCCAAGGCCAGATTCTGCCCGGTTTTGCCATGGGCTGATTTGGGCCAATTGCTACGTCACCTTTCCCGCTGCTGTCTGTTGTATCTGCAATTGTCGTCCCCGGAGGAGGTTCGGGGAAACCGGCAAGGCCGCGGCCTTCGACGGGCCGGCGCCTTCATGTTGTTCTTCTGATTGCCTGGAGATAAAACGATGCGGAAACAGGCACAATGGGCGGTTCTTCTTTTCGCAGCAGCCCTGCTGCTCCCGGCCTGGTCGGTGCAGGGACAGGACCAGACCGCCGCGGCGAAGAAGCTCCTGGCCGCCAACGGCAGCCTCAGGGCCAAGCGCTACGAAACAGCCGCCACGCAGTACGAAGAGTTCCTCTCCCGCTTCAAGGATCACCGGGATCGTGCGGCGGCGCGATATGGCCTGGGCATCAGCCTCTACCAGCTCAAGAAGTACCCCGAGGCCGAGCGCCAGCTGATCGAGGCGATCCGATCCAAGGACTTCCAGCAGGCCCCCGAGGCCCGCGCCCTGCTGGGCCAGTCTCGCATGGCCCGCAACGACATGAACGGGGCCCTGGAGGCGTTCGGGGAACTGGCCGGAAAGCATCCCGACAATCCCCTGGCTGAACTGGCCGGTCTGAACATCGTACGCCTGCTCTACCAGATGGACAAGACCGACGAGGCGACCAAGAAGGCGGATGACTTTCTCAAGAAGCACAAGGACAGCGGCTACCGCACGGGCGTGCTGTACTACAAAGGTCTGTCGCAGCGAAAAAGCGGCAATCCCGCTGCCGCAGCCGAGAGCTTCCAGGCCGTCGCCGCCGTCGAGAACAGCCCCTACCTGCTCAACGCCCTCTTGCTGGCGGGCCAGTCTTACGAAGCAGCCGGCCAGACCGACAAAGCCCTGGCCGCCTACCGAAAACTGATCGACCGCGCCGACGAGGGCCGCAAGGCCGACGGACGCTACAGCCTGGCTGTCGCGCTGCAGCGGGCCGGCAAGCATAGCGACGCCGTCGAGGCCTTCGAGCAGCTGCTCAAGACCCACGAAGGCCCGTACGCCCCGGCCGGTCGATTCCAGATGGGGATCTCGCAACTCAAGGCCGGCAAGGCGGACGATGCCGCCCGCACCTTCCAGCAGGTCATCAAATCGGACAAGGACCGCAGCCGCCGCGGACGATACTGGCTGGCCCGGGCCCGCATGGCCAAGGATGACCACGATGCAGCCGCCAAGCTGCTGGACGAGGTGTTGGACAGCAAGGGCAACCTGCCCGAAGAAGCCGCCGCCCGATACGATCTGGCCACCTGCCGGATGAAGCTGGGCCAGCACGCCCAGGCTGCCGAGGACTTCAAAACCGTCACCGAACGTCACGCCCAGAGTCCCTACGCCCCCGACGCCGCCTACCGCCGCGCCTGGTGCCTCCAGCAGGCGGGCAAGACGAAGGAGGCGATCGAACTGGCCGAGAAAATCGCCCGACAGGATGACCACCCCATGGCCGGTCCGGCCGCTGAATTGGCCGCCGAGTGTCACTTCACGCTCGGACAGTACGACCAGGCCGCCAAGACATTCAGCCGGCTGGCAGCCTCGGCCGAAGGCGACAATGCCCGCCGCTTCGCCCTGCGTCGCGGGCAGAGCGCATTTCTGGTCGGAGACAGCAAGAAGGCCATCGACGTGCTCAAACCCGTCGCCGAGCAAAAATCCGCCGGCGACGACCGCATCGGCAGGCAGGCCATGCTCTACCTCGGCCAGGCCCTGCTGAAGACCGACCAGCCCGCCCAAGCCGCCGACATCCTCCACCGCTTCGTTCGCAGCGAAGCCAAGGCAGGACGGCTCGAAGGCCGCTACTACCTCGCCCGCGCCCTGCGCCGCGCGGACAAACAGGACGAGGCTGCCAAAGTCCTCGAACCTTTCGAGAAGGTCAAAGCCCAGGAGTCGGCCATCGTCCCCTACGCCTGGTTCGAGCTGGCTGAGATCCACTACCAGAAGGATCAGCCCGAACCGGCCGAGAAACTGCTCGAACGGATCATCCAGGCCAAGGCGCCCAAGCCGGTGACCGCCTCGGCCCAGTTGCTCCGGGGGTGGATCGCCTACGATGCCAAGGAATACAAGACGGCCGCCGAACGGTTTGGCCGCTTTGCCGAGGACTACCCCGACAGCGCCAACCGCGGCGAGGCACGATTCCGCCAGGCAGAGGCCCTGCGCCTGGCCGGTGAGCCCGACAAGGCCCTGCCGATCTTCCGCGAACTGGCCAAAGACAACGACCAGGCGGCTCGCCTCGTGGGCACGTGCCTGGCGGAAATGGGGCAGCACGACAAGGCCGCCGATGTCCTGGCCGAACTGGCCAGCAACGACAAACGCGCCACACAGCAGACGATGTACGAACTGGCCTGGGCCCAGAAAGACTCCGGCCAGAGGGAACAGTCCGTCGAATCCTACCGCAAGCTGCTGGAGAAGTTCCCCGAAGGGCCCCTGGCCACCCCGGCCCGGGCCGAACTGGCCGAACTGCTCTATGCCCGCGAAAAGTTCGACGAAGCTCTGGGACTGCTGACAAAGGTGCTGGCCGATGAGTCCGCCCCGCCGGCCGTGCGAAAAGTCGCCCTGTACCGGCAGGGATGGTGCTATCAGAAACTGGATCAGCCGGCCAAGGCGCGCGACGCCTTTGCTGCCTACGCCAAGGCGCATGCCGACAGCGAGCAGACCCCGTCGGCACTGTACCAGGGCAGCCTGGCCGCCCAGGAAGTCCGGGATTTCCAGACCGCCGAGAGCATGCTCGAAACGCTGCTGCAAAGCGGCAAGGCGGATGATCTGGAACCGTTCGCCCTGCTGAAGCTCGGCGAGGTGCGCGAAATGCAGAACCACTACGGCGACGCACTGAAGGCCTGGCAGGAGTATCTCAAGAAGTTCGACAAGCACGAGTTCAAGCACATCGCGCTGTACGGCACGGGCTGGGCTTTGCAAAACCAGCGGAAATACTCCGACGCCCGCAACTGGTACGCGAAGATCGCCGACTCCGACCACCAGGGCGAAACCGCCGCCAAAGCCCAGTTCCAGCTCGGCGAGTGCTTCTTCGAGGAGGGCAAGCTCAAAGAAGCCCTGGACGCCTTCTACGTCGTCGGCGACGTCTACGGCTACGACAAGTGGACTGCCAACGCCCTCTACGAGGCAGGTCGGGTTCTGGAGAAGCTGGGGCGCAAGTCCGAGGCCATCGGCCAGTACACCCGCGTGGTCGAGGACTACAAGGACCAGACCATCGCCGCAGCCGCCCGAAAACGACTGGCCGAACTGAAACAGTAAACATAGTCCTGACAGGAGACAGACGTGAATACCCGCAGCCGAATCATCCGCCGCTCAGCGACATTCCTGCTCGCAGCCATCCTCTTTACCGTCGCGTCCGCCGCGGTGGCCCAGCCTGCCGAGGCAGCGCCGGAGACCAAGAACAACGACGACCAGGCCCAGGTCGAGGAAATGTCGATCCTGGAGATCCTGCTCAAGGGCGGCTGGTTCATGATCCCCATCGCCGCCTGCAGCCTGCTGGCCGCGGCGGTCGTCGTCGAGCGGTTCATGGCCCTGCAGCGCAAGCGGGTGATCCCGCCGGGCTTCCTGGCCCAACTGCAGTCGGTCTATCGTGGCGGGGCCGGCCGGAAGGAGGCAATGGAGTACTGCCGAGCCAATGACAGCCCGTTGGCCCGCCTGGCCCTGGCCGGACTGCGCAAGATGCACCGCGGCGAAAAGGCCATCGAGGAAGCCATCGAAGACGCCGGAGCCCACGAGGTCAGCAAGCTGCGCAAGAACCTGCGGATGCTCTACGCGATCGCAGCAGTCGCCCCGATGCTGGGGCTTGTCGGGACCGTCTGGGGGATGATCCAAGCCTTCCAGGTCGCCAGCCAGCAGGGCCTGGGCCGCGCAACCAGCCTGGCCAAGGGCATTTACGAGGCCTTGGTGACCACGTTCGGCGGCCTGGTCGTGGCGATTCCCGTGCTGATCTTCTATTACTTCTTCCTCGGGCGGATCGAACGGCTGGTCCACGAGATGAACGAGCAATCCGTCGAGCTGATCGAAGGGGCGCTGGTCATCGAAGAGCCGGCCCCTGCGTCTGCCCAGCCCGACCAGACCCCCACTACCGCCCCGGCCACGGCGTAAACAGGAGACGCAACCATGCGCATCCGTGACAAAGCCGACCATTCCGAAGACCCGCCCAACCTCATGCCGCTGATCGACATGGTCTTCCTGCTGCTGATCTTCTTCCTGGTCGCCACCACCTTTGCCGAAGAGGAACGCAACCAGAACATCACGCTGACCCGCGCCAGCGCCAATGAGTCGCTTTCCAGCACGCCGAACCAGTTGATTGTCAATATCACCGCAGAGGGCAAGAAGGAGATCGCCGGCAAGCTCTATGACGACAAGCAACTGGAGGAACTGCTGACTCGCGAGGTCCAGGACAACCCCGACCGCAAGGTGCTGCTCCGCTGCGATGCCAACGCGTATCACAAGTTCTTCAACCAGACCGCAGTGCTTTGTCAGAAGACAGGCATAGAACGCGTCAACATCGGCTACATCCCCCAGGAAACGAAGGAGTAGCATGGCTCAGGACGGCAAGGGACAATCCGCAGGCCGCCAACCGGGCAAGCTGGGCTGGTGGATCGCCGCATCGGCCTCGGCCGGTGCGGTCGTCGCAGGCGCCGCCGTCCTGGCCTGGTGGATCTTCGCCGGAACCGTCTGGACCGACGGCGCGGGGCTCCGACGCGACGGCGATGCAACCCAGCCGCGACAGGTCCTCTGGGATCAGCCCGAATCTATCCAGGGCCTCGTCCGCTCCGAAGCACAGGAGTACGAGCCGGCCCTCTCAGCCGACGGCAAGGAACTCTACTTCGTCCGGGGTCTGCCAGGCCGCTACGGGCCCGAGCGAACCGGCGCCAATGCCGAACTCTTCGTCGCCTACAAGACCGACACCGGCTGGTCCGAGCCGGCCCCGCTGGAGGCCGTCAATACCGAGTACAACGAGTTGGGCCCCCGCCTGACGCCCGACGGTAAGTGGCTGCTGCTCTATTCCGACCGCCCGGGCGGGCAGGGACAGTACGACATCTGGGCGTCCAGGCGAACCGATGAAGGCTGGGCTGAGCCGGTAAACCTGGGCCCCGCGATCAACAGCCCCTACAACGACTACTCGCCCGCCCCTGCCCCCGACGGGCGGCTGTTCTTCGCGACCAATCGCCTGGCTGCCCAGCGACGCGAGAACGACTGGAAGGCCACCGTCCGCCAAGGCGACCTGGGCGACTACGATCTGTTCGTCGCCTGGCCCAAGGCCCCCGCTGAGCAGGCCGACCAGCAACAGCAGGACGCGACAGAACCCCAACCCGCCGATGGTCTGGCCTACCATCCGGCCGAGACACTGCTGGGCGCCAACACCAAGTGGAATGAAGGAGCCTGCGCCGTCTCGCCAGCCGGGGATTTCCTCTACTTTGCCTCCAACCGCCCTCGCGGCCACGGCGGCTTCGACCTCTACCGCCTGCGGCTGCGGGGCAAGTCGGAGGGGCCTGTCAATCTGGGCCCGGAAATCAACAGCGCCTACAACGAGACCGACCCGGAACTGACGGACGAGGGCTTTACGCTGGTCTTCAGCTCCGACCGCGCCGGCCGCGAAGGGCTCTACAGCCTCTACCAGGCGATCTCTCGCGAGGTCTACCCCGAGCAGACCAGCCGCTCCCTGCCGGGCCACTGGTCCTGGTGGATGCTGGCCGGGGCCCTGGCCCTGCTGGTCCCGGCGATGCTCTTTCTCAAGGCCGTCGGGTACGACCACCTGTCCGCCCTGCAGAAGGCCATCGCTGCCAGCGTCCTGCTGCACATCCTGCTTACGGTTTTGCTCGGGCTGGTCTTCGTCAGCCAGGAGGCCTACGAGTACGTCGCCGAGAAGGCGGGCCTGATCGAGAGCGTCTCGCTGGAACTGGCCCCCGAGGCCCAGGCGAAAATGGAGATCCGTGAGTCGGTCTCGCAGTTGCCCGTCCAGGACCCGCGACAGGTCGACGTAGCCCGGGCGGAAACCGTCCCTGCCCCGCGCGTCCGACCCGCGCCGGCTGAACTGAACGAGCCTTCCGTGCCCCCCGCTGAGACGCAGAAGACCCAACAGCCGACCGCGCCGCAACCGATCCCGCCGGTAGCGGCCGAGCAGATCCGCCTGCCCGATCCACCGGAGCAACAACCCCAGCCGCGGTTCGAGCCCGAACCGGCCAAGCGGGTCGCCGCCGATGAGGCCAGGCCCGAAGTCCACCCAGAGCAATCCGTCGAGATCGCCCGTGTGGAAAATGTCGTCGAGCCGGTCCGTGTCCGGGCTGAGACCCAGCCGGCAGAGCCGGCCCCGGCCTCCGATGCACCCATGTTCGCCGAGGCCCCCCTGCCTTCGCAACAGGATTTGACCGTACCCGTCGAGGCCCAGCCCGAACCGGCCGAGGTGCTCGCCGGGCCGGAAGTCGTCCCCGCCGCCCCGGCCGAGACTTCCGACAAACTCGCCGCCGACGCTGCCCCGCAGGTCCGCCAGGCCTCCGATGAAGTCCAGGTCGCCCGGGCCAGGCCCTCTGCCGACGCGACCCATCGCCCGGAGATCGACGTGGCCACCGTGCCTGTTGTCGAGCCGACCGATGACATCGGCCCGACCGAGATCGCCTACGCCCCGGCTGTCGACCCGGTCGACCCGGCCGAGCAGATCCAGGTCAACCTCCCCCAGGCTGCCCAGGACCCGCGCCTCCAGCCGGTGATCCAGCCCAGCCGGGAGAAGATCGCCCATGAGGAGCACCCGCTGACCGCGGCCGACGCGGTCGACGTCGAGAAGATCCAGCCCGGGCCCCTTTCACAGACCCGCGCCGATGAGGCACCTGCCAAAAGAACACGGCTGATCGAGTCGCTGGACGCCCCGGCGGCCGATTCGATCGCCGAGCAGCTGCTGGCTGAAACGCCCGCCCAAAGGCCCGCAGAGGACATCGGCGAGATGCTCAAGCCCGTGCCGGAAGAACTGGCCATGGTGGGCACGTTGGATCCTGGGCGGCTGACCAGCCCACTCTCTATCCGCAGGCGCAGCTTCCCGCAGCGACAGGAGATGATCCGCAAGATGGGCGGCTCGGAGGAGTCCGAAGCTGCCGTCGCCAAGGCCCTGGCCTGGATGGCCCGCGAGCAGGAGAAGGACGGCCGCTGGACGTACAAGAAGGACAACCATCACGGCAGACCCGACATGGCCCTGACGGGCCTGGCGGCTCTGAGCTACCTGGCGGCCGACCACAGGCCCGGCCAGGAGAGCCTGTACCGAAAGACCGTCACGCAGGCAGTCGATTACCTCGTCGAGAACCAGAAGCAGGATGGCGATCTGCGCGGCGGCGGGAACATGTACGCCCACGGCATCGCGACGATCGCGCTGTCGGAAGCAGCGGCGATGTCCGGCGAGCCGAAGTACCGCGACGCGGCGATCCGGGCGGCGAAGTTCATCATCCGTGCCCAGAACCCCCAGACCGGCGGCTGGCGATACAAGCCTTACTGGGAAGACAAGGACAAGGGCGACATGTCCGTCGTCGGCTGGCAGGTGATGGCCCTGCACAGCGTCTCGCGCCTGGGTCTGCAGATCCCCGATGAAACACGCAAGCGGACGCTGGCCTACATCCACGGTGTCACCAACCGCGACGGGCTGGCAGGGTATACCGACAAGAGGAAGGTATCGCCGGCGATGACAGCTGAGGCGATCTTCAGCCGCATCCTGATGGGTGAAACGCCGTCGGACTCCGAGATCCGCAAGGCCGGCGATCTCATCCTCAAGCACGTTCCCAGTCGGCGCAATCGCGAGCGGAACTTTTACTCGTGGTACTACTGCTCGCTGGCGTTGATGCAGGTCCAGGGCCCGCAGTGGGACCGCTGGAACAAGGTCATGCGGGACTATCTGGTCAAGCTGCAGGAAAACCGGGGCGGCGAGGCGGGCAGCTTCGATCCCGACAGCCGCTGGGGCCGCGTCGGCGGACGGACATACACCACCGCCACCGCCACGCTGACATTGCAGGTCTACTACCGCTACCCGCCCTACCTGCAGGAAAAGGACGACTGATCCGGGCGATCACCGCCTGGCCAGGCAGCGCCGAATACGGGCCAGGCAGGCCTCCCTGCCGACGAATTCGAGCGTATCGGTAATCGGCGGGCTGACGGTGTTGCCGGTAAGCGCCACACGCAGCGGCTGGGCCACCTTGCCCATGCCCAGTTCGTTGGCCTCGCAGAACGACTCGATCATCTCGTGCAGCGCTTGGCCTGTCCACTCGACCCGGCCGAGCGGCTCGATCAGCTTCTCCAGCACCTCGTAGCCCTGTCCGTCGTTCTTGGCCAGGACCTTCGTAACGGCCTTGTCGACGTAGGCAAACGCGTCGTCGGGGCCGAAGAGCACGTCGACTTTGTCCTTCAGGTCGGCGAAGGTCTTATAGCCGCGGTTGCAGTCGACGATCCGCCCCAGCAGGGCATCATCGCTGACCGGGATATGCGACTCGTTCAGGGACAGGTAGTCCCTGAAGCCGGCGACAAGGCGATCGGTCTGGGCCGCGGCCAGGGCGTCGGTGTTGAAGGCCAGCAATTTGTCGCGGTCGAACTTCGCGTTGGTCTTGCCGATCCGCTCGACGCTGAACAGCTCGACAAGCTGCTCCAGGGACATCTTCTCCTGGTCCCCGCCGGGGTTCCAGCCCAGCAGGGCCACGAAGTTCACCAACGTCTCGGGCAGGTAACCGGCTGCGCGGAAGCTTCCGACGTCCACGTCGCCGTCGCGTTTGGAGAGCTTACGGCCCTGCATGTCCATGATCAGTGGCAGGTGGCAGCATCCGGGCTCTTCGAATCCCAGGGCCTCACGCAGCAGGGTCTGTCGCCACGACTGACCGAGGAACTCCTGGCCTCGGGTGATGTAGTTGATGCCCATCAACGCGTCGTCGACCACGTTGGCCAGGTAGAATGTCGGATAGCCGTCGGCCTTCTGGATGACGAAATCGTCCAGCACGGCCGCCGGTGTTGTCACCTCGCCGAAAGCGTCGTCCTGGACCGTCACGTCGCGATCGGGGCAGGCGAACCGGACAACCACGGGCTTGTCCGCCTCTCGGGCCGCCTGGGCCTCGGCGACAGAGGGGAACGTCTCCGGCCGGGGGTAGAGGAAGTCTTTCTTCTCGGCCCGGGCTTTTCCCCGCATGGCATCGAGCTGCTCGGGCGTATCGAAGGCGTAATAGGCCTTGCCGTCCTCCAGGAGCGTTTCGATGTACCGGGCGTAGAGTTCAAGGCGCTCGGACTGCCGGTATGGCCCGTTTGCTCCGCCGACTTCGATTCCCTCATCCCACTCCAGCCCCAGCCATCGGAGGTCCTGGACGATCATGTCGACGGCTTCTTCGATGTGTCGGCTGCGGTCGGTGTCCTCGATGCGGACAACGAACGTTCCGCCGGTCTTGCGGGCCAGCAGGTAGGCGAAGAGAGCTGTCCGGGCCGATCCCACGTGGAGATGGCCTGTCGGCGAGGGGGCAAAACGGGTCGTAAGCGGCTGCATGGGGCGGGTCCTGTTCTGTCTTGGGCGTGGGATGTCCGGCAAAGTGGGTGATTATAGTCGCCCGCGGCCGTTGTTGCCAGTGGCTGGCGCTTGGCGTGGCAGGGACGGCGGTTTATCATGGGGGGATGGACCAGCAGCCTTCCATCCCGGATCGATCCCTCATCGGCGACCACCGCCGCCAGTGGCACGACTGCCTCTACGTCTACCCCGTCATCTCTCGCCGTTCCGGCGGGTTGAGTGTGGGGGTGAACCTGAACCCGAACCGGGCGTGCAGCTTCGGCTGCCTGTACTGCCAGATCGACCGCTCCCAGCCGCGCGGGCTGGACTTTGTGGACCTGGACATTCTGGCTGCCGAGCTGCGGGCCGTGCTGGCGGAGGTGAGCTCCGGTAAGATCTGGCAGCACGAGCGGTTCTCGCAGACGCCCGAGGCGATGCGCCGGATCAACGATATCGCCTTCAGCGGCGACGGCGAGCCGACGTGTCATCCGCAGTTCGACCGGGCCGTGGCCATTGCCGCCGATGCCAAAGCGCATGCAGGGATCGACGAGGTCAAGCTGGTGGTGATCACCAACTCGACGGCCCTGGACAAGCCCCCCTTCCAGCGGGCGGTTCCGACCCTGGCCGAGTCCGACGGGCAGATCTGGGCGAAGCTCGACGCCGGCAGCGAGTCGTTTTTCCAGCGGATCAATCGCCCGGCTGAGGGGCTGACGCTGGAGAAGATCGTAAAAGACATCGCGGCCGTCTCCCGGCAACTGCCCACCTGGATTCAGACGCTGCTGCTGGCCATCGACTCCCAGCCCCCTTCGGACGAGGAAATCGCCGCCTACATCGGCAGATTGCGTCAGATCCGGGAGCTTGGCGGGCAGATTCGCGGCGTGCAGCTGCACACCATCGCCCGCAGTCCGGCCGAGTCTTACGTCCGCTACCTGCCCGAGACGCAACTGAAGCTCATCGCCCGACGCATTTCCGCCGCCCTGCCCGACCTGCAGATCTCCGTCTACCCCGGCCGCGACGCCGCACCGAGGCATCGAAGCTGAGGGCTATTCGCCTTTGACATCGATGAGGCTGTGGATGGTGTAACCTTGGAGGCACTTGCGGCCGGGCAGGAAGCTCAGTTCGATCACGAAGGCGATTCCCACGATCTGACCTTTCAGGGCCTCGACGAGTCGACAGCCGGCCGCCATGGTCCCACCGGTGGCCAGAAGGTCGTCGACCATCAGCACCCGCTGTCCGGGCTTGATCGCATCGGCGTGGATCTCGATGGTGTCCGTGCCGTATTCCAGTTCGTACGACTCGCTGAATTTCTCCGCCGGCAGCTTGGCGGGCTTGCGAATGGGCACAAAGGCGGCATTGAGTCTTTTTGCGACCAGCGAGCCGAAAATGAACCCGCGGGCTTCGATGCCCACCACGACGTCCACTCCGGATTCGGCAAAGGGGGCGACCATCTGCTCGACGGCCTGTTCCATTGCCTCCGGATCGGCCAGCAGCGGTGTGATATCCTTGAACACGATGCCTGGCTTGGGGAAGTCCGGCACATCACGAATAAACGACTCGATGGAGGGCATGTTGGGGCTTTCTGCTTGCTTTGAGAGCATGTAGATTACGGATAGACTGGACCGTGATGGTCTTTCGCCGAAGAGGAGCTTTCTTCAAAGCCAGCCAGCAGTTCGGCCGCCGGAGCGGCGAAAGCTTTTTTCCCCAGCAGATACCGGGCCAGCCCGTAATAAGAGAGCATGTCCTTGTCCAGCGCGTCGACCAGCTTGCTATTGTCTCCGGAGAGCTCCAGTTCTTTCATGGAGGTCCGGTCGAGTCGGTACAACCGGGGCCATGACCGCGGTGGGCGGATGACGAGCTTGTCGCCACGGACGAACCCAAGCGGCTCGAAGTCTCGCAGCATGGCGAAACCGTCGCCCGGTGCGATGGACAGCACGTTGCGGCCCAGGAAGCTGTGTTCATACCTGCCACCGAGGAAGCTCAGCAGCGTCGGGGCCAGGTCGATCTGGCTGCAGACGGTCGAGATCCGCTGACGCTGGACCAGGCCGGGCATCCCCGGGGCGTAGAAGAGGCAGGGGATGCGGAATCCGGGGGCGTCGAGCATCTTGGTGCGGTTCAGTTCGGCCTGCTGGCCGTGGTCGGCGACCAGGACGAAGAGTGTATTCTGCAGATACGGCGCGTTGGTTTCGCGGGCTTTTTCGAAGAAGCGGTTCAGTGCCCAGTCGGCGTAGCGGTAGCTGTTCTTCATCCGTCCCATGGGATTGTCTTCGCCTGCGCTGACAACGGGCGTCCTGCCGGAGGGGACATCCCACGGGTCGTGGTTGGAGAGGGTCAGGACGACGGCGAAGAATCGCTCGTCGGAGGGGACCTGGGAAAGGACTTCGTGGGTCTTGTCAAAGACCACCTCGTCCTGCCACGAGTATCCGAACCCGCCTCGCGGGCCGGAATGCATGGTGTCCTGGCAGTACATTTCCTGCATGCCGCCCTGCTCGAGGAACTCCCGCATGTTGTCGAACTCGGGGTCGCCGCCGTAGAAGAACATCGTGCGGTAGCCCTTCTCGGCCATGACGACCGGGAGAGTCCTGTAGCGGCCGATCGCCTCGGGGCGCTTCATCAGGTTCTGTCCCCCCACGTCCGGGTGGGAGCAGAGCAGGCCCGTCAGCCCCTTGTTGGTCCGGTAGCCGATGGCGAACATGTTCTCGAAGTACATCCCCTGTTCGCACATCCGGGTCAGGTTGGGGGTGTAATCGGGCTGATAGCCCAGGGCGCCGACGCTCCGGCCGGCCATGGACTCCATGATGATCAGCACGACATTGACGTCCAACGGCTGGCGACCGGTCTCGGTGACGCGCCACAGGGGGTTGACCGGGTCGTTCAGGGGGATGTCATTGGGCTGATAGACCATGTCGGCGACGTGTTCGGTCGCGTCGGAGGCAGCCGGGAAGGGGAAGAACTCGCCTTCCTCCCACGGCTCGAAGACGCTGCAGTAGAAGGCGGAAGCAAACGTGGCCAGATTGTTGCGGCTGAGCTCGTTGACCAGGTTGTTGTTGGTGAAGTACGTGCTGCCGTTGACGTTGGACAGCGGCTCTCTGCCGATGCCGCGAATGGCCAACGCGCAGAGGGCGATCATGACGACGCCGTGGATCAGGCGGCTGAACCGCGTGCGTCGCGGTCGCCTGCCGGACCAGAAGAGCTTGTTGAACAGCAGACAGCTGCCGGCCAGACCGACCAAAACGGACACGACCAGCAGCCAGACCGGGTACTGGTTGCAGATGTGGCCCAGGATCTCGTGGTAGTGTTCGAGATACTGCAGGGCCATGGAGTTCAGCCGCCGGCCGTAGTAGAGGAAGAAGTACGTCCCGATGATCTCGGCAGCGATGGCCAGAAGCACCATCAGGCCGGCGTAGACGTTCAGCGTCCACCGCAGCCAGGTGTAGGAGAAGGCATCGACCGGGATCAGGCCCACCAGCAGGACCATCGGCAGGAGCATGTAGCCCAGGGATTTGAGGTCGAATCGCAGTCCAAGCAGGAGGCTCTGGGCGATATCGCCCAACCCCACGGACTGGACCAGGGCCCAGCTGCCGATGAACAGCCCCACGCGGAAGCCCGAGAAGACCAGCAGCACGGCCAGTGCGGTATAGACCACGGGCTTGGAGCGTGCTGTGATCAGCCTGTCGAGCAGACGCGCGGGCGGCGCAGCAGCATTGGCGATCCGGCTGAGGTGCTTCCCATCGGCATCCGTTGCCCTGGTGGAATTCATCCATTTCTCCACACGAGGATTCCCATTCGCGTCGCCCCCTGGAAAAGACTGCGGGTCGCGGCCTGTCGTTCCTGTTCCTTTGCATCGGCAGCATGGCAGAATTTTGTCCAGACTGCAATACCTATCTTACAGGCAGTCCTGCCGGTATGTACAGTCTCCTGCGAGGCAAAAACATTTCAAGAGCTTTGGCCGGAAAGACAAATGCGCAGCAGAAAGCCGGAATCATGTGGGTTCCGGGCTCGGAGCCTGGCGGGATCTGGGGTTGTTGGTCAGGCCATCTGGGCCAGGGACTGCAGGCTGGCCAGGGCCTTTTTCTCCAGTTGGCGGACGCGTTCGCGGGTCAGGCCGATAATCTGGCCGATTTCCTTGTACGTCCGGATCTGGTCGGCCTGGCCGTCCAGGCCAAACCGCAGGCGCAGGATCTTCTGCTCGCGGGGTTCCAGGTGCTCCAGCAGCGAATCGAGCATTGGGCCGATGGATTCGTCAAGCAGGCCCTGCTCGGGGGCCTGGCCATTCTCGTCGACGAGGATTTCGCTGATCGCCTGGGTCTCTTCCGAGGGCATCTGGCTGGGGGCGTTGACCGCGACCAGGCCCTGCTGGATGATCTCTGCCTTGGCGGGGGTAACGTTGAGTTTGTCGGCCATCTCTGCTATGTTGGGTTTTCGGCCCAGTTCGTTTTCCAGCATGCCGGCGGTGCGTCTCCACTTGCTGATGAGCTTGACCAGGTAGGCGGGGATGTGGATGGGTTGGCCGGCATTGATCATCGCCCGGCGGATCGACTGCTTGATCCACCAACCGGCGTAGGTGCTGAAGCGGACGCCGGCGTCGGGGTCGAATTCCTCGACGGCTCGCATGAGTCCGAGGTTCCCTTCGGCCACCAGGTCGCCCAGGGTCATCCCGGGATTGGAATACTCCTTGGCGATCTTGACCACCAGGCGCAGGTTCGCGCGGATCATCTGTTCCCGGGCCATCGGGTCGGAATTCTGCTGGATCTGTCGGGCGAGGTCTCTTTCCTCCTCGCCCGAAAGAAGCGGCGTGGTCTTGATCTGGTCGAGATACCAGCCGAGTCCCATGTTGGCAGATCGCGTCATAGCAGAACCTCGCTTTGGCAGTACCGGGCCGCCCGCATGGGCAGCATCCTCCAATAGGGATTTCGTCCGGATTGTCGGAGGACTTGACTAACATTCATGCGGAAGCCGGGCCGGGCGGGCGGTGCATCTTTTTGATGAAATTTAATCCGGGGCTTGACAAGTCCTGCCCGCCGGACAAATCATGTTGCCCCGCCGGTCCGAGAGATTCTCGTCGCGGCGCAGAAACTTATGTTCAAGGAACCAGCCCCTCTGTTCCGAATGGGTAGTCGATGGCCAAGTCATCCAAGAAATCCGCCAAGAAGACCACATCCAGAGCCAAGAAGGCCGCCTCCAGCCGCTCAAAGGCTTCGGAGAACGGCAAACACCTCGTGGTGGTCGAATCGCCCGCCAAGGCCAGGACGATCAATCGCTACCTGGGCAACGAGTACCTGGTCAAGGCCAGCATGGGCCACGTCCGCGACCTGCCGACCAAGACGATCGGCGTGGACATGGAAAACGGCTTCGCGCCGACTTACGAGCCGCTGACCGGCAGACGCAAGGTCCTGGCAGAGCTGAAGAAAGCTGCCAAGCCCGCGGCCTCGGTCTTCCTGGCAACCGACCTCGACCGCGAGGGCGAGGCGATTGCGTGGCACCTGGCGGAGTCTCTGGGCGTGCCCGAGGATCGCATCCGTCGCGTGATTTTCAACCAGATCACCCCGGCGGCGATCCGGGAGGCTTTCGAGCACCCGCGAACCATCGACATGAACAAGGTCAACGCCCAGCAGGCCCGGCGGATTCTCGACCGGATCGTGGGCTACCAGATATCTCCCCTGCTCTGGCGCAAGGTCGCTCCGGGCTTATCGGCCGGGCGCGTCCAGTCGGTGGCTGTGCGACTGGTGGTCGAACGCGAACGCGAGATCGACGCCTTCACCCCCGAAGAATACTGGAAGATCGAGGCGATCTTCAGCTCCGATGAGGCTGGGTCGGGCGATTTGGCCCGTCAGTGGCGGGCGTTTCTGGCCACCGAGGACCACCGGGGCATGGGCCCGACCCGCGACGCCCAGCAGGAGTTCCTGACCGAACACGAGGCCTTCCGGGCAGAGCTTGTCCGCCTGGACGGCCAACGGTTCCGCAGCGATGACGGCGAGCGGGCGATCGCGCTGGCCAAGGCCCTGGGACTGGAGGTCGAGCAGGTCGAGCGGACCGAAGACGAGACCGCCAAGGGCCCTGCCCAGCACAAGGTCAATGTCGTCGGCCTGCCCTCGGGCACGGGCCCGACCTACCGGATCAACCAGCTCAAGCAGCGGCAGAGCAAGTCCCGCCCGCCAGGCCCGTTCACCACCTCGGGCCTGCAGCAGGCGGCTTCGAGCCAGTTGCGGTTCGGCGCCCAGCGCACGATGCGAATCGCCCAGCAGCTGTATGAAGGTATCGAGCTGCCGGCCGAAGGCAGCGTCGGCCTGATTACCTACATGCGTACCGACAGCCGCTCGATCGCCGGCGAGGCGATCAGTTCGGTCCGAGGCCTGATCAGCCAGAAATTCGGCGATGCCTACTGCCCCGAAAAGCCCAACTTCTACAGCTCGGGCAATCGGGCCCAGGAAGCCCACGAATGTATCCGCCCGACCGACCCGGCGCGGCTGCCGGAGAAGGTCCGCAAGGCCCTGAACGACGAGCAGTTCAAGCTCTATGAGCTGATCTGGAAGCGGTTTGTAGCCTGCCAGATGGCCCCGGCGACCTGGAACGTCACCGAAGCAGACATCCAGGTAGAGACGGATATGGGCACGGCCGGGTTCAAGGCCCTGGGCCGCACGCTGGGCTTTGACGGGTATCTCCGCGTGGCGGGCCTGCCCCGCAGCGGCGACCAGATCCTGCCGGACCTGGAAGAGGGACAGGACCTCTGGCCCGTCTCGATCAACCCGACGCAGCACTTCACCCAGGCCCCGCCGCGGTACACCGAGGCCTCGCTGGTCAAGGCGCTGGAAGCTGACGGAATCGGAAGGCCCAGCACGTACGCCTCGATCATCCAGACCATCCAGAACCGCAACTACGTCAAGCAGCAGGACCGCACGTTTCGACCGACGGACCTGGGTATCGTGGTGACCGACAAGCTGGTCAAGCACTTCCCGAAGGTCTTCGACGTCCGCTTCACCGCTGACATGGAGGACCAGCTCGACCAGGTGGAAGAGGCCGCCGCCGACTGGGTCAAGATCCTCCAGGAGTTCTACGGGCCCTTCAAGGACCGGCTGGAACGCGCCTCGGAGGAAATGGTCCACGCCAAGGCCGAGACCGAGCCCAGCGAGTACAAGTGCGAGAAGTGCGGCAAGGAGATGGTCTACCGCTTCAGCAAGAACGGCCGCTACCTCGCCTGCACCGGCTACCCGGACTGCAAGCAGACCTACCCGGTCGACGAGCAGGGCAAGAAGCTGGAGAAGACCGTCGTCGACGTCGCCTGCCCGGAATGCGGCAAGGAGATGGTGCTGCGTCGCGGGCGGTTCGGCCCCTTCATCAGCTGCACCGGCTACCCGGATTGCAGCGGGATCGTCAAGCTCAACCGCAAGGGACTGATCCAGCACCCCAGTCCCCCGCCGATGTCGACGGAGATCGACTGTCCCAAGTGCGAGAAGGGACACATGAACCTGCGGCGCGGGGCCCGGGGGCCATGGCTCAGCTGCGACCAGTTCCCCAAGTGTCGCGGCCGGGTCGGCTGGAAGGGCCTGGAAGACGACCAGAAAAAGGCCCTGCTTTCTCAGCTGGAGGCCCACGAAAAGGCCAACCCCGTTCCGGTCCTCAAGCATCTGGACGGCACGATGATCGGGCAGAACGAAGAGCCCCGCAACGTGAACAGCTCTGCCTCCGACCCGCATGACGAGTCGGACTACGAGGACTGATCGGCCTGGCCTGTCGTCAGGGCCGCAGGAACTCCCACTCGCCCTGCCCGCAGCAGGGGCAGTCCCGGTCCGGGCCCCGGGCCGACAGATCGATCCGCTGATACGTGTTGCGCCAGAGGTCGAACTTCGTCAGGCACGGATCGATCGCCTCGATGTTGCCCGAGAGGATTTTGATCGCTTCGAACGCCTGTCTGCTGGCCACCGCGGCGACCGCCGGGCCCAGCACCCCCACGGAACAACAGGTCGGGTCGCTGCAAGGCGGCGGCTCTGCCGGCAGGACACACCGAAGGCAGAGAGTCCGGCCCGGGACAATGGTCATGATCTGCGCCTCGGCCCCCACCACCCCCGCGAAGACCCAGGGCGTATTGGTCTTGACCGCCAGGTCGTTGACCATGAACCGCCCGCGGAAGTTGTCGGTCCCGTCGAGGATCAGATCCACCCCCTCTGCAAGGGACTCGGCGTTGTCGGGGCCCAGGCGCTGGCGGCGGACGTCCAGTTGGACCTGTGGGGCGAACGATGCGATCTGCTCAGCCGCGGCCGAGACTTTGGGCGACTTCGTCTCGGCATGCCGGGCCGTGTACATCGACTGCCGGTGCAGATTGGTCGGATCGACGCGGTCGTCATCGACGAGGCGCAACATGCCTACACCCGCCCGGGCCAGCAGCTCAGCCGTCCAGCTGCCAAGCCCTCCCACGCCGACCTGCAGGACGCGCGCGGCGGATAGCTTCTTCTGACCGGCCAGTCCCAGCGGCTGATAGATAATCTGCCTCTGGTACCAGGCAAGCTGCTGCAGGTTCTCGTCGGCTGGGGTCATCTCACCGGTGTCTCAACTGCTGGGGGTCCATCCGTCTCTGGTCGGCCTGACAGATCCTATTTCGGCGGCTTGGCCGCGTCACCGGGCTTGCGGCGGAGTTGGTCGACGCTCTTGACCTTCCTTCGGGCCGTGCCCCTGCCCGTCTTCGTGCCGCGGTAGCTGCCGCTTTCCCTGGCCTCGGCCAGGCGCTTCCTGGCATCGGGGATGGCGTTTTTGTACTGCGGCAGCCACTTGGCCTGGGCAATAAGCATCTCGTCGGTCATCTGCGAGATCTGCTCGGTATCGCAGACCGCCCCGGTCAGCGGGTCCATCATCATTGCCTGTTTGAGCAGCGTCACGTCGCCGCGGACGGCCGCTTCGACAGCCAGACGCTGGACGTTGATCGACACGTCACAGACGGCCGCACAGCCCAGCGGCAGGTCGCCGACCTGCGGCACGGAGATGCCGTTGGCGTCGACGTAACAGGGCACTTCGACGATTGCATCATCGGGCAGGTTGGTGATGCAGCCGTCGTTGACCACGTTGAAGTGTCCGCGGTAAACCCGCCCGGTCTCCAGGGCCTCGATGATCCGGCTGCCGTGTTCGACGCTGCGGTTGTCCGGGCCGATGGGTTTGTCCTCGGCCTCCATCCACTTGGGAAAGTCGGTCTCGAACCAGTTCCTGCCCTCGGTGCAGACCCGCAGGTACCCGCCGGTCTCGCCGTGGATCCAGGTGGACGTATCGATCCACTTGCGGATCTCCCGGGGCCTCTTGCGGTACCAGGGCACGTACTCGGAGAGATGGCCGTTGCTCTCGGTCGAGTAGTAGCCGAACCGCTTGAGCATGTCGATGCGGACCTTCTCGGTCTTGGCGTACTCGGGGTGACGCTGGAAGCCCTCCAGCAGCCGGTCGGTCCAGTCCTGCCCGTCGTAGATCACCTGGATGTACCAGGTCTGGTGGTTGATCCCGGCGCAGATGATCTCGACATCCTCCCGCTGGACGGGGACGAAGCCGTCGTCATCCGGTCCCTTGCCGTCGTTGATCAGCAACTCGATGACCTTGGCGATCTGGTGATGGCCGTGCTGGACGCCGTGACACAGGCCGACGACGGAAACGTCGCCATAGCCGGCGGCGGCCCAGGTGTTCATCGCGTTGGGGTTGGCGTAGTTCAGCAGGAGAGCGTCGTCGGCGGCGTGTTCGTGGATGTCGTGGCAGAAGTCCAGGATACACGGGATGTTACGTTGTCCGTACATGATCCCGCCCGCACAGAGCGTGTCGCCGACGCACTGGTCGATGCCGTACTTCAGCGGGATCTCGATATCCTGGGCGAAGGCCTCCAGCCCGCCGATCCGCGTGCAGTTGACCACGTAATGGGCGCCTTCCAGGGCCTTGGCGCGGTTCAGCGACCGGCTGACCTTCGCAGGCAGGTCATTTCCCTTCACGTCCTTGCCGATGAGCTTCTCGACCCTGTCCAGGTTGTCTTTGTTGATGTCATGCAGGGCGAAATGCGTGTCCTGCAGTTCCTCCACGGCCAGCACGTCGCGGATGAGCTTGCGGGTGAAGCCCACGCTTCCGGCTCCGATGAATGCGATTTTGATCGACATGAAGCAGGTCTCCTCGGGTCAGGTATTGGAGTCCTCCATCTTAGGAACCCCCCGGCAGACATCAAGACGATCCCGCCCGATTCGAACCTTGTTTTCCCGCCTGGCCGCGGCGATACTGTGGCTCAATCATGGATGATCTTCCCGACAAACTCGCCGGCCGCTTCCTCGTCCTCGACGGGCCCGACGGCGCAGGCAAGACGACCCAGCAGCAGCGGCTGGCCGAGTCTCTCCGGACCGCCGGCGTGGAAGTCCGCACTGTCCGGGACCCGGGCGGTACGGCCATCGGTGACCGGATCCGCCAGATCCTGCTGGACCCGGCCTGCGCGGAGATGTCGGTAGGCTGTGAGTCGCTGCTGTACATGGCCAGCCGGTCGCAGTTGATCGACCAGATCGTCCGACCCGAGCTGGACTCAGGGGCCTGCGTGGTTTCGGACCGCTACGTCTCATCGACCATCGCCTACCAGGGCGCAGGCGGGCAGGAGGTCAGGCAGATCCGCCAGCTGGCTGAAATCGCTACCGGCGGGCTGTGGCCCGATCTGACGATCCTGCTGGACCTGCCGGCCGAGGTGGGCCTGGCCCGCAGCGAGAAACGCGGCGAGCTGGACCGGGTGGAGTCCCGCCAGATCGAATTCCACCGCCGCGTCCGCAAGCTGTTCATCGAGCAGGCCGGGCAGGCCGGCGACCGTTTCGTCCTGGTCGATGCCCAGTCCGACCCTGCCGAGGTGGCCCGGAAGGTCCTCCAGGCTGTCAAGGAATGGGCGGGTCGCCTCTGATGCCGCCCTTCGAAGACATCCACGGCCAGGATGACGCCATCGACCGCCTTCGTTGCACGCTGCGCGGCAAGCGCCAGCCGCACGCGTTCATCTTCGCAGGTCCCGAGGGCGTCGGGCGGGAGATGACCGCCACGGCCATGGCTTGGGCCCTGCTGTGCGAACAGCCCCCCGCCCCTGACCAGCCTTGCGGCAACTGTCCGAGCTGCCGTATGATGCAGGCCGGCTCGCACCCGGACTTCCAGCTGGTCTACAAGGAACTGGCCGCCTACCACGAAGACGCGGCCATCCGCTCGCGCGTCATGCAGGAGCTGGGCATCGAGGTGATTCGCAGTTTCCTGATCGCCCCGTCCGCCCAGGGCGCATCCAGGGGTCGCGGCAAGGTGTTCATCGTCCGCCAGGCCGAACTGATGAGCAACGCCGCCCAGAACGCCCTGCTGAAAACCCTCGAAGAGCCCCCGTCCGGCGTGCGGATCATCCTGCTGACCCAACGGCTGGAGCAGATGCTCCCCACTACCCGCTCGCGATGCTGGATCCTGCGGTTTTCTCCGCTGGATGTGGAATTCGTCGCCCGGCAGTTGATCGCCCGCGATGTCGAGCCCGCCGAAGCCCGCTTCCTGGCCGCCTTGACCGGGGGCAGCATCGGCGTCGGCCTGCGCCTGGCAGGGACCGAACTGCTGGAAACCAAACGCAACGTGCTCACCCAGTTGGTCTCGCTGGGACAGGCCGCCGGTGGCGACCTGGGAGACGATCTGGCCAAGATCACCGACAACCTGGCCAACCAGGCCGTGGCCGAGTCCGGCAAGGACGGGGGCCCCAGCCTCTCGAAGAACCTCGCCTCCCGACAGGCGGCCGGGATGCTGCTCAAACTCCTGGCCACCGTCTACACCGACGCGATGCATGTCGCCTGCGGTCAGGAGCACGTCGCCCTGGTCCACGCCGATCAGCCGGAGATCATCGAACGGATCGCCGGGCGGTTCTCCCCGTCCCAGCTGGCGGGGATCGTCGAGCAGCTCTCGCGGTATGAGCAGTTGCTCTGGCGGAACGTCAATCCAAAGCTTGTGTGGGACAACGTGACGATCAGCTGCAGCTCCGGCCGCCAGCTGGCGATCTGACACCATTGACCCCGCCGGGTACGGCGCGTATAAAGGCCGTTTCGCCTTCGAGACTGGAAGCACCATGAAGGACTTTTTTCGTTCACTGAGTTATCTCTGGCCCTATCGCCGGCGGCTGATCGTCTCGGCCGTCTGCGTGCTGGTTATCGCCGTCCTCTGGGGCGGCGGGCTGGGGATGCTCGCCCCGGGTTTGAAGATCCTCGTTGACGAGGAGGGCTTGCACGGCTGGGCCTGGAACACGCTGACCGAGGAGACGCTGGGGATCAAGACGGTTCGTCAGGTCGTCCCCTCGCGCGTGCCGGTCGAGGGCGAATCCCTGCCGCTTACGCTGAACATCGTCTCGGTCGACGAGGACGGACCTGCCGCCGAGGCGGGCGTAGAAGCCAACCGCTGGCTGGTGGGGGTTGCCGGCAGCGGCCAGGCCGACCGCGTCATGCGAGGCGATGACCTGTCCCGCCTGCTGGCCAACGAATACGACCCGGGCCAGAAGGTCACCCTGCGTCTGTACAACCAGGCGACCGACGAAGTGGTCGAGCGGACGGTGACGCTGACCAAGCCGTCATTCAAGGGGCGGATCCTCGGCAAGGTCGCGCGGAACATCAAAGAGCCCGCCGACATGCCCGGCCGCTTCCGCATACTCGTGGGGCTTTTGACCATCGCGATTGTAATCACCCTCATTCGTGACCTGATGCGCTTCACCCAGGAGTACCTTGTCGAGACGGCCGTCTGGTCCGGCGTGGTCGACATGCGATGCGAGATCTACAACGTCGCCCTCCGCCTGCCGGTGAGCTTCTACGCCGCCCAGGGCACGAGCGATACGATGAGTCGCTTCATCCAAGACACCAACGAACTGTCCCGCGGGCAGGTGACGCTGTTCGGCAAGACACTGGTCGAGCCGGCCAAGGCCATCGGTTCGATCGCCATGGCCCTGCTGTTCTCCTGGAAACTGACGCTGCTTGCGATGGTCGCCGGTCCGCCGGCTTATTTCCTGATCCGCAGGTTCGGCAAGGTGATGAAACGCGCCAGCCGCCGCGCGCTGGAAAGCTGGGCCCAACTTCTGGCCGTGCTGGAAGAGACCCTCGCGGGCATCCGCGTGGTCAAGGCCTATACCATGGAATCCGCCGAGCGGCGACGCTTCTTCCGCGAGAACCGCCGCCTGCTGAAACAGCAGAAGCGCATGGCGCGGATCGATGCGGCCACCGCCCCGGCCGTCGAGGCCCTGGGCGTAACCGCCGGGATGATCGCCGCCGGCGCTGCCGGATACTGGGTGCTGCACGGGCAGATGGATCCGATCATCTTCATCACCTGGATGGGCTGCCTGGCGGCCATGTTCGACCCGGTCCGCAAGCTGGCCAAGGTCGCCACGCGTTTCCAACGGGCCGACGCGGCCGCAGCGCGGATCTTCGAACTGCGCGACCAGGAGCCCGAGCCCCGAATCCCCGGCGCTCCGATGCTGCCGAGGCACAGCGAATCGATCCAGTTCTCCAATGTCAGCTTCCGCTACCCCAACGCGCCCGACAACGCCTTGGAGAACATCAACCTGACGATCCAGGCCGGCCAGACCGTCGCCGTCGTCGGGCCCAACGGCTGCGGTAAGACCACGCTGGTCTCGCTCCTGCCCCGCCTGTTCGACCCGACCGAGGGCAAGATCTTCATCGACGGTCAGGACATCCACCAGTCCTCGCTCCGCTCGCTGCGGCGGCAGATCGGCGTGGTCACCCAGGAGACCGTGCTCTTCCACGCCACCATCGCCGAAAACATCGCTTACGGCCTGCGGCGACCGAAGCGGGAAGACGTCATGGCCGCGGCGAGAAAGGCCTTCGTCGATGAATTCGTCCAGAACCTGCCCGAAGGCTACGACACAATGGTCGGCCAGCGGGGCTCGACACTCTCCGGCGGACAGCGTCAGCGCATCGCCATCGCCCGCGCGATCCTGCGCAATCCGGCGATCCTGATCTTCGACGAGGCGACCAGCCAGGTCGATGCCGACAGCGAACACCGCATCCACCAGGCGATGGACCAGTTCATCAAGGACCGGACCACGCTGATGATCGCTCACCGCTTCGCGACCGTCCTGGCCGCCGACATGATCATCGTCATGTCCGACGGCAAGATCCTGGAAACCGGCACGCACGGCGAACTGCTCGAGTCATGCAAGCTCTACCGCCACCTCTACCGCACGCAGTTCGTGGACTCCGGCGGGTAAGCTCGCCATGGCCCGGAAACGCAGAACCCGCCGCCGCCAATCCCGCGCGACTGACGAATCGCCCCAGCCGGCCCGGCCAAACGGCCTGCCCACCGCAGCCGTTGTCACCCTGGCTGTGGCAGCCTGGTTGGGCGCCATGGTCCTGGCCACCGGGTTTCTCGAAGGGGCCATGCTGACCGCGGCGGCGGGGCTGTACGAACTGGCCTGGGCCTTGGCGATCTCCGCAGCCGCCGGCGGGTTGGGCAGCTGCATCGTCCTTCCCATTGCGCGCAGGGGTCTCGATCGCGGCCTGGCCTGTTTCACCTCCATCGCCGCAGGACTCTGGCTGCTGGCGACGCTCGTGCTGGCTATCGGATCGACCGGAGCGGACTGGCTTTTCGGGCCCTGGTTCTGGTACGCGGTCCTGCCGGCGGGTCTGTCCCTGGCGGTCTACCGCACGCGGAAGCAGCTGTCCTCGGTTCGGATCCCTTCACACCTGCCGGCAAGCAGCCTGCTTTGGCTGATTCCCGTCGCGGCTGCGGGCATCTGGCTGGCAGGGGCGATGAGGCCCCCCGGCTACGCCGGCCTGCCCGGTGACCGATACGACGTGCTGCTCTACCACCTGCAGGTCCCCCGCGAGTGGATGATCAACACGCGGGTCTCGACGCTGGATCACAACGTCTACAGTTACTATCCGATGGGGCTGGAATCGCTCTACATGGTCGCGATGGCCCTGCGGGGTGGGCCCTGGCAGGGCGCGTACCTGGCCAAGATGCTTCACGGCCTGCATGGCCTGCTGGCGGCCGGGGCAATCTGGGCGTCCCTTCGCAGGGACAATCCCGCAGTTGCCCGGGCCGCTGCATTGCTTACCGCCACCGTGCCCTACCTGCTGCTGCTGTCTTTCACAGCCATGGTCGAGCTGTCGCAGTTGTTCTGGCTGACGATGTCGCTGCTCTGGCTGCGTCAATGGCTGCGTCAGGCCGACTGGACCAGCGGCACGCTGCTGGGTCTGTCGGTAGGCGCTTCGTGCACCGTCAAGTACCTGTCGGTCGGACTGGTCGCCCTGCCGGTAGCGGTTGCGCTGCTGGTCGCCTCGGCCGTCAAGCCTCGACGATTCCCGTCAGCCGCTTTGGCGATTCTCATCGGCCTGCTGGCCCTGAGCCCCTGGTTGATTCGCAACGTGGCCGCGACGGGCAACCCGGTCTTCCCGCTGGCTACGCAGGTGATGGGCCCGGGTGCTTTCGCCCCGGAAGACCAACTGCGATGGGAGTCGGGCCACGGCCCGGAGGTCAAGCCCCCCGTCCCTGCCCCGATGGAACCGTTCGGCCGCAAGGATATCCGGCAGACAGACCGGATCGCGGGCCTGTGGGAGACGTTCTTCGGCTCGACGCGGATGAACCCCCTGCTGGTGGTTTTGGCGGCAGTTGGTGCGGTCGTCGGCTGTGTGCGCTTCGCCCGGCGCGGGGGAGATCCGTTTGTCCTGGCCCTGACCGGGATTGTTCTGATCCAGGTGGGCGTCTGGGCCGGGCTGACCCACGAGATGCCTCCGCGGTTTTTCACCCCTGCCCTGTCGGGCCTGGCGCTGCTGGCGGCGACGGGGCTGTCGACCCTGGCCGGGCCTCGCCGCTGGATCGGCGAGGCCGCCGCGGCGGTGGTCGCCTCGGCCGGGCTGGTCATGTTGGCCCTGCAGGCATCTCAGGCGGGCCTGACGGGAAAGCAAGCCGACTACATCCCGCCGGCACCGCTGTCGGAGCTTTCGGCGAATATCCTGCCCCGGGCCTATCAGGAGGTCGAATCGCCACGGCCCCTGTTGATCGGCTGGGGGCCGGCCTTCTACCACCCGCCGGGGACGCACTACGCGACGGTCTTCGACTCGGAGCACCTTCTGGACTGGTTGGCCCCGGATGCCACACCGCAGCAGCGTCTGGACCGCCTGGAGCAGATCGGCGTGACGCACCTGGAGGTGGCGTGGTCGGAGATCCGCCGCCTGGCCGTCTCGTACGGATTCCCGCGGGTCCTGGCCGACGATGTCCTGGCAGCCCGGCTGGACCGGCGCCGCCCGCAGTTGCAGGTCATCGAGCAGCTCAAGCCCCTGGGCCTGCGCGAACTGCCTTCGGCCAACCCGGATGTTTCGGTCTATGCGCTTCCCCGACAGGCCACGCCGGACCGCTAAAGCGCTTGGCCCAAACGGGCCCAGCGGGTACAATCGGGCGACGATGATTTGTCCCCCGCCGCGAACTTCTCCTGTCCGAACCTTCCTGTCGGCCCCGCTGCTTCTGCTGGGCCTGCTGGTCGGCTGCGACACCGGACCCTCCGGCCGACTCGATGCGTGGGTCGCCAACGAGATGGTTGTCCTGACCGCCGAGATGCCCCGGTTTGTCGACTACACGATCTTCCAGACCCGTCGGTCGCAGGTCCAGCTGGCCGGCGCCTGCAACGAGACGCTGGCCTTCCAACTCGTCGTCGACGTCGACGATCAGCCGCTGGAGGATCTGCGGATTTCGATCAGCGACCTGCAGGGGCCGGCCTTTTCGATCCCGGCCGACAAGATCCGCATCTACCGCATGCTGCCGATGGTCGTGGAGAGTTACCCCCCATGGTACCTGCGAGCGGTGGGCCCGGCTGCGGACAAGCGGACGTACTATGACCCCCTGGCCTCCTGGCAGGCCGGAGCTGAGGGCTCGAGCCTATCCTCCGAACCCGGCCGGCGCGTCGCGTTCTGGGTCGACTGCCGCATCGACCACACCGTGCCGCCCGGCCAGTACACCGGCGAGATCACGCTGACCAGCCGCAGCCACCAGACCGTCGGCCATCCGTTGCAGTTGCAGGTCTTCGACGTGGTCCTGCCCGATCGCCTGCCGGTGGCTGCGGCCGGGGCATTCGACCATCGGCAGGTCTACCGCAGCCTCGTCAGCCGCGAGGGACGCCCCTTCGTGCCCACGGTGATGGATCGGACCAACCCCAAAGTTCGCGAAGGGCTGGTGCACATGCGCGAGCTGATGGTCATGGCCCGCGAGCACCGGGTCGACCTGTTCGAGACGGCCCTGCGGCCCGTCATGAAACGCCAGCTCGACGGCTCGATCCGCCTGGACTGGGACGACTACGACGCGATCGTCACGCCTTACCTGGACGGCTCGGCCTTTGCCGACCGCATCGGCGTGCAGCTCTGGCCCCTGCCGGTCCACTCGCAATGGCCCGATGTCGACCGATACCGCCAGGGGTCCGACCAGGGCTACCAGGAGCTTCTCGGCCTGCTTACCGGGATGTGCTGGGACCACTTCCGCCAACTCGGCGCCGCGGAGCGGACGGCAATCTGGCCCTGGCGTGGGGCCGTGGACCCGGCTGGACATCGCATCCAGAACGAGATGGCCCAGGTCGCCCGCTCGAGCGCCCCGCAGCTGCCCATCCTCTCGACCATGCCCCTGCTGCTGCCGGTCCGGACCGGCTGGCGACTGCCGGAAGGCATGGCCATGCGGACCGACATCCTCGCACCCCCTGCCGACTGGTTCTCGATGATCCCCGAGCCGGGCAAGGGCCTGGCAGACCCGCCGGCGCTTGCAGGCCGCTGGCTGGCCCCGGGCACGCCGCCCTACCTGCCGAGCATGGGCATCCTCGCCTCAGCCGGCGACGTCCGGACCATTCCCTGGTTCGCGATGCACTACGGCTGCAAGGGCCTGCTGCTGGGCGACGTGCTGCACTGGGGCGACAGCGACGCCAACTCCCTGACCGGTGCCGAGACGCGGCTGTTCTATCCAGGCAGTGATTTCGACCAGACCGGAATCCTGCCGTCGGTCCGCCTGAAACGACTCCGTCGGGGCCTGGAAGACATAGCCCTGCTCTGGATCCTCCGCCAGCGCGACCTGGAGGCGGTGGCCCGCAGCTTCGTGGAATCCATGACGCGTTACGCCGGCCTCGAAGCCGCCGGTGACCATTACCTCGACCCGCGCCTGGACGGCTGGGTCGACGACGCCCTGGCCTGGCGCCTGACCCGCGAGCTGATGCTCCGCGAGGCCCAGCTGGCCGTGCTGCCCGATCGGCCGATGGCCCCGGACGAACGATCCGCCATGCAATTGCGATGGCAGCAACTGGCGGAACTGACACGGGCCTTGCGGGTCGAACGGGTTCGCGCACGCGCCATGCCCTTTCGTTCCCCCGTGGCCGACCCGCAGGCCGAGCAGACCATGCGTATCGCGGTCCGGCTGGACCTGTTCAACCAGCACGGCCGGACCATGGACCTGACGATGCAGTTTGCCTCCCTGCCTGAAGAGATTCAACCCGATGGGCCCGTGCGCATCGAACTGCCCCCCCGGACCCGGGTAGAGGTCGAGCTGACCGCGGTGGCACCCATCGGCCAGTTCCTCGGCGACGGCAAAGAGCCTTTGACCGTACGGATCGACTCGCAGATTGAGCCGTCGCGCACGCTGGAGGTCCAGCTGCCGTTGATCCACGCGGGTCTGGCAGCGGGCAAGGTTGTCATCGACGGCAAGCTGGATGACTGGCCCATGCGGATGGGCAACACCGCCTCCCGGTTCGTCCTGCTGGGCAGGCGCGGGGAAGCATCCGATCCGCCACAGACCCAACCGACGACCGTGTTCGTCCTGCGCGACGCCGAGAACCTTTACTTCGCATTCCGCTGCGAAGAATCGCAGATGGACCGCATACAGGCCAGGCCCAGCAACATCATCCACTACCAGCAACTGATGGCCGTCGGGGACGACCTGGTCGAGATCATCCTCGACCCCGGCCAGCGGGCCACGGGGGCAGAAGGTCTTTACCACCTGCTGATCAAGCCCAACGGTGTGCTGCGAAGCGAGATCGGCATCCACAGCGATCCGCCTCTGGGTCCGGCTGCGCCCTGGCCCGTACCGGCGCGCGTGGCGATCGGGCGCGAGCAGGACGCCTGGATCGTCGAGCTGCAGCTGCCCCTTTCGGCCTTTCCCGGACAGGCCGACCAGCGCTTCTGGGGCGTGAACTTCACCCGCTTCCGCCCCGCCGGGGCCGAGGCGACCAACTGGGCCGGGGCCAGGCGATACTACTATCATCCGCTGAATCTGGGTACGATGGTCCTACCGGACATCGATCAAGAGAAGTAACCGCAGAACAGGAGACAACATGGGCAACAAGATCGGCTGGATCATATCCGGCGTGTTGGTCGCCATCGTGGCGATTGTGCTGGGCATGAGAGTTCTGGGAAACCCGGACCACGAGCAACCCACCGTCGCGACGACCGCACCGGGGGTCCTGGACCGCTACGAGGTCGGGCGCCCCGTCACCGATATCATCGACAGCAAACCAACCGGCGTGGGCAACGCCGCAGACGACTACATGGCTGCGGCGAAACTCTACAACGAGTCGATCCGCAAGATCCTGCAGGACATCACACCAGAGAGTCAGGCAGATCAGACGGCCCGGAAAATCGCGCGGATCTCCGAAGTCGCCGGTCGCGGCGCTCGGATCGGCCCGGCCGGGGCCAATGCCCTCAAGGCCGTCTGCCAACTGGCAGCCAACGGCGCAGCCAAGGCCGAAATGAAGTTCATCAACCACGTCAAGGGCGCGGAAATGGACGGCCACAACCCGACCTCCAACATCCAGCCGGTCCAACAGCTCAACGACGTTGCCAATGCCTGCCTCGCCCTGGCCGGCTACAATATGGCCAAGGGGCAATATGACGAGGCACACACGATCCTCCAGGGTGCGTTCACGGTCGGATGGCACATGGCCGAGGAACGGGCCCGGGCCGAAGTCTTCCGCGCAGGGATCCAGAGGCAATTTGACGCCTTGCGCCTGATGGAACTGAACCACCAACTGGCCGGCAAGGAGGACAAGCTCGATGCGATCCGGTCGTACGGCATTGCGTTGCAGGAGGTTAACGGCAAGATCTCGCGAAAGTGGCAATTGATCCATTCGCACGATCCCCACCCGGGCGACATGATCAACATCATCGAGAACGACCAGGACCGCGTCTGGAAGATCGAGTCGCTGCTGATCCTCGGGCCCCTGAAGTTCCTGGAAGAGGGACACGAGGGCAACCTCGCCAAGATCAACTCCCTGCTGGATGAATACAGCAACTCCGGCGACCCGCTGATCGCCGATGCGGCCAGCAAGGCCAAGCAGTTCAACAAGGAAGACGCCAAGAGATTCGGCATCGTTTTCGCAGAAGAAGATTAGCGCTGGATGAAAGGCCTCAACGCCGACAACCTCCTGACCGCCTGGCTGGAATCGGCCTGGCCGCTACGACTGCGGTCGGTCCCGGTGGCCGGGAATGCCTCTGTCGGCGAACTGGTCGGTCGGCTGGCGAGCCTGCCCTGCCCCGTCCTGCTAGACTCCTCTGCGCGGGATGACCGGTTCGGCCGCTGGTCGGTGGCGGCCTTCGAGCCGATCGCAACCGTCAGCCTGGAGCAGGACCGCTTGTGCCAGGCCGACGGCAGTGTCTTTGCCGAAGGGTCCGAGGCGGTCTGGGATGCACTGGGTCGTCTGCTGCGGGCGCGGTCCAGCCCCGTCGGCGACTGCCCCTACGGGCCCGGCTGGTTCGGATACCTCGGCTATGAACTGGGGCGGCTGATCGAACATCTGCCCGGCCGAGCTGGGCGGGACATGCAACTGCCCGACCTGCACCTGGGCCTTTACGACGTCGCAGCCGTCTACGACGCCGCTGGCGACAGCTGGCAGCTGGTCTACCTGGAGGACAGCCCGGATCAGCCGGGCCTGCAGCGGCGCCTGGCGCAGTGGAAACAGATCCTGGCAGAGACGCCCGCCCGCCAGAGGCCCCGGGATCTGTCCCAGGCCCACGCCGAAACGACCGTCAAACCGGCAGCCTGCAAATCCGCTTTCACTCCCGATGCGTACCGACAGGCTGTGACGCGCTGCATCGACTACATCGCCGCCGGCGACATCTTCCAGGTGAATCTCTCGCAGCGTCTGGCCGTGGCCGATCCCCCTTCCGACGCAGCGATATACCGCTGCCTTCGACGGCGCAACCCCGCCTGGTATGCCGCCTACCTCCGCCTGGAGACCCCGGCCGGGCCCAGGGCGATCTGCTCCTGCTCGCCCGAGTTGTTTCTGCGCGTCCGGGGACGGCAGGTCATCACCCGGCCGATCAAGGGCACCAGGCCGCGGACCGGACAGGCCGCCGCAGACCGCCGGGCTGCCGAACAACTGCTGCAAAGTGGAAAGGACAACGCCGAGCTGGCGATGATTATCGACCTGCTGCGAAACGACCTCGGGCGTCTCTGCCGCTACGGCAGCGTGCGGGTCAGCCAGGCCCGCGTGCTGGAGGAACACCCGACGGTCTACCACCTGGTAGGCACGGTGGAAGGCGAACTGGTTGACGGGGCCGGCCCGGCCGATCTGCTGCGGGCCACGTTCCCCGGCGGCTCGATTACCGGGGCGCCGAAAATCCGTGCAATGGAGATCATCGACGAGTTGGAACCCCACGCACGCGGGCCCTACACCGGGTGTATCGGCACGGTGAGTCTGACCGGCCAGGCCGAGTGGAACATCGCGATCCGCACGATCGTCTGGTCGCCCCAGACCGCCTGGCTGCAGGTCGGCGGCGGGATCGTGGCCGACTCGGGCCCCCAGGCGGAACTGGACGAGACACTGGACAAGGCCCGGGCGATGCTGGAAGCGATCGAGCTGGCCCGACAGGAGGGCAAGACATGAGCGGCCAAGGCATTTCGGCGATGCTTCGCCCGCACGGGCGCCTGTGCGTGGTCATCGGGGCCGGCAGCGTCGGGCTGCGACGGGCGCGCTCTTTGCTGGCAGCGGGGGCAACGGTGCGTCTGGTCGACCCGCGGGCTGAGGCGATCGAAGGAGTGGAGAGCCTATTGCGGGCCTATCAGCCGGAGGATCTGGCCGGGGCATGGCTGGTCTGCGCCTGCACTGACAGCAGCCCGACCAACGAGGCCGTCGCCCAGGATGCGCGCCGGGCCGGCTGCGGGCTGGTCTACCGCGCCGACGATCCGAACCACAGTGACGTAACGTTCCAGTCGACGCGGCGCGAGGGACCGCTGGTCTTCAGCGCCTCATCCGAGGGCAACTGCCCGGCCCTGTCCCGGCGGCTGGTTGAGCAGCTGGCCCTGCCTGATCGGATCGGGCGGTTTGCCGAACTGCTGGGCCAGCTTCGAAGGAAGGTCTTTGACGCGACGGGCGACGCGACGGAGCGACGGCGGATCCTGGCGGCCTTGTCCAGCCCGGCGGTTTACGAGATGTTCACAAGTCGAGGCGCCCAGGCCGTGACCGCCGAGGCCGATCGACTTCTGCAGGCTCCGCCGGTGGCGGAGTCGGAGACCGACTGAGCGATGCGCATCCTCTGCACAGGTTTGAATCACAAGACGGCCGAGCTTTCGCTGCGGGAGAGATTGGCCTTTGATGACCACGCCGCGACCCGGGCGCTGGTCGAGTTGGTCGAGACCTGGCCGGAGGCGCAGTTCCTGCTGCTCTCGACGTGCAACCGCGTGGAGATCTACGTGATCCGCGAGGTGCACGGCCATCCGCGCGAGCAGCAACTGCACCTTTGGCTGGCGCGGAACCGGGGGCTGGGTCTGGAGAGCTTCTCTTCGAGCCTTTACACGCTGGTCGATGCCGACGCGATGGAACATCTCTTCGCCGTCGCGGCCGGGCTGGACAGCCTGGTCCCCGGTGAGCACCAGATCGTGGGCCAGCTCAAGTCGGCCGCCCGCAGATCGATCGAGGCGAACGCTTCAGGCGGGCTGCTGGGGGACCTGGTCGACACCGCCCTTCGCGCTGCCAAGCAGGTCCGCAACAACACGCCGATCGGCCACGGCCGCGTCTCTGCCGCGTCGGTGGGCCTGGACGCCCTGGCCGGGCGATTCAGGCAGCTGGCAGGCAAGTGCGTGCTGAGTATCGGGGCGGGCAAGATGAACCGGATCCTGCTGCAGGGCCTGGCCGAGAGGCAGGCCGGGCCGATCTACGTCGCCAACCGCTCGGCCGACAAGGCCCGCCAGCTTGCCGCTGCCTGCGGCGGGCAGGTCCGCAGCTTCGGCCAGATCCCGGCAGCCCTTGCCGAGGCCGACGTCGTCGTCTGCTCTACAGCCAGCGAGACGCCCATCCTCTCGGCCCGGGCGATCCGGCGGGCGATGGAAAGTCGCCCGGACCGGCCGTTGGTGATTCTCGACCTGGCCGTGCCGCGCGACGTCGAGCCGGCAGCCGGGGAGATCCGCAGCGTGGAGTTGGTCAACATCGATGATCTGCAGCAGGTGGTCCGGGCGAACCTGAAGATCCGCGACGCCGGCCGGGACGAAGCCTATCACCTCCTCCGCGGCCACGTGCTGCAACTGCGCGAGAGGTTCCAGGTCCGCTCGGTGGCCCCGACGATCAAGGCCCTGTACCAGAAGATGCGGCAGATCACCGACCAGGAACTGGCCGAGGCAGCCAACAAGCTCGCCGACCACGACGACATCGAGCAGGACCTGGACATCCTTCGACGCACACTGCACCGGACGATCCGGCGGATGCTCCACCCGGCCGCGGTCCAACTGCGAAGCGAAGCCGGCTCGGACATCGCCCGCGTCCACGCCGCCGCCCTGGAGAGGCTGTTCCAGCTCAACCAGCAGGACCCCCCCACACCCGACAACTCAGCCGATTGACAGGTCGCCCTTGTCCTTCCGCTGCTGCCAGGCCTCGATCCAGGCCTCCATGGCCGCATCTTTCTCTGCGTCGGGGTTCTGGCGCGATTCACCCTGGCGGTACCAGTCAATCGATTTTCGGATGGCCTGGCGGAAGCTCAGCTTCGCCTCCCAGTCGGGCACGAACCGCTTGATCTTCGTGTTGTCGAAGACGGCGTGGTGGGCCTTGTCGGCCTTGAGTCCGCCTTCCAGGGTTGGCTCCTGCTGAACGAGGAAATCAGTCGGGATCGCGACGACCTCCGCCTGCTTGCCCAGCGCCAGGCCGATCTCGAAGTAGATCGCATTCCAGCTCAGCGCCGCATCGTGGGTGATGTGGAACGCCTCGCCGATCGCCTCGTCGCAGCCGACCAGGCCGACCAGGGCGTCGGCGAAGTCGCTGCAGGCCGTCAGTGTCCAGAGCGACTGGCCGTCATCGGGCACCACCACGGGCTTGCCCGCCAGAATCCGCGCCGCAACCGTCCAATCGTTCGAGCCGCTGCAGGGCGAGGGGATCCAGTCCTGCCCGAACGTGTGGCTGGGACGGACGATGGTGACGGGGAAATCGTCGCCGTTCTGCTCCAACAGCCAGTCCTCGCATGCGATTTTTGCGGTCGCGTAGTCCGACAGCTCGTTGCCCCGCGGATGATCTTCGGTGATCGGCAGCTTGTGGGGCTTGGAATAGACCATCGCCGTGGAGATGAAGATGTACTGGCGGATCTTGCCGGCAAAGACCTCGTGGTCGATCTTGCAGTCCTCGACGCCGAAGCCCAAAAAGTTGATTACCACGTCCGGTTCTTTGCCGGAATCGCGGATCGCCGCGGCCATCGCGCCTGCATCATCCCGAGAAGCGCGGATGTGGGTGTACTTCGGGTCGACCGGCCTGTTACCGCGCGACAGGACCATCACTTCGTGGTTCCGCTCGGCCAGGGCCCGGGCGACTTCGGTGGAGATGTTTCCGCTTCCTCCGATCAGCAGTACGTTCATCGATTCAATCCTTCTATGCTCAGTTGTTCTCAGGCAATGGTAAAGGGGTCGGCGTCACGTTCGGAGATGAACAGCTCCACGTCGTCCTCGATTCTCTCGGTGAGCGTCTCGGCCAGGTTGGCCAGGGCTATCCGCTCGGAATTGGAATGACACAGCGCTACGACGTGCAGCCCGGCCGCCGCGGCAGCCAGGGCGTCGTGATGTCGCATCTCGCCGGTCAGGTACAGTTCGGCCCCTGCCTCGACGGCCGAGCGGAAGATCGATCCGCACGAGCCTGCCGCCACGGCCACACGGGAGATCCTTGTGCTGGCGGTGGGCCCCCGCCCGCGGACCAGCAGAACGCCTGGCAGGCTGAAAGCGGTCTTGACGGTCTCGACCAGCCTGTCCAGCTCGGCCGGGACGGCCAACTCGCCCACCCGTCCCATGCCGATCCGGTCCTCCTCGGGCGAGCCGACGGGGTAGATATCGATCGCGGGCGTCTGATAGCTGTGGGCTTCGCGGACAGCGTGGACGACTTCGGCTACGCGCCCCTGCGGGCAGATGGTTTCCAGTCGGACCTCGGAGGCGGATTCTTTCCGCCCCGGGCGCCCCACCGTCGGATCGCTGCCGGGCCCGCCGCGGAACGTGCCGGTTCCCGAGCCGTAGAAGCTGCAGTGGTCGTAGAGGCCGATGCGGCCGGCCCCGGCCTCGAAGGCCGCACCGCTGACCGCGTCCAGGTCGGTCTCGGGCAGGAAGATGACGACCTTGGCCTGCTGTTGCGGCCCGGCCGGCTGGAGCGGCCTGACATTGATCAATTCCAACGCCTCGGCCAGCACGTCATTGGTCCCGCCGGCGGCGATGTCCAGGGCGGTGTGGGGGCTGTAGACGGCGATGCCCGCCTCGATGGCCCGCCAGGCGACCGGGCAGGCGGCCGGGGTGATCTGCTTGATGGGCCTGAAGATCGGCGGGTGGTAGGCTACGACGGCCTGACAGCTGTGGGCGACGGCCTCATCGAGCACCGCATCGGTCAGATCGATGCAGAGCATCACACGCCCAGCTTCGGCGGCCGGGTCGCCGATCAGCAGCCCGACGTTGTCCCAGTCTTCGGCCAGGCGGGTTGGGGCGATCTGTTCCATCGCGTCGGCCAGGTCACGAATCCGCATCGGCATCCTCCGAGGGGGGGCACTGCTGCTCGAGCAGTTGCTCATAGGCTTGGATCAGTCGGCTGGTAGTAGGGCCGGGCTTGCGATCGCCGACGCGGTGCTTCTCGATCTGCACCACCGGACGGATGCCCGTGGTCGAACCGGTCAGAAAGGCCTCGGACGCGGTGAGCATCTCGCGGACCGTCAACCGTCGGTCGTTGGCCGATTCGATGCCCAGTTGCTCGCAGAGCTCCAAGACTACCTGACGTACTGTACCGGCCAGGACGGGCGTATCCAGCGGCGGGGTCAGCACCAGATCGTCGCAAACCAGGAACACGTTGCACATGCACGCCTCGGCCAGGAAGTTCTCGGTGGTGTACCAGAGGGCCTCCTCGGCGCCCTTCTCGGCTGCGGCCCGCATCGCCAGCATCCGGGGCAGGTAGCAGCCGGTCTTGTGGCCGAAGGTCGGATTGTCGGCCAGTTGCTTCTGGTCGGCAACGGCGACGACGAGCCCCTCGGTATACCACCTTCGCGGGTAGTCGGGCATGGGATCGGCGGTAATGAGCGTAGTCGGTTTGCCTTCCCCGGCCACCCCGGGCGTCAGGGTGATCCGGCAGCGGGCTTCGGACAGGCCGTTGGCCTCGATCAGTTCGGCCAGGCCATCGGCCAGGCGCCGGCGATCGAAGGACAGGTCCATACCCAAGGCCTGTACGTCATCGGCCAGACGGTCCAGGTGGGCCTCCAGCCGGAAAGGTTTACAGTTGTGGGCCCGCAAGGTCGTGAACGTCGAGGCCCCGTGGAGCAGACCGACGTCGTAGACGCTGACTGCTGCCTGGGCGGCCGGGACGATCAGTCCGTCGAGATAAACATAATGCGTGTTCATCCTGCCGAGTGTACAGACCCCCGGGATGGGTGGCAATGAACGGAATGCTTCCAGAGGTTGACCGGCCCGGATCCTGCGTGTAAAGATGGGGCATGCTGCTGATGAAGAAGCGGTTCTTCGACGACATCCGCCACGGACGCAAGAAGACGACGCTGCGGTACTGGTCGCGGCGGCTGGTTCGCCCGGACACGTTCCACAACGTCCGGGGCCTGGGCAGAATCCACGTGACGGCCGTTTCGCAGGTGGACCTGGCCGACCTCGACGACGCAGACGCCCAGGCCGACGGACTGGACGGGCTGGACGGGCTTCGACAGGCCCTGGAGGAGATCTACCCTCCCGAGAAACGCACCGGTCGCTCATTGTACAAGGTCGAGTTCGTCTACTGCCCCCCTGCAGCATCGGACGCAGGCCAGCAGCAGTAGCCAGATCATCCCCCCACGGGAACTGGAAAGAAAGGACTGTTCCATGCCAACGGGAACGGAACTGATTGAGACGATCGATCGCGTAGACGTCTTCGACGACCGGATGGCGTTCTGGTGGATCGGCCAGCACGGCTTCATCCTCAAGCTCGGCGGGAAAATCCTCTATCTCGACCCGTTCCTGTCCGACAGCCCGCAGAGAACGGTCCGGCCGCTGCTTGAGGCCCCGCAGATCCGCCACGCCGATATCATCATCGGCAGTCACGACCACGGCGACCACATCGACCGGAAGGTCTGGCCCGAACTGGCCCGGGCCAGCGCAGCAGCGACGTTCGTGGCCCCCGCGTTGATCTGCCGTGGCGGTCTGGGGCAGGATCTGCAGATCGATGAACCCCGCCTGCATCCGATGGACGATGGTGATACCTTCCAGGCCGGGCAGGTTCAGATCACCGCCCTGCCATCGGCCCACGAACAACTGGAACGGGACCCGAAGACCGGCCTGCACCCGTACCTGGGGTTCATCATCGAATCCGGGCCCTGGCGGATCTATCACCCCGGGGATACGACCCGATACGAAGGGCTCGAAACGCGGTTGCAGCAGTTCGGGCGAATCGACCTGGCATTTCTGCCGATCAACGGGCGAGACGCCCAACGCCTGGCCGACGGGTGTATCGGCAACATGGTCTACCAGGAGGCCGTCGACCTGGCTGGACATTGCGGCATGGCCGTCGCGGTCCCCGCCCACTATGAGATGTTCGCCCACAACAGCGAAGACCCCGCGAAGTTCGTCTCCTACGCGGATGTCAAGTTTCCCGAACTGACAACGCTGGTCCCGGATCACGGACAGACGGTCGTTCTGGAGAAACAATCCGGTAAGGTGATGGCAGCCCGCATCGACTGATTGAGCCATCGCGGTTTGCGATTTCCGCAACTTTGGCCGGTCTTCCCGGACCGAGGTGGCGTTTAAACGCCAGAGATTCGCTCTCGGGCGGGCACAAAGGGCTTGTTGTGCGCCCGGGCAGTTTATGAGAAAGGACCGGGAAATGCGGGTGCGGACGATTCTCTTGCTCATCCTGACCGTGGTTCTGATCACAGGCCCGCTGCAGGGACAGTCGGCAGATGATCTGGCCAGGCTCCGAGCCAAACGTGACGCTCTGGTCAAACGCCTGGCCGATGGGCGGTCTGCCGGTGATGGAGTCCTTCAACTGCACCTGCCCCTTGCTGCCGAAGGCTTTGCCGTGCAACTGCAACTGCCCCTCCAGGCGGGCAAAATCCTAGCCGGCACAGCAGCGATCCCCTGGTGGCGACAGGAAACGCAGAAGGAGAAGTTCAGCTTTCTCTATCGCGACGGGGGCCAGAGCATCCAGCGCGACAAATTCCACTACCCTGTCCAGGCCGATTCCCTGCAATGGAATAATGGCCTCCTGTCCGGTACCGGGTCGTTGCAGGTTCGCCTGGACCTGCTGCGAGACCGGCGCATGGCCCCCGGCGGACGCCACCTGTACACCACCGACGGGCGATGGTCCCTGCTGGACCAGTGGTACCTCGGCCCCCGGACCGTGCCGCGAACCCAGCAGTTCCGCATCGACGCACAACTGCAGAAGGACATCCATCGGGTCCACCTGCGAATCGAGGACGGAATCGATTCCAGGCCTCTGGTCCTGACCACGACACTGCCCGCCGGGCCCTGGCAGGACACCCGCGTTACCGCGCCGACCTGGAACGCCGGCGTCCACCGCGCCGATGCATCCGGCCTGCGGATCAAGGACGGCAGGCTGACCGGACAACTCCGGGTCCAGCTGAACCCCGACGCCTGGTTCCCCAAGCAAACCTGGTACGCGGTCTATGAAATGGACCTTGCGATCCGGGACGGCCGGGTCAGCGGGACCTGTTCGGCCACGGTCTCCGAGGGCGGGTACGCAAAAATCGTCGGGCAGAACAAGACAGGCACGCGCCCCACCCGCCAAGGGCCTGCCGACTTCTCGTCGCAAGTCCGCGGTGCGGTCCTGACCGCACTGCAGGGCAAGGCCGGTTCGACCGGACCACTGGGTGATCGTGTCATGGAACTGGAAGGCGGTCTGCTTCCGGCCGCATCCGATCCTTCGGACTGGCTGGCCGAACCGCAAGGCCCCCCCGCCCGCCAGGCGACAGTGCTCTACAACCAGATCCGCGCTGTGCAAATGGTCCTGGACAGCCCCGTCCGCTGCCTGCCCGAGGCCCTGGAGGCCTGCCGCAGGCCCTGGCCGCAATTCCCCGCCGACACCGAAGAGCAGGAAACGGCCTACGTGGCCCGCCTGACCCGATGGGCGTTGACAGATTCCGACGCGCCCGCCGTCGTAACGGCCGACAACCCGCACTTCGGGCCTTTCTTCGGGCCTGTTGCGCTGGAGGGCCCATCCCTGCCGGATGCAGTGGCGGCCGATGGTCCCCAGCAGTGGCGCTTCATCCGCAACTGGCAGATTCTCGGTCCCTTGGCCCAGAAGCCTTCCCTGCCCGGTCCGGTCAGCTGCCTGCCCGATATCGTGCCCGCTTCGGCGGCAGCGGTTCCGGCAGAGGCCGACCAACTGGGCGACAACTACCGCGGTCCCGAGCAGATCCGCTGGCAGGAGCAGCCTGCATCGGGCTGGGGCGTTCTCCAGCCCCCCTGCTGGAGCTGGGACAAGAAGGGCAAGCCGACAGGTCAGCCGGGCCGCCAGGACAGCTCGTGGATGGCCCGGACCGTGCTGCAAAGCCCCCAAAACCAGACCGTCTGGCTGGCCATGGAAAGCCGCGATGAAGCGACTCTTTGGGTCAATGGCAGGCTGGCCATGCCGCCGGCGCCCGTGCAGCGGAGCTTCAACCAGCCAGGCCCGCGCGTCGTGGCCGTGCCCTTGTCCAAAGGTCCCAACGAACTGCTGGTGATGGTCCGCGATGACCGGGCCGAGAGCTTCCTGAAACTCTCGGTCTGCATCGGCGGCAGTTCCCTCTCCGCCGACAAGCCGGCAACGCCCCTCGCAGCCCGGGATGACAAGCCCCAATCGCCCCGGCCCCCGTATTTCTGGGACATCGACAGCCGGACCAATGTCGCCTGGAGCCAGAGCATCGAGCAAGCTGCCGGTCAGCCCCTGCCGATCGGAAACAGAATTTTGATCTCCGCCAGGCCTCACTGGCTGGTCTGCCTGGACGCCGCCACCGGCCGGGAGCTCTGGCGCAGCAAAGCAGACGTTGCGGATCTGTTGGGCGAGCAGGTCGCCAAGGCCTTCCAGCAGGCCGGCTCCGAAGATCGCAAGGCGTTGATCGAGCAGCATCTCGGCCGGGAGTTCGTCCGCTCTGCCGGGACGATTACCCCCCCTCTCTGGGACGGCCAACGTGCGATCGTGCATGTCCCGACAGGTCTGCTGGCCTGTTTCGATGCATCCGGCAAACAGCTCTGGAGCCTCCGCACTCACATGCCGGACGCTTCGATCCGGCTGGTGGACAACCGAATTATCGTCGAGGGCATCGCCACCGATGCCTGGGCCCGCCAGAACGGGCTGGCCGATCGCGATCTGGACCTGCAGAGCCGCAAGACCGTCCGGTCGGGACATAACTACGGCCGCTCGGAGAATGACACGCTGCGACGACTGCAGGAGGCCCGGTCGGGCCACCATGGAATGATGGCCGTAGGCGCCGACGGTAAGGTCCTCTGGGCCCAGCCGCTGGTCGGTCGCTATGCCGGGGCCCCGCTGCTGCTCGATCTGCCCCGATCGCCCGGCCGGTCCAAGGGCGTGCTGGTTACGCGGACGGCCCAGGCGGTCGATCCGGCAGACGGCAGAATCCTGCGCGACCGGATCGCTATGGGCTACTGGGACTGGCTTTCGGCCACGTCGGCGGGCAATCGTCTGTACTCGGCCTGGGAAGGTGGCCGGGCCGGTGCCGAGCTCTGGTTGTCCCCGGCCGGTGTGGGCTGCAAGCACCTCTTTGCCGCCGATCGGATGCACGCGTACGTCGCCGGCGGGCCCAACGAAGGCACAGCTGACCGGCAGCGATACTACGTCTGGCGTCGCGTCTGGGAGCACGCCAAACACTCGCCGGCCTACAGCCTGCAGTTGGACGTCTTCGATGCCGCCTCCGGCAGACGGATCGACTGGATCAAGCCGGCGATCCGACACACCAATCGTGCCCGCAAGCCGGTGAAGATCGGTGGTCTGCTCTACCTGCCGGACGACCGCGGCGGCCCGCACACCGGCGGGACGCCCCAGCAGCGGCACGTCACCGTGGTCGATGTCTCCGCAGAGCAGGCGGTCCTGCTGGCCCGCAACCCCACTTCCGGCTACAGCGACGGGCCCGTGGCCATCGATAACGACCTGCTGCTGCGCTGCGGAGATACCATCCATCGGATCGCCGAAGGCCCTGCCGGCGCCAAGCAGAGTCTGACGGCTGCGGCCAGGACGATCCTCGAACGGATCTACGAAGACTCGCCGGACGACAGGACTGCCCTGAAGCCCGAGCCGCTCGCGGAGAAGCCGCCCGGCCTCGTGCCGATCACTCAGCTCCAGCCCGGCCGGGACCTGGTCCGATGGGCGACCGCGGGCCCGTTCGGCATCTCGGCCACGCCGCCGGATTCCCCCGTCGGCGCTGTGGGACAGCCCATCGTCGTCGACGGGGTCTCCCGCAGGCTCTCGGCGCTGCAGCCGGAGCGGATTTACTGGAAGACCAGTTTCCACAACGACTCTCGGCTGGACGACTGGCAGGTCCGGCGGACCGAGGCCAGGATCGACCTGGATGGCCTGTCCGACGACCCGCGCCAGGCGTATCTGATGGGAACCGTCCTGCACAACGACAGCAGACGGCTGATCTACTCGACCATGGATGCACCGGGCGTGGCGGTCTTCCTGGCCGGCCAAGGCCTCGCCCCGGGCCAGCCGGTCGACCTTCTGCCCGGTTACTACCCGCTCTGGATTCGGGTCGAACCGGCCCGCTTCCAGCCGGTCCAGCCCCTGGGCCCGGTTTCCGTTACCGGTGCACTGCAAGCCAAGGCCGCTTCCGGGATCAACTGGCCGGATAAGTGGACCGTGTTCGGCCCGATCCCCGAAGCAGCCGGCGCTCTGGACCGCAAGCAGCTCCAGCAGCTGCCCGACAGGCTGGAGGTCGGATCGAGATCCTTCCCGGCGATGCCCCTGGCTGCCATAGGACGATCGCTCGATTTTACCGCCCTGATCGACCTGCCGGAAGGACAGAGCCCCAAACCGGCCTCTTCGGTCCAGACCCGGCCTGTCAAGCAGTCCCAGTCGGCCTGGGCGATGGCAAAGATCAAAGCCCCGGCAGACGGTCACCTGGTGATCAACGCCTCGGCTGACTGGTTCATGGAGTGGTTCGTCGACGGCCAGCCCGTCTACTCGACACTGGAGAAAGGCAACGGCCGCAACCCGCTGCAACTCGACGCCCACAGCTTCGCCGTGCCGGTAACCAAAGGCTCGCACACCCTGGCCGTGCGGGTCAAGCCCGGTTCCAAAGGCTGGTCCATGACGTCGCTGGGCGCGTGGGTCGCCGGGAATCCGAATGAACTGGCCGAGAAGTACCCCGCCGCCAACGGGCAGGCCTCAGCGGCCCGGGAATGGAGAGTCCGCCTGAATTTCCGCCAGATCGACGATCCGTCCGCTGTCCGGGCCGAGCAGATCCGGCAGATCCGGCGGGCAAAACCTTGGCTGCAGCGTATCGCAGAAGAAATCCCCGAAACCTCCGAAGGACGCAGGGCAGAGACCTTGCTCCAGCGTCTGGAATCCGACTGAAACCAACCCTTGTCTGGAGATTGAAGATGACACTCACAAGACTCAACGTCGCAGCATTGCTGCTGGCCCTTTCGGCCGCTGCAGCCGTAGCAGAGGGCCCCTGGCCCGAAGAGATCCAGGGCCACAAGCCCCCTCAACCGGGCGAACACCCCCGCCTGTTGTTCCGCAAGAGCGACTTGCCTGCCCTGCGGGCCAAGGCCAATACCCCCGAGGGCAAGGCGATCCTCCAGCGGCTGCGGGAGGTGCTCAACGGTTCGGACGGCAAGACCATGCCCGGCGACATGGGCAACGCCCCGGCCGATGCGGGGTCCTTCGCCCATCCCGGTGCGAAGGGTACGTTCACCATTTCGCACGTAGCCGGTTACGGCCTGCTCTATCAGATCACCGGCGAGAAACTCTATGCCGACCTGGGTCGAAAGGCCATGGACGCCGCCCTGGCCGGCGTGCGCGGGGTCGATAACCGGTATTCCTTCAAAAACCCGTCAGGCGCCCTGCGGGCCGGTCCCTCCCTGGGCTGGTACGCCGTCGGCTACGACCTCTGCTACGACGGCTGGGACGACGACTACCGCAAGAAAATCGCCCAGGCCATCGCCCAGTACGACGAGGGCCGCAATGCCTCGCTGGCAGAGCTGGTTCGCGGCAGCCGCCACCATCCGGGGAGCAACCACTGGGGCATGCAGGTCGGCGGGGGGGCCATGGCCCTTCTGGCGGTCCTCAACGACCCGGGCGTCGACAGCGACAAACTCCAGAAGCTCCTGCCGACCAGCCGCAAGTCCATGATCCGCAACCTGACCGAAGGCTTCGGCGACGGCGGCTACTTCATGGAAGGTGACGGAACAGGCACCATGTCCAGCCACATCATCTTCCTGGCCGCCCTGGAGGCCTGGCGGAACGTGCAGGGGCTGGACTTCATCACGCCCCGGCCTAACGCCCAGTGGACCTCCCTGCGATGGATGCTCGGCACGGTGGTCGACAACGGCAAGCCCCAGTTCCCCTCGCGCGACGGCTATCCGCACAATGTCTGGGACCGCGACGGAATCAGCGGCGGGGCGTATTTCGGCACGGGTTTCGCCGTGGCCACCCCCGTCCAGAAGGCCGCCTGGCTGTGGTTCTACAACCAGTTCTTCAAGGCCCACGATATCAAGAACAACGTGCCGTACGACACGATCGGCATCTACCCGCACCAATCGGTGATGGCCTTTGTCAACTGGCCCGTCGGCCTCGAGCCGGTCAACCCGGCCGAGTGCATCCCCCGCGCCAGCGTCGATCACAAGTTCGGCTACTGCATGTTCCGCAACCGCTGGCAGGATGCCGACGACATCGTCGTCACCGTGTTGACCAAGCGCCCCCGCAAGCACACCAAGAGCCACGAGATCGGCCCGGTCTGGATTACCGCTTTCGGCAAGGACCATCGCTGGGGCCAGCTGACCGGCGACATCAAGAGCTTTGATCTCATGCAGGACGGTTCGGCGATCGTCAAGACCTCGAGCGGATCTCTGGCGGTCGACTTCTCCGGCCAGTCGGATGCCGAGGCCATGCTCGTACTGACCGGCCAGGTCAAGGACTCCGACGCCGTGGTGGACCTGGGCGGCCAGAAGCTCAGCTTCCGCCTGTTCACCAAGGGCAAGACACCCAAGCCCACCATGCTGGGAGATAAAGTCATCGTCGGTGATCAGACCGTGTCGCTGAAGGACGGCAAAATCGTGCTGGAGAAGACAGCCGGCCCCTGGCAGGGCCCCAGCGAGAAGGCACGCCAGGCCGTTAGAAACTGGAAGCAGTAGAAGCGACGTCCTGACCGGGGTCTGTCAGCCTGGCAAGGGGTGCTTCTCGGCGTAGCGGTCGAGGATGGCATCCAGGACGGCCGGCTGGATGGGCTTGGTCAGGTGATCATCCATGCCCGCTGAAAGCAGTCGCTGGCGGTCGCCTGCCAGGGCGTGTGCCGTAACGGCCACGACCGGAAGGTGACCGCCGGTGTCTTGCTCGCGCCGGCGGATTTCGGCAGTGGCTTCCAGGCCGTCCATCCCGGGCATCTGAATATCCATCAGCACCAGGTCGTAATCCTGCCTGTCAATGCAGTCCAGGGCGGTCCGTCCGTCCGGGGCGAAGTCCACCCGGATCCCCCGCCTGACCAAGAGGCCCTCCAGCAGCTTCCGGTTGATCGGGTTGTCCTCGGCGACCAGCACCCGCAGTTCTGCGAGAACCGGCCCGGACTCGCTGGCAGGCAGGTCGGGTTTGTTGCAACTGTCCGGAACCGCTGCCAGGGCCGATCTCAGCATGCAGGGCAGGACGGGCACTGCCAGCAACTGCGTCGCGCCCGTCTGGCGGAGTTGCTGCCGCTGGGCAGACTGCATCGCCGGCGGAATCAGAACGACCACCGGGCCGTTGAAACGATCCGCGGAGGACGCCACGGCCAGCAGTTCGGAAACAGCCTGCTGCGATGTCGCTGCGATGATGGCCCCGGACGGCCTGTCGCCGCTCGCCGCGATCATCCGATCCCGGATCTGCCGTGCGTCCTGCAGTATCACCGGCTGGAGGCCCCAGAAGCGAAGCCACTCATCCAGCGACATCCGCAGAAGCTGGCTTTCCACGGCCAGCAGGACCGAAGAACCCGCAGGCAGCGGCGGAGTGGTCCTGGGGTCATCCAGGGGCGGATCGGGCAGCGGAAAGTCGACCCGGAAGCGGAACGTGCTGCCGGCCGACGGGGCACTCTGCAGCTGTATCTTGCCCCCCATCAGCTCGACCAACTGGGCGGAAATCGTCAGGCCCAGCCCCGTGCCCTGGAACCTGCGCGCCGCCGACCCGTCGACCTGGTCGAATGCGGCGAAGACCTGCTGCTGCTTGTCTGCCTCGATGCCCATACCTGTATCCTGCACCTCGAACAGCAGCTCGGCCCGATCGGCATGGCCCCCCACGCGGTCGATGTTCAGCAGGACGTGGCCGCTGTCGGTGAACTTGATCGCGTTGCTGACCAGGTTCACCAGAACCTGGCCGAGTCGCATCTCGTCTCCGACCAGACCCGCCGGCACGGCCGGGCTGATCTGCACCAGCAGTTCCAGGCCCTTCTCGTGGGCCTGAAGCCCCAAGGCCCGCAGCGGAGCGGTGAGGCAGTCATACAGGCCGAACGGTTCGCGGGCCAGTTCCAGCCGCCCTGCTTCGATCTTGGAGAAGTCCAGGATGTCGTTGATCAGCCCCAGAAGCGAGTTGCCCGACGAGCGGACCATCGTCAGGTACTCACGCTGTTCGTCTGTCAGTTCGGTGGCCAGGGCCAGCTCGGCCATCCCCAATATGCCGTTCATCGGCGTGCGGATCTCGTGGGACATGTTGGCCAGAAACTGGCTCTTGGCGCGGTTGGCCTGCTCTGCCTCCTGGCGGGCCCGGGCCATCTCCTGCTCGGTCAGCCGCATCGAGGTGATGTCCCGGACGGTCTCGATCGCCCCGATCACCTGCCCGGCTGCATTGCACAGCGCCCGGGCCTTGCCCCACAGATACCGGGGCCGGCCCTGCTCGTCACAGACCTGTGCCTCAGCGATCAGCGTGCGCCCCTCCCACTTCAGGCTCGGGTATGACAGGTCGTCCATCGGCTGATGACGAAGGACGTAGTCGACCAGGATCGGCCGCCGTTGGTTGTAGAACGGCAGGGCATATTCATACTCGCCTCTGCCCAGCATCTCGGCCGCACGGACCCCGGTCAGATGCTCCATCGCGTGGTTCCAGGCAATGACCTGCCCGTCAAGGTTGATCACGAAGGTCGGATCGGGAAGATTGGCGATGATGTCTTCCATCTGGTGTTGCGAGTCCCGCAACGCCCCCTCGGTCTGCTTCCGGTGGCGTACCTCCTCGTTGAGTCGCTGGTTGGAGTGGCTCAGCTCGCTGGTCCGCTCCTCGACGCGCTGTTCCAGTTGGTCCTGGTACCGCTGCAGTTGCTGCTGGGTGTTCCTCAGCGCCAGTTCACGGTAATGATTGCAGTTCTCCGGTCGGTTCAGGCCCCGGCAGATCGCCACGGCCATCGCCTCGCAGGAACCGTATCCGCACGAGGTGCAGTTCAGGACATCGCGTTGGTCGACCTTGAGCATGTCGAGGTAGACCTGATCGATCTGTTGCTTGTCCGGCTGGGGCAACTGCGCGATAGCGGAGCGATCCTCATACTCCCGGCCGTACAGTCCCGGTTGCCAGTATCGGTCAACCAGCCTTCGGACTGCCGCTGTCGGATCGCCATCTTCCGGCCGAAACGACTGGACAAGCCGCCGATCGACCGCTGCTTCCAGGGCATCGAGTTGCCTGTCCTGCAGCCGCGTGCCTGGCCCCGCGTTGCAGCCCTTGGAGCAACTCAGGCAGTCGACAAGATCCGGAGCGGTCTGCTCGGCCACCTGCCTGGCCAGGCCCGCCAGGTAGTCATACACCATGCCGGGCCCTTCGATCCGGCGGATCCTTTCCGGCGGCTGATCGGCCCAGAACTGCAGCGACCTGGCCAGTCCTCCCGGAGAGCTGAACCCCGTGCCCGGCCCGGGCTGGGGGCCGTCGAATTCCGACTCCGCCCAGGCGCGTAGATCAATCCCCTCCCGCTCGATGTGTCCCAGCAGGCCTGTAAACGTCACGTTGTAGTCGCCCATGCCGCAGGAGTCGAACTCCCGCCTCTTGGCGATGCAGGGGGAAATCGCCGCGATCCGACAACCGGCGTACTGCGGGAAGAACTGGCGGATCATCTTCATCGTGTGCA